>NZ_JASCQG010000014.1 GCF_030005555.1 Empedobacter sedimenti | reverse complement strand
AAATATGGTAAGGTCAAAAATCCTAATGATTTTCCTACATTTCAAATTAATCAAAATAATAATACAATAATATTAAATAAAAACTATACTTTTAAATGTTCCTAACAAGGGGAAGATTACAGAGGGAAGTTTCATATAAATGGCTTATTAAAAGGAGTTGGTATTAATGTCTTAATTGATATGTTTAGAGCTACTTCAAATTGGTTTTTGGCAAATCAAATTAAAGAACTTAATGAAGCATTGGGCAATGAAGAAGTGTCAGCAAGAAGTAAAATAACAGTATTAGCAGGTAAAGATTAATAACGATATCTTATGAAAAACATCGTGTTTACAATGATACTTGTATTTCCTGTATTTATACTTTTATTTTTTATGGTAAGTATATTAGGTATAGATAATCAATTGGTTTATGTTACAAAAAAAACAAGATCAATTAATAATAATTTTACAAAAAGAGTATTTATAGATAAACACTCTAGTAAAAGAAGTGTCTATTTTTTTACAGAAAATAAAAAGAGAATAATAAAAAATAGTAGAGAATATAGAGGGGTTATTACAGGGTGGAAAGTATTATTAAATAATAGAAAATATGAAAATGAATCTCAGTTATCTTTTTATCTTTTTAAGAACAAAAAAAATGATGATAATTCAATTCCATTCTTCAGTATAAATAATAAAGATAAAAATACAGCGTATTATATAGATATTTTTCAGTATATTAAAAATAACTATTTCTTTTTTTTATTGATTATTTTCCTATTTTACATTTTTGGTTCTGGTTGGATGATAGATTATTTTGGAGGAATCTCAAAGCATAATATAATTGGGGGCTTTTTTGTTTTTAATGTATTTATTTTTATAATACTATTATTTTTATAATTTAATCTTATGAAAAAAATAATTTGTGTTTTTATTGTATTGATAACTTTGATTTCATTATTTGTTATAGCAAAATATAAATTGTTTACTGATAATAATTTAAAATTTTATGAAGATGGTTGGACGGCTTATGAAAATGAGCAATATGATTTAACTATTTTTTATTTAAGCCATGTTGATAAAAATAAGTATCCAGATGTTGTAGCTCCTATAGGTTTTTCTTATTTTGAAAAGAAAGATTTTCCAAATGCATTAATAAATTTGCAAGATGCTTATAATAAAAAAATAGGTATAAAAGAAGGTTATTCGGATAAGATTTCTAATACATTAGGAATTATTTATATGGAGAAAGGTGAATTTGATAAGTCTAAATTTTATTTTACAGATGCTTTAAATTCGAATAATCCTGATAGTAAAAGAAATCTTCAAATATTAGATTCTTTAAAACATGTGACTAAGTAAACACCTCCTTCCAACCAACAAATCATTATTTAAAAGCATTAAAGCATAGCTTTTCATCCTTTTTTGTATTTTTGAGAGATTAAAGTTTAATGATTAGTTAGAAATGAGAAAATTTACTTTACTAATTTGTCTTTTTTTAGTACAATTTACTTTTGCACAACGCAAAGGATATTGGCAACAAAAGGTAGATTACAAAATGACAATTGATATAAAAGACGATTTGTATCAATATGACGGAAAAATGAAATTGAAATACACAAACAATTCTGGTCAAAGCCTGAATAAAGTTTACTTTCATTTGTATTTCAATGCCTTTCAACCGAAATCGATGATGGATTATCGTTTGGCAAATATTGCTGATCCAGACAAACGAATGGTTGATAACATCGGAACGAAAGAAAATCCTAAAATGCAATCTCGTATCGCAACTTTAGGAAATGATAATATGGGTTATCAGAAAATTACGTCTTTAACTCAAAACGGAAAAGCAACTTCATATAAAATCGACGGAACAATCTTAGAAGTTACGTTAGCAACACCAATTAAAGCAGGAAAATCTGCCATTTTTGATATGGTTTGGGAAGCACAAGTTCCTGAGCAAATTCGTCGTTCTGGACGTAATTCGAAAGAAGGTGTAGCATATTCGATGACTCAATGGTATCCTAAAATGGCTCAATTTGACGATTTTGGGTGGCATTTAGACGAATATGTAGGACGCGAATTTATCGCTCCTTTTGGTAATTTTGATGTAACAATCAACATCGGAAAAGACTATGTAATTGGTTCTTCGGGAGTTTTACAAAATCCGAAAGAGGTAAAAGGTTATGATAAAAATGCAAAAATTGTAGAGAAAAACGGACGTGCTTCTTGGCATTTTAAAGCAACAAATATTCACGATTTTGCTTGGGCTGCAGACAAAGATTTTGTGGTAGACGAGGCAACTTCAAAAGGAGGAGTAAAAGTATATTTAGTTTACAAACCAGGAGAAAAAACAACAAAAGTTTGGAAAGAAGCAATGCCTTTTGCAACAGCTTTCTTTGATTATGCGGGAGAGAAATTTGGAGCGTATCCATGGCCAACTTACACAGTTGTACAAGGTGGTGACGGAGGAATGGAGTACGGAACTGCTACATTAATTACTGGTGAAAGAAGTTTAGCTTCATTAGTTGGTGTAATTTATCACGAAGCAGCGCACTCTTGGTACCAACATTTGTTCGGAATTAACGAAACAGTTGATGAGTGGTTTGACGAAGGTTTTACATCTTATGTGGAGAATTTAGCATCGTTACAAGTTTTCGAAAAGCAAGCAACTTTACCATCTAATCCAAATTTAGATGCATCAAAAGGTTATATCAAATTAGCGTTGTCTGGTAAAGAAGAGCCTGCAAGTTTGTTGGCAGATTATTACAACACAAACTATGCATATTCTATGGAAGCTTACTACAAAGGTCAAGTTTTAGCAATTCAATTAGGATATATTATTGGTCAAGATAATTTAGACAAAACATTTTTAGAATTCTATAAGCAATGGAAATTCAAACACCCTACATCTAATGATTTTAAACGTGTTGCAGAAGAAGTTTCTGGTGTTAATCTAAAATGGTATTTCAATTTATTTATTAATACAACACGTAAAATTGATTACGCTGTAGAAAATGTTCAATCAAATTCTTTTGAAGTTGTTAACAAATCAGATTTTGCAATGCCTTTAGATGTTTTGGTTGAATATAATGATGGTTCGAAAGAATTATTTTACATTCCATTACGCGAAATGAGAGGAGAAAAACCACCAGAAAATTTAGTTGAATACAAAGGTGTAAAACGTACTGTTTTGACAGATGCTTTCTGGACAAATCCTGTTTATGAGGTAAAAACTTCTAAAGCAGTTAAACAAATTACAATTGATCCTACACAGCGCATGGCTGATGTAGATTATACAAATAATGTATTTACAAAATAATGTTATTAGCTGTAAATATCGGAAATTCTAATCTTCGTTTCGCAGTCTTTAAAAGCGAAACGGAGATTATTACGTGGACAATTAATTCAAAGCCTTATCGTACTGAGTATGAGTTTTTTGCAAAATTCACAAATATGTACGAGCCTTTCGGAATCGACAAAGATGATATAACAGATATTGTCATTGGTTCGGTTGTGCCGCCTCTTACTGCGAGTGTTAAAATTGCTTTGCAACGCATTCATAAGTTCAAACCAATGATTGTTGATCGCAATACACCCTCAGAGATTGTACATACATCTAATCAAATGGGAACAGATTTATATGCAAATGCTGTTGCAGCTCATTATCAGGGATACAAAGGCAATAAAATTGTAATTGATTTTGGTACTGCGCTAACTTTTTTAGGAATTAATGAAGACGGAAAAGTTCGTGGAGTAGTGATTGCTCCAGGAATTATTACGGCGCTTAATTCTTTAGTAGGTGAAACAGCTCAGCTACCAACGGTAGAACTTCGTGCTCCAGAAAATGTACTAGGAACTAATACTGAAGCTTGTATGCAATCAGGAATGGTTTACGGTTTTTTGAGTATGGTCGAAGGAATGATAGATCGTATTAATGCAGAAGCTGGAGAAAAATCGTATGTGATTTCGACTGGTGGAGTTGGAGGCGTTTATAAATCATTGACTGATAAAATTGATATTGATGACCGCTTGCACACGATAAAAGGTCTTAAAATTTTGTATGAATTGAATAAAGATTCGTTAGAAAGATAATTTAGATATTCTAAACAAATTAAATGTAAAGCTCGCTTTTTAGCGGGCTTTGTTATTTTCTATCAATTAATCTGAAAAAAATGTTTAATTTTCTGTAACCTTTTTTAAAAACTTGAGTCTAGTAAAATAGAAAGCAATTAACACACGTGAAATTATTTGTACTAAATCGAAAAAGTAAAGAAGAAATTTTAGTCGAACGGCTAAAAAAGAACGATGCTTTGGCCCAAAAAGAACTCTACGAACAAAGCTCTAAAAAGATGTTGAGCGTTTGTAGAAGTTATATAGAAGACATGCATTATGCAGAAGATTGTATGATAAATGGATTTTGTAAAGTATTCAATCACATTCAGAAATTTGAGAATAAAGGAAGTTTTGAAGGTTGGATACGAAGAATTATGGTCAATGAGTGTTTAACTTTTTTACGTTCTAACAAAACACTGATTTATGTAGATGATATTCGTGTAGCAACTTATGAAGAAGAAGATGAGGTAGAAGAAGTATGGTTAGATTTTAATGTTCAGCATGTATTAGATCAATTATCCGAACCTTATCGTTTGGTTTTTAACTTACATGTTCTCGAAGATTATTCGCACCAAGAAATTGCGGAATTGCTTAATATTTCAGTTTCCACCAGTAAAACGCAGCTGTTTAGAGCAAAAGCGAAACTAAAAGAAATTGTTTTATCACAAAAGAAAAAAAGAAATGAAAAAGAAGGATAATATATCAAATTATATAAAAGAGGACTTAGAAAAGCGTGAGCTTAATCCTTCGCGTGATGCGTGGGATCGAATACAGGCTAGGATGGATGTTGCGCCTCCAGTCCAGAAATCAAATTTCAAATGGTGGTTGTCTGTTGCTGTTGTAGCGATGTTTATGGTTTCGGCATCTGTTTATGTCTTTATTAATCATGAAAAAGAAACAGAAATTATAACTGATTTTGTAAAGAATACTGATCAAAAAAAGATAGATTCTGTAAAGCATAATACTGAAATTATTTCTGATCCGACAGAGCATATTTTGGCAAATAACGAAAAAGTTGATTCGTCAAAAGAAATAGAAGAAGTTGCACCAAAAGAAGAAAAACAAGTTGTACAAAAAGGAAAAGTACAAGTTGCGGTAAATAAAGAAACGCAGCAAATAGAACTTTCATTACCAAAGAAAACGAATTCAGTTACTGAGAAAAAAGAAGCTGTTGTAGAAGATTTAGCTCCAAAACGAACGCTTGTTGCAAATTCAGGTTCAGATTCGATAAAAAATAATAAAAAGAAAAAAAACTTTGTCGATCCTAATATGTTATTGTATTCGATCGAGAATAAAGAAAATCTAAAAGAGTCTAATCAATCACGTGTCGTTTCTGTAGGCTTTAAATAAATCAATTTTCAACTTTTAATTAACAAGATTATGATAAAAAAACTTATCGTAGCAGGATTACTATGTTTATCAGCTACATCACTATATGCACAAAAATTTACTTTTGATTTGAATGATAAGAACGACGAAAAAATAAGTCCAATTGTAAAAGATCGTATTAGTGAGTTTACTTTAGTTATTCGTCAAATTGTACAAGAAGAGAAAACGGCAATGGAGAAAAAAATTGCTGAGGTTGACAAAGATTTAACTGATGGTAAAATTACCGTGAACGAGGCAAATGCAAAGAAAGAAGCGATTGCGAATGTTTATTCAGGTACAATAAATGACCGTATACAGGAGGTTAATTTTAATCTTGATGATATTATTAAACAACAAGTTGCATTTTCGATTATGAATGGAGAAGATCCTATTACACCAAAATCGAAACAAGATGTAACAAAACGATACAGAATTGTTAATCAGATAAATGGTTATGCTTCTTTTGGTTATATGGCTTTTACAGGAAAGGATGACGAAGAATTGAATAAACACGAAAAATTCTCAAGTAATTTAACAGCAGGATTGATGTATGAAAGACAATTATCTCTAACAAGTCCTTTCAACTTCTTGGCTGGAGCACTATTTTCTTGGCGAACATATCGAATTGACGATGATATGCGTTTTGAACGTGATGGTAACGGAAACGTAGGATTAATAAAAAGCGAAAATTCTCTTGATAAATCAAAATTGCGTTCGGCTTATTTTATGGTTCCTGTAGGTTTTAAGTACAATTTATCTAAAGTAAAACATGTTACAGATGATTTTGCTTATCGTCCGCAGAAAAAACATTATATCGCGGCATTTGCTTACGGAGGAACATTGCTTTCGTCTAATAATATTTACAAAGGAGATGGAGTTCGTAATAAACAAAGAGGAAATTACAATGTAAATAACTTTATTTACGGAGCTGAATTGACAATTGGTTTAGGATTCGTAGACGTTTTTGTTCGCAAAGACTTTAATACTTATTTTAAAGATAACACATTCGATAATCGTAAAATGATACAATTTGGCATAAATCTTGGATTATAATTAACATAACAATTATCGTTTTAATTAGATAATTCCTCATATAACATTTTTATAACATCAAAACCTCTACTTTAATAGAGGTTTTTTTACGTTTAAAGAGAATAATTATTTAAAATTGAATTTAAAAAAAGTGTAAATTAGTATAAATAGGAAAAAATGGTTCAATCAAAATTAAGCTGGCAAGTTATCATACCAATCACAACATTTATTGTATTGATGATTGTGAATTTCCTATTTGTAAAAACGTTTTGGTTTGGAGAAGAATTTTATTTCAAGGATCCTTTTCTTAATCTTGGACTATTTATGATTTCGATGTTAATTTCAATCTCAGTTTTATATGATTTAACATGTAATTTGACACTTTTTAAATTGAAAGAAGACACTTTCGAGATTAGGACTATTTTCAAGAAAGATGAAATTCCGTATCGCGCTATTTATTATTTGTACGAAGAAGAAGATATTTTACGATTAAATCGAAATCAAGTTTTGACCATTCAAACCAAAAAATCAAAGTTTAGATTACGTAGTTTTTTTGATTCAAATTATGATGAGGTAAAATCTACATTAACCGAAAAAGCACAACAATACGTTAATTTATTGGCTTAATGACATAAAAAAACGTCGCTCACAGAGCGACGTTTTTTAATTATTACTATTATTTTTTAAGTAAATCAAAATGTTTTGAATCAGAACTAAAATGGCGACCGACGTAAAAAACATAAAGCCAACATAAATGGCAACTTGCTTGTCTTGACCAATTTTTATGAAGATAAAATATGCCAAAAGCGTTCCCATGATTTGCATCAAAACGGCGCGCCAAGCAACTTTTTTTACAACAGCAGCTTCTTTGGTTCTAAATCCAGCAATTCCTTGGTAAATTGTCGGAAATATCAACATGATAAATGCGATTATTTTTAAGATTGTGTCCATTTATACTTTTATTTCTTTCTGCATTTGTTCTACAACTTCATAGGTTGCAGGACAAATTAGCGTGTTTTTTATGGTAAGATGATTAATTTGATAAAACTTTTTACGATCCGTATGCGGATATTCGCGGCAAGCTTTTGGGCGATCTTCGTAAACCAAACAATAATTCTCACTATCTAAAAATGGACAAGGAACTTGCTGTAAAACGTAGTCGTTATCCTCATCAATTCGTAAATATTTATCGATAAATTGACTTGGTTTTATGCGAAAAACATGCGCTAAACGTTCAATATCTTTTTGCGTAAAAAGCGGACCAGTTGTTTTGCAACAATTCGCGCAAGAAAGACAATCAATGCGATTGAAAACATCTTCGTGAATTTCTTCCATTTTTTGATCCAAGTTTTTAGGTGGTTTTTTTTTCAACTTCTCCAAAAACTTTTTGTGTTCGCGTTGTTTTTCTTTGGCTTTCGCAAAATATTCTTCTAAGAAATGATCTCCCATTTTTCTATTTCTCCTTCTTTTACTTTGAAAATCTCTGTACAATCAACCATTTTGAGGTTTTCAAATTGTTTGAATCGTTCAGGATCTCTTTGTTCTAACTTCTTTAATAAATGGTTGAATTCATACTGCAATTGACCTGTTGTGACATCAATTTTAATCTTTTTGAAATCAAAGTCAATTTTATTTCGATCAAAATTATAACCTCTTCGTGTCGCTTCGTCCCAAATTTCTGCTAAATATTGATTAATCGCTTCAAGCGGTTTTTCTACAGTTTTGAAGCGAATTAATTGCGGATGGTTTTTATAACCTTTAGTATTACCTTCCAAAACATTTTTTGCCAAGAGCGTTTCACGCCAAAGCGCTACAATTCCCTTTGCATCGAGATATTTCGGATGAACAGACCAAATTCGCATTTGTTAGATTATTTATCTTTTTTGATGTCTTCTACATTTTTTACACCACGTAATCTGCAAAATTCCTCTATTACATTGTGATGAGAAACCGTTTTATCTTTGAAATAATTGACAAAATATTTCTTTTCTTCTTCGGTTGCTTCTAATTGATTCAAGATATTCATCAAGTGCATTTTCATGTGACCTTTCTGAATTCCAGTTGTAACCAAAGAACGCAACGCACCAAAGTTTTGCGCTAATCCAGCAACAGCAACAAATCCCATCAATTCTTTAGCATTCGGTTTTCCAAGAATTCCCATCGCTAATTTTACTAAAGGATGTAAAGCTGTCAATCCACCAATTGTTCCAAGCGCAGTTGGTAAATCAATCCAAAAACGGAAAATTCCATCTTTTACTTCGCAATGTGTTAATGAAGAATATTGACCATCTTTCGCGGCATACGTATGCGCACAAGCCTCTACAGCACGAAAATCGTTGCCTGTTGCAATGACAACCGCATCAATTCCGTTCATAATTCCTTTGTTGTGAGTTGTTGCACGATAAGGCTCTATTTCTGCAATTCGAACCGCACGAGAAAACTTCTCTACAAATTCTTCTGAGGTTACATTCCCTTCTGCTAATTGCTCAACAGGACAAGAAACTTCTGCACGAACAATACAATCTGGTGTATAATTCGATAAAATACACATCACGATTTGAACTGAATCTTTTTCGTCATCTGTAAAAGTTGAATCAGCTTCGATTTCGTTTCGTAATGTTTTGGCGAATTGTTCTAAACAAGAATTGATAAAGTTTGCTCCCATCGAATCCATTGTTTCGAAAGATGCTTTTATTTGATAATAGTTCTCTAAATCAGCCGTTTTATCAATTAATTCTAAAGCTAAAATACCACCACCACGCGCACGCATGTTTTTTGTGATATCATTTGTCGTTTCGATTAATTGATTTTTAATCGTCGTTTCAAATGCATTTTGCAACTTTTCTTTGTCACCTTCATACATAAAATGTACGTGACCTAATTTTGTTGTTGATAAAATAGTTGTTTTGAAACCACCACGTGTTTGCCAAAACTTTGCAGCTTTAGAAGCCGCAGCAACAACAGACGATTCTTCAACCGCCATTGGAATAGCATATAATTCGTCGTTGATTAAAAAGTTTGGCGCTAAACCAAACGGCATATAGAAATTAGAAACTGTATTTTCTGAAAATTCGTCGTGCAGTTTTTGTAAATCTGCATCATCATTCCAATATTGTTTCAATACTTTGATGGCAGATTCATCACCATTCAAATATTCATTGACAACCCATTCAATTTTTCCTTCTTTCGATAATTTCGAAAAACCTTCTACTGCTTGATGCTTCATATTGGATATTTTTTTATAAGACAAAATTACAAACGTTTTGATTGATAGAATGTATAAAAATACTTAAAACTTTTTGTACATCTTCTATTTATGTTCAATATTCAGTTGAAATGATATTTCAAAAAATATAATTGTTTATATTTGATTGTTTGAACTCACATGATTAGAAAATTAATATGAAAAAATTTATTTTAAGTTTAGCTGTCCTTGCGATGGGCGCTTATTCTTATGCACAACAAATAACGTTAGAAGGAATTTATGGTGGTAAATACCGTGAAAATTCTTTGTATGGTGTTAATTCTCTGAACGATGGAGAAAATTATACTATTCTGACAAAGGACGGGTTGGTAAAACGTTCGTACGAATCGACATTGAAAAAAGGTCAGTCTTCTGATATTGTTGTTGTTCCAGGAAAGTTTGAAGGCTATGAATTTAGTTCTGATGAGCGTTACGTTTTATTGCAAACAAATTCTAACCAAATTTATCGTCATTCGTTTACTGCAAAGTTTGAAGTATATGATACGCAAACAAAATCGAAAGTATTGTTATTTGACGGAAAAGGAATTCAAGAACCTTTGTTTTCGCCAGATGCTTCTAAAGTAGCTTTTGCTTTTGAGAATAATTTATACATTCAAGATCTTAAATCGAACAAAGTAACTCAAGTTACAACAGATGGTAAAAAGAATAATATCATCAATGGGATTAATGATTGGGTTTATGAAGAAGAGTTTGGTTTCGTAAGAAATTTTGATTGGAATGCTGATGGAACTTCGTTGGCTTATGTTCGTTTTGACGAATCGAAAGTGAAAGAAATTAATATTCCGATTTACCACAATAATCTTTATCCACAAGAATTACGTTACAAATATCCAAAGGCAGGACAAGACAATTCTGAAGTTTCGTTACATGTTTTTGATACGAAGAATAACTCAACTGCAAATGTTAATTTAGGCGGAGTTCAGAATTATTACATTCCTAAAATTAAGTTCTCTACAAAAGCGAATTTATTAACGGTTGTAACGTCTAATCGTCATCAAAATAATGTAGATGTTTCATTTTATGATATCAATACGAAAAAAGTAAATAAATTATTTACTGAAACAAATAAAGCGTGGATTGAAACGGATAATTTAACGGTAGAATTTTTAGCAGATAATTCGTTTTTATGGACTTCTGAACGCGATGGAAATAACCATATTTACCATTATGCAGATAACGGAAAGTTAATCAATCAGGTGACGAAAGGAGATTGGGAAGTAACAAATTATTACGGATATAATCCTGCGAATAAAACACTTTATTATCAATCTAATGCGAACAATGGAAAACGTGTTTCGACAGAAAGACAAATTTCATCAGTTAGTTTAGATGGTAAGAAAACAACGATGTTGACGAAAAATAATGGAACAAATTCGGCTGCTTTCAGTAAGAATTTTACGTATTTCATTAACACTTTTTCGAATACAACAACACCAAAAACAATTAGTTTAGTAGAATCTAAAGCTGGAAAAGATTTGGGCGTAATCGTTGACAATACTTCTTTAAAAGATAAATTGAATACAGATAATATTGGAACAAAAGAATTATTTGTGTTGAAAACTGCAGCAGGAAACGAGTTGAATGCTTATGTAATCAAACCAAAAAACTTTGATCCAAATAAAAAATACCCAGTTTTGATGTATCAATATTCTGGACCAGGTTCTCAGAATGTAAACAATGCTTATTTCAACTCGAATGATTATTGGCACATGATGTTGGCACAAGAAGGTTACATTGTTTTTTGTGTTGACGGTCGTGGAACGGGATACAAAGGAGAAGCTTTCAAGAAACAAACGTATTTACAATTAGGGAAATATGAGGTAGAAGATCAAATTGCTGCGGCAAAAGAGATTGGTAATTTACCTTATGTAGATAAATCTCGTATCGGAATTTGGGGTTGGTCTTACGGAGGTTTCATGTCTTCTAATGTTTTATTTAAAGGTGCAGATGTTTTCAAAGCAGCAATTGCGGTTGCTCCTGTAACAAACTGGCGTTATTACGATTCTGTTTATACAGAGCGTTTTATGCGTACACCGGAAGAGAATGCGGCAGGTTATGACGATAATTCACCAATTAATTATGCAAAGAATTTAAAAGGTAATTTCTTATTAATTTCTGGTTCTGCTGATGATAATGTACATCCACAGAACACATATGAATTGTCGGAAGCGTTGGTACAAGCTAACAAAGATTTTGATATGGCAATCTATACAGATAAAGATCACGGAATTTATGGTGGAAATACACGTGTTCAGCTTTATCGTAAAATGACAAACTTTATCAAGAAGAATTTATAATAATAAAGTTTTATTTATTAGGATACGCCAAAGAATTTGAACTTTTAGTATTCAATTTGATAAAAATCATACATTAAACAAAAAAAACCTCTGCATTGTCAGAGGTTTTTTTTATTTTCGTTGATTGCTAATAAAATCTTAAAGATAAATTAGCGCTTAGTTAAAGAAATTATGAGTAAAGAATTAACTTTAGAGGAAATTCAGAATTTTAAAGGAAAGTATCCAAAACAAATATGGAGTCTTTTCTTTTCTGAAATGTGGGAGAGATTTTGCTTCTACGGAATGCGAGGAATGCTGGTCTTCTTTATGATTGACCAATTAAAAATGGCAGAAGGTCAATCTCAGTTACAATATGCAGCTATTCAGGCATTTGTTTACGCTTTTACATTCGTAGGAGGGTTGTTTGCAGATAAAATTTTAGGATTCAGGAAATCGTTATTTTGGGGTGGATTTTTAATGATTATAGGTAGTATTTTATTGTCTACCAATCCGCACAACTTATTTTTTATAGGAATTGCTTTTACAGTTGTGGGTACAGGTTTTTTTAAACCTAATATCTCGACAATGGTAGGAGAATTATACAAAAAAGGCGACGAAAGAACCGATGCAGGTTTCTCACTTTTCTATGCTGGAATTAACTTAGGAGCTTTTCTTGGCGGATATTTATGTATCGCAATAGGGAAAGGTAACATGTTTACGAGTTTTATAGACGAAGCTCATCGCTGGAATGTAGCCTTTGGTTTAGCAGCTTTGGTAATGACAATAAGTTTGATTAACTTCTTTTTTACTGAAAGACATTTAGGACCTATTGGTTTACAACCAAAAGTAAAAAATAAAGATGGAAAAGAAGTTCGTATGCCTTTGGTTAAAGAAATTGCTGTTTATGTAGGTACATTATTAGCTATTCCATTGATTATGGCAATGGTTCAGAACACTGATTATACAGATTATTTTATGTACACAGTTGGACCTTTAACATTGTTGTATTTATTCTACGAAATGACAAAAGTAACTTCAGCTGAACGTAAAAAATTATATGCAGCTTTAGTTTTCATTTTATTCTCGATTTTATTTTGGGGAATATACGAACAAGCAGGAGGATCACTTAGTATTTTTGCTGCAAATCATTTAACATCAGATGTTTTAGGGATTCCATTAGATCCGAATGGAGTTAACAATTCTGGAGGAGCATTTTTTATTATCCTTTTCGCTCCATTATTAGGTTTAGCTTGGATTTGGTTAGCTAAAAAGAAAATTGAACCAAATACAGTAATCAAATTTGGTTTAGGATTTATCTTATTAGGAGCTGGATACTATGTTCTTTTCGGGACAAGTTTCTTTGCTGATGCAGCTGGTGTTACTTCATTAGACTTCTTTACATTAGCATTATTAGTCATCACATTCGGAGAATTATGTTTGTCACCAATTGGATTATCAATTATGACAAAATTATCGACACATAATTTACAAGGAATGATGATGGGAATGTGGTTCTTAGCTTCTGCTTATGGACAATATGTTGCCGGAATCATTGGTAGTAGCATGTCAAATTCTGTTGTAGAAGGAGCATCTAATTTAGATAAACTATATTCTTACACTAATGGATACAAAGAAATTGCGCTATATGCTGTTATTGCAGGTGTAATTTTGATATTAGCTTCTCCATTAGTACGCAAATTAATGCAAGACGTAAAATAACTTTTAAGATATACTTTTAACAAACAAACATGAGTTCAAAATCGGAAAATTTCTTTGATTCAAAAGTACTAGGACATCCGTCAGGATTGTTCGTACTTTTCTTTACAGAGATGTGGGAGCGTTTTTCTTTCTATGGAATGCGCGTTTTATTAATTCAGTTTTTAACAGCTGCAGTTATTGGATTAAATCCAGGTTGGGAATGGTCTATAGAAAAAGCAACCGCTTTGTATGGAACATACGCAATGTTACTTTACATTACGCCCATCTTTGGAGGTATTATTGCTGATAAATATATAGGTTATCGTTGGGCAGTTGTGATTGGAGCGATTATTATGACGCTTGGTCACGCATTTATGGCTTTCGATACACCGATCTTTTTATATTTAGGATTAGCGTGTTTGGTTATCGGAACAGGATTCTTTAAACCAAATATGACATCTATCTTATCAGAAATGTACAAAGACTTTCCTGAGAAAAAGGATGGTGCTTATACAATTTTCTACATGGGAGTTAACGCTGGTGCATTCTTCGGAATGATGTTATGTGGTTTCTTAGCAGAAAAAGTAGGATGGCACTGGGGATTCGGTTTAGCTGGTATCTTCATGTTATTAGGAACATTACAATTCTGGTTAGCAAAACCATTATTTGGACATATTGGAGAGGTTCCTTCTAAACAAAATCTTAATGATAAAATTGAGAATGCTGAAGAAGTTGAGTCTAAATACGAGCCAGGAGAAAAACCAAATCCTTTTACAGTTCTAGATCAAATTTTGATCGTTATTATGACGCTTTTAGGATTAGGATATGCTTTCAATGATCCATTAAATGCTATTGGTGGAATTAACTTATTCCCATTCTCTATCGGAGGATTATCAGGACAAAATGTCGTTATTTTAGTTGCATTATTCTTGTTCTTCTTTGTAGTAATTCGTCGTTTAGCAAATTACACAAAAGTGGTTCGTGATCGTATGATTGCGGTAATTATTTTCGCGTTTTTCGTGATCTTCTTTTGGATGTCTTTCGAGCAAGGAGCTACATCATTGGTAATCTTTGCGCGTGATAATACAGAACGTAACTTGATTGGAGGTGCAGCAATGGCATTCAATGTTTTCAATACATTATTAACAGTTGTTCCATTATTGTTCATCTCTTATGTATTGATTTTATTAGCAAAACAAACATTCAAAAAAGCTGCTTTATCTAATGTGGTTTTAGCGTTTACATTCTTAGGAATTTGGGCTGCTGCAATTTGGATGTTAAACTATAACTGGACTTCTCACTCTTACGATGTTTCTTACCAAGCAATTGAAACGGCTAAATTAGACGACGCTGGTAAACAAGTTATGAACGAAGAAGGACAACCTGTTTTTGATAAAACACCAGTTACAGCTTCTTATGTAGCAAATTCTACAGATAAAATTGTTACTGAAACAATTAATTTAGCTTCTCAAGACGCTTTAACAAAAGGATCTGATATTAATATTCACAAAGAAGGAGACAAATTTGTATTAGTTTCTCCAGAAAGTTTAGTGAAATTAGATACTGAATATAAAAATCAAAACAAACCATCTGAAGTTGTTCCTGCGAAAGTAGCAGAGATTAAAGATTCTCAAGTAGAAATTACCGTTTCTTGGTTCTCAACTTTAAACTCATTCTTCATCATTGCATTAGCATCATTAGTTTCTCGTGTTTGGGATTCTAAATATAACCCATCAGCTTCTGTAAAATATGGTTTAGGATTAATCATTATGGCAATCGGATTCGGATTCTTAGCTTTCGGTTCTTACGGAATTTCAGAAGGCGTGCGCGTTTCTATCATCTGGTTAGTTTTAGCTTATTTATTCCACACATTGGGCGAGCTCTGCTTATCTCCAGTTGGACTTTCGTATGTATCGAAATTAGTTCCAGCGCGTATGATTGCATTTATGTTCGGAATGTGGTACCTTGCAATTGCAATTGGTAACAAATTGGCAGCCATTTTAGGAGGTCAAATCGAAAATATTACAAAAGAATATTCGTTATCAACTTTCTTCTTAATCTTTACAATTGTACCAATTGTAGCAGGTTTAATCGTTATCGCATTAAATCCAATTATGAAGAAATTGATGCACGGAGTTAAATAATAAAGATTGAATTTTATGAAATCAAGCTTAGCAATCGCTGCCCTAATTTTATCATCATTTCTTTTCGGACAAGAAATTAAATGGTTGTCATTAGACGAAGCTCAAAAAGAGATTAAAGCACATCCAGAAAAACCTGTATTGATGAATTTCTATACAACATGGTGTGGATTTTGTAAGCGTTTGGACAAAGAAACCTTTACAGATAATAAGGTCGCAGATTATGTAAACAAAAACTACATTGCGATAAAATTTGATGCAGAAACAAAGGACATGGTAAAATTTATGGGAATTCAGTACACGTACATTGCACCTGCTAAAGCGAATTACATGGCGTATGCCTTTACAAATGGGCAATTGAGCTATCCTGCAACTGTTTTGATGAACGGAAAAGGAGATATTAGCAAAATTGTTTTGGGTTATCGTAGTTCGGCAGATTTCATAAACGATATCAAAATTTAATCGAGAAATAACCTTGTTGAGAGGTTTTCCATAAAACAGAATCAGAAGTTTCTTCAAGTTCTGTAACAATAGAAGGGTAGTTGCTGGCATCGGCAATTACCCTTTTTAATTTGTTATTATTTTCGAAAGGATAAAGCTTAGATTGATGAATTAACACATAAAAAGGAAGCGCTGAATCTTCTTCATTTAATAAGAGTTTAAATGACTTCGTTTCAATAGAATTTGGATGTTTGATAAAATGTTGATGTTTAAAGTCTGAATTATAAGAATAGAAACTAACATCTTTAATTCGTTCGTGAATTTTATATGGTTTAATCGTGAAATTATATGTTTTTTCGTCCAAAGGTTTTTCGCTTAATATTGCTAAATTTCGCTGATTTCGAATTCCGATAATGCTATTCTTATATTGATTAAAAACAATCAATTCATTTGACTGATTGAGTTGATAAACTTGGAAAAATCGTTCTGCTTCGATCAAAAATAAACTGATGATACAAATAATTAATGCATTTTTAGATTTGCTAAGAAGCAATGGTTTTAATAAATATAAAATAACTCCAATTAAAATTGCGGTAAGCAAACTGATATAAATATCTTTTGCGACAAATTTGAAACTTGCCAACCAATAAATATAGTAATTTGACCAATGTATAAACTGATTGAATATCCAGACATATAAGTTAATTTTGAGATTAAAAGTTGTTAAAATAATACTGATAATTCCGCCACATATCATCAAGAAAGAAGCTGGAATCAAAACTAAGTTTCCAAACAGAAACAATCCTGAAAATTGATTGAAATAGAATACCGAAATCGGTAAAGTTCCTAATTGTGCAGACAAACTTGTTTCAATCATAATCTTGATTTTCTTCAAAAGACTATTCTTTACCTTCCAATAATTTTCGAAAATGGGGTTAAGCCAAACGATGAAAAAGACTGCTGAAAAACTTAATTGAAATCCAACATCAAACAAATAATTAGGTTGAAAAACGAGGATAATAAAGGCAGAAAGTGAAAGTGTATGAAAAATATTTTTTGGACGATTAAGTAATTCACTGATATAATAAATGGTAATCATCAACGCAGAACGAAAAACGGGAGGTTGTAATTCTACATAAAAAGCAAAACCCCAAATGAATATTAAACTGATGATAATTCTGATTTTTCGTCCATTTTTTAGGTGTAATAATGGTTGTAAAGCAAATTGTAGAATTGCAAAAATCATCATAACATGCAAACCAGAAATTGACAAAATATGCACAACTCCTGTGTTGATGTAACTTTGGTTTAATTCCTCTGTTAATTCAGTCCGATCACCCAATAACATAGACGATATAATGGCTCTACTTTCTGTTGTATAACCTTGTTTGATTAATTTTTCTCTTAATTCTGCTTTAGATTTTGCACTCCAATGATAAAATCCTTTTCCAGTTTTGTGTTCAGCAATTGGTTTGTCAATAAATAGCTGATAATTAATATTTTTTCTATTTAAAAAATGCTTGTAATCAAATTGGTAAGGATTAAGAGGAACTTGAATTTCGCTTAGTTTTCCGTTCGCAATAATCTCATCATTTGGATAATAATCTTTCTCGAAATCTTTGATATGTACTACAATTCTTTGATTGTTTAAGATATCTTTCGCAATATAATTGGCAGATTTTTTGGATTTATTGATTTGAGTGATAATTTTTAGCAAGTGAATTTTGTGAGAAGTATCAAGATTTTGGTTTGCAATTCGTTTGTAACTTTGATGAATAAAGCATCCTAAAATTATTGAGATAGCTAAATATGGATATATATTTTGACGATTTTGATTTTTTAACATCGATATAAAAAGTAGTGCGATGAGAAAAAAAAATATAATTTGTAAATTTGTAGCATGAATGAATAATTCTGAAATTATTATTCCAATTGAGAAACAAATTGTTAGGATAAAAAATAGATACTTTTTCATCCTAATAATTTAAACTAAAATTTACAAGTATTAGGTTTTAAATATTTGTAAATGAATTAATTAAACTAAAGGATTTTGAAATGAAGAAAATTCTAATGATTGTTGTGATATTTTGTGCACAACTTGTAATGGCTCAAATTGATGTAAAATTATCAATTACGAATATTAAGAAGACGAAAGGTAATTTGGCAATTGAGTTTTATCGTAATGTAGAAAATTACACAAAAGGGCAAAATGCGTTCAAAAAACTATATGTTCCGATTGAGAATATAGATAAATACGAAACGGTTTTTAAAGATATAGAACCAACTTTTTATGCCGTAAAAGTATATTTGGATACAAACAATAATAAACAACTTGATAAAAGTTTTCTGGGAGTAAGGAAAGAGCCTTATGGTTTTTCTACCAATGCAGATCCTATTTTACGCGAACCAACTTTTGAAGAAGCGAAAATAGAAATGTCAGAAGATAATAATACAATTAATATTAAATTGAATAACAATAAAGGCGGAGAATAATCCGCTTTTATTATTAGAATTTGATCGAAAATCCTAAATTAACTCCTAATAAAGAAGGATTTTTAGTTTCTACATTGCTCAATGAATTAATCATATAGCGATAATTAGGCTCAAGATTAAGACTTGTTTTCGGAGAAAGTAAATACTCCAATTTAAGACCTGCATTCGCACTATAACTCATATCATTCAGATTAGAAGCCTTTCCTATTTTTTGACTTTTCTCTTGAGATGACATCTCAATTTCATTCTTAGTTAAGAAATAATAACTTCCACCACCAGTCGCTAAAAGGTTAAATTTATCAAAGTTCAATAATTTGTATTCAATTTCTACAGGAACTTCAATGTACTGTATTTTTTGTGACATTTTACTTTCTGTAGAGTTATAAAAAGTCATAAAAGTAGCACTATTTCCACTTGCTTTATTTACTTGTATATTACTATTATAGACAATATTTTGTCTTCTAGCAGGCGAGTTTTCTAAAGTTGAGATAGGTTGTATCGCAGTCGAAATACCTGACGCAACATGCTGTGTTTGTTGTTCTAAATCTACCTTAGAGATACCAGAACGTACATTTATTCGATCATTAATTTTGACAGAAAACTTAGCTCCGTAAGCTAGTGTTACGCTATTATTAATCGTGTTCTCGTTAAATTCATCTGATAAAACAGATTTCGAATCTAGTATTTTAGATGGGCTTACAAAAGATGAAACGGCAAATTTTGGTGTTGTAGATTTTATTTTAGGCGTTTCTTCTCTTTTTGCTGATTGCTCAGCAATAACTAATTCTAAACTTTTTTCTTCCTCAATTTTAGCCTTTAATTCATTGTTTTTAGAATTATTTTCATCCAATTTCTGATTATTGTTTGATGGATTTTCAATGATTGAAGAATTAGATTTTGCGATATCTAATTTGTTGTTTACTGAATTTAAGTCTTGTTTTAATGAATTATTTTGTAAAGAATCACTTCCGAAAATTGGTTGAAAGAAATTTTTGTCTTCAAAATTTCTTCTTTCATTAGTAAAATTAAAATTAGTTTGTTCATCAGCGTGTTGATGATTAGAATGTGATCTTTCAACTCTTACGATTTGATTTTCTTCAGCAGAATCAATAATTCTATTTGATTCTTTAGGTAATTCTGGTGTAGATTTTTTAACGACTTCGATTTTTGAGTTGTGATTAATATCGTTCCCATTTTGAGAAAAATACAAAATACTTACACCCACAACCAAACAAGCCGCAGTAGAACCAATCCAATAAAACAAAGGAATGCTACGTTTCTTACGATCCGTATTTAATTTCTCTTGTATACCTTTCCAAGCGTCTATTGGAGGTATTTGTGGTTGAGATAATTTATCTTTTATATGTTGATCAAATTTGTTCATTATTCTACGACAGATTTTATTAGGTTAAGTTTTTGTTTCAATAGATTTCGTGCTCTTGATAAATTGGATTTTGAAGTTCCGACAGAAATTTGGAGCAATTCTGCTATTTCTTGATGCGAATAATCTTCAAAAACGTAGAGATTAAAAACTTGCCTATATTGTGGAGGTAAACTTTGTACAACGGTTAAAATGTCGTCATAATCAAAGAGTTCAAAGTCATCATTATCGTCAGTTTGCGGAGTTGTTAGATGATTTTCATAATCTTCAAAAGAGATGGTTTTATTTTTTTTAATCTTCTCTAATGATAAATTAACCATAATACGTTTCATCCATCCCTCGAATGAACCTTGTGATTTGTATTGATTAATTTTATTGAATATAATCACAAAACCCTCTTGAAAAATATCTTGCGCATCTTCGTAATTTTCAGCATAGCGAAGACAGATCGAGAATAAAACAGGAGAAAACTGAAGATAAATTTCTTCTTGTGCTTTCCTATTTTTTTCTTGACATTGCTTGATTAATTTTTCAAGAGAGTCATTCAAAACTTATTAGGACTTTATGTATTATTTTGCTTTAATATCTAAAACAATAGAATCGTAAGTCGCTGTATTGGTATTAGGAATTGTTCCTGCCCAAAATTTCAACGTATATTTTCCTTCTGTTTTAGGTGTAAATTTCAATGTTTTTGTTTCGTAAGAAATTTGTTGCGTACAATCGCTTCCTGCATTTTGACTTCCGTAAACACCAATTTTATGAACTAAACCAGTGTTTGGATCTAAATTATTAAAGTTCACAAATTGCTGGCATGAATTTGATTTTTCATATGTAACACGAATGTTTGTTGTTTGACCAACTGGCATAATTGAATCTTGGTTTACATCAAGAGATATAGTTGGAAAAAAACCATATTGTGTAAAATCTTGATCATCGTTATTTAAACAACTTGTTGTTGCTAAACCCATAAATCCTACTAAAGCAAAAATGCTTAATCCTTTCATTAATTTCATTGTAATTGTTTTGTAATAAGAGTCCATTTTGGTGAAATGGTTGCGTTAAAATAAAAATTTTAACATTTAATGACTTCAAAAAGAATCCTCTAAATGTAAATTTAGAGGATTTTGTTCAAAAGTAAACTTTAGTTAGGTTTTAAAATAATCTGGATAGATTATCGATATATTTTAATTAAGATGGAAAAAATTCGAAAGGTTGCGCTAATGATAGAATTTTATTTGTTTAAATCTTCTACAATTAATTTTGCAGTTCTTTCCGAAGCTCCAACACCACCAAGTTTATGATATAATTCGTCGTAATCTTTCAATATTTGATCTCGTTTCGTCGTATTTAAGATTAAATTTAATTCATGTTTAATGTTTTCATAGGTCAAATCATATTGGATTAATTCTTTCACAACTTCTTTATCCATAATTAGATTAACAAGCGAAATAAATCGAATATTTTTGACAATACGTTTCCCAATTTCGTACGAAATAGCATTTCCTTTGTAACAAACAACTTCTGGCACTTTCAATAAAGCCGTTTCTAAAGTCGCTGTACCAGACGTAACAAGTGCCGAGTGCGAAACGCGTAATAAATCATATGTTCTGTTTTCGACAATTTTTAAATCGTTTCCAGCAATTTTTTTATAATTTACAATTGGTTGAGAAGGTGCTCCAGCAACCACAAATTGATAATCAGAAAAATCCTTTTCTACAGAAAGCATCAAAGGTAATTTTACTTTAATCTCTTGCGTTCTACTTCCTGGTAAAAGTGCAATAATTGGTCTTTCGTCCAAATTATTTTCTCGTCTAAATTTTGCTTCATCTATTTCAGGAAGATTATTTAAAGAGTCTAACAAAGGATTTCCAACAAAATCAACTTTATAATCGTAGCGTTGATAAAACTCTTCTTCAAAAGGAAGAATCACGAACATTTTATCGACGACTTTCTTTATTTTATGAACTCTACCTGTTTTCCAAGCCCAAATTTGTGGTGAAATATAATAGTAAACTTTGATTCCAAGATTTTTTACGAATTCAGCAATTCTTAAATTAAATCCAGGATAATCAACCAAAATAACTGCATCAGGTTTGTATGCTTCAATATCTTTTTTGGCAACAGAAATATTTCCAAGAATGGTACGCAAATTCATTAAAACTTCAGCAAATCCCATGAAAGCTAATTCGCGGTAATGTTTCACTAATGTTCCGCCTTGAGCTTGCATTAAATCGCCACCCCAAAAACGAAATTCAGCTTGTGGATCTTTCTTTTTCAGTTCTTTCATTAAGTTCGAAGCGTGTAAATCGCCCGAAGCTTCACCTGCAATAATATAATATTTCAATGGAAATAGATTTTCTTTCTACAAAGATAAATTTTAGAAATTATAAAATCCTTTCATTCCCGATTAAATATTCTAACTTCGTATATCTAATTAGGAAATTATTAAAATGTCAGACGAAATAATAAATAAAGTTGCCAAAAGTGGTTTAGTTACAATTGATTTGCAAGATTATTATCCAGATGGTGAACGTGTGGTTTTTGATTTGAAAAGTTGGTTGTATGAAGAATTAATTCTGAAAGAAAAAGATTTCAGAGAGAATTTGAAGAATCATGATTGGTCGCAATATCAAGATAAATATGTGGCAATTACGTGTACAGCAGATGCAATTGTACCTTCTTGGGCATATTTATTGGTTTCAACTTATTTAGCACCAGTTGCAAAACGAGTAGTACATGGAGATTTGAAGGATTTGGATATGATTTTGTACACCGAAATTGTAGATCATTTGCCTTACGATGAGTATATAGACGGAAAAATTATTGTGAAAGGTTGTTCGCATAAACCTGTTCCAGATTCTGCTTACATTCAGTTAATTGAACGTTTACAACCAATTGTAAGTTCGTTAATGTTTGGTGAAGCTTGTAGTACAGTACCTTTGTATAAAAAGAAGAAATAAAAAAATCGCTCATTGAGCGATTTTTTTTATACTTTTTTTAGTTTCCATTTTCCTCTACGAAATAAGATGAAAGCCAGCATTGCAATAAAAGCTTCTGCGATTGGAATTGCAATAAAAACACCTTCTTCTTTTAAGTTGAAATGATAAGATAATACATAAGCCAAAGGAATTTGGAACAACCAAAAACCAACTAAATTAATCAACGTTGGCGTCATTGTATCACCAGCTCCATTAAATGCATTCATCATTACCATTCCAATAGCATAAAGTACAAATCCACTTGCCAAAATATACATTCCTTCTTTTGCAACAATTTTGATATGCGCTTCTGTTGTAAAAATTGAGACTAAATAATTACTTAAGCTGTAAAAAATTACACTTACAATGATCATATAAATGATGTTAAATTTCATTGTCATCATTACTGATTTTGAAGCTTTTTCGGGATCATTATTTCCTAAATTTTGCCCAACCAAGGTTGCAGCAGCATTGCTTAAACCCCACGCTGGTAACATAAAAAACATCATCAATCGTAAAGCTGTTTGATAACCAGACGAAGCAATTTCTCCACCAGTTTGTGCTACGATTCTAGCCAAAATAATCCAACTACAACTTGCAACGATATATTGTAAAATTGCCGGAACAGCAATTTTCACAATGTTTGTAATGAGTTTTAATTTTGGAAGAAAATAATCTAATTTGATTTGAATCAAAGAATTGCTTTTTGTTAAACAATACAATTGATAAACCACACCACAACTTCTACCAATCGCTGTTGCTAATGCAGCTCCTTCCAACCCCATTGCAGGAAAATGAAACCATCCACGAATTAATATTGGACAAAGAATAATGTTAATAATATTAGCAAGCCACAGACTTTTCATGGCAATTGCAGCATTTCCAGCTCCTCTGAAAATTCCATTAATTAAGAAAAGTAGAACAATACTTAAGCAACTTACCATCATAATTTTGGTAAAGTTTTTACCATATTCGGCAGCTTGTTCTGTTGATCCCATCCAAATTAATAAATCTTTTGAATAAATAAATCCAAAAATGCTTAGAATGATTGTAATGATAACAGAAAGTAAAATAGCTTGTGCCGCACTTTCTGATGCTTTTAGTGGTTTCTTTTCTCCTATTCGTCGAGCAATAATAGCGGTTGCAGCCATACTTATTCCAATCGAAATTGAATACACAATTGTCAATAAAGATTCGGTAAGACCTACAGTCTGTATGGCGTAGGCGCTTTCTTTTAGATGTCCAACGAAATATAAATCGACCAATGCAAAGACAGATTCCATTACCATTTCGAACATCATCGGAATAGCAAGTAGAAATACAGATTTTTTGATTGGCATCGCGGTTAAATCTAAGTTTTCGCTTGAAAAAGATTGTTTTATCAACGAGAAAATAGACCCAATTTTGGCTGTTAAAGATTTTTCTACAGTCATTTTTTAGGTTTTAAAAATTAAAAATAATTGATAAATTTTTAAACTAAAATGAATTAAACGTTAAGTTGCCGCGAAGTGTTAAGTATTCATTTCAATTAAAATCTGAGAGGATTTCGTTTTGCAAATGTAAATCATTTTTTAAGAAATATAATTATTCAATTGATTTATTATCTTTACAAAAACTGCTAAAAACATCAAGAAATGAAAAAAACTGCTTTTGTTTTATTAAACGTAGCGCTTATGGTTGGAGTAAATGCACAGAGTTATAAAAAAAAATATCCTGATACGAAGAAAATAGATCATACTGATACGTATTTTGGAGAAGAAGTTAAGGATCCATATCGTTGGCTAGAAGACGATTTAGCTGAAGATACAAAGAAATGGGTGATTGAGCAAAATAAAGCAACGTACGCTTATTTGAATGAAATTCCGTTACGTACGCAATTAAAAAAATCGTTGACAGATATCTGGAATTACGAAAAAATTTCGACGCCATTCAAAGAAGGAGATTATACGTATTATTACAAAAATGATGGTTTACAACAACACTCTGTTTTGTATCGCAAATTAGGCGAAAATGGAGCAGAAGAAGTTTTTTTAGATCCGAATAAATTCTCAAAAGATGGTTCAGTTTCTTTGGCAGATGTTAGTTTTTCTAAAGATGGAAGCTTAGTTGCATATTCTATTTCTGAAGGTGGATCGGATTGGAGAAAAGTAATTGTTCTTAACGCAAAAGATAAAACACAAGTTGGAGAAACATTGATTGATGTTAAATTCTCTGGAACAGCTTGGAAAGGAAACGACGGTTTCTATTATTCGTCTTATGATAAACCAAAAGGATCTGAATTATCAGAAAAAACAGATCAGCACAAATTATATTACCACAAATTAGGAACGGCTCAGAAAAAAGATCAATTGATTTTTGGTGGAGCAGAAACGCCTCGCCGATATGTTGGTGCGTATTTGACAGATGATGAGCGTTTCTTGATTATTTCTGCAGCGAATACAACAACGGGAAATGAGTTGTATTTCCAAGATTTATCTCAAGCTAATAGCCCAATCAAAACGATTGTGAATAATTTTAATACAAGTACTTCTGTGATTGATAATGATGGAGAGACTTTCTACATTTTTACAAATAACAAAGCGCCAAACAATAAAGTAGTTAAAGCAACTATTTCTGATTTGAGCGAAACTGCTTGGAAAACAGTTATTCCAGAAACTGAAAATGTATTATCTGTTTCTACAGGAGGAGGTTATTTATTTGCTAAATACTTAAAAGATGCAATTTCGGTTGTAGATCAATATAAATACGATGGCTCTAAAGTTCGTCAAATTACATTGCCTGGAGTTGGTTCTGCATCAGGATTTGGAGGAAAAAAATCAGAGAAAGAAATCTATTTCGGATTTTCAAACTATATTACACCATCTACAAGTTACAAATACAATGTAGAAACGGGTTCTTCGGATGTTTACATTAAACCAAATGTGAAATTTAATTCGGATGACTACGTTTCTGAACAAGTTTTTTATACGTCAAAAGATGGAACAAAAGTTCCGATGATTATTACGTACAAAAAAGGATTGAAGAAAAATGGTAAAAATCCTACAATCGTTTATGGATACGGAGGGTTCAATATTAGTTTAACACCAGGATTTAGCCCAGCAACTGCTGCTTGGATTGAAAATGGTGGAGTTTACGCTGTTCCAAACCTACGTGGAGGTGGAGAATATGGTAAAAAATGGCACGATGGAGGGCGTCAATTCAATAAATTGAATGTTTTTAATGATTTCATTGCTGCTGCAGAATATTTACAAAAGAATAATTACACTTCGCCAGATTTTACTGCATTATCAGGAGGATCTAACGGAGGTTTATTAGTTGGAGCAACAGAAACAATTAATCCAAAAATAGCGAAAGTTGCATTGCCTGCGGTTGGTGTTTTAGATATGTTACGTTATCATACGTTTACTGCTGGTGCAGGTTGGGGTTATGATTACGGAACTGCTGATGATAGCAAAGAAATGTTTGAGTATTTGAAAGGATATTCGCCAGTTCACAACGTAAAAGAAGGAACATGTTACCCTGCGACATTAGTAACGACAGGAGATCATGATGATCGTGTAGTTCCTGCGCACTCGTACAAGTTTGCGGCAAATTTACAAGCGAAACAAGCGTGTGAAAATCCAGTTTTAATCAGAATTGAAACAAAAGCTGGTCACGGAGCTGGTCGTTCTACAGAAGTTGTAATCAATGAAACAGCTGATAAGTATGCATTCACTTTATGGAACATGGGAATCAAAAAATTGAAATAATTATAATTTAATTCATTCAAAATCCATCTGATAATTCAGATGGATTTTTTAATTTTATAATATCAAAAATTGTAAATTATGAGTACAAAAACATATGCTGCGTTTAATGAAACTGATCCATTAACGCTACACACAATAGAACGTAGACATTTACACGCGAAAGACGTTTTTATAGATATTGAGTATTGTGGTGTTTGCCACAGTGATATTCATACTGCTAAAGGAGATTGGGGAAAACCAAGTTATCCAGTTGTTCCTGGGCACGAAATTATCGGTCGAGTATTAGAAGTTGGTTCAGAAGTAACGAAATTCAAAGTTGGAGATTTGGTTGGAGTAGGATGTATGGTAGAATCTTGCCAACATTGTTCTTCTTGCGACGAAGGAATCGAGCAATATTGTGAAAATGGTTTTACAGGAACATACAATTCTAAAAACTCTAAATATGGAGGAGTAACTTACGGAGGATATTCAGAAAACATAGTTGTTGAAGAAAATTTCGTATTAACAGTTCCAGAAAATATTGATGTTAAAGCTGCTGCTCCATTGTTGTGTGCAGGAATTACAACTTGGTCGCCTTTGCGTCATTGGAACGTAAAAGCTGGCGATAAAGTAGGAATTGTTGGACTTGGAGGACTTGGTCACATGGGCGTTAAGTTTGCAAAAGCTATGGGTGCACATGTAGTGATGATTACAACTTCAGAATCAAAAGGTGAAGATGCAAAAAAACTTGGAGCCGATGAGGTTTTAATTTCTAAAGATGCTGAACAAATGAAAGCGCATACAAATTCGTTCGATTTTTTATTGAATACAATTCCTGTGAAACACGAGGTTAATCCTTACTTACAATTATTGAAATTAGATAAAACAATGTGTATGGTGGGTGCTGTAGAACCTTTAGATGCCATTCATGGAGGATTATTGATTATGAAACGTCGTAATCTTGCAGGATCATTAATCGGAGGAATCAAAGAAACACAAGAAATGTTAGATTTTTGTGGTGAACACAATATTGTTTCAGATGTTGAGATGATCGATATTCAGAATATTAACGAGGCTTACGAACGTATGATACAATCAGATGTTAAATATCGTTTTGTAATTGATATCAAATCATTGAAAAATTCATAAGAATTTAATCGTTATAAACATAAAAAATCCGCTCTATGAGCGGATTTTTTAATTGAGTTTTCAAGTTTTATTTCGTTGTAGGGGCTGTTTTTGTGTCAACAGGTTTTACTGTTTTTGCAGAATCTTTTGTTACACCTTCTACAGAATCCGCTGCCGGAATTTCAGTTTTCTCTACAATTGCAGAATCTTCAACAACTGTTGTTGGCTCACCAACTTTTGTTGGTTCTTGTTTACAAGATATTGCCGTGAATGAAATCGCTACAAGAGCGAAAAACGCTAATTTTTTCATTTGATAATGTATTGTTTAATTTTGTACTAATTATTTTTTCTCAGTTGTTGTAGTTGTTGTAGTTTCAACTTTTACTGGAGTTTCTTTTACAACTGCAGAATCTTTGATTACAATTGAATCTTTACCTACAGAATCAATTTTTACTGAATCTTCGATTGTTGTAATTGTATCATTTTTTACTTCTGTTTCAGTTTTTGTTTCTTTCGATCCAAATAAATTACAAGATGTTAAACCAAATGCAGTTCCGATTACTCCTAATACGATTACGTTTAATGCTAATTTTTTCATAACTTTAATTTTTTAAATGTTTTAATTGATTTTAATTTTTGTTGATTTTTCAATCATTTTGTTAAGTCAAAGTTAGGCTGACATCAAAGTTTTTCTAGGCAAAATAGTTGTAAGATTGTTGTAATCAATCTTGCAAATAATCAACAAAAGTTTTACAACACAATAAATGATCAAAAACATCATTAATAAAGAAATACAACGCATCTTATCAAAAAAATTATTTTATTTGTAGATGTATTTTAATACAAATTGTAAAATCGTTTTTATTTTACAAAAAACTGATAACCAATCATTTAAATTTTAATTTTTGAGCAAATTTACAGATATAGAAATTTTCGAAATTCTGAAAAAATCGATTGCGAATCGATTTTTAGAAGAAAATTCTGCTCAATCCGATAATATCTCTGATTGGAAGGGGCAAGAAATAACCTCTTTTCAAGACGATTTATTTAATAAAACCCGCTCTACAGTTAGTGAAAAGTGGTTTTATACGTATTTTAAGTCAGATTTTAAGAAGCTTCCACGAATTGATATGCTTAATTTATTAGCGCAATATTGTGGTTTTAAAAATTGGGCACATTTTGTTCAGATTCAGAAGAATGAGCATTTTGGTGTTAAAAAAGCAGAAGAATCGACAATTGAAGCAGAAGAAACTGAAAATAATCTACCGAAATATAGTCCGTCTGAAGAAATTCAGACAGAAACTCCTCCAGAAGTTGAGCCATTTACAAGTACAGATGATGTAGTAGAAAAGCCGATTGAAGCGAAGCCAAAATCTAAAGTGAAGCTAAAACTTATTTCGATGATTACATCGGCAGTCGTTTTGGTTAGTGGAATAGGAGCTGGAGTTTATTATTCATTTTTTGATAAAAAAGATTACGAGTTTTGTTTCGTAGACTCAGACAGGCAAAAGGCAGTGACCAATTCTGTTGAGGTGACGATAATAAGAGATGGTTTTACGCCTTTGTATTTAACGACCAAAACGGGATGTATAAAGTTTGAGTCGCAAAAAGATACTATCAAAATGTTTGTGAGTTCGCCTTATTATAAACAAGATACCTTTAAGGTTAATTTACATCAATATAATCAGCCCGAAAAGCTTTTGTTAGAGCCAGATGATTATAAAATTATGCTTTATTATTACTCTAATTCTGCAAAAGATTTGAAACAACGAATTTCGAAGCTTAATCAGATGATTGCGGATAATGCGTTGATTTATCAAGTTTATGATAATGATTTTTTTGGTGTAGAGATTTTATCAAAACAACAATATATTAATTTAGTTACAATGCCAACAACTTCGTTGAAGAACTTCTCTTTGATTGAATCTGAAAGCAAAAATGGAAAAATTGTCAAATTAAAATTTAAAATCCAACAAGATGAGAACGATAAGTAAAATTGCTCAGTATAGCCTAGTTGTGCTATTTAGTGTTTGGATTATATTTTCGTGTAAAGACGATAAATATAAAGGAGATTATAACCCAGAAGCGATAAAAGGATATAAAAATGAGGCTTCGACTGTGAGTAGTAAAATGGATTCGTTGGAGGCTGTTAATTTTATTGCAAAACAAAAGTTACGCGAGTTTTACGAACTTTCTGCTTTGGCATCTAATACAAGTGATACAGTTGTAGATAGTTTGTTACGCGATCAATTATTATCTTATTTCCCTAAAAAAGATACAACAGAAATTTATCCATTGTTGAGAGATTTGGCATCAAAAAAAGTGACGTACACATCAGTAACAAAGTTTGCTATTTTACCAAAAGACTCTATAACGCCTGATTCTATCAAGAGAATTGCCTATTCGATTAATTATTTTAATGCTGATAAAAAATTAATTGAAACCAATAACCGTGTCGGGATTTTTGTCTTGAAACAAGAACCAATTCAGTTTAAACGTGAGTTTAAGTTTTACTTCAGAACGTTGAATGAAAAGAAAGATACAGTTCAGAAAGATTCAATTTCTTCTGGAGTAATACATAAATCTAAAGGAAAATCACCAAAATAGGTATCCGCAATATGTTCAATAGGTCTAAAATAAGTTAGACCTATTTTTTTTGATTCAGGTTTGCATCTCGCCAAAAATTTATCGTAATAACCACCTCCGTAACCCACACGATTACCTTTTTTATCTGCGACAAACATGGGAATAAAAATAACATCTATTTCTTTTGAATCAATCTCTGTATAATGTGTTGGTTCTGGGATTTGAAGCGAATTTAACTTTGTCTCAAACCCTTTTTCAACTTGACAATTAATCATATCATCTCCTATAACAAGAGGTAAAACAACTTTTTTATTTTGTTGAAATAACCAATCTATAATTGGATAAGTATTGATTTCATTATTTTTTTCGATCGGTAAAAATAAATGGAAAGTTTGTGCAGAAGTAAAATCAATTTGTTGAATTTGCTCAAAAATTTGTGCGCTCAATTGATTTACTTCCGTTTTAGAAAGTTGTTTTCGTAAATTTCGATAATATTTTCTTGCTTCGGCTTTCGTCATACAATTAATTTTACTCGAAGTTAAGAAATATAAAATGCAGGAAACAACTTGCAACCTGCATTATGCTATATTATTTAATAAAATAATATAAGGTGAACATAAAACATATCGTTACAACAAATAATAAAACATCAACTAATTTGATATTCATTTTGCTAAACACAGACTTTTTGTATGTTTTATGAATTCTTTTAGGTTTTGACATCTAAACAAATTATTAACTACTAATTATTAGATGCAAAAATCGTGAAAAGGTTGCTCCGTAAAAGTGTTAAATTCTTAATAATTATTTAAAATTTTATAAAACCCTATTAATGAATGTATTAATTAAATGTTAAATTTTAGTTATAAAAAAAAATAGTCATCAAATTCTTGATGACTATTTTTTTATATTATTAGATTTTTTCTAAATTTCTTTGACTACAATAATGTTTACAGGGCAAGCTTTTGCAGCACGTTCGCAATTATCTGCGATAGAATGATCAGGATCTTTTAATGTATGGAAACCTTTTTTATCAATAGATTTTAATAAAACAGATTTACCATCTTTTTTTGACATTCTGAATCGTTCTGGTGCTAACTCATAACAATAGTTGCATCCGATGCATTTATCGCGTTGTAACGTAATAATGACCATTGAGAACTATTTTATTAATGAGAATAAGCGCCTTCTTCAACACTATTCTGTTGTGTTCCTGGCTCTTCTACTTTTACTAATTTGTATAATTTATCAGAAGGACGAATTCTAAATTCCATCGGAATTGTAATCGAATCACCTTTTTTAGCTGTATCAGATTTTACATCTTCTACCATCATCTCTGTCACCACCATTTCTTTGGCTCCAGTTGTAGGTCCTGTTACTAAAATCAAATCTCCAACTTTCAAATCATAGGCATCAATTACAAATTGACCAATGCTTGGTTTAGGGAAGAAATGAACTCCTTTTCCGATATAAACTTTTTTCTGAGTTGCCATAGAACCTGGAACAGCAGACCATTCTCCTAATTTTTGACCTAAATAATAACCAGACCAAAAACCACGATTGTACACAGTTTGCAATAATCCCATCCAGTAATCAACTTTATCTTTTGAATATGTTCCGTCAGCAACAGAGTCAATCGCCTCTCTATAAGCACGAATAACAGTTGCAACGTACTCTGGAGCACGACCGCGACCTTCAATTTTCAATACTTTTACACCAGCATTTACCACTTCGTCCAAAAATTCCATTGTACAAAGGTCTTTTGGCGACATCATGTATTCGTTATCTAATTCGATTTCGAAACCAGATTCTTGGTCGATTACGGTATATTTTTTACGACAGTTTTGTTTACAAGCTCCACGATTTGCAGAAGAATTGTGAGAATGTAAGCTCAAGTAACATTTACCTGAAACAGCCATACACAATGCTCCGTGACCGAAAATTTCAATTTCAACTAAATTTCCACTTGGTCCACGAACATCATCTTTGATAATCTGTTCACAAATCTTTTTCACTTGTTTCAAACTCAATTCACGCGATAATACCATTGTATCAGCAAACATTGCATAGAATTTTACTGTTTCGATATTCGTAACGTTAATTTGTGTCGAAATATGAATCTCAATCCCAATTTGTCTTGCATAGGCAATAACCGATTGATCCATCGCAATAACAGCGGTAATTTTCGCTTCTTTTGCTTTGTCCAACAAGTTTTTGATTAAAGATAAATCGTGATCGTATATAATTGTATTTAAAGTAAGGTAAGAACGCACACCTTTTTCCTCACAACGTTTTACGATTTCTGGTAAATCGTCCATTGTAAAGTTTATTGATGCTCTCGCACGCATATTCAACTGCTCAACTCCGAAATATACAGAATCAGCTCCGTTATCTAAAGCCGCTTGTAACGATTCGAAATTCCCAGCAGGAGCCATCAACTCCATTTTTCCATCTTTGGTCATACGAAAATTCTGATTTTAAGGTGCAAAGGTACAACAAAAAATGCAAGTGATTAAGTTATTTATAATCAAGTTAAATTTTTGAGAATGAATTTACTTTGAAGTTTAAGTTAGTTTTTAGCATAATATTTGTTGTCGGATAATAAAATGATATTGAATGAAGAAAATTATTTTATCAAGTATTTTAAGTATTGGTTTATTTGCCTCTTGTGCTTCAACTAAAGAATTGAAACAAGGGGAAGAATTGTTAACAGTTGCTCCAGAAACAAGAGAATGTAGTGCGGGTGTTGCTAAAATGCAGTGTATGATGGTAAAAGATGGCAATGCAACTGAATGGCAATATTTTTATAATCAAATTGAAGGATTTAAACATGAACCTGGTTATGAATATCAAATTATTGTTTCAAAATCTAAAATTGAAAATCCACCAGCAGATGCGTCTTCATTAAAATATAAGTTAGTAAAAGTTGTAAGTAAAAAATTAGCAACAATTAAATAATTTGAATCTACTTCAAAGAATTTCGATTAATTTTGCAAAATGTTATTAGAAAGTCTTCAAAATCCAAGGATTAAAAACTTGCTGAAATTGCAAGAAAAATCAAGAGAACGTAAAAATCAAGGTTTGTTTATTGTGGAAGGAACACAAGAAAATGAATTGGCTGTAAAAGGTGGTTACGAAGCTGTTGAAATTTATATTTGCGAAGATATTTTTAACAAATCAATTGATTTTGGTCAAGCAAAAGTGTTTACAATTACCAAACAAGTTTTTGAGAAACTAGCCTACAGAAAATCAACTGGAGGAATTATTGGTGTTTATAAAACAAAATCTTCAACATTAACGGATTTACAATTACCAGAAAATGCGTTAATCGTTGTGTTAGAGGCTGTAGAAAAACCAGGAAATCTTGGTGCAGTTTTACGAACAGGAGATGGAGCAAAAGTAGACGCTGTAATTGTTTGTGATGAAACGGTAGATTTTTTTAATCCAAATGTGATTCGTTCTTCTGTTGGGACATTGTTTACCAATCAAATTGCATCGGCAAGTAAAGAAGATGTTTTAGAATTTCTGAAATCACATTCAATTCAAGTGGTTTCAACATTTTTAAGAGAAGAAACGAAGAATTTATATGAAACTGATTTTACAAAATCATCTGCAATTATTTTAGGAACAGAAGCAACAGGGCTTTCAGATTTTTGGGCAGATCATTCAGATTCGTTGATTAAAATTCCGATGTTAGGTTTTGTAGATTCACTAAATGTTAGTAATGCTGCAGCGATTTGTGTTTACGAAGCTGTAAGACAAAGACATTAAGAAAACAAAATACAGAAAAAATCGCTCACTGAGCGATTTTTTTTATTGTATATTCATTTGTTGCATTTCACCTCGCGAACGATTGTTTGAATCTTTATTTCCTGAAGATTTTCCTCCAAATTGATTCAGATTAAAAGTTAACGAAAACATCATAAAACGTCCTAAAATATTGTTGCGTTGATCTGTTATCGCATCTTCTGTAATGGTTCTTGAGTAGCTGTTATTTTGATTCAGAATATCATATACTTTTACTCCAGCTTCAAGTTTGTCATTAAAGAAACGATACATCAATTGCGCATTCCACAAAAAGAAATCTCGTTTGAAACCTGCAGCCATTCTTGAGTTGTAATTGTATGAGAAATCATTTGTCCACGTTAATTTTTTTGGAAAATTACTGATTGTTTTCAATCCAAAGTTGTGTGTAATATTGTCTTGTCCGTCAATTCTGTAGTTTTCGTATTTAGAACTTGTGAAATTTAATCGATAGGAAGGCGAAATTGTTAAATAATCACCATAATCCCAGTTTAATCTTACGTTAGGCGCAATTGTAGTATTAAATGCTTTGTACTTTTCTGATTGATTAAAACCTTGATTAAGCGCATAACTACTCATTAAACCTACATTTACTCTCAGTTTATTTGTTCCTTTCTGAAATTGTTTACTAAAATTTAGATTTCCTTGTAAACGATAATTTCCTGCAACATTTTCGTAGGTCATTCTTCTCGTCAAATCCTGATTATTTGTCACTACAGAATTTACAATACTTGATTCGTTGTATGTATATCCTAAATTAACATTGAAGCCTTGACGCGTTTTACGATCAAAATTACCAAACATCAAATTGATATTATGTGCTTTATTAGGATCTAAATCAGGATTACCTGTCGTAATACTTGTTAAAGAAGAATTATCTTCGATTGGCAAAACTTGCGACGACGAAGCTAAACTTGTGTTGTACGAATACATTAACATGATAGAATTGTTATTCTTTTGATAACGAATATTTCCGCTCAAATCGGGTAAAATTTCTTTTTGTGTTAAGTTATAATTTGCTCCTTTATAATTTCCGAAATTATCTTGATTGTAAACATTTGTACCAAGTTTTATAGAAGCAGAAAGCTTAGACCTGTTCAATAAAAACTGCGCATACGGATTCAATTTATTTTGCGTAGTTGTGAATAATCGCGATAAATCTGTGTTGATATTATCAAATTCTCCTGTTGCTTCATTATAATTTAATGAGCTATTGTTTGTCTCAGAATCGGTGATGTTGTACGAAGATCCAACCGCTATTTTGATAGAATCTGTAATTGGTAAAGTGTATTTTAGCTCAAAATTATACGAATTATTCTTTGAGATATTTTTCGAATTTACATTTCGATTTCTATCTGCTCTTGATCCGTCATAAAAAGTAGCATTAGAGATTTCTCGTTGATTGTTATTTGTTTGACCAACCGAAATATCTGAACTAAAATCTATATATGAATTATTTTTTAGCTTTTGATTAATCGATAATAAATTGCTAAAAGTGTTTGTATTTCCATTTGATCGGATGTCAGATTTTGTATCATTTTTCAAAACACCATTTTCATCAATACTTTCACTATCTCCAACACTAGAGTTTGTTGTTGATGAGGTATTAAATGTAGGATTGAAATATAATTTTGTGTTTTTTTTTGTCCATTCTAAGCTCGATCCGAAGTTGTGTCCGTAAGTTTCTGAATTAGACTTTGTATTAGATGTTGTTGTAAATATATTGTTCGGATTTAGATTTTCTTTTCTCGTGTAATTTTCATTTTTATTATATGAATGATTTAAACGATAATTTGCTCCAATTTTTAGGTTATCATTGATTTGATCATTGTAGTTTAAACCAATGGATGTATTTGTTGTAATACCATTAGAACCGCGTCTTCCCATGCCACCGCGTCCACGCGAACCTTCTCCATTTACCAAACCAGAAGCTGCAATATCTGTAGAAGAACCAATTAAACTAAACTTCTTTTTACCTTTAAAATAATTCGCCATCAAATTTGCTTCGTAGTGATTATCCGTTCCATAACCACCAGTCGCTTTTAGCATATAACCTTTCTTTTTGTCCTCTTTTAGTGTGATATTAAGCGACGATTTATTTGACTTAGATTTTTCTCCCGAAAATTTTTCGTTTTTAGTCTTGTAATCAGAAACTTGTATTTTTTTGATAATATCTGCAGGTAAATTCTCGATTGCAACTTTTCCATCTGTACCAAAAAATGGTTCGCCATCAATCAATATTTCACCAATATCTTTTCCGTTCACGGTTATTTTGCCATCATCATCCATCTCAAATCCTGGTAATTCGCGTAACAAAGCTTCCAGATTTGCATTTGGTTTTACCTTGTACGAATCTGCATTATATTCAATCGTATCTTGTTTTACAACCATTGCTTCCGCATTAGTTACAACAACTTCTTTCAAGTCATAAACCATCGGATTGATAACAATTGTACCTAAATCGGTACTATTTTTTAAAGATTCGAAACTCTTTTTGAAAACGCCTTCTAAAGCATCTTCAACAATAATATAAATAGGATTCTCTTGACGTTCTAATTCTATTTTGAATGAGCCTGTTTCGTCAGTTGTAGTTGTTGCAATTTTTGTAGAATCGGCTTTATTACCAATCGTAATTTCAGAATCAATTAACGGAAGATTAAGAGCATCAGTTACTTTTCCTGTAACAGAAATTTTTTCTTGAGAAAATGAATAAATTGAAATTAAACTGATAAGTATAGTAAGAATATATTTTGTCATGAAATGGTTGATTACATCTGTTAGACTTAATATTCTGACGAAAGTTTAATCAGTAACTAAAGTTTTTTCCAAACTTTTTCTGATACTTTGATTGTATCTATAGGTGATGTTGTAATAAATAATGGAGTTATTTCCATTACTCGTTTTACTTGTACAGTTTTAGTATTTTTCTTAGGACAAGTAACTTCGATTAACTTTATTGTTTCAGAAGCAGATGACTTCGATTGATAAAGTACTTTTTTGTCTTTCTTTTCTACTTTCCAATCAGCACAATTAGATAAACTATAATACTCAAATGCACATAATGGTAATAAGCCAACAATAATACCTAATACAAACTTCATAATATTTAAGAAACTCCAACCATTTTCTTTTTTAATAGAAAGCAGAAATAACACATAAATACTAACAGCAGCTAAAAAAGTTAAGATTTTTGGAAATAATTGCGAAAATTGATGATTAGCAAATTCTAAATTTATAAAATCACCTATAAGAAAGTATCCAATAAACCATAAAATAAAAATAATACAGGTTGTTGTGATAATATATCGTAGGGTTTTATTCATTTCGTTATTTGGTTTGTGTGGTATAAATATAAAAATATTCCTGTCAATAGACAGGAATACTTCACTAAAATAGATTTATTTAGACGATTTTAATAAATTTTCTAAGATTTCGCACGCACATTCTGCTAAGTTTGTCCCTGGACCAAAGATTGCGTCTGCACCATTTTGATAAAGATAATCATAATCTTGACGAGGAATAACACCACCTACTACGATATAAACATCATCTCTACCCAATTCTTTCAATTGTTTTACAACTTCCGGAACTAAAGTTTTGTGACCAGCAGCCAAAGAAGAAATTCCTAGAATATGAACATCATTCTCTACAGCTTGCTTCGCAACTTCTGCAGGTGTTTGGAACAAAGGAGAAATATCAACATCAAATCCCATGTCAGCGAAAGATGTTGCAACTACTTTTGCACCACGATCGTGACCATCTTGTCCCATTTTTGCCACCATAATACGTGGACGACGTCCGTCTTCTTCAGCAAATTCATCTGCCAAATTTCGGGCTTCTTCAAACTTGTTCATTTTTCCTGCTCCCATAGCATAAATACCTTGAATACCTCTTGTAATCGCTTTGTGACGACCAAAAATAGTCTCTAATGCATCAGAAATTTCTCCTAAAGTTACACGACGACGAGCCGCTTCGATAGATAATTCTAATAAATTTCCTTCACCAGTTTCGGCTGCTTTAGTTAATTGTGCTAAAATATCTTGTACAGCTTCGCTGTTACGCTCTGCTTTAATTTGATTTAAACGATCAATTTGTTTTTGACGAACAGAAGTATTGTCAATTTCAAGAATTTCAAATTCTTGTTGTTCTAATTTAGAACGATAAGCGTTTACACCAACAATAGCAACTTCGCCAGAATCAATATTAGCTTGTTTTTTGGCAGCAGCTTCTTCAATACGCATTTTCGGAATTCCAGCTTCTATGGCTTGCGTCATTCCACCTAATTCACGAACTTCTTGAATATATTCCCATGCTTGATTAGCCATTTCATTCGTCAAAGATTCAATCATAAAACTTCCTCCAAAAGGATCAGCTGTTCTACAAATTTGAGTCTCTTCTTGTAAAATGATTTGTGTATTACGTGCAATACGAGCCGAGAAGTCTGTTGGTAATGCAATTGCTTCGTCCAAAGCATTGGTGTGTAAAGATTGCGTTCCACCTAAAGCAGCAGCTAAAGCTTCAATCGCTGTACGACCAATATTGTTATAAGGTTCTTGCTCTGTTAAACTCCATCCAGAAGTCTGACAGTGCGTTCTCAACATTAATGATTTTTTATTTTGAGGCTCAAATTCTTGCATCAATTTTGCCCAAAGCATACGAGCAGCTTTCATTTTTGCAATTTCTTGAGGGAAATTCATTCCAATTGCCCAGAAAAATGATAAACGAGGAGCGAAGTCATCCACTTTCAATCCTGCTTCCAAACCAGTTTTTACATATTCGTAACCATCTGCAAGGGTATAAGCCATTTCCAAAACAGGCGTAGCTCCAGCTTCTTGCATATGATAACCCGAAATAGAAATCGAATTGAAACGAGGAATTTTTTGAGAAGTATATTCGAAAATATCTGCAATAATTTTCATCGAAGGAGTTGGTGGATAAATGTATGTATTACGCACCATAAACTCTTTCAAAATATCATTCTGAATGGTACCAGAAAGTTGATCTTGTGTAACGCCTTGCTCTTCTGCCGCTACAATGTAGAAAGCTAAAATTGGAAGAACAGCTCCGTTCATTGTCATAGAAACCGAAATTTTATCCAATGGAATTTCATTGAACAAAATCTTCATATCTTCTACAGAATCTATCGCAACTCCAGCTTTACCAACATCTCCTACAACGCGCTCGTGATCTGAGTCGTAACCACGGTGAGTAGCCAAATCAAAAGCAACTGAAAGTCCTTTTTGACCAGCAGCTAAATTACGTTTGTAAAATGCATTCGATTCTTCTGCAGTAGAAAAACCTGCATATTGACGAATTGTCCATGGCTGACGAACATACATTGTAGTATATGGACCTCGCAAATAAGGCGCAACTCCAGGTAAAAAATCAATTTGTTTTAAATCTTTTACATCTTCGTAATTGTAATCACTTTTTACTTGTAAACTATCTAATTCAAAAGACTCTGTATGTGTTGGATTCGAATTAAGGTTTCGTTTAAATCTTAAACCCGAAAAATCTGTGTTGTGATTCATATTGCTAAGATAAATAATAATCAGTTAAATTTTATAAAATGCACTTTTTATATTCAATTGTTGTTCGTTTTCATAAAATTAATCTATCAAAGCAATAAAGCGTGATGAGCTAGCTCATCACGCTTTATTATTTATAATCTTGCAAAAAATAAATTTATTAGTATTGAATATCAATCAAAGACTTTAGTGGAATTAAAACACCATTTTTGATTTGTAAGTATTTTTCTGTTACAGACCATACAGTTGTTTCAATTTTCTTTGGACCTTGATCAGTCTGAAATGTAATATATGCTTTTGATTTAAATTCGTTTCCTAAACGAACAGCACCATTTAACTTACTTGCTTCTAACGTTACTTCATCTTTTGGTGCATCTAAAAATTTATATTGTAAAATTTCTTCTTTTTCAATTAATTCTGCTTTCATCATTTTTTTAAATTTTGGTTAATTTAATTCTCCATAACACTATATGAAATTAGTCATATTTTTCAATAAACCATAACTTTCATCATCTTTTTTTGAGATTAATTAGAATTATTCAAAATACAGACCAAATTTAATTTTTGAAACTTAATATTTAATTAAAATTAAAAGGATTTGGAGAAAAGAATAAAACGTAATTTTTCTAAAGAAATCATTAAATTTGCAGAATGTCAGACGAAAAGAAATTTAAATCCGGTTTTGTAAACATTATTGGTAATCCGAATGTAGGTAAATCAACATTAATGAATATGTTGATGAAAGAACGTTTGGTTATCGCAACACACAAAGCCCAAACAACGCGTCATCGTATCAAAGGTATTTTGACTGGAGAAGATTTTCAGATTGTATTTTCAGATACTCCTGGAGTTTTAGATCCTGCTTACGAGTTGCAAACAAAAATGATGGATGCAGTAAACGAATCGTTGGTTGATGCTGATGTAATTCTTTATGTTGTAGAAATAGGAGAGAAAAGACTAAAAAATGAACAGGTTTTTGAGCGTCTACAAAAAACGTCTACACCAATTATTTTGTTATTAAATAAAATAGATACAGCGACGCAAGATAGGTTGAATGAAGCAGTAGAATATTGGCATGAGTTATTACCAACAGCCGAAATTTTACCAATTTCAGCTAAAGAAAACGTCAATGTTGATTTGTTGATTAATAAAATAAAAGCGATAATTCCGGAAGGTCCACAATATTATCCAGATGATCAATTAACGGATCGTTCGGAGCGTTTTATTGTGAATGAAGTAATTCGTGAAAAGATTTTATTGAACTACCAGAAAGAGATTCCATATTCTGTAGAAGTTGTAACAGAGCGATTTAAAGAAGATATGAATTTAATTTCGATTGAAGCTGAAATTTTCGTTGAACGCGATTCTCAGAAAGGAATTATCATCGGTCATAAAGGAGAATCTTTGTCAAAAGTAGGAAAAGAAGCACGTGAAGAGTTAGAGAAATTCTTTGACAAAAAAGTGTTTTTAAAACTATTTGTGAAAGTTCGTAAAGATTGGCGAAGCAAAGAAAATGATCTGAAAAGATTTGGTTATTAAAACAAAGCATAAGTAAAGGAGAAGTGTTGAGAAATCAACACTTTTTTTATTTTCGGTAAACTGAAAGAATAATCGTAATTTTGAGTAGTAACAAATTCTACAAACAATGGCTAATATATTATTTCCGACAGATTTTTCTGATACAGCAAACAACGCATTTTTATATGCTGTTAATCTTGCAAAAGTGCTTAATGCAGATGTAAAATTGATCTCGGTCTCATCTCATTTAAATAATCAAGCAAACATTTATCAAGAAGATTTTGAAAGTTATATAGATCAATTAAAAAGTTTAGCAACAGCAAATAACTTAGGAGAAGTTAATGTAAAAAGCTCTTTAGAGGTTGGCGATTTATTATTGACAATAATGGACATTGTAAGCAAAGAAGATGTGAAATACATTGTAATGGGAACAAATGGTCAAAATAGCTTAGGGAAAAAGATTTTTGGATCTAATACGCTTAACGTTATTAACAATGCGACAGTTCCGGTTCTTGTTATTCCGAATCGTGTAAAATTTAAGGCAGAACGTAATTTTGGATACGCAACTTTGTTTAGCGAAAAAGAAAACAAAGCATTAGCTCAGATGATTGAAGTGACAGATCGTTACAAAAAAGATTTGAAAATAGTTCATGTCGAGAATAATGTAATGACGCAAGAAATGGTTCACACCAAAAAAGAGTGGGAATCGACTTATCCTAAAGTTACGATCTCAGTAGAAAGCAACGAAGACGTAGAAGAAGGATTAATTAGTTTCTGTACATCAAACAAAATTGATGTTTTGGGAGTTGTACATCGCGAGTTATCTGCGTTTGATCGTTTGTTTACAGTAAATCATAGTAATCGTTTATTACAAACAGGAACGGTAGCTTTATTGATTTTTCAGGAATCTAACTAAAATTTTGGCGATGTTTTCATCGCTTTTTTTAATAAAAATTGAAGATGACAGAAGTAGAAAAAATACAAAACCTAAAGAAGCACAAAGCTATTGCGACAGGTTTGTTTCTCTTGATGGCGATTGTTTACTTTGCAATGGTTTATCTAGATTTACATTCGGACGCCAAATGGATTGGTTATGTAGAAGCCTTTGCAGAAGCAGGAATGGTTGGTGCTTTAGCCGATTGGTTTGCTGTTACAGCACTTTTTCGTTATCCGTTGGGTCTTAAAATTCCGCATACTAATTTGATCGAAAATAGTCAAAAAGCAATTGGAGATAATTTAGGTCATTTTGTAACTGATAACTTTTTGACACCTTCTACAATTAGACCTTATATAGAGAAGTTAGAAGTTGTAAAATATGCAGCAGATTGGTTAAATAAACCATCTAATCAAAAAGGTTTACAAGATGAATTAATTCATTTTACAAAGAAAATTGTAACAGATTTAGACGATAAAGATGTCGTTGATTTTATAACACTGAAAGGTGACGAAATTTTAAAGCAATTTAATCTTCCAGAGTTGGTTTCGTCGAGTTTAGAATATGTTTTAGAGAAAGAAAAACACGACGAAATTTTGGAAGCTATTATTCCGAAAGCAAAAGAATATATCTTAGAAAGTGATTTAATTATCAAAGATAAACTGAACGAAAAACATCCTGTTATTTCATTTTTTGCAGGGAAAAAAATTTCGAAAGGAGTAGTGGAAGGTGTTGTTAGCTTTTTGGATGAGGTTGCAGAAGATAAAGAACATCCTCTTCGTCATAATATTGAACGAATTATCAAAGATAATATTCAGAATATAAAAGAATCACCAGATTGGAAAGTGAAGTTAGAAACGCTTCGTGATGATTTTATCACAAAAGAGCGAATGAATGAGTATTCGATGGATTTGTGGCAAGCAATCAAACTAAACTTGACAGAGAGTTTTGATGATCCTAATTCAGCTTTGCAAACGTATATACAGAAGAATATTAAAAAATTGACCGAAAATTTGAATGATAATCAAGAAATGATTGATAAAATAAATGGTTGGGTTCGACATTTTATTTATCGAATGATTTTGAGAAATGTAAAAGAAGTAGAAGGTTTGATTAGTTCTACTGTTGATAAATGGGAAGGAAAACAATTAAGTGAAAAACTTGAATTAGAAGTCGGAAAAGATCTTCAGTTTATCCGTATCAACGGAACGCTTGTAGGAGGTTTGGTCGGTTTACTGATTTATACTATAACCCAACTTGTTTTTCATTAAAATAACAAAAGCTCGAGATATTCTCGAGCTTTTTCAATTAACACTATATAATTATTTCACTAAAGTAAGCTGTTTATCAGCTTTCCAAATACGGTACTCTAAAGTGAAACCTTTTGGTACATAAACTACAATTGGTAATTTGCTATTGTAACGTGTTTTAATCGTTTGTGCATGTATTGTTCTTTCTACTTCTTTAGAGTTAAGACAACCCATTAAAGTTCCTGCAATATTACCATCAGATTTAAATTCGTAATAGTTGTAACCCCAACCGTCAACGTTTTTTTCGCTAAACTCTCCCGCTAAAAAGAATCGATTACAATTATCTACCTTACTTTTTTTACCTACAAATAATTCTACTTTATAATCATCTTCGTTAGTCAATGTTTTCAGTGTAATGATTTTTTGTTCAAAACCACTTTTAGCTTTCGGATACATAGAATAATCTGTTTTACTTTTCTGTGCGAATGTTACCATAACCATTAATAATGCTAAAACGCTAAATATTTTTGTCAATTTCATACTTACTTATTTTTATTTTTCTATTAGTAAGATGTCAAAACCACTCAAAAGGTTGTGTCGGGTTTTGTTAAATATTTGTGAAAGTAATTGGGAAGATGATTTTACACAAAATAAAAAAAGACAATCAAAATTTGATTGTCTTTTTTGCTCCTCCTCTTGGGCTCGAACCAAGGACCCTCTGATTAACAGTCAGATGCTCTAACCAACTGAGCTAAGGAGGAGTATCGTTATCGATATTGTGTTGCAAATATAGAGCAAAATTTATTACTTCCAAATCTTAAAACTAAAAAATTTCAATCCAAAAGGTGCATTAATAGGCAACTCTTTGAAAATGAATTAGAAAATTATTGATTTTTTTTTTCAATTTATTTTCAAAAATAAATTATTTGTAATGATAAAATATCCCTTGCTGAGTTGCAGTCCATAACGGAGCCTCTTTTTTTGCAGCTTTTAATGCATTTGCAGCCCAAGTATTGCAAGTGAAAAACAAACTATAACTTCCTTTCGCTTCATAAAAAGCATCATTATTTCCGTAAACTGCGTCCGTTTTGATCAACTCAACTTTATTATTTTGATCCAAATCATACGATTTTTTAATGTAATTGATAAGTGATTTGTATTCCTCTAAACTCATGTACACTCGTCTACAATCTTCACCAACCGTCATTTCGTCATAAAAAGTAGTATGCATTGCCGAATCTCCTAACCAAAATGCAGCTTTGAAAGCGGTAGAAAATTTAAGATCTTTCCATTCAGGTGTATCCAAATAAAAACCTTTATCTCCCCAGCCAAACGCAATATATTTAAACTCTTTTTTAGATTTTGTATCCGTAAATGGAATAAAAGTAGACCAATCAATAGCCTCAGATTTTACAGGAACAACAATGTCTGTATGTACGCCATTTGTAAGGATATAAGCCGTTATTTCGTCATTTGGTTTCTGTTTTTCCTTGTTAACAGGAATCATTGGCAACAAAACCACCGCAAGTAAATAGACAACAATAAACAAAACTAAAAAGCCTAAAGTTTTGAGAAGAATTCGGAAGATTTTTTTCATAGAATTGGGTTAAGTAGCTAAAGTAAAGAAAACAAAGGTATAGATTATCATAGTCTATGAATTTTTTTAATATCTTTCTGTAACGTTTAATTTTAATAAATGAAATACTTATTGTTGCTTTTAATCCCAATTCTCTCTTTTTCTCAAGATAAGTTTAAGATAGAGTATGAACGAGTAAAATTTATGGATTTTGGAAATGATCACGATAATTCTTCTCAAGAATATTCAAGACCAAAATATTTTGAACTTGTAGGAAATAATAATGAATGTTTAGGAAAAGAAATTATTAGAATAAACAATGCGCAAAATTCAAGCAGAGAACTAAATTATGTTGGAGGATTTAAAGATTTAGAAAGTTATTATAATTTCGAAAAAGATTATTTGAAAGTTTCTCGCGAAATGGAGTCTAAATTGTATTTAATTAAACTCAATATACCTAAAAGCAATTGGAATTTGACAAGAGAAACAAAAATGATCAAAGGGTTTAATGCCAAAAAAGCAACTTATGAAGATGGAGATTTGGTTGTAGAAGCTTGGTATTCTACAGAAATAAAGTCGAAATGTGGACCAGAATTTTATAATAATTTACCTGGATTGATTTTAGAAGTTAAAAGATCATCAAAAAGTGATTCAAAATTTTATGCAACATATCAATTAGTATCAATACAACTTGATTCTTCCATTCAATTTAAAGAACCTACAAAAGGTAAAGTTATTAATGAGGATGAATTTTTAAGACTTGAAAAAGATTATAGAAGAAGAGTTAATGAAATAGTAGAAGCAGAAAATTCTAGCAATGGAATTGATAAAGATTAAAACAAAAAACCTCGCAATTGCGAGGTTTTTTTAATTTGATTCGTTGTAAAGTGTATTATGATCTTTGTCTAAGAAATTAAATTGTAAGTATTTGTACGCGTCTCTTGGTACAATCTTAATCCACTTTTTATGCTTAAAAAACCATTTCATCTGAATGCTTGGCAATCCATACTTCAAATACGAAGCAATAAAAGGATGGACATGTAAAGACATTTTTTTCAAGTCTTTATCTTTTCTTTCAAGGATATTCAAGAGCACTTGTTCAATTTTATCAATTGTAACGATAGGTGCTTCAACTTCATTCGATTCTTGGTTCGGATTTTCTTCAGTTGTAATAAAATTCACCTCAGGGCGAACTCGTTGTCTTGTAATCTGAATCAATCCAAATTTACTTGGTGGCAAAATCTTGTGTTTTGCTTTGTCTTTCGCCATTTCAGCTCGCAGATGTTCAAACAATTCTTTCTTATGTTCTGCATCTGTCATGTCAATAAAATCGACCACAACAATTCCTCCCATATCACGTAAACGCAACTGACGTGCAATCTCAGAGGCAGCGATTTTGTTTACGGCAAAAGCTGAATCTTCTTGATTTTTAGAATTCCGAGAAATATTTCCCGAGTTCACATCAATTACATGTAACGCTTCAGTATGTTCAATCACAAGATATGCACCTTTAGATTGTGGAATAGTTACCGTTTTACCAAAAGCTTGTTTAATTTGTCTTTCGACATTAAACTTTTCAAAAATCGGAACAAATGGATCGTCATATTCTTTTACCAAATTGATTTTATCTGGTGCAATAACTTCCAAATATTCGCGCATTTCGTCTGCTAATTCGTGATCATCAACCGATATTTTAACAAAATCGTCGTTAAAATTATCTCTCAAAATAGAAGAAGCTCTGTCCATTTCGCTAAGTATTTTAGCTGGCGCTTTCTTTTTCTGAAGATTTTTGAAGATTTGAACCCATTTGTTTAATAAATAAGCTAAATCTGCTTGTAGTTCTTCAGCATTTTTGTCTTCTGCTACCGTTCTGATGATTACTCCAAAGCCTTCTGGCGTTAATCCATCCAAAATTTTAATTAAACGATCGCGCTCTGGTTTTTGTTTGATTTTTTGAGAAATCGAAACACGTTCCGAGAACGGAACTAAAACTAAATAACGACCAGCAATCGAAATTTCTGATGTAATTCTTGGACCTTTCGTATGGATTGGTTCTTTTGTAATCTGAACCAATACAGAATCACCAGGAGCAAAGATTTCGTTAATTTGACCATCTTTATCAATTGGCGCTTCCATACGGAAGTTTTTCAATTTTTCGGTTTTGTACGTTCCATTTCCTACAATTTTGTTGTAAGCATTTGACGAACGTATTTGTGGACCTAAGTCATGATAATGTAAAAATGCATCTTTAGAATAACCAATGTCAACAAAGGTTGCATTTAAACTAGGAGCTAATTTTTTGATTTTTCCCAAGTAAATATCGCCAACTGCAAAGCCATCATTTGCAGTGTCTTGATGAAACTCCATCAATCGGCCTTCATCTAAAACTGCGATGCGTACTTGATCAGCTAAGGCTGAAATCACTAATTCTTTACTCATCAAAAAATTATGTTTTTAAAAATGATAAAAGCACTTTCCAAAATTCATATTGAAAAGTGCTATCTTGTAAAAAGATTAAAATATTAATAGCGTAGCTACTAATTATTTTTTCTTTTTGTGTCTGTTAAGACGACGACGTTTTTTACGTTTGTGTGTCGCTACCTTATGTCTTTTACGTTTTTTTCCGCTTGGCATGATACAATTATTTTATTGTTATTTGATTACGTTTGCTTCGCTAGATTTTACATCTTCGATGAAAGTCTTAGCTGGTTTAAATGTAGGAACGTTATGAGCTGGAATAATGATAGATGTACCTTTTGTGATGTTTCTACCTGTTTTCTCTGCTCTAGTTTTAATAGTAAAAGATCCAAAACCTCTTAAGTATACATTCTCTCCTTCTACCAATGATTTAATCACCTCCTCCATAAACGATTCTACCACTCTTTGAGTATCGCTCTTTTCAAGTCCTAATTTACCTGAAATGTTATTTACTATTTCTGCCTTTGTCATAATTCCTCTATTATTCTTAAATTTGAAAGCGGGTGCAAATATACAATTGTATCTTAACAAAAAAAAGATTTTTTCAGTTTTTATGAACTTCAACTATCTGATTTTGTCTTATTTTGACAAGAATAAAAGAGATTTACCTTGGCGTGATACAAAAGATGCGTTTCGCATTTGGTTGTCAGAAATAATACTCCAACAAACAAGAGTTGACCAAGGTATGAAATTTTACAATAATTTCATACATGAATTTGAGACTATTTTTGATCTTGCAAATGCAGACGAACAAAAGGTGCTAAAACTCTGGCAAGGACTAGGGTATTATTCGCGTGCCAGAAATTTACATTTTACGTCACAGTATATTGCGAACGAACTAAAGGGTGAATTTCCGGATAATTTCAACGATTTAAAAAAGCTAAAAGGAGTAGGAGATTACACTGCTGCAGCGATTGCTTCTATCGTTTATAACGAAGCCGTGCCAGCTGTGGACGGAAATATGTTTCGTGTTTTTGCGCGATATTTTAATATAGATGACGATATAAGCTTGCCAAAAACAAAGAAGATTTTTTGGGATTTAGGACGCGAAATCATTGATCAAAAACGTCCAGGTGATTTTAATCAGGCGGTAATGGATTTGGGTGCAACAATTTGTACCCCAAAGTTGACTAAATGTGATAACTGTCCATTAAACGAATCGTGTGAGGCATTGAGATTAAACAAAGTAAATGAACTTCCTGTTAAACTTAAGAAAATAAAAGTAACGAATCGTTATTTACACTTTGTTATCATCGAAAATGAAGATGAAATTGCTTTATCAAAGCGAATAGGAAAAGATGTTTGGAAAAATTTGTACACTTTTCCTAAAATAGAAACCGAAACAGAGTTGTTGGATAAAGGTTGGATTTTTGAGCAAAATTTAGAGGATAAATTAAGTTTTATTTCTGAAGAAAAACATATTCTTTCGCATCAAAATTTATTTATAAAATATTGGAAATTAAATGTATCTTTAAAAGATATAAACCATTTTAAACAGGATTTAGATTTTGAAATGATCAGTTTAAATGATCTTGAACATTATCCACTTCCAAAACCAATAGAAAAATTTATAAATAAACATTATTTGGATTAACTTTGTATGTTACAAGCCACTAAAAACCTATTACACTATGAACGGAACAACGAATAAAGTACTTTTGATCGGAAATTTGGGTGATGATGTAAAATTGCATCATTTTGATGAACAAAATTGTATCGGACGATTTCCTATTGCAACAACAGAATCTTACATCTCGAGAACGGGAGAACGAATTACAGAAACAGAATGGCACAATATTGTGACACGCAATAAATTAGCCGAATTATGTGATCGTTACTTAAAAAAAGGTGATAAAGTTTTTGTTGAAGGGCGTATCAAAACACGCAAATGGGATGATAACGGACAAACTCGTTATACAACCGAAATTGTTGCAAATTCGATCGAATTTTTAACACCAAAAATTGACAATGAACAACGTCAGGCTATGCAAAATGATCAGAATAAAGTTCAACAAAGTCAACAAAATACAACAATCGTAGAACCTCCATTTATAGAGGAAGGTGAAGACGATTTACCTTTTTAGAAATTAAAAAATAAATGAATTTTACAAAACTTAACGTTTTACGTAATACAATGAATTTTAAAACTATAATAGCATTATGTAGTAGTGCTATTTTTTTTGTGTCGTGTGGTAAAAGCGAAGAAATTGCTAAGCCCTTAGGTCAAGTTAGGTTAGATTATCCAAAACAAACGTACACACAATTTACACAGAATGTACCATATACATTTCAGTACTCAACTTTTGCAAAGGTAATTCCTGGAAAAAAACCAAATTCTTTCAATATCGTTTATCCAAAGATGAAAGCAACGATTTATCTGACATATTTTCCGGTAAATTCTGAAAACGATTTAATGATACAAATAAAAGAAAGCGAACGATTTGTGCAAGATCAGACGGTTAAGGCAAGTTTTATATCTCCACAAGAGTTTTCCTTTCCCCAAAAAAGAGTTTTTGGTACATTATATGAATTAGGAGGAGAATCTGCCATTAATATTCAATTTCATTCAACAGATAGTACGCGAAATTTCTTGTCAGGATCAGTTTATTTTAAAACTCAACCAAAACCAGATTCGCTTGCACCAGCAGTAGATTACATCAAAGCAGATGTGAAAAAAATGTTAGAAACGTTAGAATGGAAAAAATAAAGAGGTTTGATAAATAAATTCGATTAATTTTGTAATCGTTTAAAAAAATTAGAACATAAATAAATTTAAAACAATATGTTAATACAGATAGCTACATTGATGTTGAGTTTAATGCTTCTTGTGATGTTGCATGAGCTTGGACATTATGTTACAGCAAGATGGTTTGGCGTTCGCGTAGAACGTTTCTTTTGTTTCTTCGACGTGAAATTTGCGATTTGGAAAAAGAAAATTGGTGATACCGTTTACGGAATTGGTTGGTTACCACTTGGTGGTTATGTAAAACTTTCGGGTATGATTGACGAAAGTATGGATTTGGAACAGATGAAACAAGAGCCAAAACCTTACGAATTCCGTGTAAAACCAGCTTGGCAACGATTAATCATTATGTTAGGTGGTATTATTGTGAATATCATTTTGGCTATGATAATCTATGCTGTAATATTTATTTCTCAAGGAGAAAATTACGTTAGTGTAGATAAAATGAAATATGGTATTGAAGTAGATTCTACACAAACTAAATTTGGTTTACAAAACGGAGATATTCCTTCTGGAGTTAATGGAGTTAGTTATCATTCATTAAACGAAATAGGAAAAGAAGCTTTATTAGGAGGTGAATCTTTAGAAGTAAAACGTCAAGGAAAAGAAGTTTCTTTACCAATTACTGAAGATTTTAGAACAGAAATTTTAAATTCAAAAGGAGCTTTCTTTAAACCTCAATATACATTTGAAGTAGATTCTATTGCTGAAAATAGTGCAGCACAAAAAGCAGGATTATTAAAAGGTGATAAAATTGTTGCTATTGATGGTTTTACAACACCTTTGTTTAATAATTTTCAATCAAAAATTAAAGAGTATAAAGGTAGAACAGTACCTGTAAGTGTTATTCGAAAAGGAGAGCCTGTAGAATTGATGGCTACAATAGGGAATGATGGTAAATTAGGTTTTATACAATCATCAGCTTATTTAAAATCTTTAGAAACACATAAAGATTACACAATTGGAGAAGGAATTGCAATGGGAATTACAAAACCTTTTGATGCAATTGCAACACAAGTTCGAGGTATTGGAACATTATTTCAAGTAAAAGATGGTCGTAAGCAAGTAGCAGGACCAATTGGAATGGTAAAACAAATGCCAAAACAATGGGATTGGTTATTTTTCTGGTCTTTTACAGCAATGATTTCTGCTTGGTTAGCATTTATAAACTTGTTGCCAATACCAGGTTTAGATGGTGGACACGCTGTTTTTGCAATCTATGAAATGATCACAGGTAAAAAGCCTAGTGAAAAAGTTTTAGAAAAAGCACAAATGGTCGGAGTTGTAATTATCTTAGGATTAATGGTATTCATCTTCGGGAATGATATTGTGAATATGATTTTTAAATAAAATTTAAAATATTTTTTGTGGGTGTAAAAAATACTTCTATATTTGCACCCACAATTAAGCAACATTCCTCCTTAGCTCAGTTGGTTAGAGCATCTGACTGTTAATCAGAGGGTCCTTGGTTCGAGCCCAAGAGGAGGAGCTTTTTTAGTGAAAAGTCAAACAAAGACTTAAAAATAAATTTTAAAATATCGGATTTTCCTCCTTAGCTCAGTTGGTTAGAGCATCTGACTGTTAATCAGAGGGTCCTTGGTTCGAGCCCAAGAGGAGGAGCAAAAAAGACAATCAAATTTTGATTGTCTTTTTTTATTTTGTGGTAATTTGTATTGTGTGATTATCTAGCCAATTTTTCGCCATTTCGAAAGCCGAAGTTTCTTTCTTCAATTCAATTGGTTGTTCTTTTAATGCTTTCAGATATTGCTGATTTACCAAATCGATAGTATATCTTTCTGCTTGTTTTAATTGTTGCTTTTCTCTATTTGCAAAATAGTATTCATTTGCTTTAATAAACGTAAAATATTCGTCAACCATTTCCCAAAGTTCAGGAATCCCTTTTCCTATTAATCCAGAACCAATAATTGATTTTCTTTTCCATTGTGAACCTTTTGTTGGTAAAAATTGTAAAGAACGAACAATATCTAGCTTAGCATCTTTCACCAACTTTTCTTGAAAGCTATCTGCTTTATTGACAAAAATCAAATCGGCCATTTCCATAATTCCGCGTTTTATTCCTTGCAAATCATCTCCAGATCCGGGAAGTTGAAGAAAAAGAAATAAATCAGAAATCTCATTAACTAGTGTTTCGGATTGACCAACACCGACAGTTTCAATTAAGATATTTTCAAAACCAGCTGCTTCGCATAATAAAATGGCTTCGTATGTGCGCGACGTAACACCGCCTAATGAGCCATTAGAAGCGCTAGGACGGATGTAAGCGTTATCTTCGCGAGATAAATCTTCCATCCTTGTTTTATCGCCCAAAATGCTTCCTTTGGATAGTGAGCTACTTGGATCAATCGCTAAAATGGCAACTTTTTCATCTTTACTAATGATGTACTTTCCTAAAGATTCGATAAAAGTACTTTTACCAACACCAGGAATTCCTGTAATCGCAACACGTTTTGAAGTGTTAGATGTTGGTAATAAACTAATAATTTGGTGAGCTAACTTTAAGTCATCTAATCGGTTACTTTCTGCTAAAGTAATTGCTTTAGAAAGTGCATAACGATCTCCTTCTTTAATTTTCTGAGCAAGTATTTCTGGATCTATTTGTCTCATTTATATAGCTTGTGTGTTAATATTGATTTATTTAATTTGTTAAATTGTTATTTATTTTACTAGAAATCAATTGATTAAATTTTAAAATTAACGAATTATGCTCTTTGTTCAGCTTTTATTCTTTTCATGAAAACGGAAGGCGACTCATTCATGATTTGAGTAAAAATAGTTGTGAATGTGCTATGCGATGTAAAACCACAATCACTAGCCAGATAACTAATTTTTGTATTAATATACTTTGGTTCGTTTTGTAAACGATCAACAATGTAATGAATACGCAATTCGTTAAGATAAGTATTAAATTGTTTGTGACGATACGTTTTGATAATCTCAGATAGATACTTAGTATTTGTCTCAAATTGTTTTGCAAGCGTAGTTAAGTTTACATCTTTTTTGATAAACCCTTTGTTTTTTTCAAAAAGCTCTAACTTTTTTAATAAAGCTTTTTCAGTCTTAGAAGCAATGTTAAGATTTATTAGAGTGTCATCTTCCTCCTTAGGTACAGTAACTTCTATTTTCTGTAATATTGTTCCATCAGGAATAGGTGCTTTCCCTTTTTTGTCAACAACTTCTTTTGGTTGAAACGTTTCTTTTTCAGCAGGTTCTGTAGGTAGAGAATCTGGTTTTTGTGTTTCTGTTTGAGATTGTTTCTTTTTGGTCTGAGCAATAAAGAAAAATACGAATCCCAAAATAGCACAAATACCTAATACAATGAATATAATAGCGGGTATTTCCATTTTGTATAATAAATTCTGATTATTTAAAGTATAATATATTTTAAACTAATTAATTAATCGTTTAAAATAGTTTTAGTTTCTTTAGTAAAATTACTTCGAATTATTGAATAAAAAAAGGCTAACATTATGAGTTAGCCTTTTTCTGAAATTCATCTTTGCTCGGAGAGCAGCCACAGCCTTTTGAGCAGCCACCGCCTTTTGAGCTAAACGAACTTTTTAATAATTTGACAATATACCAAACAGCAAATCCGAAAAGGAAAGCGATAAAAGTATATTGTATCCAAATATTGTCCATAGTTTTATTTTAAAATATGATAAGCAATAAATGCTACAATGTATGCTAAACCAGTCATAAATCCTGTTTGCATCAACGTCCATTTCCACGAATTAGTTTCACGTTTTACAATGGCAATTGTACTCATACATTGCATAGCAAAAGCATAAAATAATAATAGCGAAACTCCCGTTGCAAGATTATATGCAGGTTTCCCCGTGTTTTGGTTAATCTCTGATTGCATACGATGAAGTAAACGATCTTTTTGACCGTCATCTTCCACATCAACTTCACCTAAGCTGTAAACAGTTGACATTGTTCCGACAAATACTTCACGAGCTGCAAATGACGAAATTAAACCAATTCCCATCTTCCAATCGTATCCCAAAGGTTCTACAATTGGTTCTATAACAGACCCTAATTTACCTAAATATGAATGTTCTAATTTGTATGAAGCGATTTCGTTAGCTAAATCCTCTTCATTCATTTTTGGATGATTGGCTGTTACTATTTCTTCTGCATTATTAAATTGTTCTCCAGGTCCAAATGTTCCTAGAACCCAAAGAATAATCGAAATTGCAAATATTATTTTACCCGCATCAATTAAGAAACCTAATGTTTTTTCCCAAACGTTAATTACTACATTTTTCCAATCAGGAAGTTTGTATGTAGGCATTTCTAAGATTAGGTAGCTTTTATGTTTTGCTTTGATAATTAAATTAAGTAAAATAGCGCTCCCTAAAGCTCCTACAACACCTAAAATATACATTACGAAAAGAGCCAAAGCTTGGTAACTAAAACCAAATATTTTTTCGTCAGGAATAACCAAAGCAATCAAGACAATGTAGATTGGTAATCGTGCAGAACACGTCATAAATGGTGTTACAAGTATTGTTAAGAGACGTTCTTTGTCATTCTCAATGTTACGCGCCGACATAATTGCTGGGACAGCACAAGCAACTCCAGAAATAAGTGGTACAACACTTTTTCCACTTAAACCGAACGGTTTTAACCATCTGTCCATTAAATAAACCACACGGCTCATATAACCTGTTTCTTCCATTATCGAAATGAATAAAAACAAAATGGCAATTTGTGGAACGAAAACCGCAATACCTTCAATACCTGGAATGATGGCTCCTGCAACAATTTCATTAATTGGTCCTTCTGGTAATAAACTAATTGCTTTTTCGTCTATCCAACCAAATAAATCTTCGACCATTGTCATCAAAGGAGCTGACCAAGTATAAACTGCTTGAAAAATTAACAATAAAATTCCTAAGAAGATAATGTAACCAAAAACGGGGTGAATTAATGTTCTGTCGATTTTATCAGTTAACGTATCATTTCCTTCAAAGTTGTAAGAAATAATATCATCCAATTTTTCTTCTAAAGTTTTATTTCGATCTAAGGCTTCTTTTACTTGTAAACGTTTCGAAACGATGTTGTGTTCTTTCTTAATCGCTTCTAATTTACTCGAATCGTCATTTGATAGAAACGGAATTGTTTTTTGTGAAAGATATTGCCATGCCTCGTAATCAGAATTTAACTGAAATTCTGATTTTACTTTTTCGACAATAGAAAGATGCTCTTTCGGAATTTTATAATAACGATTATATGGAGTTGTATTTTTTGTAAATGCTTCTACCAATTCGTCAATACCATCACTAGTTCGCGCGTTCGTTAAGTATATTTTTGTCTGAAGAAAATCTTCTAATTTTTTCAAATCAATGTTAAGACCTTTACTTTTGATTTCGTCTTTCATATTGATTACGAAAACTGCAGGAACATCTAAATCTCGAACTTGTTGATACAACAAAATCGAACGTTTTAGATTAGATGGTTCGCCAACAACAACAGCTAAATCAGGATAATAATTATTCGTTTTATCACCTAAAGTTTTGAAAACAATTTCTTCGTCTAAAGAACTTGGATAAATCGTGTAAGTACCAGGAAAATCGGTGATTAAGAATTTGTTTCCATTTCTGTCAATCTTTCCTTCGCGTTTTTCAACCGTTACACCAGGATAATTTCCTACTTTCTGACGTAAATTCGTCAGTTTATTAAATAATGAAGTTTTACCAACATTAGGGTTACCAATTAAGGCAATTTTATAGTGATTCATTATTTTTTTGTTATCAGGATTTTATCAGCTTCGCTTCTTCTTAGTGCTAAAACAGATTTGTTAGACACAATACTAATGCAAATAGGTCCACCAAAAGGAGCCTTATTTTTTACCAATAAATCTGTACCAGGTATAAAACCCATTTCGTAAAACTTAGCCGGAATATCTTCGGTACTAAACCCAGTTACGACAGCTTGTTCACCAATTTTTAAATCTTTTAAAGAATAATTTTCAACCATTTCAACCATTTTATTCTAGGATTTCCTCTTGCAAAGATATGTTATTTTTAATTAATCCAAATAGAAGAAATATCATAGTTTGGATTTCTTTCTGATTAAATTTCAATTATTTCAGTGCAGAAATTGAAAAAAAAGATTATCTTTGCACTCAATTTTTATTTATAAACATTAATTTATGTACGCAATTGTAGAGATAGCAGGGCTTCAATACAAAGTTGAAAAAGACCAACAATTGTTTGTAAACCGTTTAGCTGGTGAAGCTGGTGACGAAGTAAAATTCGACCGTGTTTTATTAACAGATAACGGAGCAATCACTGTCGGCGCCCCAGTTATAGACGGAGTTACTGTCGTAGCTAAAATCGTTGAACACGTGAAAGGAGACAAAGTAATCGTTTTCAAAAAGAAAAGAAGAAAAGGTTACCAAAAGTCTAACGGTCACCGTCAACAATTCACTAAAATTGAAGTAGCTTCAATCGGTTAAGATTGGCTTTAATTTATTATTAACTCTTAAAAACAAAACGAAATGGCACATAAGAAAGGGGTCGGAAGTTCGAAAAATGGTCGTGAATCACATTCGAAACGTTTAGGTGTTAAAATTTTTGGTGGACAAGCAGCAATCGCTGGTAACATTATTGTTCGTCAAAGAGGTACTCAACATCATCCTGGTGATAATGTAGGAATCGGTAAAGATCACACATTATTCGCTTTAGTTGACGGAAAAGTAGTTTTCACAAAAAAACGTAACGATAGATCTTACGTTTCAGTTGAACCATTATCTTAATTGATAATTCGACAGCGAAAACGCTAACAATATAAAAGCTCGAACTTATTGGTTCGAGCTTTTTTGTGTATATTAATTTTTTGAAACTGTAATATAAGCTGTAGGAAACCATCACATATTTATACCAACCGATACACTTATTATTTCATAACCTTCTTGAGAGAGAGAATTTAATTTTATCTCAATGTTTTTTGTTAAACTATCAGTAGATCAATATTCTGAAATTTTTATAACCTTAAATGTTTTCATAGTTTTAGAGTATACTTTTATCTAAAGTACAACTTATTTCAACTAAAAAAAGCATCCAATTTCTTGAATGTTTTTGATTTTATATATCTGAAATTAAAATTTCTGTTTGAGTAATAATTAAAAATTCAAAACCGAGAGTTGGTTTAGAATAATAGTAATGATGTTGACTGTTTTTAAGAGTTTCTAAAAAATTAATTGGAAAATATTTTGAATTCTTTTCAATGTAATCTTTTTTATGTTCAAGAAAAATATTGAAATCATTTGTATATTCGATCGAACATTGAATATTTTCTCTATCAAAACCAAAGAAATCTTGCCAAACAGCATCATTAAAAGTAATTTTCTTAATTGCATTTTTTTCAAAAGGTAAATAACCAAGATTCATAATAATTGATTTGTTTTTGAAATCGATATTCAAATCAAAAACTGTCAAATCACCAATTAATTCTGTTAGTTTTTCTGTGTTCATATTAGTTTTATAATATCTAAAATACAATTTATTTCAACTAAAAAAGCATCCAATTTCTTGAATGCTTTTGATAATGTATTTGATGAGAAACTGAAATAAATTCAGTTTGACAATTCGTTAAGTCATCCTGAACTCGTTTCAGGATCACATTTTCAAACTACTCTTCGTCTTCCGTTTCAACTCCCCAACCTTGCGCTGTTAATGGAACCATTTGTTCGCTTCCGCGTGTAATCAAATAGTTTTCTTCGTTTTTACCAGTAACATGACCAATCACCGTTAAATGTGGATTTCCTTTTATTTTTTCAAAATCTTTTTGATCAATTGTAAACAGCAATTCATAATCTTCTCCACCGCTTAAGGCACATGTAATTGGATTAATTTTAAATTCTTCAGCAGTACGAATCACAGTTGAATCTAACGGAATTTTTTCTTCGTAAATATTAATTCCAACGCCACTTTCTTTCGAGAGATGAATAATTTCTGAAGATAATCCGTCCGAAATATCAATCATAGAAGTTGGTTTAACTTTCAGTTCTTTTAAAAGATTGATAATATCTAAACGAGCCTCTGGTTTTAATTGTCTTTCAATTAAATATGAATAATTTTCGAAATCTGGCTGATTATTAGGATTCACTTTTGAAACTTGCGCTTCACGTTCTAAAACTTGTAAACCAAGAAAAGAAGCACCTAAATCACCAGAAAGAACAACCAAATCATTTTCTTTCGCACCATTTCTATAAGCTAAATCTTTCTCTGTAGCCGAGCCAATTGCCGTCATACTTAGCACAAGTCCGCTAACAGACGATGTTGTATCGCCTCCCACAATATCAATGTTGTATTTGTCGCAAGCGTATTTCATTCCGTTGTAAATTTCGTCCACAGCTTCTATCGTAAAACGATTCGAAATTGCCATCGAGACCAACAATTGTTTTGGAATTGCATTCATCGCCAAAATATCACTAATCGCTGTTACAACAGCTTTGTAACCCAAGTGACGTAAAGGCATGTACGACCAGCTAAAATTAACGCCTTCTACCAACATGTCTGTAGAAACGACGATCTTCTCTTTTTTGTAATCAAGAACAGCTGCGTCGTCGCCAATTCCTTTGATAGAACTTTCTAACTTGATCGGAAAACCTTCTTTGATTTGATTAATTAAACCAAACTCTCCAATTTCGGCTAAACTTGTTTTTGAAACGTTTTTATCTTCTAACATCGTTTTATTTTTGTGTAAAGATTGAAGGATCTACATTTTCTGAGCGAAAAGGTAAATTGATAATATCTTGCTTTGACAAGGTTTTTACAGTTTTTCCTTCAAATGATTTTTTAATATTTTCTAACATTTCTGTTGGCGGCGCTTGCATTTTTCTTTTTGACATAGAAAACCAAACTCCAGTTAGCTCAGAATGGCAAAGATGAACACCATCTTGATTATATAAATTATGAATAAATTGGTAAATCATTCCGTCCTCAGACATTCCACCAATTTCTACTGTAATATAAATATCTTCACCTTCCATGGCTTCTTTAAAGAAAGAAAATTGCTCGTGTAAAATGGCTGGACCAATTCCGTATTCTGCCAAATTCTGCATTGCAACACCATAATCTCTAAGAAATGCAATACGCGCAAAACTTGTGAAATTCATGTAAGAGGCATTCGCTAAATGTCTATTTGCATCTAAATCAGACCAACGAACGCTGGTTTTCTGAAAATAGGTGTTTTTCATCGTAATCAACTTTTTGTGATTGCAAAGTTACGGATAAGTATTTATTGGATAAAGGATAATATTTTTAATGAGTTGAAATTATAAAACACAACAAATATTAACATCAAATTAATAAAGCTATAGTTAATTCTTCGTAATTTTAAGAAACTATAAAACAGACTAGTTATGAAAAAAATATTATTCCCAACAGATTTTTCTGAAACGGCTAATAATGCTTTTCTTTATGCATTAAATTTAGCAGAAAATCAAGAGGCTGAGTTGTATGTGTTACATGCTTTTCAGTATCCGATGATTAGTGGTGGAGTTGATGCGAATATTTTACAAAATGTATACGATACAATCGAACTAAATAACTTCGAAAATTTAAAGGATCACATTCCGTCACTTCGTAAAATAGCTGAAGACAATGGTTTTGGAGATGTAGATATGCGATTTATGGTGAAAGAAGGAATGGTTACCTACGTTTTACCAGAAGTAATAGAATCTGAAAAAATTGACTTTGTTGTGATGGGAACGACTGGTAACACAGGGTTTGATAAAGTACTTTTTGGATCTAATACCATGAATGCAATTCGTAGTCTAAAAATACCTGTGTTGAGTGTGCCGCACAAGTATGAATATAAAGGTATAAATAGTATTGGTTTTACAACAATTTTTGAAGATAAAGACCGTAAAGCTTTAGATTATTTGACAGAAATGGCCTACAGATACAAAGCTAAAATTCATTGTATGCATGTTTCGAAAGATGGTAATTATGATATTCCGACACTTAATCATTGGAAAGAATATTATAAAGACGAGCCAGTAGATTTCTCAATTTATACAGCGGACGAATCTGTTGATGCGGTTTTAGAATTTATAAAAGACGAAAAAATCGATTTGTTAACCGTTGTTAGTCGTAACAAAGGCTTTTTTGAGAAATTATTTTCGCCAAGTTTCACTAAGAAAATTTTATCTCAGAATGCAGTTCCGTTATTTGTGTTCCACGAATAAGATCAATACAATATAATAAAAAGCTCAATCTCTAAAATAGATTGGGCTTTTTTGTTTTTGGAACAAAATAATTTGTAACTTTTGATTACAAAACACGATAAAATGAAAAAAATATTATTTCCGACCGACTTCTCCGAAACTGCAAATAATGCGTTTCTATATGCGCTGAATTTGGCAAAAAGCATTGATGCACAAGTCTATGTATTGCATGTTTATGAGTTGCCAATGATAACGGGAAGTTTGAGCGCTGGCTTGATTCAGAATGTTTATGAAACAGTAGAATTAGGAAGCTTCGAGAATTTTAAAGACAATATTCCGCAACTTAGACAAATTGCTGCGGATAATGAATTGAGTGAGATTCCATTGAAATTTATTCTAGAAGAAGGAAATTTTTTATACATTTTACGTGAAACAATAGAGGAAGAAAGCGTTGATTACGTTGTGATGGGAACAAACGGAAATTCAGGTTTTGAACGTTTTTTATTCGGATCGAATACTATCAATACGATTACTTCTATGAAAATTCCAATCCTAAGTGTTCCTCATGGAATGAGCTTTAAAGGATTTAAAAACATTGGTTTTACTACGATTTTTGATCAAAAAGACAAAGATGCATTGAAATATTTGATCGAAATAGCGAATCGTCATCATGCCAAAATTCATTGTATGCACGTTTCGAAGGACGGAAAATTTAATCAACAAGTTTTAAATGATTGGAAAGATCAGTTTGCAAACGATCCTGTCGTTTTTGAAATTTACAATGATGCAGATCCTACAAATGCTGTTTTAGATTTTATTAAAGAAAAACAGATTGATTTATTGACTGTAGTTAGTCGTAATAAAGGATTTTTTGATAATATATTTTCTCCAGGTTTTACAAAAAGAATTGCTAATAAAAATATTACACCGCTTTTCGTATTCCACGAAAGATAAGCAGAAGGAAATGTTGCAAAGCATTTCCTTTTTTATTTCAATATAAATTAACCTTTTCATTCTAATTAACTTAATTGTAAATGAAAGCATAATTTTAGTTAATAAATTATACAATACCTTTGACACGTGAAAAAAATAGCCATAGTAGGAGGTGGTGCAGCAGGTTTTTTTGTTGCAGCTAACCTGGGAAAAAAGATAGGACAACAAACGGTATTGTTTGAACAAGCAAATCTTCCGTTGCAAAAAGTAAGAGTTTCTGGTGGTGGAAGATGTAATGTAACGCATGCATGTTTTGATCCGTTAGATTTGGTCGAATTTTATCCTAGAGGTAAAAAAGAATTGCTTGGTGTTTTTTATACATTTCAGCCAGGCGATACGATGGCTTGGTTTGATGAACGTGGAGTAGAGTTGAAGATTGAAGATGATAACCGTGTTTTTCCTGTGAGTGATTCGTCTTTATCAATTATAGAAGCAATGACAAAAGCAGTTGATCAAAATAAAGTTCAACTCAATTTTTCTGATAGTGTACAAGAGATTAACAAAGTAGAAGATGGTTACGAAGTGGTGACAAAATCGGGGAAATATTTTTTCGAAACTGTGATTGTGACAACTGGTAGTACACCAAAATTCTGGAAAAGCTTAAAGACTTTAGGTTTAAAAATTGTGAATCCAGTTCCGTCTTTATTTACATTTAATTGTAAAGATCCACGTATTGAGGGGTTGATGGGAATTTCTTTTGAAAATGCTGAAGTCAAAATTAATCAATTTAAGTTAGATGCCGAAGGACCAATGTTGATAACACATTGGGGATTTAGTGGTCCGGCTATTTTACGTCTATCAGCTTGGGGTGCTTTAAAATTGAACGAGTGTGGATATAAATTCGATGTTGAACTTAATTTCGTTAATCAATCCAAAGACGAAGTGATTTCTTTTCTGAATGAAAAAAAACAAGTTGATGCCAAGAAAAATGTTCATAAAAATAACCCATTCGATTTTCCGAAACGTTTTTGGTTAAGTATACTTAACTATTGTAACATTGATGAACACAAGGTTTATGCAGATTTATCTAAAAAACATCTTGATTCAATCGCAACTGAATTAACACAAGGAAAATACAGTGTTAATGGTAAAAGTACTTTTAAAGACGAGTTTGTAACTGCTGGCGGAGTTGATCTGAAAGAAATTGATTTTCAGACTATGCAAGCAAAAAAACTACCCAATTTATTTTTTGCAGGAGAAGTCTTAAATATTGATGCAATTACAGGAGGTTTTAACTTTCAGGCATGTTGGTCCGAAGGCTATGTTATTTCAGAAAAAATCAAAGAAATTTATCAATAGTGTATTATTTACACTTAATTAAAAGCGTCTATATTCCTCATTTTTAAAGAAATTTTTAAAAATTACTATGTTAACATAACATTATTATAAAATTATGTTATTTTTGTTAAAAGCTATTAAATTTAAACGAACAAAAAATATGAAGAAAATTTTCTTAACCCTAGCATTAATCGGCTTATCATCTTCTGCTTTTGCAGGTGGTTACCGTGTTGCTTTACAAGGAGTACGCCAAGCTGCACTTGGTGGAACTTCGGCTACACAAACACACGATGCCAGTGTAGCGTTTTATAACCCTGCAGGTTTAGCTTTTGTAGAAAGCAAATTGAGTATTGCTGTTGGTGGATTCGGTGTAAAAACGGATGTAAGATGGCAAGATGCTACAACTTTACAAAAAGCAAAAACAGATAGTAAATTGGGGACACCAATGTATCTTGCTGTAAGTTACAAGCCTGCTGATGATGTTGCAATTGGTCTTAGTGTTACCACTCCATTTGGTAGCTCTGTTACATGGCCAGAAGATTGGCAAAACAAATCGAATATTACACATATCGATTTAAAAGCATTTAACATTCAACCTACTATTGCATACCGTTTTAATGATTGGTTTAGTATCGGAGCTGGTTTTATCTATACACACGGTTCTGCTAAATTAGAGAAAATACAAACTGTAGCTGGAAATGATATTAAATTGAAATTAGAGGATAAAGATGCTCATGGTTTAGGATTTAATATTGGTGCGATGTTTAAGCCAACAGATAAATTAGGAGTAGGATTAGCTTACCGTTCTAATGTAGATGTATCAGCAAATAAAGGAGATGTAACTTGGACAAATGTACCAACAGGTATTGCATCTAATGTACCTTTTAATACAGATAAATGGAATACTACATTACCATTACCTTCTGAGTTTACTTTCGGGATGTCTTACAAAATTTTACCACAATTAGAAATTTTTGGAGATGTTGTTTGGCAAAACTGGACACGTTACAAAAGTTTAGACATCAATTTATATAACGATGCTTCACATACATTTTATACGTCATCATCTCAAAAGAATTGGAAAGATAATACACTTTTCCGCTTCGGAGCTGAGTATGCTTTTACAGAAAACATTCATGGACGTGTAGGATATTATCATGATAAATCTCCAGTTCCAGCATCTTATTGGTCATCAGAAACACCAAGTTCTAATTTAAACTCTTTTTCTGCTGGTTTAGGATTTAAATTAAACTCAGGATTTAATATTGATTTATTTGGATCATATGTTCAGGGTGATGAAAGACACATCAACAACATCGAACAAAATTTCCAAGGAGATGTTAAAATGCGCGCGATTAACTTTGGTTTAGGTGTATCGTATAATCTTAAATAATACTAAAAATGAAACATATAAATAAATTAGTTTTAGTTGCATTAGGTGCTACAATGTTCAATTGTAGTCAAGATTTTGATCATCCTGTAGAGGATATTCAAATCACAAGTGGTGATGCAAATTTCTCAAAATATATTGCTTTAGGTAACTCGTTAACTTCTGGTTATAGAGATAATGCATTGTTCAAATCGGGACAAGAAAATTCTTATCCTAATATCATGGCTGGTCAAATGAAAGCTGCTGGTGGAGGCGAATTTAAAATTCCTTATGTACCAAATGATATTGGAGGTTTTTCTGATTTGAAAGATAAAAACGGTAACCTTGTTTATCTTGGTAAATTAAACTTAAAAATTGAAGGTGGAGCTTTAACTCCAGTACCAAGTGCTCCAGGTGGCGTATTTGATAATGTTGCAGCGGCAGGACCATACCAAAATATGGGTGTTCCAGGAGCTAAGTCTTATCATTTAGTAGCACCAGGTTATGGTAATCCAGCAGGTCTTAAAACTGAACCAGCAACAGCAAATCCATACTTTGTACGTTTTTCTAACAGTGCAGCGACATCAGTTATAGAGCAAGCTGTAGCACAAAAACCAACATTTTTCTCTTATTGGATAGGGAATAATGATGTTTTAGGATATGCTACAAGTGGGGGAGTTGGTGTAGATCATAATGAAACTAAAAATTTGGATCCTAGAACATATGGACCAAACGATATTTCGAATGTTAATATTGTAAAATCGACAATAAATGATGGATTGAAAGCATTAGTTGCTACAGGAGCAAAAGGAGTTATTGCAAATATACCTTCTGTAACTGCAATACCTTACTTTACAACTGTTCCAGGAACTCCAATTACTGGATTGTCTGATGCACAAGTTGCGGCATTAATGTCTGCGCAAGCATATGGAAAGTATAACGCAGGACTTGGGCAAGCAAAATCCGCAGGTTTATTAACTGATGCTGAGTATCAACAACGTTTAATCAAGTTTACAGCTGGTTCTGCAATAAATGGTGCGGTAATCGTAGATAAAGATTTGAAAAACTTATCAGCTTTAGGTTTACCAAATTATCGTCAAACAACATCTAAAGATTTAATTGTTTTAACAGCCTTAAGTTTATTGAAACAAGGAGGTGGAACACAAACTGCTTTAGAAGATAAATATGTATTAACAGAGAAAGAAACAGCTAAAGCAGAAGCGGCAGTTGCAAAATATAATACTGCGATTGCAGAATTAGCAACAGCTTACAACTTAGCATTAGTAGATACTTTTACAGAAATGCAAAAGTTAAGTTCTAAATCTGGTATCAAATATTATGGACAAACTTATACAACTACTTTCGTGTCTGGTGGAGCTTTCTCTTTAGATGGTGTTCACTTAACAGGAAACGGTTATGCGATTGTTGCTAATATGTTTATTGATGCAATTAACAAGAAATATCATTCTAACTTAAGAAATGTATATCCAGGTAATTATCCAGGAATCGTAATTCCTTAATAGCTAGATAATCGTTATAAAAAAATCCACTCAATTTGAGTGGATTTTTTGTTTTAATAATATTTTGAATAATTATTTCAATTCTTCGCGACGCATAAATTCTTCCGCTTTTTCTACCATGTTTTTAGATCCACAGAAGAAAGGAATACGTTGATGTAATTCTGTTGGTTCGATATCCATAATGCGTTGAAAACCATCAGAAGCTTTTCCTCCAGCTTGCTCAGCGATAAAAGCCATAGGATTACACTCGTATAATAAACGTAATTTTCCGTTCGGATTATTTGTTCCAGAAGGATAAATATAAATTCCTCCTTTCAACATATTTCTGTGAAAATCTGAACATAAAGATCCAATATAACGAGATGTATAAGGACGATTTTCTTCTTCTGCCTGACAGTATTTGATGTAATTCTTAACTCCTTGAGGGAATTTTACATAATTACCTTCATTTACCGAATAGATATTCCCATCTTCAGGAATACACATATTTGGGTGAGATAAATAGAATGTTCCGATACCAGGATTTAAAGTAAATCCATTAACACCATTTCCAGTTGTGTAAACTAACATTGTCGAAGTTCCGTAAATTACATATCCCGCAGCAACTTGTTTATTACCTGGTTGTAAGAAATCCTCTTTCGTAACCGGAGTTCCTGGTTCTGTAACACGGTGGTAAATAGAAAAAATAGTTCCAACAGAAACATTTACGTCGATATTTGAAGAACCATCAAGTGGATCAATCAATACAACATATTTACTGTTTTTTGAGTTTTTTGAAGGTTGAATTGCAATAAAATCTTCGTTTTCTTCCGAAGCAATACCACAAACAACTTCGCGTTGCGACAACGTTTCGATGAACGTATCGTTTGCGAAAACATCTAATTTTTGTTGTTTTTCTCCTTGGACATTTTCATTTCCGAACTCGCCTAAGATATTTACAAGTCCTGCTTTGTTTACTTTGTAGTTAACAACTTTTGTTGCTAATTTAATAGAACTCAATAATCTAGATAACTCTCCAGAAGAGTAAATAAAATCTGCTTGATTTTCTATGATAAACTCTCCAAGAGTTTGATGAGAATTTGTATTCATAATTATGTTTTGCTGGTCAAATATCGCAAAAAAAACCGAGATTTCAATTATTTCAAACGTTTGAAATTGTTCTAAATACATGAAAATCATTCATGAAATTTATTTTTGTATTTAATTCATTTCAAACAATATTTAATTTTTAGTTTGGTTATATTTGCAAGTTAATATTTTACAAAAAGTTTATATAGAAATGAAAGTTTTCAAATTCGGTGGTGCCTCTGTGAAAGATGCAGCCGGTGTTAGAAATGTTGCAGAGTTGCTGCAATCGGTTGGTTACGATAATACATGTGTGATTGTTTCTGCTATGGGCAAGACAACAAATGCATTGGAAGAAGTAGTCAAACGCTATTTTGAAAACGATGATTTCGAGAAAACTATTGAAGAAGTTAAAGCTCAGCATATCGATTTAGCTACAGAGTTATTTGATAATCCAGTTGAGGTTTCGAGCGAAATTTCTCAGTTTTTTGATGATATAGTTTCATTCTTGAGACGTAATAAATCGCCAAATTATAGTTATGTATATGATCAAATTGTTTGTTGTGGTGAATTAATTTCGACAAAAATTATTAGTATGTATCTTAATTCAATCAATGTAAAAAATGATTGGTTAGATGTACGCGATTATATCAAAACAGATAATACTTACCGAGAAGGAAAAGTAAATTGGAAGTTAACTGAAGAAAGTATTTCTAAATTATCTTCAAACGGATTTTACATTACGCAAGGTTTCTTAGGTTCTGATCCTAACTTTTTTACAACAACTTTAGGTAGAGAAGGTTCTGATTATTCTGCTGCAATTTTTGCTTATTGTTTAAATGCCGAAAGCATGACGATTTGGAAAGACGTACCAGGTGTTCTGAATGCAGACCCTCGTTATTTTAGTGATACAACATTATTACATCATATTTCTTACGAAGAAGCGATAGAGTTAGCATATTATGGTGCATCTGTTATTCACCCAAAAACATTACAACCTTTACAGCAAAAAGAGATTCCATTTTTTGTAAAATCATTTATTAATCCAACAGAAGCAGGAACGGAAGTGGCAAAAGGACAGCCTTTAGACCCTAAAGTGCCTTGTTTTATCTTAAAAAGAGAACAACATTTAGTTAGATTATCAAGTAAAGATTTTTCTTTTATTACAGAAGATAAATTGAGTGGAATTTTCAATAAACTATATGATTATCAAATTAAAGTAAATTTGATGCAAAATTCAGCAATTTCGCTATCTTTATGTTTAGAGGATAAATACGATAACTTAGAAAAGTTTGTTTCTGATATGAATGAAGAATATAAAGTGCACGAAGATAATAATGTATTATTGTACACAATTCGTCATTTCGATGCAGACTCAGATAAAGTAATCGCAAACGAAAAAGAATTATTGCGTCAAACGGTACGCGAAACATTACAAATTGTTGTAAAAGCTTAATGAGTTTAGTTACTACACAAGATATATATTCGGCTACGGGTCTTTCTAAATTAGGATTTTTAGGAAAGCCTATTGCATGGATGTTCAAAAAAATCACACGATTAGATAAATTAAACGATATCTACACGCGTGGTAAACACTTGGAGTGTGCTCCTTTTTTAGATTACTTGATAGATGATTTGGGTGTAGATTACGAGATACACGAAGAAGATCTTAAAAGGATTCCGAAAGAAGGTCCATTTATTATTGTTTCTAATCATCCACTTGGAGCTTTGGACGGTATTATTTTGATGCATATGATGTCAAAACTTCGTCCAGATTTCAAGATTATGGGTAATTTTTTATTGCAAAAAATAAAACCATTAGATCCAATGATTATTCCTGTTAATCCTTTCGAAACACGTAAAGAAGCTTACAGTAGCATTTCTGGAATGAGAGATGCATTGAAATTGCTTAAAAACGGAGGATGTTTAGGAATTTTTCCTGCAGGAGAGGTTTCTTATCGTGACGATGAAGGTAAAATTACCGATCGCCAATGGCAAGAATCTGCAATGAAATTGATCAAAAAAGCAAAAGTTCCAGTGGTTCCTATGTTTTTTAGAGCAAGAAATAGCAAAGCGTTTTATAGAATTTCAAAAATTCATCCAGATTTTCAAACCGCAATGCTACCATCAGAAATGGTAAAAAAACGTACTCGTCCAATCCAAATTCGTATTGGGAAACCAATTTTACAGAAACAACAAGACGAGCACGATTCTATAACAGATTATTCCGACTTTTTAAGAAAGAAAACCTATATGTTATCTTCTTACTATAATAAGAAAAGAAGATTTACAGAAGTACTTAAAAACCCTTCGAATATTGAATTGAAGATGCCAACTTTACCAAGTTTGTCGTCGTCAAGTAAAAAAGTGAAACCAATTGTTGATGAAACTGCTTTAGATTTACTTTTATCTGATATTGAAGGTTTACACAAAGAAGAAGATGCATTATTATTCACAAACAATAATTATGAGTGCTTTTTTGCTCGCGCAGAAAAAATACCTAATATTTTACGTGAAATAGGACGTTTGCGAGAAATTACATTTCGAATAATCGGAGAAGGAACAAATGATGAAATAGATTTAGATCGTTTTGATAATCACTATCATCACTTGTTTTTATGGGATAAGGATACCAATAAAATTGTAGGAGCTTATCGTATGGCGATTGGTTCTGAGGTATATGAAAAGTACGGAATTAGTGGATTTTACGTGCACGAATTATTCAATTTTGATCCAGAAATTCATCCATTTTTCAAGAAATGTATCGAGATGGGACGTGCTTTTGTAACTTCGGAATATCAACAAAAGCCGATGCCTTTGTTTTTGCTTTGGCGCGGAATTGTACACATTACGTTACGTAATCCGAATCAAAAATTCATTATTGGTGGTGTAAGTATCAGTAATAAATTCTCAGATTTCTCTAAATCGTTGATGATTGAGTTTATGAAATCTCATTATTACGATTCTACTGTTGCGCAATATGTACGTGCGAAAAATGAGTTTAAAGTAAAGCTTAGAGAAGAAGACAAAGAGTTTATTTTTGATGAGTCTGAAGCAGATTTAAACAAATTTGACAAATTAATTGACGAATTGGAACCAAATATGTTGCGTTTACCAGTTTTGATCAAAAAATATATCAAGCAAAATGCTAAAGTGATTGCATTTAATGTCGATCCAAAATTTAATGACGCAATAGATGGGTTAATGTATATTCGTGTTTCTGATATACCAGAATCTACTGTGCGTCCCGTGCTTGAAGATATTCAGGCAGAGTTGGATAGGAAAATAAAATCAGGAAAATTTGATGGGAATCTACTTTAAGATTCCCTTTTTTTATGTAAATTGATGTTAAATCTTATTCCTATGAATTTTCCATTTCGGTTACTTTTTACTTTGTTGCTATTGAATAGTTGTATTCCTAAAAAATCTGAAGCTCCAATTGATTTTACTTTAGAGAGTGATTCAAATATTAATCTAAGAGATTATGGAACTCCTATTTCTACTATTCCTATCCTAAGTTATCCAACTTCTGAAGATGGAAGTGAAGTTGGAATTGATGCAATAGCTGGGATTTCAATTGAAAAAGCTCAACAATATTTAGATCAAGTAATTTCTGTTGATGAGGTGGTTTTGAATGATAAGAAAGTTCAATTAATAATTGATTATCCAATGAAAAAACCTGCAAGTTTTGAACTCGTAAGTGAAAAAGGTTTTACGCGCCGTGAGTTGATTTTAGCTATTCAAGAAAAGTATAAACAAATTTATAAGGAAGAAGAGGAGTCGGCGGCTACAAAAACAATTCCAATGAACAGTCGCGAAGGTTTATCTAATCGAAATGAAACCAATGGTAAATACGGCATTTGGGGACATGATTTGATCGATTTATACTTAACTGATATTGAAGTTTATAAAGATAGTAAAGGAGTTGTGAGTGTCATTCTGTATATAGATTCGTAAATATTAGAATAAAAAAATGCGCTCAACTTAGTTGAGCGCATTTATATTTTAGCTTCGCTATTAATTATTTAGCAACTGCTGTAGAATCAGCTGCTGGAGCTGCTACTGCTGCTGAATCAGCTACTGGAGCTGCTGTAGAATCAACTACTGCAGAATCAACTACTGCTGTAGCAGAATCTGTAGCTGGTGCTTCTTCTACTGGTGCTTCTTCAGTTTTCTCTCCACAAGATACTGCTCCTAATGATAAAGCTGCTACTGCAACTACTGCGAAAAATTTTTTCATTTTTTTAATTTTAATCGATTAAACAAATATGTTATTTGATAAAGCAAATTTAATACGATTTTGACTTGATTAAATAAAAAATAATTGTATTTATTTTGTAAATCAATATTTATTTTACAAAACTCAGATATACAATTATATATCCGTTAATATTTTCCGAAATTCTAAAATTTATAGTCATGAAAAAATCCTTAAAACATGAAGAGTTAAGGATTTTTTCTAGTTATAAAAATGTTTATTTATTTTAAAACTTGTGCTTCAAGTTTAAACTTTTCAATTTTATTTTGAATCAAATCTAAACGTAGATTATGAATACTTCCGATATGAGAAGTCTGGAATTCCTTATGTGGTACATAGGTTCCGTTTTCTACAGAAAGTCCAACTTCGCGATAAGCATCACGGAAAGGTGTTCCGTTTTTGATTGCTTCATTGATGTTTTCTACAGTATAAATTGGATCATATTTTTCTTGATTGATATAATCATCTTTTATTTGAAGTTGAGGAATTGCAAAAGTCAAAATATCTATAATATTATCAAATTGCATCATTGGTTCAAATAATATTTCTTTCAAAATTTGATAATCACGGTGATATCCACTCGGAAGATTATTAATCGTCATCATAATATCATTTGGCAAAGCCTGAATTCTATTGCAATGCGCACGCGTTAACTCAAAAACATCAGGATTTTTCTTATGAGGCATAATTGATGAACCAGTTGTCATCTCGTTTGGTAATTTTACAAAAGCTAAATCTTGCGAATTATACAAAACTAAATCGTATGACATTTTAGACAGCGTTCCGCAAATCATTGCCAAAGCTGTCGCTACAGATTTTTCTGTCTTCCCACGTAACATTTGTGCGCCAACAGAAGAAACCAGTATTTCTGAGAATCCCATTTCCTGCGTTGTTTGCAAACGATCAATCGGAAAACTAGTTCCGAAACCTGCGCCAGAGCCTAAAGGGTTTTGATCAGCAATTTTGTAAGCTGCTTCAAAAAAGTATAAATCTGTTAATAAACTTTCAGCGTAAGCAGAAAACCACATTCCGAAACTACTTGGCATCGCTGCCTGAAAATGCGTATAACCAGGTAACAAATTGTTTTTTAGTTCGTCTGCTTTTTGTAGAAAAATATCAATCAGATTGATGATTTTTTCTGTTGTATGTTTAATGTATTCTTTTTCGAATAACTGAATTGCAACTAAAACTTGATCATTACGAGAACGTGCAACGTGGATTTTTTTACCAGCATCACCTGTTTTTTCAATTAAATAGGCTTCTATTTTAGAGTGAATATCTTCGAAATCATCTCCAACTTCAAAGTTGTTTTCTCCAATTAAAACCAAAATTTCATCTAAAGCAATTTGCAATGCATCATTTTCCTCATTGGTAATCAAGCCTGTTTTTGCTAGCATATTTGCTTGCGCTTTTGATGCAATTGCATCATATTTAGCTAGATGAGCATCTAATTCTCTGTCTTTTCCAACAGTAAATTTTTCGATTTTATCATTAATGGTAAAACCTTTATCCCAAAGTTTCATAATTATAATAATGAATTAAGGGCGCAAAGTTAGTAAAAACTTGTATAATTTTACATTAAATATGTATAATTATAAAGATTATTTAATATTTATTCAGAGGTAATTTTTTACTTACTCAATAAATAAGTGTAGATTATATATTTTTTGATTCAAAAATAGATGAAGAAGTAAATGTTAAAAAATGTAGTTCAATTCAATTTCGTAAAAAACTATGCCAAAAATTATCAACTTCATATTTTGACTATCTATAATTTTTTAAGTTGAATTTTTTTAGGGTTAAATACTTGTAAAAGTGAAATTTAATACTCCTTTGTAATTAGTCTAAATTATTATATTATAACTAAAATATATCATTCTTTGATGAAAAATTCTTAGTATAAACGTATTTTTGTCTACAAAATAAAAAATTAACAAACTCAATAATGAGAACTTGATTTGGTTGTTCGAAGGTGAAAAGTCTTTTGAAAAAATAAATAAAGTGTTATTGTAGTGATTTACAAGTTTATATGATGCTTGTTGAAGCATTAAATGATTTGTAAAATTAAAAAGATTAGAGAATTATGAGCCTTTACAAGGATTACATCAACGAAATTGAAGAAAGAAAAGGTCTTGGATTACATCCAAAACCAATTGATGGTGCAGAATTACTAAGTGAAGTAATTTCACAAATTAAAGACGTTAACAATGAATACCGTGCGGATTCTGTTAACTTTTTTATCTATAACACTTTGCCAGGTACAACGCCTGCTGCAGGTGTAAAAGCAAAATTTTTGAAAGAGATTATTTTAGGAGAAGCTACAGTTGCTGAAATTACACCAACTTATGCGTTCGAATTGTTATCTCACATGAAAGGTGGGCCATCAATTGAGGTTCTTTTAGATTTAGCTTTAGGAAATGACGAAGCAATTGCAAAGCAAGCGGCAGCAGTTCTTAAAACACAAGTTTTCTTATACGATGCAGATACAGCACGTTTGGCAGATGCTTACAACGCAGGAAATGCAATTGCAAAAGACATTTTAGAAAGTTATGCAAAAGCAGAATTCTTTACAGAATTACCAGCAGTTGCAGAAGAAATTAAAGTCGTGACTTACATTGCTGCTGAAGGTGATATTTCTACGGATTTATTGTCGCCAGGTAACCAAGCGCACTCTCGTTCGGATAGAGAATTGCACGGTCAATGTATGATTACGCCAGCTGCTCAAGATGAAATTCGTGCATTACAAGCGCAACATCCAAATGCTTCTGTGATGTTAATCGCTGAAAAAGGTACAATGGGAGTTGGTTCTTCTCGTATGTCAGGTGTAAATAACGTGGCTTTATGGACAGGAAAACAAGCTTCTCCATACATTCCTTTCGTTAACATCGCGCCAATTGTTGCAGGAACAAACGGAATTTCTCCAATTTTCTTAACTACAGTTGATGTAACTGGAGGTATCGGAATTGATTTACAAAACTGGAAAAAACAAGTTGACGCAGAAGGAAACGTAGTTCGTAATGAAGCGGGTGATCCAGTTTTAGAAGAGGTTTATTCTGTAGCAACAGGAACTGTATTAACAATTAATACAAACACTAAAAAATTATACAACGGTGACGTTGAATTAAAAGATATTTCGAAATCTTTTACACCTCAAAAATTAGAATTTATCAAAGCGGGAGGTTCTTATGCGATCGTTTTTGGTAAAAAAATCCAAACTTTTGCGGCTCAAACTTTAGGTGTTGAAGCGCCAATTGTTTTTGCTCCAGCAAAAGAGATTTCTAAAGATGGTCAAGGTTTGACTGCTGTTGAAAAAATCTTCAACAAAAACGCGGTTGGTGTAACGCCAGGAAAAACTTTACACGCAGGTTCAGATGTTCGTGTAAAAGTAAATATCGTTGGTTCGCAAGATACAACAGGTTTGATGACTGCTCAAGAATTAGAGTCTATGGCTGCTACAGTTATTTCTCCAATTGTTGATGGTGCTTACCAATCAGGATGTCACACAGCTTCAGTTTGGGACAAAAAAGCGCAAGCTAACATTCCTAAATTAATGAAATTCATGAATGATTTCGGTGTAATTACAGCACGTGACCCTAAAGGTGAATATCATTCAATGACTGACGTTATCCACAAAGTATTAAACGATATTACAATCGATGAATGGGCGATCATTATCGGTGGTGACTCACATACACGTATGTCTAAAGGGGTTGCTTTCGGTGCTGATTCAGGAACTGTAGCTTTAGCTTTGGCAACTGGTGAAGCGTCTATGCCAATTCCAGAATCTGTAAAAGTAACGTTCAAAGGAGAAATGAAACAACATATGGATTTCCGTGATGTGGTTCATGCTACGCAATCTCAAATGTTGAAACAATTTGATGGTGAAAACGTATTCCAAGGTCGTATTATCGAAGTTCATATCGGTACATTATTAGCTGATCAAGCCTTTACATTTACGGACTGGACTGCAGAAATGAAAGCGAAAGCATCGATCTGTATTTCACAAGACGAAACATTAATCCAATCGTTAGAAATTGCGAAATCTCGTATTCAAATCATGATCGAGAAAGGAATGGACAACAAAAACCAAGTGTTACAAGGATTAATTGACAAAGCAAACAACCGTATCGAAGAAATTCGTTCAGGTGCTAAACCTGCTTTAACGCCTGATGCGAATGCTAAATATTACGCGGAAGTAGTGATTGACTTAGATATTATCGAAGAGCCAATGATTGCCGATCCAGACGTAAATAATGCTGATGTTTCTAAACGTTATACACACGATACAATCCGTGATTTAACTTACTACGGTGGTGATAAACACGTAGATTTAGGTTTCGTAGGTTCTTGTATGGTACACAAAGATGATTTAAAAATCGTTTCTCAAATGTTACGTAACGTAGAAAAAGCGAACGGTAAAGTTGAATTCAAAGCTCCTTTAGTTGTTGCTGCGCCTACTTACAACATCATCGACGAATTGAAAGCAGAAGGTGATTGGGAAATGTTACAAAAATATTCAGGATTTGAGTTTAGTGACTTATTGCCAAAATCTACTGCTCGTACAGAATACGAAAACATTATGTACTTAGAGCGTCCTGGTTGTAACTTATGTATGGGGAACCAAGAGAAAGCTGCAAAAGGGGATACGGTAATGGCGACATCTACACGTCTTTTCCAAGGTCGTGTGGTTGAGGATCGTGATGGTAAAAAAGGTGAATCTTTATTAGCATCTACTCCAGTAGTAGTTTTATCAGCGATTTTAGGACGTATTCCTTCAATCGAAGAGTACAAAGCTGCTGTAGAAGGTATCAACTTAACAAAGTTTAAACCAATTTCGATGAACTAATTGTTCGTAGAAATTTAGAAATACAAAAAGACTGCTCAATTTGGGCAGTCTTTTTTTGTTGAATACAAAGAAAAATATACTTCTTTCTAAACCTTTTTATTATTCAAAAAATCTTTGTATTGCTGGGTAACATCCTCTAACAGACTTTTACTCTGAACATCTGTTAGCAACAGACCTTTTTCAAACTCTCCCAACTTTTTGTAATCTCCTTTTTCTTTTTCTTCTTCATATTTTTGCCATTGTCCCGAAGCTTTGATGTATTGATCGTCAAAGAAAAGAGTGACTGATTCCTCATTTTTCGTTTTGTAAGAAGTGTTCTTCATCAAATTGCTGATAAAAACGCCCAAGCTACGCTCTTGATTGAGTTGAGAAATCCAAACATGATTCTTCAGATGTTTTTTGGTAAAATCCAAAATATCTTCCAATTGATAACTCAGATTTTCATGATAAACGCTTTCTTGAAGATTAAAAAACTTCATATCAAACAACCATTTTACGATTAAAGCATCGGCGTGTTTCAAGCTGTTATGCTCATTATCCTTTGCAAAATCTATATAAGACATCAGTTCCCAATCGGTTTTAATAGAGAGTTTGAGTGCTGAAATTTCATTTTTCGCATCGTTAAACCAACCATTAATAATACATAAATCCGTTAAACTTTTTACACCAAATGTTGCGCCATCATCTACGGAAAAGTAATTTTTAAATTCTTCATAAGTAGCATTTGGTTGAATTAGCCCTTCCCAAAAATCAGGAGAAAGCCCCAATTTTTTGATGCTATTTCCATAAATAGCAATATTTTCAACATAAGCTTCAAAATTGTAATTATCATTTTTGGGACTTATGGGCGGATAAAAAGCGTCGTTCTTAATATCAAATCCAAACCTAAAGCTAATTTCTTTGGGCAGACCTTTCATGCCTTTTGTTCCCTGATTGGCATTTAGCGTTTTGGGTGGTTTCCCTAAATTATGCTCCTCAAAAAAAGCAAGAAGTTCGGGATCCGTATTTTTTAACCCAATTAATGGTATATAATCTTTTGCTTGCATATCTTTTGTGTTTTTAATTTTCAGACAATTCATCGATTAATAGAATTTGTTCATAGTGTCCACAAGCGCTAGAATCTGCTTTACAATAATCATAATTGCATATTTCTAGGGATTCTAATTTTCCTGAATGTATTCCGAATATTATCATGTCTATTATTTTTAGGTTGATAAGTCAAATTTCTTCGAAAATTTTAGCCTTTCAAAATATTGTCTTACTACAAAATCACTACTCTATTTTTGAGAAGTATCTACGAAATGACTACAGATTTTTGATGTTTTATTGTTGTCTCTGTTATTTTTAAAATAATGATGGTTTAGTTTTTATTTTGATAATTATAGTTTATTGTAAATAAATAAGTTAGAATTGTTTTAAATAAGCGTATTAACCATTTAGACACATAAAATATTAAATAATTCAGTATATTGGGGAATGTTTTTTGATGAATAAACAATTAAATAAAAACAGTTATTATGGCATTTGATATAAATATGATTAAAGGCGTTTATGCTAGAATGCAAGAACGTGTAGATGCTGCGAAAACTATCGTAGGTCGTCCTTTAACGTACTCAGAGAAAATTTTATATGCACACTTATTTGCTGGGCAACCAACACAAGCATATACACGCGGAGAATCTTATGTAGATTTTGCTCCAGATCGTGTAGCAATGCAAGATGCAACGGCTCAAATGGCTTTATTGCAATTTATGCAAGCTGGTAAAGCAAAAACAGCAGTACCTTCTACTGTGCATTGTGATCACTTGATTCAGGCTAAAGTAGGTGCTAAAGCAGATTTACAAGAAGCAATCAATAAATCTTCTGAAGTATTTAATTTCTTAGAATCAGTTTCTAATAAATATGGTATTGGATTCTGGAAACCAGGTGCAGGAATTATTCACCAAGTAGTTTTAGAAAACTACGCATTCCCAGGAGGAATGATGATTGGTACCGATTCTCACACACCAAATGCTGGAGGATTAGGAATGGTAGCAATTGGAGTTGGTGGTGCAGATGCTGTTGATGTAATGTCAGGAATGGCTTGGGAATTAAAAATGCCAAAATTAATTGGAGTTAAATTAACTGGTAAATTGTCTGGTTGGGCTTCTCCGAAAGACGTTATTTTAGAAGTTGCTGGTCGTTTAACTGTAAAAGGAGGAACAGGAGCAATTGTAGAATATTTTGGAGAAGGAGCTGAGTCTTTATCTGCAACAGGTAAAGGAACGATCTGTAACATGGGAGCAGAAATAGGTGCTACAACTTCAATCTTTGCTTATGATGATGCATCAGAAAGATATTTAAGAGCAACTGATCGTAATGATGTAGCGGACGCTGCAAATGGACACAGAGCTTATTTACGTTCGGATGATGAAGTTTATGCAAATCCAGAAAACTTTTATGATCAATTAATCGAAATTAATTTATCAGAATTAGAGCCACGCATGAATGGTCCTTTTACGCCAGATTTAATGACACCAGTTTCTAAAATGAAAGAAACAGCTGCTGCTAATGGTTGGCCTTTAGATGTTGAATGGGGATTAATTGGTTCTTGTACAAACTCGTCTTACGAAGATTTAACACGTGCAGCTTCTATTGCTCAACAAGCCTTAGACAAAGGTTTAGAAGCGAAATCATCTTTCGGTATTAATCCAGGTTCTGAGGTTGTTCGTTATACAGCAGATCGTGACGGATTATTAAGAACTTTCGAAGATTTAGACGCTGTTATCTTTACAAATGCTTGTGGACCTTGTATTGGTCAATGGGATCGTGAAGGTGCTGATAAAGAAGAAAAAAATACAATCGTTCACTCATTCAACCGTAACTTCAAGAAACGTGCGGATGGTAACCCAAATACATATGCTTTCGTAACGTCACCAGAAATGGTTGCGGCGATTGCAATCTCTGGACGTTTAGATTTTAATCCAATGACGGATAAATTAATCAACAAATTTGGAGAAGAAGTAATGTTAGATGCGCCTAAAGGTGAAGAATTACCAAGTAAAGGTTATGCGTACGAAGATAATGGATATCAAGCACCTGTTGAAGACGGATCAAATGTAGAGGTTGTTGTTAATCCAAATTCTGAGCGTTTACAATTGTTAGAAGGTTTCAAGCCTTGGAATGGTGAAAACATCATGGGAGCTAAATTATTAATCAAAGCTTTCGGGAAATGTACAACGGATCATATTTCTATGGCTGGTCCTTGGTTACGTTTCCGTGGGCATTTAGATAATATTTCAAACAATACATTGATTGGAGCTGTAAATGCTTTTAATCAAGAAACAAATTCAGTCAAAAATCAATTAACAGGAGAATATGGACCAGTTCCAGATACTGCACGTGCTTATAAAGCTGCGGGTGTACCTTCTGTGATTGTTGGTGACGAAAATTACGGAGAAGGTTCTTCTCGTGAGCATGCGGCAATGCAACCTCGTCATTTAGGATCTGTAGCTGTTTTAGTGCGTTCTTTTGCACGTATTCATGAAACTAACTTGAAGAAACAAGGAATGTTAGCGTTAACATTTGCAGACAAAGCGGATTACGATAAAGTACAAGAAGATGATACAATCAACTTTATTGACTTAACAGTGTTTGCTCCAGAAAAACCGTTGACATTAGAATTTGTACATGCAGATGGATCTAAAGACCTAGTTGTCGCAAATCATACATACAATGCGCAACAAATTGAATGGTTCAAAGCAGGTTCTGCTTTAAACTTAATTAAAGCGCAACAAGCGAAATAATTAAATTGATTATAAAAATAAAAGCCGATGTAGAAATACATCGGTTTTTTTATTGAAGAAATATTAAATGGTAATAATATTTGAAATAATAAACAAAAAAACCTCAATCAAACGATTGAGGTTTTAAGCAGTGGTGCCTCCAGGAATCGAACCAGGGACACAAGGATTTTCAGTCCTTTGCTCTACCAACTGAGCTAAGGCACCGCCTTAATTGTGATGCAAATATAGAGCGAAAATCCGTTCTACCAAACATTTTATAAAAGATTTTTTAAACGATAATGCTATCTTGCTCATTTACTGAAAAATAAATTTTAAAAAAGTTTAAAATTGCCAAAATAGTACGTTTTTAATATTTTAATAGATAATTAACAGCTCATTTTTGCGTTGTAATTTTTACAATTCGCAACAAATCATCATATTTGCGTCTTAGAATTCTATTATACATTCCTAATGAAGTGGATTATTTGTAGTTTATCACTCTTAAGTGTGGTAGCAGTAAAAGCTCAGAAAGTTTCAGTATCACCCTATTCAGCTTATGGTTTAGGTGAACAATTATTTGATAATAGTACCGAACAAGCGGGTATGGGCGGTATTTCGACAGTTCCGACAAACCCTTTTGGTCAAAGTGCTAATTTCTCAAATCCAGCAGCCAATCAAAATTTACGTATGACTACGTTTAATGCAAGTGGAAGCGGATTTAACCATAGTTTTAAATCTTCAACTGATAAGGCGAGTACAGGACGTTTCAACGTGTCTAATATTTCGTTAGCATTTCCGGTTGGCGAAAAAGGAAGTTTTGGACTTGGATTTCAGCCTTATTCTGGTTTAGGTTACGAAATTTTAAATTCTTCAACAAATGGAGATATTAAACAATCTGTAAATCTTAAAGGAGATGGTGGATTAAATAGTATTCATGCTTTTTATGGACGAAATGTAGGGAAAGGATTCTCGTTAGGTTTACGTGTTAATTACTTATTTGGAGAAATGACGCGTAATGAAGTTTTAGCTATAGAAGGATCAAGTTTAGCAGTTGATTATAGTGATAAATCTAATTACAGAGGAGCTCAGTTTACATTAGGGTCAATGTATACTCAAAAGGTTGGTAAAAATAATAATTTAAATATTGGAGCAACTTATACATTAGGAACTAAGTTGAGAACAGATGTTACAGATCTTACAACATCTTATTCGTACATCGGTTCTACAAAAGCTTCTTTAGATACAATTTCTTTAGTTAGAATTGATAATGGTAAAACAAAATTACCACAAACATTTGCTTTAGGAGCTTCTTATTCTAAAGATAATGCTTGGTCTATTGCTTTTGAAGCAAAATACAATACTTGGTCTGATTTTAAGAAACCTATTGAAGGTGAAAATCTAGCAATGGCACATAATATTTCGTACAAAAATAATTTACGTCTTGGTGTAGGAGGATATTGGGTACCAGATTTTAATAGTTACAAAAGCTATTTTAATCGTGTAATTTATCGTGCAGGAGTTTATTACCAAACACCACAATACAAAGTTTACAATACAGACATCAACTCATTTGGAGCAAGTTTAGGATTTGGATTACCGATTGGTAAAGACAATGATGCTTCGATGATGAATGTTTCGTTAGAATATGGTCAAAAAGGTAAAGTGACGAATAATCTGATCAAAGAGAATTATTTTGGTGTTAAAGTAGGATTTGATATCAATGATATTTGGTTCAGAAAAAGAGTTATTGACTAATTTTAGATATGTCAAACAAAAAGTAAAAAGCAAATAAAAATGTTAAAATCAAATATTATATACACTATAATAGGCATTTTTGTTTTGCTTTTTTCGTGTAAACGAGAGGTTCCGCAACTTAATAAGAATAAAAAAGTTGAATTTCCGAGTAGAACACTAATCAATGCAAATATTATCAGCAAAGATTCGGGTAAAATTTCAATGAATATTCGATCTCCTTTGATCGAAGAATATACATTGGTCGATTCTCCATATACCATTTTCAGAAAAGGTGTTAACCTAGATTTTTACCAACCAGGTAAAGAAAAACCAGGTTACTTTCAGGCAGATTGGGGAAAATTGAGTGATGTGACTGGAATGTACGAGGGAAGAGGAAACGTAATAATCGTCAATGAGAAAGGTGATTCGTTGAAAAGCGAACATATATTTTGGAATAAAAAGAAGAAAACAATTTATACATCGAAAGAAGTTTACTTAATTAGTAGTAATGGAGATTCCTTAACTGCGAAGAATGGTTTACAAGCCACAGATGATTTAGAAAATTATACATTATTCAATAATCAAGGGTATATGTATGTAAAGGATAATCAGAAATTCTAACCTCGTTAAAAAAATTAACAAAAAAGCATATACTTGTGCTTTCTTCTATTTTATTATTCAATGTATTGTCGTATTTTCGCCACCTATTATAGAAATAACTTTAAAATAAAACAATGGCAGTTTTAGGAGAAATTCGTAAAAAAACTTGGCTGATCTTCGTTGTAATCGGTATTGCAATGCTTGCGTTTGTTGCAGGAGATTTATTCGGAGAAAACTCAAGAATTAAACAATTATTTACAGGAGATCCGTCTGTAGTTGGTACAGTAAACGGAGAACCAATTGGTATAGCAGAGTACCAAAGTGCATATGATGCAACGCAAAATATGTTTGAAAATCAAGGTCAACCTGCAACTCCAAATCAAATTGCTCAACAAACTTGGAACAGCTTAATTAGTCAAAAAGTATTGAAACAACATGCTGAGAAATTAGGTTTAAGAGTTTCTGATGAAGAGTTTTGGAATTATGCAGCGCAAAATTTCGGAATGAGTTCTGGAGCAGAAGCTCAACAACAAATTGCGCAATTAGAAGCAAAAGCATCTACAGATCAACAAGCAAACGAGCAATATAGAGGTTGGTTACAAACTGCAGAGCAAATAAAATTACAATTATTATCTCAGAAATACTTTGGTTATGTAATGGCTGGTACGGTTGTTACAAACAAAGAAGCAGATATACAACAAGCGTATAATATCTCTAATGCAAACATACAGTATGCATTTGTAGATTATACAACGTTAGCTAAAAAGCTAAATGTAAAAGTAACTGATGAGGAGATTTCTGCTTACGAAGCAAAATATCCAAAATTGTTTAAAGCAGAAGGTTTAGTGAAATTAAGCTATACATACTTCCCTGCAGGAGCTTCTGCAGCTGATAATACAGTTGCTTTAGCAAATATCAACAAGTATTTATCAACTCAGATTAATCATGATAAAGTAAACAACGTTACAGATACAATTCAAGCTTTTGGATCTGCTAAAAACGATTCTGCTTACGTTACACAAAACTCTGAGAAACCATTTATTCCTAACTATTTTACAAAAGCTGAATTAGAGCAAGCGCAGTTAGGACCAGAAGCAACAGCTTTCTTAAAATCTGCTGCAGTAGGACAAATTGGTGGACCATTCAAAATTGGAAATACTTATCAATTATACAAACTTTCTAAATCGAAAGAAGTAAAAGATTCAGTAAAATCAAGCCATATCTTAATCGCTTTCACAGGAAGTGCAGCAGGAAATGGAGTGAAACGTACAAAAGAAGAAGCTAAAAAATTAGCTGAGCAAGTTTTAGCAGAAGTTAAAGCAAATCCTGCTTCTTTTGGAGAAGTTGCTTCAACAAAATCTGATGACAAATCTTCTGCTGTTCAGAAAGGAAGTATCGGATGGGTTGGCAAAAACAATCAATTAGATCAAACGTATAACGGATTTATTTTCTCTAAACCAGTTGGAACAATTGATTTAGTAGAATCTCAATTCGGATTCCATATCATCAAAGTTGATGAAGCGAAGAATAAAACAGCTTATCAAGTAGCTAATATTGTGAAAACAATTGAGCCTTCTAAAGCAACAACAGAAAAAGCATTTACAAATGCCAGAACGTATGTACAAGCTGTTGAGAAAAAATCGTTGAAAGAGTTCCAAGCAATTGCGAAAAAAGGAAACTATCAAAATAATACAACAGAAGGTATCGAGCGTTACGCTGCAATTGGACAAGATATTCCTAATGATCAAGATGCAGATATCTTAAAATGGGCTTTTGATAAAAATACTGATGCAGGAGCATCTAACTTATTTACATCTACAACAGGAGATTACATCGTTGTTCATTTAGTTGAAAAATTTGACAAAGGTTTAGCTCATCCAAGTGTTGTGCGTAAATATGTAGAGCCTGTTTTGATGCACGAAAAAGTTGCTAAATTGGTAGATGAGCAAGTTGCAAATGGAGGATTAAATGCTTTTGCTTCTAAATTTGGAGCGAAAAAAGGAAATGCTACAGTTAACTTCTCTAACTCTAATATTAATGGAGTTGGTTTAGAACCTAAAGTTGTTGGAGCTGCGTTTGGTGTAAAACCAAATCAATCTTCTAAAGCAATTGCTGGTAACACTGGAGTTTTCTATATTATTCCTTCAAACCAACAAATTCAAAAGAATCAAAAAGGTTCAATGATTTTGGATAATTTAAACCGTCAATTACAAGGACGTTTCCAACAAACATTGTTACAATCATTGATTCAAGCTGCTGATGTGGTTGATAACCGCGATAGAGCTTTACGTTAAGATTCAAAAAATTTCTTATAATAAAAAACTCCCAAGCTGTAAAGTTTGGGAGTTTTTGGTTTATGTCGAATATATTTAAAATTAACAGATTATAATATTGCCTTCTTCGGTATTCGTATCATAAATAATTAATCCTTCATCTGTATTATTCATTTGCATGATAAGTTGACCTTTATTATTCCAGACAGAAGATTTACCAGCACAATTATAGCCACCTGACTGTCCAATATAATTCGCCATCATCACATTCATTTGATTGTTTTTAGCAATGTGTGATAGCTTTTTTAAATCATCATCAACACCAGAAATTGAATTTAAAACACTTGCAATATAAAGAGAGGTATTATTATTTTTCGCAATAAAAGAATGTTCAGGGTCTGAAATATCATAACAAATTGCAGGAGTAAAATTTTCACCATTTTCAAAATGTACAACTAAATTATCACTTCCAGGTGAAAAAATATCTAACTCAGAATGAAATAAATTAGTTTTAGAGTAAACTAATCTTTCTTTAAATGGTTGCAGGATTATCATACTAATAAATATAAATCCATTGTTAAAAGTAGGAGAACCTATTCCAATAGTTAAATTATTTTCATCACTATATTTTTGAAAAACATTAAGACGTTTATCATTTACATTCAAAGCTAAATTCTTGGCTAACTCAGGTTCATAACCTGTTAAAGAAAGTTCAGGGAAAACAATCAGTTCTACATTGTGTTCTGTTGCTTTTCTTATAAATTTTAAATGATGATTAATACTACTTTCAATATCTCCTTTAATTGGATTGATTTGTGCAACACTTACTTTCATTACCTAATTAGTTTTTACCTATCAAACCCATTCGGATATTCACCTTTTACAAGCTCTATTTTCGCTTCTACAGCTTTTTGTAAATCTTCTTGATATTTGATTAATCTTTCTTGCAAAGTTGGATTAGTAGCACCTAAAATACGAGCAGCCAAAATTCCTGCATTCTTTGCTGCATTTACAGCAACTGTTGCAACTGGAATTCCATTTGGCATTTGTAAAATAGACAAAATAGAATCCCAACCATCAATAGAATTTGACGATTTAATTGGAACACCAATCACAGGAAGCGGCGTAATAGACGCAACCATTCCTGGTAAATGTGCAGCGCCACCAGCTCCAGCTATAATGACATTTATTCCACGTTCGTGCGCTGTTTTTGCATAATCAAACATACGTTGTGGTGTACGATGTGCCGAAACAATTGTCAATTCGAACGGGATATTTAATTCTGTTAATAGATCAGCAGCTTGTTTCATGATAGGCAAATCGCTATCACTTCCCATTATAATTCCTACCATAGTTGTTACTTTTTTGCCACGACTTTCACCGTTGCGTTGACTTGTTTTATGTTTTGTTTTAATTGTTCTAAATCATCGTTTACCAATGTAACGTGTCCCATTTTTCGACCTGGTTTTGTGATTGATTTTGCATACCAATGCAAAAATGTTCCTGGAATCGTCAATAATTCTTCAATATTTTCGATTTCTGCTTGTCCAGTTTGTTCTTCAGCTCCAATCAAATTAACCATTGCAGAAGTTGTAAACAATTTTGTAGAACCAAGTGGCAATTGCATTAAGGTTCTTAACATTTGATCGAATTGTGAGGAATAAGCTACTTCAATGGTAGAATGTCCAGAATTATGAACACGAGAAGCGGTTTCGTTTACCCAAATCGATTGATCTTTGTTCAAGAATAATTCGACTGCGAAAACTCCTGGAGAATTTAAACCTTTTACAACATCACGTGCAATTTGTTCAGCTCGATCAGTGATTTCTTTCGGAAGTGTAGAAGGCATCAACAGATAATCTAACAAATTATATTCTTCGTTGATAACGAATTCTACTGTTGGATAAGTGACAATATTTCCTAAATGATCGGCAACGGTAACAACCGCAATTTCACGATCTAAATCAGCTGGCGTTTCAAAAATTGAAGGCGCTTGAAGCATTTTGTCTAAATCAGCTTCCGATTTTAAGAATTGAACACCTTTTCCATCATAACCATCTTTTCGAGATTTCTGGAAAATTGGATAACTGACATCTTGTTTCGATTTTAAATCTTCCCAATTATCTAATCCAAAATAAGGCGCTGTCGGAATATTATTGTTGACATAAAATTCTTTTTGAATTCCTTTGTCTTGAATAATCGCTAAAGCTTCAGGATCTGGTACAACACGTTTCCCGATTGATTTTAGATAACGCAATGCCTCAACATTTACGTGTTCGATCTCAATTCCGATTGCATCTAACTCTTTTCCAAATGCAACAACCGTATCATAATCTTTGAAATCGCCTTGTACAAAATGATGTGCATGTGGCGCGCAAGGTGCATCAGCAGCTGGATCTAAAATACTAATCTCACAAGGATATTGCAATGCATTTTGCAAAAACATATATCCCAATTGTCCTCCTCCTAAAATTCCGATTTTTATCATATTGCGAAGTTAATGAATAATATAATTTCTATTTTTACAAGAATTAAAAAAGTATTGACGAGATGTTAACAAAATGGAGTAGAATTTTATTTTTTGTATTTGCCGGAATTTATCTGACGAGCAAGAGTTTTTATCAATATTTTGTGTTTGATATGTTGTCGCATTACTCTGTTTATGCGCTGATTATTGCTTTTTTCTTGTGTTTAATTCACAATTATGCCATTAGAAAAGAAGAAAAGAAAAACATTTTATGGTTGATTCCTTTGGTTGCTATACCAATCATTACGTACAAAAATCTTGGAAACTTCTACTTTGGAGAAAATGCGAAAGGAGAACAATCTAATCTTAAGATGATTTCGATTAATATTTATTCGGGAAATGATGATTATAAATATTTAAAAGATTATTTGACAGAAGAGAAAGCTGATGTAATTGTTTTGCAAGAACTAACACCCGCTTGGCAAAAACATGTTGATTTTATCCGAAAAGAATATCCATATTACAAAGAAGAAGTTAGAAGTAACAATTTCGGAATTGCAATTTATTCTAAAACACCGCTTACCAAAGTGTCTACAAAAAACTATATCGACGAGATGCATCCGTCTATTTTAGCGGAAATTTCTGTAGACGCAAAACCAGTAAGTATTTTGGCTACGCATCCTGTTCCACCTTTACCAAGTCAGGCTCGTTTTGAACGCCGTAATAAACAATATGAGTTAATGAAGCAAGAAATAGATGCTTTACCAAATAAAAACATTGTGTTGATTGGCGATTTGAATTCAACTGTTTATTCGCCTAATTTTAAATTAGTGCAATCGGATAAAATGAAAGATGCGCGTTCTGGATTTGGATTGAATAATTCGTGGAATGCAATGATACCCATTTTACGAACAAATATCGATCAATGCTGGGTTTCGAGTCCAATTAAAGTAACGAATTTCTATAGAGGAAAAGATATAAAATCAGATCACTTTCCGATTGTTGTAGAGTTGAAAATAGAATAAAGTAAAAGCCTTGAAAATTTTCAAGGCTTTTACTTTATTATAATTCTAAATTTTGAATGAATGTCTGTAAATCAATTTCTTTTTCTAAACCAATTTTTTGTTTCATTCGGTATTTTGCCATTCGTACCGTTTTTGGCTCAATTTTCATGATATTTGCGATTTGTTGGTTGTCCATGTTCAGATAAATATACGCAGCGTATTTCAAATCAAGATTAGATAATTTATTTTTAGAAACTTCATTTAGTCGTTTAAATAAATTAGGATGAACATCTTGTACGATATTTTGTATCTCTATAAAATCTTCGTCTGTTAGTCGCTCGTCTTTTAAAATTCTATCTAAATTGATTGTTTCTTTATCTTTTACTTTTTCTTTCAACTCATTCAAAAAAGAATTTTTTTGATTTAGTTGTAAAGATGTTGCTAAAGCATGTTTTTGTAATTGTTCTTGTTGTAGCTCTAATAATTCTTGTTCTGCCTTTAAACGTGCTTTTTCTTCTTTTTCTAATTGCAAAGTTAGTTCGGTTTCGTTTTTTTCTGCTTCCAATAAATTTGTTTTTTGCTTATTTGCTTTTTGTTTATAGTAAAACATAAAGGCTAAAAATACGATTCCGGAAATTGCAGAAATTGCGATTGCAGCATATAGAATATTTTGTTTTGTATAGATTTTATTTTTTTCTTCTAACTCCTTTATTTGAGCGAGTTTTTGTTCGCTACTAAAATATTCTTCCAAAAATTTTCGTTTATTATCTAGAATTTGATTGGTCGATTCACGACTAAATCTCAGATTTTCTTCAGTAAAAAACAGCGCTTTTTGTAGATTACCTTGTTTTTTATAATAAGCAGCAATTATTTCAGCAATATTTCCAGCAACTTTTTTCGCTTTATTTACATTATTATCTTTGGCTAAATGATAGGCTTTTAGGTAATATTCTTCAGCTAATTTCAGCTCGTTTTTACTCTCAAGAATTTGACCATAAGAGGCGTAAGCAGCCATTTGCATACCTTTGATGTTTCCTTCTTCGGCTAATTCAAAAGCTTTTATTGCATATTTTTCGGCTATTTCTTTTTTCTGACTTTGACTGTATTTATGATAAGGATAATTATTAAGTAATGACGAATAATTATTATAAAGCATTATACTTGGGGTAGCAAGAGGTAGAATTTTTTTGTTGGATTCTACATAATGAATTGCTTCTTCAGTATAAATAAATGTATTTTCGATGTCTTGATATTCTTTTGTTTGTAGTTGTTTTGCATAACTAACAAGCGATTTTTCTGTAAGAGAGTTAAATATCTGCAACGGGTTTTTAGATAATCGAGCATTTTTTAAAGCATTATTCATATAAGCTTCATACTCTTTTGAGTAAACACCATTTCTGGTGTGCATCATAGTTAATAATGAATAAACACGAGATTTTAAAAAATATTCGTTCGGATATTTTTCTAAGATTTTTAATGCTTGATTAGCAAGTTGTACCGTTTTTTCTGGTAGTTGATTGTTTAAATATATTCTGGCAAATGCTTCAAGGCTGTATGCATCATCTAATTTTTCTGGAGTAGAACGAGCTATTTTTTGAGCTAAATTGGCATACTGAAACGTTTTGGTATATTCGTTTAATAAACCATAAAGCATAGCAAACCGAACATTAATTTTAACCGAATTAAGATTATTGTCTGTATATCTTTTTTCTAAATCTTTTAACTTAATTTCAGCTTCAGGAAATTTTTCGTCAACAAAAAGAAATTCAACCGAATAAAGTTCTTGATCAAGTTTATCTTGTGCAAAAAGTAAAATTGAATTGACAAGAAATAATAGGATGAAAGTAATATTTTTCATTATCAATATGCTATAATTCTAGATTTTGAATAAAAACTTGTAAATCTTGCTCTTTATCTAACCCAATTTTTTGTTTCATTCTATATTTCGCCATTCTAACGGTTTTTGGTTCTATTTTCATGACGTTTGCAATTTGTTGATTATCCATATTTAGATAGAGATAAGCAGCGTATTTAAGATCTAAACTTGATAATTTGTTTTTTGAGACTTCATTTAATCGTTTAAACAAATTAGGATGAACTTCTTGTACAATGTTTTGAATTTCATTAAAATCGTCATCAGTTAATCGTTCATCTTTCAATATTCGATCCAAGTTGACAATTTTATCTTCTTTAATTTTATCTTTTAATTCGTTGATAAATGTCGTCTTATGTTTCAATTGCAACGAAGTTGCGAGTGCTTGTTTTTGTAGCTGCTCTTGTTGTAGAGCAAGTAATTCTTGTTCTGCCTTTAAACGCGCTTTTTCTTCTTTCTCTAATTGTAAAGTCAACTCAGCCTCATTTTTTTCAGCTTCTAACAAATCAGTTTTTTGTTTGTTTGCTTTTTGCTTGTAATAGAACATAAAACTTAAGAAAATAGCACCAAATATTGATAATATAGCAACACCTATATAAAGAAATTTATTTTTTGTATAGATTTTATTCTTTTCTTCAAGTTGTTTTATTTGTTGGTTTTTCTGTTCTGTTTGATAAAATACATCTAAAGCCTTTGTGTTATTGTCAAATTGTTCTTGACTATTTTGCTGCATTTGTTGTTTAGCAATACGTTCATAAACAAGTGACTGGTCTAGTTTTCCGATAATTTCATAAATTCTGGCAAGATTACTTATTATGACAACCTTTATACTCGGAAAAATATCTTTATTGTCTTTTGATAGTTCGTAAGACTTGGTATAGTAAAACAATGATTTTTCGTTATTACCGATGTTTTCGTACGCAGAACCCATGTTGTTATATGTTAACGCAGTGATGTCAGCAAATTTATCATCATTCTCAGTTAAGCTAAGAATTGTATTATAATTTTTTATCGTTTCATCAAAAGAATTATTTGGGAGTGAAGAGGTTAAGCTACCATAGTTTAAATAATACACCACAATTGATCTCTTTTTTGTAAAAGGATCTTTAATTTTTTGAGCAAATTCATACGATTTTTTGTAGCTAGTTTGTGCCGAATCTAGGTATAATTTGTTTTCGGTTGTATTATATTGTTGTTTATAATAATAACCTAAATTACTGTAAGTAAAGTTGATGAGTAAATTGCTTTTTGATTTTATTGCATATTGATTTGAAGCAATGGCATCATTACGAACATCTTTTTCTAGAGGATTCTTAGATTTATAATTAAATCGCTGAAAGTACAATTGCGTTAACATAAAGTTCTCGTTAGGATATTTAGAGAACGATTTTATACTTTGATTAATTAATTTTACGAATAAATCATTTTTACCTAATTTTTCATAATAACGCGCATAGCCATAATCAACATAAGCTTTATCTAATTGATTCCCTTTTGTAGCTATATTTTTGGCTTTTAATAAGGCTTCACTTTTGTTTTGCTCGTCTTTTATAGAATTATAGTAATCCGCTAGATAAATGTAGCCAATGACTTGGTCTGATTTATTAGAAGACTGAAGAAACTTTTCGTCGATTAAGTTCTTTGCTTTATCATTTTCTTTATTATACAAATAGGCGTAAACCGTTTGTTGGTCTTTGTTAAGATCACTTTGACCAAAAATGTAAATTGAGATCAAAAATGATATGAAAAAAATATATTTCATTTCCCTGGTATTAGTTTTAGTAGATAGAAAGGGAGATGAATTAAATTATAGTTCGAGATTTTGTATATAAGCAGATAGATCTGTTGTTTTTTGCAGACCTATTTTTTGTTTTAATCTATATTTAGCCATTCTTACCGTTTTTTGTTCAACTTTAAGAAGATTTGCTATTTGCTGATTATCAATATTTAGATAAATATAGGCACAATATTTTAAATCAAGATTTGTTAGATTTGTTTTCGCAATATCATTTAGCTTTCTATAAAAATTAGGATGAATATCTTTGATTAATCTCTGAATGTTATCAAAGTCATTTTCAATGATTCGTTCATTTTTGAAATATCGATCTAAACTAGGGTTTTTTTCATCCAATATTTTTTCTTTCAAATCTTTCAAAACTGATTTTTTATGTGACAATTCTATAGATGTTGCCAAAGCTTGTTTCTGTAGCTGTTCTTGCTGTAAAGCAAGTAGCTCTTGTTCTAGTTTTAACCTAGTTTTCTCTTCTTTTTCAAGTTTTAGAGATAACGATGTTTCTACATTTTCTGCTTCTAACAAATCAGTTTTTTGTTTGTTCAGTTTTTGTTTATAACGTATAATGTAAATAAGAAAAATAACACCAATTATTGAGGTAATAATTGCGATAGTAAATAAAACACGTTGTTTTAGATAAAGTGAATTTGTGCTTTTTAATTGTTGTATTTCATGATTTTTTTGCTCAGCATTATAATAAGCTTCCAGAAATTTACTTTTATCCTCTGAAGCTTTTTCATTTAGTTGCTTAGTGTACTCTAAAAGTAATTTATAGTATTTTAATTCTTCGTTAATATTATTTCTTTTACCATAAAACGATGCGAGTAATTGAGAAATCTCTTTTTTTGTTTTGATATCTAATACAGAGTTTTTTATTTCATCATATGCTTTTAGATAATAAATTTCGGCCTGGCTCAAATCTCCTTTACTTTCCTGTATTTCAGCATAAGTTGTATAGCAACTTGCTAATAACTCGGGTATTTTAACTGTTTTACTAATCTCAATAGATTTTTCTATGTATTGCTCTGCTAATTGATAACGTTCAGTATCAGACATGCTTTTATTTGGATAACTATTTAGCATTGAAGCAAGATTATTATAGGCTAATACTTTCGCCTTAATAGGCATGTACTTCTTATATTTATCATTGATGGTATATTCTAAAGTCAATTTAGCATAATGATATACTTCATCCAAGTCAGTTTGTAAATGACTTTTCATATATCTATTATAATACATGTACATAACAGCAGAATATGACGCAACCATATTGATAGGGTTATTGGTTTTTTCTGAGTATTTTAATGCTTGTTCTGCATAAATTTTGTACTGATCATTGTAAGTTCCCATTCTTGAATGAGATATAGTCATAAGAGAATAGGTATCTGCATATAACTTATATTCCTTAGGATAATTTTTTAATATTTGTAATGTCAGATTCGCATGTTTTATCGTTTTATCATATACCTGATTCAGTAAGTATATTTTAGTAAACGAATAATTTGTATAAGCATCATCTAATTTATCAGGTGTTTTATCAGATATCTCTTTTGACAGATTAGAAAATTCTAAAGCCTTGTCATATTGCAACAAACTGCAATACATATTTACATAATAAGTATAAATAATAACTGTGTTGAAACTATTATCTGAGTTAGATTTTAGTAAAGTATTTAATTCTTTTTCGGCTTCTTCGTGTTTGGAATCAATAATATTTTTCTCAATATTCATCAATTGAGATTCAAATTTGTCTTGAGAAAAAACAAAAATTGAAATAAAAAAACAGAATCCAAATAGCAACCTGTTCAAAAAAGGTTTGATTTGATATTTTAAATACATTTTGTAGGGTAGATATAAAGTGCTCGTAATTAGCGTATAAAGTTAATGTTTTTTTTATTGTAGACAATATGTAGACAGTTTTATTTTTAGTGTAGACGCTATGTAATGCGTTTTTTTATGAATTTATTTATTTCTGCCCTTCCTTTGCTTCAGATTTAAAAAGTAAGAATATCATCTTAATATTTTAAAAGTTTACCAATTTAAACCAATTGATTTACCAATCAATCTTTTTTACTACTAAACCAAAAAAAACCTTCAGACATTATGCTAGAAGGTTTTTTTTATGTCAATAACTAACTTCTCATTTTTTAAAGCAAATTTGTTAATATTAAAAAACAATACTACCTTTGACCGTCAATCGAAAGGGGTGCTTCAAAATCAGAGGCTGAGATTATACCCAAAGAACCTGAGCAGGTAATGCTGCTAAGGGAACTGGTACTTCACCAAATTACATTCGCGCGTATATTTTAAAGTGTAAGATGGCTCCTTTCATAATATTATTTTAATTATGAAAAGGTCGATTTTTTTATTGTCATTATTTGGTGCATCAATACTGTATGCACAAGAACAAGATTCTATCCAAAACCAAAACATTCAACTTCAGGAAGTTTCAATTACAGAGAAATTACCAATTACGGTAGAAAAAGTTTCAAACAAGATTCTTCAGAAGAAAAATTTAGGACAAGACATTCCTACATTGCTTAATTCTGCAACATCTGTTACTATGACTTCTGATACAGGAACAGGAATTGGTTATTCTTCTATCAAAATTCGTGGACTTAATGAGCAATCCATCAATGTAACTCTTAACGGAATTCCGTTGAATAATGCTGAATCTCAAGGTGTTTTTTGGGTCAATATGCCCGATTTAGCTTCGTCTACAAATTCAATGTTGATACAACGTGGTGTCGGAACATCATCAAATGGTATGGCTTCTTTTGGTGCAAGTGTTAACATAGAGTCGCAAAATCCGTCTACAATTCCTTTTGCAGAAGCAAATGTGTCTTTCGGAAATTTTAAAACGCAAAAGTATACAGTTCAAGCAGGTACAGGAAAAATATTGAATAATAAATTAAGTATTGATGGACGTTTTTCTAAGATAGACTCTGATGGGTATGTAGACAGATCTTGGGTAGATTTGATCTCGTATGATTTTACTGCTTTGTATGAAGTGAATAAGAAAACAAAATTCAGATTCCAGAATATGTTTGGGAAAGAACAAACGTATCAAGCATGGAGTGGAGTTGATGCTAAAACATTAGAAAGTGATCGTACTTACAATTTTGAAGGAGAAATACAGAATGAGAAGAAAGAAGTAATCGGTTTTTATAAAAATCATACCGATAATTATCGCCAAAACCATTATTTCTTGTCTTGGTTGCAAGATTTTGAAGGAAATTGGAAATCAAATTTAACTCTTCACTATACAAAAGGGAAAGGATATTACGAGAGCTATAAAAATAACAGAAATCTTAAACGTTATAAATTAAATCATCTAACTTCTGAAAAGAGAAATTTAATTAATCGTGAGTATTTAGATAATGATTTCTATGGATTTAACCTTGAAGTTGAGAATCAAAAACTGAACGATTTTAAAGTATTTTTTGGATTATCTGCCAATGAATATGATGGCGATCATTATGGAAATGTATTGTGGGTAAAAGATACAAATTGGACGGATAAAGACTTTAAGTATTACAACAATCGTTCTGTAAAAAAGCAATTAGCAGCTTACGCTAAAGTTTTGTATCAACTGAATCAATTTGAGTTTTTTGGAGATGTACAGTATCGTTATGTCAATTATGATGCTAAATATTTACCAAACGGAGAAAATGATTTAGAAGATTTTAGACCTTTTACAGATACATTCAATTTTGTAAATCCTAAAGCCGGAATTAATTTTAATGTCAATTCGAATAATGTTTTTTACGCATCTTACGGAATTTCTCAACGCGAACCTTTGCGTATAGATTACGAAGGTTTGTCTGCTAAAGATAAAAAACCAAAGTCTGAGTTTTTACAAGATTATGAATTAGGTTACAGAAGAACTGGACAACTTTCTGTTAATGCAAATCTATATTATATGGATTACAAAGATCAGTTAATACCGACAGGTGAAATTAATGATGTAGGAAGTAGAAAACGAATCAATTCTGGTAAAAGTTATAGAACAGGAATAGAGTTGGATGTAAATTATAAAGTGATACCAAATCGTTTGAATTTTTTTGGAAACCTAACATTAAGCCAAAATAAAAATGTTGATTATAAAGAAGAAGTTTGGGATGCAGCCGGAAATTCGACTTTAAAAGAATACGGAAAAACAAAAATTGCCTTATCTCCAGAAGTTATTTCTGCATTTGGTTTTGAAGCTGTTCCTTTCAAAAATGTATTGGTTAATCTGACGAACAAATATGTAGGTGAGCAATATTTGTCAAATACAGAACTTGCAGATGGTAAATTAGCAAGTTATTTGGTCTCGGATTTATTGATAAAATATTCGCCACAAATTAAAGGAATCAAAAATATTCAGTTTTCTTTTCTAATTAATAATTTGTTTGATGTAGAATACGAATCAAATGGATATTATTACGAAGGAGGAAATTATTTTCCACAAGCCGGAATTAACGTTTTGGGTGGAATTGGAATTCGTTTATAAAAATGAAAGCTCGAGAATTTCTCGAGCTTTTTTATTCTTCTATAAATTCGAGTGGAATATTCCACAATTGTTCTTTATGTTTCTCACGGAAAAAATCTAAATGACCAATTTTATCTAAACCATATTCTTTCGGCACAATGTTTAAACGTTTTTTCTTGGCATTTTTCAAAACTAATTCACCAAATAAATCAACAGCTTTTGGTGTTGCCATAAAATCATCGTCTAAACTAATGATCAAAATAGGCGTTTTTATTTCCTCATATAAATTTTGAGATTCGTTTGCATAACCTAAAATCGACGTTTCTTTTGTGATTAATTTTTTCCAATCTTTTGCAATTCCGTTCGGAATTGGTTCGCCCATTCCAACTTTTTGCGATGGAAAAAAGCCATAAAAAGAAGACAAAACAGGAATCGCAATCTTGAAAAAGAAATTAACTTTCGGTTTGTCTTTTTGATGAAAATTCTTAATATAACCAAATTGCGAACCTATCGTTACAATTTTGTCATAAGCTCGGTAAGCTCTAGTCAAACCAATCATTATTCCACCAATACTATGGCCAATCAAGAATTTTTCGTGATTGGGATAAAATTCTTCCAAGTGTTGGGTTAAACCTAAAAAATCTTTATCAGCCCAATCAGTGAAATGCGCACGAAAACCTTTCATTTTTTCAGGCTTAGAATCGCCAATTCCTCGATAATCGTACGTAAAAACTAAATAGCCTTTGTTAGCCAAATAGGTTGCGTATTTTGCATAAAAAGTTTGCTTAACACCAATTGCAGACGAAATCACAATAATTTTATTAGTTGCGTTGTTTTCGCCAAAAGATGTAACAGCTATTTTATACTGATCAGAAGTTTCGATTTGGAAAACTTTCATAAAACAAATTTAGATGGATATAAAGTTATCGTTTTATTTCAAAATCTTTACTTTTACATGATAATTTGAAATTCTAATGAAAAATTTAGTTCATCTCCTATTCATTACAATCATCACGCTTTCTATCTTTTCTTGTAAAGAGGATGATTCTTTGGCGATTTCTCAAGATCAATTATTACGAGCAAATAAGTGGAAGTTAAAAGAAATACGTACTGTAAAAAGTAATACAACTCAAACAGATAAATTGTTAGAATGTGAGCGTAAATCTACATTAGATTTTTCTGATCTTACAAAGTATTATTCTGTAGCTTACAAAACAGAAAATAATAATTGTAACCAAACACAAACGGAAGGAACGTATACATACAATACAGGAACAGCAAGACGTACGTTAACAATAACGCCTACTAATGCCAAAAAAAAATATTATTATGTGAGCCAACTTGATCCTTATTATTTAGTTATACAAGATACAGTAAGGACGATTGATACAATAAATAAGGCTGATACAATTTATTTTCGTCAGCAAGTTTTTATACCTTTAAAATAATATTAAAAATGCCTTCAATTTCTTGAAGGCATTTTTTTATTCGAACATTTTTCGTGTAATAAAATCTTTTTCTAAGCTCCAAGCGCGCGCAGGAGAATATTCGCGTCCGTAATAAATGATTTGAATATGCAGTTTGTTCCATAATTCTTTTGGAAACATCTTTTTCGCATCTTTTTCCGTTTCTTCAACATTTTTACCTTTTGTCAATTTCCACAATTTCATCAAACGATGAATATGAGTATCGACTGGAAAAGCAGGATGACCAAACCATTGCGACATCACAACCGAAGCGGTTTTGTGTCCAACGCCAGGTAATTCTTCTAATTCTTCAAAACCTTCTGGAACTTCGCCATTATATTTTTCGACTAAGATTTCAGAAAGTCGTTTGATATTTTTAGCTTTTGTGTTAGACAAACCAATTTGTCTGATGTAATATTTTATTTCATCAACTTCTAATAAAGACATTGCTTTTGCATTCGCCGCTTTTGCAAATAATTCGGGTGTTACTTCGTTTACTTTTTTATCTGTGGTTTGAGCAGATAATAAAACAGCAATCAATAAAGTAAAAGCATCTTGATGGTCTAATGGAATAGGTGGAACTGGATATAATTTCTCCAATTCATCAATCACAAATTGGATACGTTCTTTCTTTAACATCATAAGTTCTGGAACTTTTATGTAAATGTATCATTTTTATCTTGATTATTTATAGCGACTTATTTTGACGCTATGTAACATTACATTTGTAGTATAAATAAAAGATTAATTAGTTAAATCAATCATGATTCAAGATTTAATCATTATTTTTACGAGAAGTTCTAAAGACAAATCAAGATGTTAAAAATAGGAGATAAAGTTCCAGATTTTAAAGGAATTGATCAAGATGGAAACGAAGTTTCGTACCAAGATTTTGCAGGAAAAAAATTAGTCGTTTTCTTTTATCCAAAAGCAAGTACGCCAGGTTGTACAGCCGAAGCGTGCGATTTGCGCGATAACGAAAATGCATTAAAAGCACAAGGTTATCATTTGGTTGGAGTAAGTGCAGATTCTGTGAAAAGACAAAAGAATTTTGCAGAAAAAAACAATTTACCTTTTCCGTTACTTGCAGATGAAAACCATGATATTTTGAATGCTTTTGGCGTTTGGGGACCTAAGAAATTTATGGGACGCGAATTTGATGGAATTCATCGTACAACGTTCATCATTGATGAAAAAGGAGTGATTACAGATGTAATCGAAAAAGTAAAAACAAAAGAACACGCAAAACAAATTTTAGAAAAATAAAAAATAATATAATGAGCGATTTAGACAATAAAAAGAAAGCGTTACAGCTGATTTTAGATAAGATGGACAAAGCTTACGGTAAAGGAACTGTAATGCGTATGGGAGATTCGGCTGTTGATGATAAGATTGAAGTAATTCCTTCTGGATCTTTGGGATTAGATTTAGCGTTAGGAGTAGGAGGTTATCCTCGCGGACGTGTTATCGAAATTTACGGACCAGAATCGTCAGGTAAAACAACATTAACGTTACACGCTATTGCAGAAGCACAAAAAGCTGGTGGAATTGCAGCTTTTATTGATGCAGAACATGCTTTTGACCGTTATTATGCAGCGAAATTAGGTGTTGATGTAGAAAACTTAATTATTTCTCAACCAGATAATGGGGAGCAAGCGTTAGAGATTGCAGATAACTTAATTCGTTCGGGAGCGATAGATATCATCGTAATTGACTCTGTTGCGGCACTTACTCCAAAAGCAGAGATCGAAGGTGAAATGGGAGATTCTCGTATGGGATTACAAGCACGTTTGATGTCGCAAGCTTTGCGTAAGTTGACAGGAACAATCAATAAAACGAAATGTACAGCGATTTTCATTAACCAATTACGTGAAAAAATTGGTGTAATGTTCGGTAATCCAGAAACAACAACTGGTGGTAACGCCTTAAAATTCTATGCATCTGTACGTTTGGATATCCGTCGTTCTACTCAAATTAAAAATGGAGATGAGGTAATCGGAAATCACTCGAAAGTAAAAGTGGTGAAGAACAAAGTTGCTCCACCATTCCGTCAAGCAGAATTTGATATTATGTACGGTGAAGGAATTTCTAAAGTTGGAGAAATTTTGGATATGGGTGTTGAGAAAGGAATTGTAAACAAATCTGGTTCTTGGTATTCGTACAATGATAGTAAATTAGGACAAGGTCGCGATGCTGTAAAAGAAGTATTGAGAGATAATCCTGAATTAGCAGAAGAAATTGAAGCTAAAATTGTTGCATTAATCAAAGGTGAACCAGTTATAGGTGAAGTTTCTGTTGATGATCCAGCAGATTTATTAGAAGATTAATTCGAAAGAATTTTTATATAATGATTTTTAAGCTCTGAGGAAACTCAGAGCTTTTTTTGTTCTATTTTATATAAATAGCGTAATCTCCATCATCATAACGATATATGAATTCGTTCTTTGTTAGCTTTTCAACTTTTATAACCGAATTATCACCATCTTGATCTGTTGTAGATAATTTATCGCCATCTAATTTCCATGTACCTTTACCAGTAGAATGATAACACGTTTCTTTTTCATCACCTTCATAATGCTCAGCTAAAAATTTATCGCTGTTAAATTCTAAAGTGCTTTTTAATTCACAAGATGTTAGTTTGTACGAAACATCTTTTCCATTTTCTACATAACCTTCGTCTTTTATTTTCCAAGTACCTTGTAATAAATCAGATTTTGAAATATTAGAATCATCATCGTTATTACATGATGAGAAAAATGTAGTCGCTGAAAGTGCAGCAAATAATAATAGTTTTTTCATAAGTTGTTTTAATAATTAACAACAAATCTATGAAAGAAGAAATTAGTTATCTATTTTTAATTAATTATTATAAAAAAACCACTTCTACAGAAGTGGTTTGTCATGTTGAACTCATTTCAACATCACATATTATTTATGATGAGAATCTGAAACGAGTTCAGATTGACATTTTATATTTACTCCAAAATATATTTCAATTTGTAGCCAAACATTCCACGATCTTTGATCATGTCTGCAACACCTTCTGGGCATTCGTTTTCCCAATCTTTTTCAGCGTTAGCAATTTTTTGTAAAATACGACGCGAATACGAATCTAAATAACCTCTATTGTAATTCATAATATCTTGTATTCTTCCGTTATACAAGAAGTATTTATACAATTCGTGAACACTATCACTAACTTGAAGATTTTTAGAAGTTAATAGTAAATCTTTCTCTTTATCTAAATAAGGGTATAAATAGATTTTGACATCTTTTTTGAATAATTTACCAAAAGCTTCCATAATACCGCCTGGTAAATCTGCGTAATACTGTTCGTTAAAAATTTCGAGCAGATTATTAACGCCCATTGCTAAACCAATCTTTGTTTGATTGCGAGTAAATTGCGAGAAATAATCGACCAATTTATAATATTCAGAAAAGTTAGAGATAATTACATTGTAGCCTAAACTACCAATAATATCAGCTCTATCTAAGAAATCTCGCTCGTTTAATTCGCCTTCAAAACCTGAAGCTATCAAATTAGAAAGTGTAATCTCGAATAAAATTTCGGTATTATCTGCACGTACATTTTCTTCTTGTTTGAAAATTTCTAAACCACCTTTGAACATATCCATATTCACGTTCATAAAAGGGCGGAAAGAACCACGAATAGCAAAAATATTTTTCTTGTATAATAAATCAGCAGGCAAAATATTTTTTCCTTGCGGATTGAAAACAGCAACATCAGTCATTCCATTTTTAACTAATTGAAGCGACATCAAACGATTATCAACGTACTTGAATTGCGGTCCGCGGAAATTAATCATGTCAATTTCCAACTGATCTTTATCTAGAGTGTCGTATAACGATTTAATTAATTTACGAGGGTTATCGTGATAATAATAAGCGCCATAAATCAAATTAACACCTAAAATACCTAGTGTTTCTTGTTGTAGCTGAGCAGAGTTTTCTTTAAACTTTACATGAAAAATTATTTCATTTGCTTTTTCTTCTTCCGCATCTAGTTTAAATCGAAGTCCAATCCAACCTTGACCTTCGTTTTTCTTAGAATAATCAATTGTTGTAACGGTATTAGCGTAAGTAAAAAATGCTTTTTCTTTGTAATGATCATGAACAAGACGCTCTTTCATCAATTCCATTTCGTGATCTAACATCTTTTTAAGACGAACTTGTGTTACATAACGACGATCTTCCTCAATTCCATAAATAGAGTCAGACATTTCCTTGTCATATGCACTCATCGCTTTAGCTACTGTACCAGAAGCTGCACCAGCGCGATAAAAAAAACGAACGGTCTCCTGACCGGCACCAATTTCTGCAAAAGAACCGTAAATTTTCGGATTCAAATTGATCTCTAAAGCTTTTTGTTTAGGAGTAAGAACTTGTTCTAATGCCATAATTATATTTCAAATAGTTTGTGGTAAATTTACCAAATCATTATGGCTAAATCAAATATAAAAATACATTTTTTAGGAACGGGGACATCACAAGGAATTCCGATTATCGGAAGTAATCATCCAGTGTGCTTGTCAACTAATCAAAAGGATAAACGTTTACGTTCTTCTTTATTGTTAGAAAAGGATGGTAAAATTATTACGGTAGATAGCGGACCAGATTTTAGACAACAAATGTTACGATATAATGCGCAACGCTTGGATGGAATTATCTATACTCACGAGCATAATGATCATGTTTTGGGATTAGATGATATTCGTCCATTGGTTTTTAAATCTGGAGATGATATGAATGTCTATGGTTTGAAACGCGTGTTGGACGAATTACACAATCGTTTTCCTTATATGTTTGCAGAGCATAAATATCCTGGTGTACCAACGGTGATAGAAAATGTTGTAGAAGATGAAAAATTTTTTGTTGCTGGTTTCAAAATTGAGCCAATTGAAATTTTGCATGGACCTTTACCTATTTTAGGATATTTGATTGATGATAAAATTGCGTATTTAACTGATGTAAAAACAATTCCGACAGAATCTCTTGAGAAATTACGTGGAGTAGAAGTGTTAATCATTAGTGCTTTACGATTAGAACAAGAACATTTTTCGCATATATTATTAGATGAAGCAATAAGATATTCAGACTTAATAGGAGCTAAGCAAACTTATTTTACGCATATTTCTCATCATTTGGGTTTTCATGATGAAGTAGAAAAACAATTACCAAAAGGTAAATATTTGGCTTACGATACGTTAGAAATAATTCTGTAAAAAGTTTAAAAAATAGTTGGATAAATAAATAAACTAACATTATATTTGCAGTCCATAAAGGCTCGGATGGCGGAATTGGTAGACGCGCACGACTCAAACTCGTGTTCCTTTGGAGTGTGGGTTCGATTCCCACTCCGAGTACTACTTAAAAGATTTATTTAACTGATTTTTAGTTGTTTAAATCTTTTTTTTATTTCAATGTAATTACATTTGTAAACACTTTCTTAGAATTAATTATGTTTTAATATTACTATTGAACAAATATACAAAAAATATAAAATATTATTATTCAGATCATTTTAAGTGGCTGATAAAATATTGTTGAAAATAAATTTGTATATATAAAATAATATCACTAATTTTGCATAATCTTAATTTTAACATTTTTGGCACACCTTTTGTATATCTCTTATCAAATATTAAAAATTAGAGAGAATGGAGGGAAACCAGTATTTTATGTTAAATCAAAGAGATTTAGAGCAGTTATTAAAGGATGTAATTATTGAACACTTTGAAAGCAAGTTTCAAATGTTAGAAGATTATATAACAAAACCTTTAAGTACTTCAATTGCTACTGAAGAACAAAAGTATACGAGAAGACAAATTCAAGATATTTTTGGTATAACTTATCAAACTGTTATTAATTGGGAAAAACAAGGCGATTTAAACGCTTTATCTGATGTTACTGATGGAGGTAAGGTTAGATATTTTTATACTTATGAAAATGTCAAAAAATTGTGTAACATCAAATCTGTTAAAAACAATTATTTATTAACTGCTTAAAAAACCAATAATACACACAGAAATAAAAGAAAATAAAAATCGTGTTGAAGCATAGAGGGGTATATCCAATTGCTTGTATTTAAATTGATTATAGGTTCAATTTATTTTCTTTTATAGATGTATTTGTATAGCTGTTTTTTAGTGCTTAAAATATAGCAATTACTGGGGTAGTAATTCTGTATTTATTGAGAATCATCTCAAATCAAAGCCGTTATTTCTTAACGGTTAATTTTTACCTACACTTTTTAAAGAAAAAATAAGAATAGACATAGGTTTCCTATCGTGTAGGGGGATTGCTATGTTTTAAAAATAAAAATATGAAAAAATTGAAAAAAATTAATGGGAGATATTCATCTAAACATGGTTGGAAAATGGTTATTTCAAAAATGATATTTGATTATGTTAATAATCATAAAAGCATATTTCCTGAAAATTTAAAATGGGATGAATTGTTATATATCATTAGTAAAATGGAGTATAAGATTTTATCTAAAAAATATAGAGATTTAATAGATGATTATATTCCATTTCCATCTGCTGAATTGAAGAGATATAAAGCTGATTATAGTAAGTATTTGGATTTTCTATTGTCAATAGGAATATTAGATAAGAAGAATTACTCAACTTATAAAAAACGATGTACTAAATATAAATTTAATTATAAAAAGGCTTATTTATCAGGCTACAGGATTTTTGATATAAAAAATATTGAAATTAATAGAAGTATTAAACATCCAAAAAATGATTATTTATTTCAAGGTTATAAGGATAAAGATCTTGCGCATTTGACAAAATGGTTTAATGATGATTTACAATTTGACGAAAATAATTTTTTGGAACTAATGCCGTCCAAATTGACAAAAAAAGACAAAATGTATCATATAGATGATGATGAGTTATTTAGAAAAATTTATTTAAGAATTCAAAGTTATAATAGGAGTGCAGAGGAATTAAAAAATAAAAACTTTAGAATGTCAAGAAATAAGAATTCTGATAATAGATTTCACACTAACTTGACGAATTTGTCTAAAAAATTAAGACAATTTGTAAGATATAAAGGAGAAACATTATATAGTTTATGTAATCTGTAATCTTCCCTAAAAACCGGACCGTTTAAAAATATAGTTTATTAACTTAGGGATAATTATGAAACAGAGCAATTT
>NZ_JASCQG010000013.1 GCF_030005555.1 Empedobacter sedimenti | reverse complement strand
TTAAGCTTTCTTTCTAATTCAACTATTCGCTCCTGTTCAGGCGTTAGTTTTAAATTACCTTTTCCTGGAAAACTATTGGATCCGTATTCTTGATAATCTTTGCGCCATTTGTATAATAAGGAGGCTTTTATTCCAAGTTCCCTTGCTAATTCTGAAATGTTACTTCTTTCATAACTCAATTCTACCGCTCGTAATTTAAATGAAGCATCGTAATGATTTTTTATTCCTTTCATAATTGTAAGATAAGTATTATATACCTTTTCTTACTCTGGAAATTTCGTTAGGATATCCAACTTTTTTGATTCAACATTAATTCCAGAGTTATCATATCTATTAAACGATGAATCATATTCAGTCAGAGCATTATTTGATGCAGGAATTGAATCTACTACTGTCGCCATTGAATCAACAACTGCGGAATCAACTATAGCTACAGCCGAATCTGTTGGGAAATCTTCATAATTAGAAGATGTATTATTTTCAAATAATTTCTTACCGTTATAACATTCTTTAAACATCACTCCAATGAAAGATGTAAAAAGAATTAAAGTTACAATTTTTAAAAATTTAGCAATTGGGTTTGATTCATTAATTTCATTAGAATCTAATTTGACTTCATTAGAATCTGATTGTGATACAAAATGATTAACTATTAAATTAATTTTTTTACTCCTTCTCTTGAATTCTCCGTTTGTAAAACATGCATTATCAACTAAAAAATCATTTACAAATTCATTATCTTCAATACTTAGTGGTAGATTATTAAAGAGTACTTCATTAATAGCAGTTACAAGGTAATCTTTAGTGAAATTGTTAAACTTAGATGAATATTGAGTTAATGATTTAACATCATTTTTTGACATAAAATCCTCACATTCTGTTTTTATTAAATTTAAATCGTTAATTAGATTATCTAAATTATCACTTTCTATTTTATCTAATTCATCAGACATTAAATTTATAATATAGATAATCGCTAATCTATCATATTTGTTTTCTACAGGGCAAAAGTTCTCTTCCATAAATAATTTTAAACAAATAATACTAATAAGTTAATTATTTTTAATGTAGTTTATAATGTTTTTATGAACTTCCTTTATAACCTCATAATACATTGTATTTCTTTTATATTCTTCAAGAGAAATATTTGTTAATTTATAATTATTAAAATTTTTATGAGATTCTTTTAAATCTTCATATCTACTTCTTCCCCAAGCCTCAATACAATGTTGTCTATAAACTTCAAATTGCATATCATTTAACATTCTTGTTGTGAAATTGAAATCATTTTTAATAATACTATATTTTTTAAACAAAGAATCTTTATAAATTTCAATAGCTTTATTTTTATTAAAATTCATACAATCATAATTTTGCGCTGATAGATTCATACAAGCAAGTATTGTTAATAGTGATAATAATTTTTTTTTCATATTTTTTATAGATTAGACTTATTTAAATTAATGGTTTGTGTACAAAGTATCACTACTTACTAATTGTATATTCGTAATACTCATCTAAATCTCCTTTATTATAAAATCTAACAAATGTGAAATTTTCATCAATCACAAAATCACCATATGAAGATTCGATTAAAAACAATCCATTTGTAAAACTTACATTTTTAATATCTCTAAACATTTCATCACCTTTCGAATTTTTATAATACAACATATCATTTGTCAGCATAACATATGAATCATTAATTATCTTTTCAGATCTTATGATTTCACCTTTCATATTATAAATACCAATAAAAATTACATTAAATTTTTTATTTAAATAATCAGAAAAATTTGATTGTTTAGTATTATTTTTTCTCAATCTATTAATTTCTTCAATACCTTGATTATAATAACTTTTTATATAATTTAAAGTAAAATTCACGTCTTTTTCTGTTGACAAATCTAAATGACTTGAAGTTTTTAAATAGTTTAATGCTATATTTATTTTTTCCATTAATATTCTTTTCTCAGGATTTGATAAGTTATTATCATTGTTTATTGATTGGAAAATTTGTTCAACACTCGTTTTAACTAAATTGAAACCTTTTATCAATCTTGTATTATCAACTACATCTAAATCATCATAAGAGTAAGGATTACTGTAAGGAGTAACCTGAGCATTTACACTTATAATAAAAAGTATTGAAATAATTAATAAAGCTCTTCTCATAGTTTTCAATTTGTAATTAGCAAACTTATAATTAGTTAATTAATATAAATTACGGTTTCCCATAATTGGATTAAATATTTTTTATACCTGATAAATAAAATACAAATATATTAAAATGCAGTAATTTAAGGTTACAAAATGTAGTGTTTTTTGATTCATTTTCGTGTAAATGGAAAGTGACTTAAAAAATATTAACTCAACTATTCCCAAACTAATTGGCGAAGAGATAAAAAAGTTCAGAAAATTAAAGAAACTTACTCAAACGGAATTAGCTTTAATGGTTGGAAAAGATAGACAATACCTCTATAAAATAGAGAAAGGAGTTGTTAAGCCAAATATTGTCACTATTTCTATAATAGCCTTTGCTTTAGATTTAGAATTATCTGAATTATTTGAAAATATTAAGAGAAATAATATTTAATAAAAAAATCCCAACTATAACAGTTAGGATTTCATATTCTATGCAGCTTCTAAATAAGGGTAAGTAATTTCGTCATCTGCACACCAACATTCTTTACTTAATTTTGGTGCTAAACCATACGTATATTCGGATATATAGCTATACATCAAATCTTGAAATTCATCAATATATTCTTCAGTTGTAACAACAGAATCATGAATAGTAAATATAGGAGCATGAGGATATTTTTTAGCAATTTTCTTTGTAACATTATCAATAATACAATCAGATTCTATATGTTGTAAAAGTTTTGGGAATTTTTTATAACTATCTTTTCTGCCTGAATAATTTTTTAAGAAAACAAAAAAATCACAAATTTTGGGAAACCTACTTTTAAACGCCTTATAGTGTTCATCTTTCTTTTTAGCAGGTGTATACAGTAATCTTAGAGTAAGTGCCTTAGAAGCCTCTCTAATTGACTCAAAATCCTTTGTTATCTTTGTATTTTTATTTTCTATATAAACTTTAATTTTATACTTACCATTATTTCCTTTTTGAAGGTTATAAATCCCTATAACTTCATTATAAAAAACACCTTCTGTTGTCCATTTTTTTAGCGTTTCGAACTCTTCTTGAAACCCTTTGTCAGAAAGGAATGTAGAAGATATTGTCGAGATTATACCATTATTATTATTTCCATATACTTTATTTATATTTCTTTCTATATTCCTATTATTATTTATTAATCCTTCTATTAATGCTGTTATGAAAAATGGTTGTGAATTTTTTATGTCCAAGCTATATAATGTTTCTCCTTTATATTTTACAAATTGTCTTAATTTTTTAGACAAATTCGTCAAGTTAGTATGAAATCTATTATCAGAATTTTTATTTCGCGACATTCTAAAGTTTTGATGTGTTAATTCCCCAGCACTCCTATGATAACTTTGAATTCTTAAGTATTTTCTTCTTTTAACTGAATCATCATCATTTTTATTATACATTTTTTCTTTTTTTGTCAATATGGATGGCAATAATTGCAAATATTTTTTTTCGTCAAATTGCAAATCATCATTAAACCATTTTGTCAAATGCTCAACATCTTTATCTTTATAACCTTGTAAAAAACAATCATTTTTTGGTTGTTTAATACTTCTTTTAATTTCAAGATTTTTAATATCAAAAGTCCTATAGCCTAACGAATAAATCTTTTTATGTTCAAATTTATATTTTGTGCATCGTTGCTGAGTTGTTGAGTAATTCTCCTTATCTAATACTCCTATTCGCAAAAGAAAATCCAAATACTTTTTATAATCACTTTTATAACTCTTTAATTCAGCAGATGGAAAAGGAATATAATCATCTATTAAATTTCTATATTTTTTAGAAAAAATTTTATACTCCATTCTACTAATGATATATAACAACTCATCCCATTTTAAATTTTCAGGAAATATGTTTTTATAGCTAATAACATAATCATATATCATTTTAGAAATAACCATTTTCCAACCATGTTTAGGAGAATATCTCCCATTAATTTTTTTTATTTTTTTCATATTTGTGTTTTTTAAACATAGCAATCCCCCTACACAATAGGAAACCTATGTCTATTCTTGTTTTACTTTAAAAAGTGTAGGTAAAAAAATAGCTATTAAGAAATAACAGCTTTGATTTGAGAAAAAAAATCCTCAAAAATAATATAGAATAACTGAGTAAGTAATTACTATATTCAAGTAACTAAAGCACCTCTATGAATAATACATTTATAAAAGAAAATAAATTGAATCTATAATCAATTTAAATACAAGCAATTGGATATACCCATCTATGCTTCAACACAATTTTTATTTTCTTTTATTTCTGTGTGTATTATTGGTTTTTAGTTAATTAAATTGGTTAATAATATTATTTATATCTTCTGTTTTATAATAATTTCTACCTCCCAATTTAAAAAATTTTAAATACTCCTTTTCATTCCAAGAATATAACGTTTTTCGAGTAACTTTAAAAACATCACGCACTTCTTCCATTGATAATAATACATTTTCTTTCATAGTTTACTTACTATAGTTGTACTATAGCGAATTTATTGTTCATTAATTTATTAAATTATTAGTTCCTTCTTAAAAAGAAGACTAACTTGATTAGTTGTTAAATAAAGGTTCTTTATAAATAACAAAATGATACATTGTAAAAAAAATTATTATTACATTATATCACATATTGTTTATTAAAACTAAAGACCTTAATATTTTAGCTTTATCTCTTAACTACTATCAAATAATAAATTAATAGTTTTTCTTTTAATTTGCTCCATATAAATCATTTTCTACTAAAGAAACAAATACTATGCAGGAATTGAAGGGATCTATTTAGGGATTTAAGGGATTTATTTAGGATAATTAAAATCTACTGATTTAAATCCAATTCTTTTTAAGTTATCTATAAATACATTCATTTTTTTAAATGGATAATTCTTAGTATTATTCTGGTTATTACATCCTTTATAAAGTTTTTGCAATTCATTACAATCAGTCCAGTTAAAATTAAATTTCTCATTCAAATTTTGAAATCCCTTTGATTTTGTAAAATTGAACTTAATTATATCCTCCTCATTATAAAACGACAGAATTTGAAAGAAATACAAATATTTAAATAAATCAGGTTTTAATAAATCTTTGTTTGATAAATCAATAAATTGAATACCTAATTCTTCATATTTGTTTCCTGTTAAACAATTAATGATAATGTCAATTTCTTCATTATTAAAATACCCACGTAAATGATTTAATAATTTATAATTATCTTGTTTAAATGAATTTAATTCTTTTAATAAATTTTTAGTAGTCTCATTTCTTTTTAGATTATTACCATTCTGGATATCTTCTAAGATCTTAAGTTTTAAATAAGAAATCTCTTCATAAACATTTGAATTATAAGGAAAAATCAAAAAGCTCAAGCGATTAAAAAGCCCTACCCAATAATTAAATGATTTTTCTATATTAATTTTAAAGTTTATTCTATTATCAAGATATATTACCTCTCCAAAGTATTGAAATTTTTTCTTTGAAATAGCGTCACTTAAATCCTTAATAATTTCCTTTTTTTTAAATTCATATAAATCATCAGTAAAATCTTCAAAAAACTCATTACTATTTTGCAATTCTGCATAAAAGTTATTTAATAAATCTCTAACAATAAGTGCTTTATTGACTTTTATATAAAAAAGTGATGTTATAAATCCTACAGGAAAAACAGATTTTATGTAAGTTGATATATCAATGTAATTTTTTAATAAAATTTTAAAAGAATCTGTATTTTGAAAAGATATAAACACATTTTCTTCAATTCCTAAAAAATTATTCAAATTATTATTTTCTATTAATTCTTTAATAGATATTTCGTAATAGGTCAGATAATCATTAATAAAAGTTCTATTATTTTTAAAGGCTTCAAAATCGAAATTGCTAAAAATTGCAGGCTTATCTATAACTATTTTCTCTAATAGATTTTTATAATTATTTAAATTAGCTTTAAAATTAATTTCTTTTGGTCTTTTTATTCCAAAGGGTATTTTCTTTAAATTTGAATTATTAGTTTGTAGATAACAAAAACAAATAAAATCTATAATTAATATTTTTGGATTAATATCTTTATACATATTTAACATATTATAAATTAAAGATAATTATACTACACTTTAAATACAAAAAAATCAATTCAGGGGAGTTATTAGGGGAGTTTATTAAATAAAAAAACCTCAAACACTTAATAATAAGATGATTGAGGTTTATATCTGTGGTCCCACTTGGGCTCGAACCAAGGACTTGCTGATTATGAGTCAGCTACTCTAACCAGCTGAGTTATAGGACCTGAATTTATAGCTTAAAATTACTCCTCATAGCTGAGGTTTATCGCTTAATTCGAGTGCAATATTAAAGCTTATTTTTTAATTATCAAAATTATTTTACATCTTCACAAAGCTCTACCAATACACCATTCGTAGATTTTGGGTGTAAAAAAACCACACGTTTATTATCTGCTCCTAATTTTGGTGTTTCATTAATAAAAATAAACCCCTCATTCTTAAGACGTTCAATTTCTTTCTCTATACTTTCTACACCAAAAGCAATATGATGTATACCTTCTCTATTTTTTTCTAAATATTTTTCAATTGCACTATCATTTTTTTCAGAACCAACCAACTCAATCTTTGAATCTCCTACTTCAAAAAATGATGTTTTAACTCCTTCAGAATCTACAGACTCTTCTTTATAAGGCGATTTACCCAATAATTTAGTAAACAAATCATTCGAAATACCCAAATCCTTTACAGCAATACCTAAATGTTCTATTTTCATCACTTGTTGTTTTGGTAAAGATAGAGTTTTCTGCATTTTTTATTCAAAATTTCAAGAGTTTGTTGTAATATTGAAGTATGAGTTTTTATGAAGATGGGAGTAGATATCTCCACAAAGGTCAGTATAGAAAAGCGATCGATTATTTTACATTATCGATTAAGCGACAAATAGAGGTAGCAAATTCATATTTTGGACGTGGATTGAGCCAATATTATATGAAACAAAATACAGATGCAATCAAAGATTTTGATAAAGCAATTGATTTGGATCCTAAAAACCCAAATTTCTATTTCTATAGAGGAATGGCAAATTTTAATCAATATAATCCAACAAAAGCAGCAGAAAATTTTGACAAAGTCATCGAGATTGATCCTGAAAGTTTTGTAGCATATCATCAAAAAGGATATGTTTTAATGAACTTGAACAAGTATGATGATGCAATTGCTAATTTCAATAAAGCGTTAGAGATTAATCCTGATTACGAATCGTGTTACCATAATCGTGCATTTTGTTATGATCAACTAAAAGAATTTGATAAAGCGATAGCTGATTATACAAAGGTTATTGAAGTGAAACCTCATTTCTTATCATACTATAATAGAGCAAATACATATTTTGTGATTGGCAATCTAGAAAAGGCTTTAGAAGATTTCAATCAATCGATTGAACTTAATCCGAACCATTTCTTATCGTATTACAACAGAGGTGCTATTCTTGAAAAATTAGAAAAACAACCTGAAGCTATTGAAGAATATAAGAAAGCTTTGCAACTAAATCCTGAATTTCATCTGGCAGCGGAGCGCTTAGCATTTTTTAATCAACAAATCCAGAATTAATATAAAAAGCCGTTTCTAAAAGCGGCTTTCATTATAAAAAAACATACCTTTCTTTAATTCAATTACTTAAAAGGAATTTTCTTAACATAAATCAATTTTATTCTTACAAATCTGCCCTTAATTTGTAAAACAAAGAGATGAATTATGCAAGTTAATATAGCCGTATTTGGAAAAAATAAAGAAATTGTTGATACACTAGAACGTGTGATTAATAAAAACGAAATGTGGAAAGCATTTTGCAGCAGCACAGAAAGAGAGTTACAATCGGTTTTAGAATCTAAACCAATTCAGATTTTACTGTATAGCAGTGGAATTGGAAAAAGAGAGTTAGATAATCTTGAAAAATGGATGAATGTTAATTATCCTGAAATCCACGAAATTCATCACTTTGGTGGAGGAAGCGGATTATTATATTGCGAAATAAATAGTACATTATCTGGTATTAATTCTATCAATAAATTAGAATTAAACGCCATAGAATAAAATAGGTTTTTACATAGGTTGGTTAGTTAAATCCTTTCTTGAATTTAGTATTCGGAAGGGATTTTTTTATTACATTGATTTTATAATCCAATAATCTCTTGAAATACCAACATCATTACGACTAATTTCAATTTCGTCACAAAAATCTAAAAATGATTCATCTAATGTTTTATCTATTTTCGGAGTAGAACCTATTATTTTAGTAAGAACAGGGTTTGTTTCATTCTCAACTAATTTTCCTTTAAAATTTAGAATAGAATTATCTTTGCATCCCGCAAAACTACTCGGAACAAATACCAAAACCTCATCAATATCAATCACTAAAAAAGTTTTAGACTTTTTAATTAACTGAACCGATTTTTGTTGTTCTTCTGGCGTTCCCATTTCCAAACTTTCCAAAAAAAGTTCAACATTATCAAAAATATCTTCTTTATCTAGTACAAATTCCATCCTATTATTTTTTGCAAAAATAAAGAAATTAATCCTCTTTTAATAAAGCTTCTACCGTTAAATATTCATTATAATTTTGTACAAAATCATGTCTAAAATCGATATCTTCTAATCTCATTTTAACTGTTTTTTTATCAACATCTATAAAATCTAAAATGGTTTGTACATTATACGTTTCAAGATGATCAAAAGTCGGATAAAGTGTTAATTGCTTTAAAAGCAATGCAGAAATAAAGCAATTTATACCATTAAAATTAACACCAATATCTGCAAAGTTTTTATAAAAAGCGATCAAATTCGTTTTAAGCTGTAGATTATAATTAAAACTTTTTAACTTGAAATTCTTCAGAACCAAACGATTTGAAGTATTCAAAACAATTTCTTCTGTAATTTGTAGATTTTTACTCAAAATTTCCAATACAAATTTATCTTCTTCTATCTGATACAAAAGATTAAGGTAACGTTTCGCTTCTTCAAAATGAAATAATTCGAGATTGACCAAAGCTGAAAGAAACAAAAAGCGTTTATTTTCTGGAAAAACAATTTCCAATTCTTGCAAATACTTTGACGCCTCCTCAAATTTAAGTTTCTGAATATAATATTCGGCAATGTAAAAATTAGCAGCAAACAAATAATCGTCTTCTTTTTTTGCTTCTAAAAGATATAAAATTGATTCTTCGTTAAAATTTAAATTGCGTTGTACAACACCTTTCAGAAACAACGCTTTTTTATCACGCGGAAATTCATGCAAAATTTGATTAAGTAAATCTTGCGCTTTGATTAATTGCTGAATAGGATTATGAATAAACGAAAAATTTTTCCAAATTGGATATTGATTTTCATCTACTTGATCATCTAAAATTAGAAAAAATATGTCATTAAATAATCTATTATAATCCACAGTATTGGTTTTAGTAATGCTAAAATTAAGGTTTTTTGAGCAGTTTTGTTTTATTCAACAAAAAAATCATCAATTTCTTGATGATTTCTTCTATTTTTAAAACTGCTGTCTTTTTATTTTACCACTTTCCGTTCGAGGAAATTTTTCGATAAAAATTATTTCTTTCGGAACTTGATATTTGGATAAATCCGCGGAAGAAAAATCCAAGCTCCTCTCCTCTCCTTCTACAACTAAAATTAATTTCTGACCTAATAATTCATCTGTTTTTGAGGTAATATAAAAATCAGATGTGATGAAAGGTTTCAGCTTATTTTCTATTTGTTCGGGAAAAAGTTTGATTCCTCCCGAGTTTATCACATTGTCAGCTCGTCCAATCCAATTAAATTTTCGCTCATCAAGTAATTCTACTATATCGTTTGTTACAACTTGTAAATCATCGTAAGGTGTATCAATCACCAAACAACCTCGGTCGTCTCGTGAAATTTTCACCTCATCAAACGCTTCAAAAACTTGTTCTGCATTAGGAAATTTTTGATTTGCAACTTGCTTAAAAGCAATATGCGTAATTGTTTCGGTCATCGCATACGTTTCGTAAACTTCGTTCTCAAAAGCAAACAATTCTTGTTTTACTTTCTCCGAAAGTGGCGCCCCTCCAATGATTAACTTTTGACACTTCGAAACAAAATTTAACGAATTTTCGACTTGCATAGGTGTTAACGCAACAAAATCAATCGAAGTAAAGTCTTGTGAAATTCCACGATTAATTTCATCCAGAGAAATATGAGAAGTTGGTTGCATACAAATCAATTTCAAACCAATTTCTACTGCACGAACCAACATCAATTTTCCAGCAATATAAGTAACAGGCATCACCAATAAAGCCGAATTCCCTTTCTTTAATTGCAAATATTTTCCCGTCATATTAGCACTTTTACGCATATTTTCTTTGGTCAAAATAATCTCTTTCGGAGTTCCAGTAGAACCCGAAGTATGCGCAATCATAATTTCAGAATCAGAAAACCATTCAACTAAAAAATCTTTTACAGATTCTTCAAACTCATTGATAGTTTGAATAGAATTAACATCAAAATTAGGTTGAGAAAAATCTAAATACAACATCTTATTTATGATAACTTACACCTGCATTAATCTCAACATCCAACACATTATTTGCGGGCGGAATCGGGCAATTGTAATGTTTACTATATGCGCAATACGGATTATATGCTTGATTAAAATCCAGAATAATTTCACTTCCTATATTTTTTGTACTCAGATCTAAATAACGACCGCCTCCGTAAGATGTCACGCCATTTGTTTCGTCCATAAAAGGTAAAAACAAGCTATCAGCATATTTTTCCATAATTGGATAAGATTGATAAATCGTCAAGGTTTGCTCAACATTATCTAACCTAAATGTCACCGTTCCGTATTCTTTGTAATTTTTGATTTTATTAGCAGAAGTAGGAAATGGAATAACACGTCCATTTTCTATTGCAGTAAACTTTGCTTTAACCGTATATTTAGAATCAATGGAGAAAAATGTAATTCCTTTAAAATTTGTGCGTTCTTCATCAACTAAAGGAGTTGTTTTAGGATTCGTATATTCTTCTGCTAATTTCGTTTGATAAAGCTGAATATCTGCTTTTTTAACCAATTGCTTTGAAGTATTACAACCTACCAAAATAACTAAAAAAGTAAGCGCTAAAAATAATCTATTTATCATTGTTTATTTCTGTATAAAAATTCACCTTTTAATTCTAATCTACTCGGGAAATTGTTTGTGAACAAACCTCCTGTTCCCAATCCTTGTGGCATTTCTGGATAAAGAATTGCCGTCCATTGTGCAATAGCGTTTAACCCGATGTTACTTTCTAATGCAGAAGTTATCCAAAACGGAATTTCGTATGTATCTGCCGCATTTATCCATTCTAAAGAACCTCTAATCCCACCAACCAAACTTGGTTTTAGAATAATATATTGTGGTTTAATCTTTTCTAATAATTTGAATTTATCTTCTTGATGAACAATTCCGATTAACTCTTCATCCAGCGCAATTGGTGTTGGTGTTGAAGCGCATAATTCGGTCATTAAATCTACTTGTCCTGCTTTGATAGGTTGCTCTATCGAATGTATTTTTAATTCAGCCAATTGTTCCAAGACAACTTTCGCTTCTTCAAACGTAAAACCTCCGTTTGCATCCACTCTTAATTCTAATTGATCTGCAGAAAAATCTTGTCTTAATTGCTGAATAATTTTGTACTCATTTTCCCAATCAACACCAATTTTCAGCTTGATACATTTGAAACCAATCGCTAACTTTTCTTTGATTTGCTCGCGCATAAAATCGATTGACCCCATCCAGATCAATCCATTTGTTTGAATACCTTCATCTCCTTTAGAAAAAGAGGATTCATACAAATCTGGATTCAGTTTATCTGTGTAATTGTCATTGTAGCGATTCGCTGATAAACTCTGAAAAGCTTGCTCTACACCAAACTGAATAGAAGGCCATTCACGTAATTCACTCCACAATTTATCAACACCTAATTCAATATTGTCACAAACCCAATGCAGTTTTTCTTCATAATCAGAACGATCATCAAAACTCAGTCCTTTAAACAATCCACATTCACCCACATATTCTTTCCCATCTTCTTCAATTGCAAAAAGATACGTTAATTTATCTGTTAATACACCACGTGAAGTACCACTTGGCTTTTTAAAAATTAAATTATATGATTCAAAACTCGCTTTCATACTTCAAATTTAGGTAAATATGATTATCTTGGAAAGTAGTTTTAGAAGAAATTAATTGTAAAAGAAAGTCTAGATGCTCAATATTGAAAATTTAAATCTCAAGAAAGATATACTACCCTTTTTTGACGCAACGTTGAATCAACATACTCAATTTCATTTAATCGATTTTTTAAATACTAAACCGAAAAATCTTAATGAAGTATTGTATAATCAATCTGTTATAAAGACCTTCATCAATCAATTACCAACAAAAGAACACTATTATTATTCTAAAACAACTTACAACGAAGTTTATCAAAAAATACAAAACTTAGAAACTGTTTATTATTTGGATATTGCATTTTTTTCTGGAGCCAAAACAGCTTTAAAAAGTACAATAATTCAGATTTACACTTTCTTATTCAAAATTTCAGATTATATCAATTCATTTGATATAACGCTTTTTCCTCATAAGTTTACTGAATTACTACAAAATTTAAAAGAAATACTTGAGATTTTGAATGTGAGTGATTTTCTACACTTAAAGAAAAAAGGTAAATTAAATCTCAAAAAAATAATTGAGTATAACCAACTTTTAATTGATCAAAAATCAGAACTATTTCTATTTTTCAAAAACCTAAATATTTTCGAAGTTTACTTATCAATCAGCCTAAAAACTTTGAATAGTACTTTTACTTTTCCTGAAATCTCCAATCAGAATGAATTTGAACTAAGCGAGTTTTATTATCCATTACTTAAAAATCCAATCAAAAATGATTTTAAAACTACAAAAAATGTAATTGTTTTAACTGGAGCAAATATGTCAGGTAAGTCAACATTTTTTAGAGCCATCGCTTTTTGTAGTTTTTTGGGTAATTTAGGTTTACCAATTCCGGCTACACAAGCTAAAATTCCGTTTTACAAATCAATTAGCATAAATATCGACCATACAGATAATGTATTAAAAGGATATAGTCATTTTATGAATGAAATAGTCAATCTAAAAAACTATGTACTCGAAGTTAAAAATGATAGTTCTGGTTTTGCTATTTTTGATGAGTTATTTAGTGGAACAAACTCTGTTGATGCAAATAATCTATTAAGAAAAACGATAAAAGGATTAAATTCTTTTGACAATACTTTGACATTTATTTCGACTCATTTAAATGAAACTCATAATGAATTAAATCAATTAGAGGCTGTCGATTTTATTCATCTTGATTGTATCATTGAAAATGATTTACCTCTTTACACTTACAAAATAAAAAAAGGTTGGTCAAACATCAAAGTAGGTCAACTTATATTCAGAAATGAAGGTTTAGATGAATTATTAGAAAGCTGATTAATACTTCTTTAAGAATTATTTCACATATACGTTTGTAACTTTTCTCATTTCCATGCGTCTTATTTGTAAATAACCCATGAATGAAAAAAATATTCCTACCACTTTTTTGCTGTATAGCTTTACAAGTTTCAGCTCAGCAAGAAACTAAAGGTACTCTACAATACAACAATCAAACTCCTGTTGCTTTAGCCGATGTTGTTATCTTAAATGAAGAAAAGATAATTGACGAAACATCTACTGACGAAAATGGAAATTTTACAACAACATTAGAAAATGGTACATACACGTTAAGAGTAGAAGAAGCAGGAGCTCTTCTATACACTCAAAAAATTGTTATCGACAACAATCAAAGCATTGGTTTGATTATTGTTCCAAAAACAGAAAATGTTACATTAAAAGAAGCTGTTGTTACTGGACAAAAAAAGATGATTGAAAAGAAAGTAGATCGTCTTGTTTTTAATGTAGATCAAGCCGAAGGTGCAAAAGGTGGTAATGCCTTAGATGCATTAAAACTTGCGCCACGTATCAAGGTAGAAGAGGCAACAGATGCTATTTCTATCATTGGAAAAGGCTCTGTAAATGTGATGATTAACGATCGATTAATGCAGATGAGTAGCGAACAATTAGCTAATTATCTGAAGACAATCCGTACAGAAGATATTGATAAAATAGAAGTCATAACAAATCCTCCATCAAAATATGATGCTACAGGAAACAGTGGAATCATTAACATTGTTCTTAAAAATGCAAAGCAAGAAAGTTTGAATGGATCAATTTCGTCTTCATATAGTCAACAAAAACATCCAGGTTTTAGTTTAAATGGGAACATCAATTATCGTAAAGGTAAATGGACGTTAACATCTAACATTTATACTGGAATTGGTAATTGGTACAACGAAAATCAAAATAAAACGATTTATCCTGATCAACTATGGACTTCTGTAGGATCAAACAAAAATAAAAACAATTATTACGGAGGAAGAATTGGTGTTGATTATCAAGTTAATGACAACTTAATTACTGGTTTTAATTTTGACATCTCGAATGGAGACGGAAAAAACACAGGGAACTCTAAGACAAGTATTTTTGATGTAGCAAATAATCAAATAAACCGTTATATGACCACAAACCGTGACGGAAGTACATGGAATTGGAATTATCTTGGATTGAATTATCACATTATTAAAAAGTTTAAACAAGAAGGTAAAAAGTTAACGTTTGATTTTGATTACTCTAAAAATGGCAACGATAATAACAGCAAAAATATAAGTAACGAATTTGATCCAAGCTGGAACCCTATTGCAGGTAAATACGATAATAACTACAATTTAACTGATGGTTCTTCTAATCGTTTCAATATAAGCATCGACATGGAACATCCGGTAGATAAGTGGAAAATGAACTATGGAACGCGTTTACGTTGGGCAACAGATAAAGCGGATAATAATCGTTTTACGAAAAATGATCCAAATGGAAACTTCGTAGAAGATACTAATTTTTCAAACAGTTATCAATACAACGAAAACGTATATGCTTTATACTATTCGATAGAAAGACAATTGAGTGAAAAATTAACTGCAAAAGCTGGTTTGCGTTACGAGCATGCGCAAGCTAAAAGCATTATGGAAGATCCAAAAGATAATTATAAAAAAGATTATGATGGTATCTATCCAACAGCTTATTTAATGTATCAAGCTTCAGAAAATCATTCGTTTACTTTAAATTATAGTCGCCGTGTCGATCGTCCATTTATTTGGTACCTAAACCCAAGAACGATCAAGCAAAATGAATATTTTTACACAGAAGGAAATCCAAACTTAACACCTTCTAATTCAAACAATTTCGAATTAGAGCATACATATAAAGATTTGTTTGTTTCAAGTATATATTACCGAAATGCTAATGATCTTTTTGAACAAGTGACGATTTATGATCCAGCTACAAAAATTTCACTTTCAAAACCATTCAATATCGGAAAAACATATAGTATTGGTTTTAGTGAAAACATTAATGTAAAACCATATAAATGGTGGAAAATTAACGCTTCTGCAGATGTTTTTTATCGTAAAACAACGAGTAAAATACCAGAAATGAATTATAGTGTAGATGGTATAAATGGTGAGTTTAGATTGACCAATAATTTAGACTTAAATAAAAAGAAAACCATTTTTGCCAATTATTCATTTATGTATTATACAAAGAGTACAGATGGATTGGATAAATATGGAGACTTTATGCGTCATAACATAGGTATTAGAGCAATGGTTTTCCAGAAAAAGCTGCAGATTTCGGCTAATGTATCGAATGTTTTCGAAAATAAAAACGGAACATTTACTAGCATTTCTAATAATATTATAAGTTCTGGTAATAGCCAAGCTTTCAGAATGTACCGAATTGGAATTAGTTACAACTTCGGAAAACAATTTAAAATTGAACGATCAAAATCTAACCAAGAACAAAGCGGCGGAGGCGGTGGAGGAAATGGTTAAAATTTATTCCTGAATTATAAATCCCTGAACAGCTTTTGTTCAGGGATTTTTTTTAGATTATTCTTCTAATTCTATCAATAGTTTTTTTAGTAAAATGGATAGATCTTGTTGCTCTTTTTCATTCAAAATTTGAATCGAATTTTTAGCCTCATCAAATCTTTTTTGGATGGCTTCATCAATAATTTCCTTTCCTTTATCTGTAAGTCCAGCCAAACTTATTCGTCCATCATTTTCATCTGTCGAACGATAAATTAAATCTAATTTAGTTAACCGATTCAAAAGTGCTGTCATCGCTCCAGATGTTATCACAACTGATTGCATTAATTGTTTTGGTGATAATTGATAAGGCTTCCCTGAACGACGAAGTGTTGCCAATACGTCCAAATCAGTATAATAGATTCCATTTTCCTTTAAAGCCAAACTTGCTCTATTTTCCATAATCTTTCCTAATTTCAGCACTCGTCCAACAATCTGCATCGCATCTACATCTAATTCAGGACGCTCAATTTTCCAATCAGCAACTAGCGCATCAATTAAGTCATTCTCTTTTTTCATCACAATTGATTGAAAAACAAATGTACAAATTATCTTGATGTAAAGATAATTTCATACATTTACAATATATCTTGATATAAAGATATATTTAAAACCAATAAGAAAATGAAAATTATTCAAACCGAAAATATGCCAATTGCAAATGGACATTACTCACAATGCATAGAGCACAATGGTATTCTATATTTGTCTGGACAATTACCAATTGATCGCGAAACCAAGAAAATTCCTTCAACAATTTCAGAGCAAACTGAATTAGTTTTGAAAAATATTGAAACAATTTTACACGAAGCTAATAGCGATAAAAACCATGTCTTACAAGTTCGAATTTACATTCCGAATATTCAATTATGGGATGAAGTAAATGCCGTTTACAGTGACTTTTTCGGAACGCATAAACCAACAAGATGCATTATTCCAACCAATGAATTACACTATGGCGCATTAATCGAAGTTGAAGTAACCGCAATTACAAAATCGTAATTATGTATAAAAACGAAATTATAGATACCCATCAACGCATTGCGCCTTTTATTCACAATACACCTATTTTGTCCTCCACTTTACTCAATGAAATGATTGGAGCAAACTTATTTTTTAAGTGTGAAAACTTTCAAAAAATGGGCGCTTTTAAAATGCGTGGCGCAACAAATGCTATTATGCAACTTACAGACGAACAAAAGCAAAAAGGAGTTGTAACACATTCTTCAGGGAATTTTGCACAGGCTTTAGCGCTTGCAGCAAAAAGCTTAGGAATCGAAGCTTTTATTGTAATGCCAACTACAGCTCCACAAGTTAAAAAAGATGCTGTAAAAGGTTACAATGGACAAATTATTGAATGTGAACCAACTTTAGAAGCGAGAGAAAAAACAGCAAAAGAAATCGAAATACAAAAAGGCGCAACGTTTATTCATCCATCTAACGATCTCAATGTTATTCTTGGTCAAGGAACTGCAGCGAAAGAATTATTAGAAACTCATCCTGAATTAAATTACATTTTTACACCAGTTGGTGGTGGTGGGTTAATTGCTGGAACTGTAATTGCTACTGAAAACTTTGGAACAAATTGTAAAGTAATCGGTGGAGAACCTTTTGAAGTAGATGATGCTTATCGTTCGTTAGAGAGTGGAAAAATAGAATCTAACACTACAACAAATACAATTGCAGATGGTTTGAAAACAGAACTAGGTGACATTAATTTTCCGATCATTCAGAAAGGTGTCGAAAAAATAATTCGTGTAACTGAACAAGAAATAATTACAGCAATGAAATTGATTTGGGAACGTTTAAAAATTGTTTGCGAACCATCGTCAGCTGTAGCTTTAGCTGCATTAATCAAAGAAAAGGAAAGCTATAAAAATATGAATATAGGGATCATTATTTCTGGGGGAAATGTGAATTTAGGCACTTTGCCTTTTTAGAAATCTTTCTATAAAAAAATAAACCCCTAAAACATAAATTTTAGGGGTTTTGTATTATTAAAATGTTTTGTTATATCGAATAATTACGATGTCCAAAAATTGAACTTCCGATACGAACCATTGTACTACCTTCTTCTATTGCAATTTGATAATCACCAGACATTCCCATTGATAAAATAGTTAGATTTTCGAAATTATTTTTCAACGATTCAAAATTAGATTTTAAGGTTTTAAACTCATCCCTGATTTGATTTTCATCTTCCGTAAACGTTGCCATTCCCATCAATCCAACAACTCTCACATTTGGTAAATGTTGAATTTCTTCTTGCATGATATGTTGAATTTCTTCTTGGTCTAATCCAAACTTCGTTTCTTCATCAGCAATAAATTGTTGTAATAACACATCAATTACGCGATTATTTTTTTCGGCTTGTTTGTGAATTTCTTTCAACAATTTCAAACTATCAACGCCATGAATTAAATGCACAAAAGGTGCCATATACTTCACTTTATTGGTTTGCACATGCCCAATCATATGCCAACGAATATCCTTTGGAAGAACTTCGTATTTATCGCACATTTCTTGAATTTTGTTTTCTCCAAAATCTCGCATACCAGCTGTATAAGCCTCTTTCAAATCCTCTACAGGTTTTGTCTTAGAAACCGCTACCAATGTAACATGAGCAGGAATTGTAGCTTCGATTGTTTTTAAATTTTCTTGAATACTCATTTTTTATTCTTTCAAATCAAATACTGCAAAACCACTCAATGGTTTTGGCTCTATATACGTACTTTTAGGAGGCATTTTAAGTCCTAAATCAGCAATCAATTGTAAATCCTTTACATCAACTGGATAAAAAGCAAATGCGGCAATATAATCGTGGTGATCTACTTTATTCTTAAGCGCTTCAACTCCTTCTTTATCTCTCGTTCCACATTCGTAATGAACTCGAATATCCTTTTTTGTATCTTGAATATTTAAGATAGATTTCAATACTGTTTCTTCAAAAATATAAGTATCTAATTCACTTAGACCTTCTGTGTTCAACAAATTATTTTTGACATACAAACTATAAAATTTGTTATCTAAATACATTACCAAATGATGTTTTTTTGTTGGAACAGTTAATTCATCATTTTTCGGAATAATCTCAAAATATTCTTCTAATCGAGCAATAAACTCTTCTGAAGATAATCCATTCAAATCTTTAATTAAACGATTATAATCATTTATAATTAATTCTTCATTTGAAACTAAAAGAGCTAAAGTATAATTAAAAGCTTCATCACCATAAACTTCTTCATCAGAGTTTTTAGTAGCAAATTTTGTATAACGTTCAGAACTTTCCATACGATGATGACCATCTGCGATATACAAATCATCTAATTTCTCAATAGAATCTTTTAATTGCTTCAAATTCAAACGATTGTCAACTCTCCACAACAAATGTTGCGTTCCATTTGTTTCATCAATTTTCAGAATTGGCTTACGTTTCATCTCTGTATCAATCAATAAATCAACTCTTTGAGCAGGTTTATACGTCAACAAAACGGGCTCAGCATGAAAATGAGATTCCTTCAAATATTCAGCAAATAATTCAACACGACGTTCTAATGTTTCTTCGTGTTTCTTGATCTTGTTATTTCTATAATCGTCAATATTAACCAATCCTAAAAGTCCTTTTGTTTGTCGACCATTAGGCTGTATCACTTGATAAATGTAAAAAGATGATTTATCCTGAACTAATATTTTCTTTTCAATAAATTCTTCTAAATTCTTACGAACTTTTCTGAACTTCTCTTTTGGATCATCAATAGAATCGTCCCAAGTTGGTAAAATAATATGCAAAAAAGAATTTTCTCTTGTATTGATATAATAATCAACTTCCTCCTTAGAATATTGATTAACAGCAAGTGTTACAAATTCTTGAGAAGTTTCTTCTGTTGGACGAATTCCTTTGAACGGTTTAAATTGAGGCATTTTAATTAAATTTAAATGGAATAAAACCAATATTATTTTCCGTAAATCTCTATGATTTGTGCGGCTAATTCAGTTCCAATTCTGTCTTGTGCTTCGTTTGTAGAACCTGCAATATGAGGAGATAACGATAACGATTCGTTCATCAATAAGCCCATTTCTGGTGTTGGCTCATTCTCAAAAACATCTAATGCTGCACCCGCAACTTTACCATCTTCGATAGCATCCACCAACGCTTTTTCGTCAACAACTCCACCACGTGCAGTGTTTATAACAATTACACCATCTTTCATTTTTGCAAATTCTTTCTCGCCCAAAATGTATCCATCTTGCGCAGGAACATGCAATGAAATAAAGTCTGCTTTTGTAATCACTTCATCAAAATCTACAGAAGTAATGGTAAACGTTAATTTTTGACCATCAAAAAACTCTAATTCAATGTCGCGAGTTGCAGGGAATTTATCATATACTAAAATATTCATTCCTAAACCAATCGCTTCACGAATCACTTCTACACCGATGCGTCCAAAACCGATCACACCCATTGTTTTTCCTCTCAATTCGATTGCTTTTGCATAAGCTTTTTTCAATCCATTGAAGTTAGAATCACCTTCTAAAGGCATGCTACGATTGGCTTGATGCAAATTACGAACGATAGAAAACAAATGCGCAATCACAAATTCTGCTACCGATTGAGAAGAAGATGCTGGCGTATTAATGACTTGAATTCCTTTTTCGCGTGCATAAGCAACATCGATATTGTCCATACCAACTCCTCCACGACCGATAATTTTAAGATTTGTCGCATCAATTAATGGTTGACGAACTTTAGTCGCAGAACGAACCAAAAGAACTTCGATTCCGTTCTCGTTGATATAATTTTCTAATTGTTCTTGTGCTACGTGAGCAGTTATTACTTCGAAACCTTTTGCTTCTAAAGCTTCAATTCCTGCCTTAGAGATTCCGTCGTTTGCTAATATTTTCATGTTTTTATTATAGAATTAAGATGTGAGATTTTAGATGTTAGATAATATATTTCTCAATACTAATATCTAGCGTCTAATATCTGCTGATTAACCAAATTTTTGTTCAAATTGTTTCATAACTTCTACCAAAACTTGAACAGATTCTAATGGTAAAGCGTTGTACATAGAAGCACGGTATCCACCGACATCGCGGTGCCCCGCTAAAGAAACAACTCCTGCGTCTTTTAACATTGCGTCAAAATCAGCTTTAACATCTTCGTTATTTAAGACAAAAGTGGCATTCATTTGAGAACGATCTTCTGTTGCAGCAGTTCCTGTAAATAATCCGTTACGATCAATTTCTGCATACATTGCATTCGCTTTTGCAGTATTAATTTTTGCAATCGCTTCTACTCCACCTTGCTCTTTTAACCATTGTAAATTTAACATGACACCGTAAATTGCAATTACTGGCCACGTATTAAACGATGATTCTTTTTTGATATGTGTTTCGTAGTTTAAATAATCTGGGATATTACGACCTGTTTTACCTAATAAATCTTTTTGAACGATTGCGACAGCAGAACCAGCAGGTCCCATATTTTTTTGAGCTCCAGCATAGATTACGCCAAATTTAGAAACATCAATTGTGCGAGATAAAATATCTGAAGACATATCGCAAACCATTGGAACTGGAGAATTTGGAAACTCCTTCATTTGTGTTCCAAAAATAGTATTATTTGATGTACAGTGGAAATAATCGACATCTGAAGGAATTGTGTATCCTTTTGGAATATAATTATAATTTTTGTCCTGAGAAGAAGCAATTACCTCTATTTCTCCGAAACGTTTTGCTTCTTTGATGGCATTCTCAGCCCATTTTCCTGTTTGTGTGTAAGCTGCTTTTCCTCCTTCTTTCAATAAATTGTAAGCCACAGTAGGAAATTGCAATGATGCTCCTCCTTGCATAAATAAAACATCATGCGTTTCTGGAACATTCATCAATTCTTTTACCAACGCTCTTGCTGTATCAATCACTTCTACCGCATCTTTGCGACGGTGAGAAATTTCTAAAATTGATGTTCCTGAATTGTTAAAATCGATACAAGCTTGTGCCATCTTGTCGAAAACGACTTGAGGTAAAATGCATGGTCCTGCACTAAAATTGTGAATTTTCATAAATAAAATTGTTGTGTGTTTGTGTGTATTAAATTGTAACAAATATAGTAAATCATACGCTCTTTTTCGAGATTACGCCCTTAAGTTTTGAATCAACATAAAAACAAAAAACCCTAAACTGAAATAGTTTAGGGTTTTATATCGTTATTTTAACTTTATATTTAGTATTGAACGAAATCTACATTCAATTCTTCTGCTTTACGTTTGTAATAACCATCAGCTAATTTATCTTTAATCTCAGCGAATGAATTTAACGTATATTCGATGTGCTCATCTTCGTGGGCAGCTGTTGGGATAATACGGAAAATAATCATTCCTTTTGGAATAACTGGATAAACCACTACAGAAACGAAAATACCATATTCTTCGCGCATTTCTTTTGCTAAAACAGTCGCTTCAATAGGAGAACCATTTAATACGATTGGTGTAACACATGTATCAGATCCACCGATATCAAATCCGCGATCTTGTAAACCTTTCTGAATTTTTTCTACATTGTGCCATAACTTATCTTTAAGCTCTGGTTGAGAACGTAATAACTCAAGACGTTTTAAACCTCCGATTACCATTGGCATTGTCAATGATTTAGCGAAAATTTGAGAACGTAAGTTATATTTTAAGATACGAATAATATCTTTGTTTCCTGCGATAAATGCTCCGAAACCAGCCATAGATTTTGCAAAAGTTGAGAAATAGATATCAATTGCATCTTGACAACCTTGCTCCTCTCCAGCCCCAGCTCCAGTTTTACCTAAAGTACCAAAACCGTGTGCATCATCAACTAATAAACGGAATTTGTATTCGTCTTTGTAAGCAGCAATCTCTTTTAAGATTCCTTGTTTACCTGTCATTCCGAAAACACCTTCTGTAATCACTAAAATTCCACCACCTTGTTTGTCAGCTAATTTACGTGCACGGATAATTGTTTTTTCGAAACTCTCGATATTATTGTGTTGGTAAATAAAACGTTTACCAAAGTGTAAACGAACTCCATCAACGATACAAGCATGACATTCAGCATCATAAACGATTACATCATTTTTAGAAACTAAAGCATCAATTGTAGATACCATACCTTGGTAACCGAAATTCATTAAATAAGCAGATTCTTTTTGAACAAAATCAGCTAATTCTTGCTCTAATTGTGCATGATAATCTGTTTGACCAGACATTGCACGAGCTCCCATTGGATAAGCCATTCCGTATTGAGCCGCAGCATCAGCATCAGCTTTACGAACTTCTGGATGATTTGCTAATCCTAAATAGTTGTTAATAGACCAAGTAATTACTTTTTTACCTTGGAATTCCATTACAGGTCCTATTTCTCCTTTTAATTGAGGGAAAACATAATAACCTTCACCATAATCAGCAAATTGACCTAATGGTCCAGGATTTTGTTTTAAACGTTCAAAAATGTCCATTTTATTATAGTTTATTTTTTTATTAATTGAAAAAAAGTAGAAAAATGAAATAAATTTCATTACTCTACTTTATTGTTATTTAATTTTTTACAAATATAAGCATTATTTAATTCGCTCAACAGTTGCTCTGGCTTCTAAACCATTTAATCTACTGTTTGTGAATCCTTCTTCTGCCATCCAATCATCACTAAAGACTTTTGTCATATAACGAGAACCGTGGTCAGGAAATAAAATAATGGCTAAAGAATTTTCATCAAATTCTCCTTCTTCAGCTAATTGTTTGTAAGCTTGTGTCGCTGCACCAGATGTATAACCTGCCATAATACCTTCTTTAAGAGCAATTTCTCTTGTACGATAAGCAGCTTCTTCGTCTGTTACTTTAACAAATTTATCAACCATAGTAAAATCTAAGGCACCAGGAACTAAATTTTTCCCCATTCCTTCTATTCTATATGGATAAATTTCATTTTGATCTACAACCCCAGTTTCGTGATAAGATTTTAGGATAGATCCATAAGCATCAACACCAATGATTTTTACATTTGGGTTTTGCTCTTTTATATAACGAGCACTACCTGTTAATGTACCTCCTGTTCCTGTACAAGCGATTAGGTGAGTAATTTTACCCTCCGTTTGTTTCCAGATTTCAGGACCTGTAGTTAAATAGTGTGCTTCAGTATTCCCTTGATTAAAATATTGATTAATGTAAAGAGAATTTGGTGTTTCGGCAGCAATACGTTTTGCTACTTCATAATATGATCTTGGATCGTCTGCAGGAACATTAGCTGGACATAAAAAAACTTTTGCGCCCATTGCTTTTAAAAACGAAACTTTTTCCGCTTTAGTTTTGTCCGAAACTGCCAAGATACATTTATATCCTTTTACGATAGCAACCATTGCTACAGCAAAACCAGTATTTCCAGATGTTGTTTCTACAATTGTAGCACCTGGTTGTAATAAACCTTTTTCTTCAGCCTCTTCTATAATATGTAAAGCTATTCTGTCTTTTGTCGAGTGTCCAGGATTGTAACACTCTAACTTTGCATAAACTTCGCCTGGAATGTCTTGGTTAATTCTGTTTAATTGAACTAATGGAGTATCTCCAATTAACTCTAAAACGTTTTTATATTTACCAGTCATTTCACAATTATTCTTTTCTAACAAAAAGCAAAATTAAGGATTTTTTAATTAATTGTTAATAGATTAACGTATTAAATTAATCATATCGCAATTTTTTGACAAAATCCTGTGTCTTTTTCTTTGTTAAATTAGTTGTTATTTAAATTAAAAATATGTTCTAAAATCTTTCTATCAGCAGAAGTAAACTCTACTTTACGTCTTGCCATCATTCTTTCTGCAGCTTCACATGCACGGTCAAGATTATAAACCGGCGCATCCGAATTTCCTCCCCAACTATAATGTTTAATTAAGTTTGGTGGAAAACCTGGTTGAAAAATACTCGCACAAACACCAACAACCGTACCAGTATTAAACTGAGTATTAATGGCTGCCTTAGCATAATCTCCAACAATTACACCACAAAATTGTAATCCTGTTTTTACAAATCTTTTTTCTTTGTAACTCCATAATTTTACAATATCGTAGTTGTTTTTTAAGTTAGAATTGTTTGTATCAGCTCCTAAATTACACCATTCTCCTACAACAGAGTTTCCTAAATATCCGTCATGTCCTTTATTAGAAAAACCTAAAATAATCGCGTTACTCAACTCGCCACCAACTTTACAGTGTGGTCCAATTGTACAGCCTGCATATACTTTGGTTCCCATTTTTATTGTAGCATGCTCACAAAGAGCCATTCCTCCACGCACCATAGAACCTTCCATTACAAATGAATCTTTTCCTATATATATAGGTCCATCAGTAGCATTTAAAGTAGCAAATTCTACAAAAGCTCCTTCTTCTATAAATATTCTCTCAGGATTTAACACTCCATTTGTTGAAGAAATAGGTTGTGAAGTTCTACCTTTTGTTACCAAATCAAAATCAAACTCTATCGCTTGAAAATTATATGTAAATAAATCCCAAGAGTGTTGAATATGAATAATTTCTTCGTCAAAATCTATTACATCAACAGTAATTGTAGGTATTTGCTCTACTGTTTTTACCGCAACTAATTGATTTTTATATACGATAGATTGTCCTAAATTAAGATTCAGAATTGTGTCAATCAGTTTTTTTGAAGGAAAAAAGGAAGGATTAATAAATAAATTCTCTGATTGGAAATCTGCAGGAAATTTCTCTGACAAATAATTTTGGGTCAAAAAAGACACGCTTTTATTTGTTATTTTCTCCCAACGCTCTACAAAAGTTAGTATTCCCATACGGACAGCCGCAACAGGTTTTGTAAACGTTAGAGGCAAAAAATTTTCCCATTCTTCGCCATCAAATAGAACTATGTTCATCTGTTTAGATTTTGTGCAAATTTAAAAAAATAATTTCAGACAATTTTCATAACATTATACTTTATAGTATTTGAAATGGCTAAAATAAATCATTCAAAAAATTTGGTTGATATCAAAAGGTCTGCGTAATTTTAGGCACATTTATTTAAACATATTTCATTTTGAAATCAGCTCCGATTCATTTTGGCTCAATCGCCTATATTTTAGACGAATACCTATCTAAGAATACCTTTTCTTCAATCTTTTTTTTGGTTGACGAGAATACACATGTACATTGTTTACCTTTATTACTAGCTGATTTAGACAACCTTTCGGCATACGAAATCTTAGAAATAGATTCTGGTGAAGACAATAAAAACATTGATACGGTTACGAATCTATGGTTAGCGATGAGTGAATTGGGTGCAGATCGTCATTCATTAGTAATTAATGTTGGTGGTGGTGTTTTGACTGATATGGGAGGTTTTATGGCTTCTACATTTAAACGTGGTATAAAATTTATCAATATACCTACAACGTTATTATCAATGGTAGATGCTTCTGCTGGTGGTAAAAACGGAATTGATTTAGAAGGAATGAAAAATATAATCGGAACTTTTACTCAACCAGAAATGGTATTAATTGATCCTAAGTTTCTTTTAACTTTAGAACAACGTCAGGTAAAATCTGGATTAGCAGAAATGTTAAAACATGGTTTAATTAAAAATCGTGATCATTGGGATAATTTAGTTCAGTTACCTACACATGATGCAAAATCTTTGGTTCCTTTTATTATGGACTCTATTCACATTAAAGAAAATGTAGTAGATAATGATCCTTATGAAAAAGGTGAACGTAAAATCCTAAATTACGGACACACAATTGGACATGCAATAGAAAGTGAATCGTTAGAAACTGATTTTCCACTTTTACATGGTGAAGCAATTGTTATCGGTATGATTATTGAGACTTTCTTGAGTTATGATCAAGAATTAATTTCAAAAACTGATCTAGAAGAAGTTTGCGAAAGTTTTGCTTCAATGTACGCTTTAAATACAATTGATATGCAAATTTTTCCTAGCTTAATGGAATGGATGAAGCACGACAAAAAAAATCAAAACCATTCAATCAACTTTAGTTTGATTAATAAGATTGGAAATTGTCGTTATGATGTAGTTTGTACTGAAGAACAAATCAGACAAGCTTTTGAAAAATATAATCAATGGATTGGCTAATAAAATATAAATACCTTATAATTTCATCAATAATAATCGGTGCAAATAGCATCTCATGTATACCACAAGGGAAGAAAGAAATCTCAACCCCAGAAACCAATAAAACAATCGCTATGAACGAGCCTAAGTACAATGTAACTAAATCTGATGCCGAGTGGCAAAAGGAACTTACGCCAGAGCAATATTATGTAATGCGCGAAGCTGGTACCGAACGTCCTTTTACTGGGAAATTTAATATGCATTTTGAAAATGGAGTTTATACATGTGGCGCTTGCGGAGAAGAACTTTTTTCATCAGCCTCAAAATTTGACGGACATTGTGGTTGGCCAAGTTTTGATCAAGAAATAAAAAAAGGTAAAATTGTAGAACATTTAGACACTTCACATGGTATGTCTAGAACCGAAATACTTTGCGGGAATTGTGGAAGTCATTTAGGACATGTTTTTGATGACGGCCCTACACAAACAGGTTTACGTTATTGCGTAAATTCTTTATCTTTAGATTTTAAACCAGAAATTAAATAATATCAAGCTGTTGTAAAACAGCTTTTTTTAATGTAAAAATACTTTATGAAAATACTTCGTATTATTATCCTTCTTATCTTATTGTTATTAATTTATAATGGCGTTTACAATTACAATTTAATGATTAATATTCGTACAACAGACGCTCCTATTAATCCACTTCGCTATATCTTTTTTGGCTTTTATTTCTTTTTGATTTTACTAAACATTATCGAATATATTCGAGGAAAATTTAATTACGGATCGTTCAAAAAGGTATTTTACTATTTAATTTTTGCGGGATATTTAGCGTGTATTTTTATGTTCAAATACAATGATTATCAAATCCCTGGATTGCCGCTTTTAGGATATTTCACATTGGTTGCAATTACTTTATTTATGCTAAATCAAATCATCAAAAATAAACCTCCTTACAAACGTGTAAAAAAATAATTTTTCGAAATGAATTCGGTTTCGGATAGAATTACATTCAAACAAATTAATCAATTAGCGATTCCTGCAATTTTTTCGGGAATTGCAGAATCTCTTATTACCTTAACCGATATTGCTATGGTGGGTAATGTAAAAGAATATTCGGTCGAAGCACTTGCTGCGACTGGTTTGGTTGGTTCTTTTCTTTCCGGAATTATTTGGATTGTTGCCCAAACCAAAACCTCTATTTCATCTTTGGTTTCGCAAAGTTTTGGTGCAAATAAATTGGAAAGTATCAAAACATTAGTTCCGCAAGCCTTGTATTTCAATCTATTTTTGAGTTTACTTATTTTTGTTCCGACCTATTTTTTTGCGCAAAATCTATTCGAATTGTACAATGCAAAAGATTTGGTTCTTCAATTTTCGGTTGATTATTACAAAATCAGAGCATTTGGTTTTCCATTAACACTTATTTCCCTCACACTTTTTGGTGCATTTAGAGGAATCCAAAACACTATTTGGGCAATGAAATGTAGTTTAACTGCTGCGTTTGTTCATGTATTTTTAGATTATATTTTGATTTTTGGAATTGACGGAATAATTCCTGCTTATCATATCAAAGGCGCTGCCTATGCAAGTTTGATTGCGCAATTGATTATGGTAATCATGGCGTTTTACTACTATTTCACAAAAACTTCATTTGGATTAAACCCTGGGAAAATCATTCATCCTTTTTTCAAGAAATATGTCAACTTAAGTTTCAATTTTATTTTACGAACTGCTTCGCTTAATGTTGCATTTTTTCTTGCCAACTCTTACGCCACCGATTATGGAAAAGACTACATCGCCGCACAAAGTATTTTGATGAATATTTGGTTGTTCTTTTCTTTTTTTATTGATGGATATGCAGGTGCTGGAAATGCTATGGCAGGTCGTTTACAAGGTGAACGGAATTATCCTAAACTTTGGATTCTGAGCAAAGATATTTCCAAATATTCAGTTTTAATTGCGTGTATTTTAATTGCGATTTGTTTCATTTTCTACAATCAAATTGGGCAAATTTTCAACCAAGATCCAAATGTTTTGACGATTTTCAATTCTGTATTTTGGATGGTTTTATTAATGCAACCAATCAACACATTGGCTTATATTTTTGATGGATTTTTCAAAGGAATGGGCGATGCAAAACTCTTACGAAACAACTTAATTGTCGCAACATTCCTTGGTTTTCTACCAACCATTTATCTTGCAGATTACTTTGGTTTAAATATTTATGGAATTTGGATTGCATTTGGCATTTGGATGTTTTTACGCAGTTTTCCATTAATGTACATTTTTAGAAAACGAGTTTCTAATCAATAAAAAAGTCGCACAAAAGCGACTTTTATTATTTCATCTAAATTCTATTTTCCTAAGGTGTAGAAATTGACGCTTGTTGAATTTTCCCGTTGAAATATTTCCAACCATTCAATCCAAAATCAACTAAATATTCTGCCATTTCATCTGGTTGCAATGGTGCAATATACCCCGGAAACGCTTCTTCTAACATTTCTGTTTGTACCGCTCCCAAAGCTACTGCATTTATTCTTGGTCCGTGGTCTTTCAATTCTTCTGCCAACAATTCAGTCAAATTAACCGTTGCAGATTTTGAAGACGAATAAACAGATAAGCCAGGAAATTTCACCGAACCTTGTACAGCTCCCATTGTCGAAATATTAACCACATGAGAAGATGTATCAAATTTTGGCATCAAAACTTGTATCAAGCGATATGGCGCCATAAAATTAATTTGCCAAGAAGTCAACATATCTTCTTGTTGCATTTCTACAAATGGTTTGTTGATACAAACTCCCGCATTATTGTACAAAACATCTACTTTATTCCAAGATTCCACAGCTTTCAAAACCTCTGAAATCTCATCAAAATTAGACAAATCAACACCGATAAACTGATATTGATTTTCTTTTGCAAAAGCTGTTAATTCCTTCAATTTATCTACATTTCGAGAGACTGTCAACACTCGATTTCCTAACTCTAAATGTTGTTTTGCCAATTCAAAACCAATTCCTCTACTCGCTCCTGTTACAATTATATTTTTCATTGTGTTGTACAAAATTTACAATTTCTTCTATCGTTTCAAACTTAATTCCTTCAAAGATGATGTTATTTTCTGTGATTTCAATATGATTTTCCGCATTATTTTCAACAGATATCCCATTACGAATTAAGGCATTTTTTACCCAAAAAGCCAATTCAGAATTCCCTTTCACACCAATGGTTTTTGAGAATTTTCTCGATGTTGAAAAACGATTATTTTTTTCATCATACATCAGATTTTGGTTAGATAATTTCTGAATAATTTGATGCTCAAAAGCCATTTGCTCAGGAATATTTTCGAAAAGATTTCCATTTTCTATCCACCAAATTTTATCCGCTTTTTCCAATGCAAAATCAACTTCGTGTGTGATCATCAGAAATGATTTATCCGTTTTCAATTTTAACTCATTCAGCAAATTGAAAATACGATATTGATTCGCTAAATCTAAATTAGAAGTTGGTTCATCCAAAATCACCAATTTCGCATCTTGACAGAACGCACGCGCAATCATCACCAATTGCAATTGACCTTCGCTAATTTCATTCGCAAATTGATTTACCAAATTCGAAATTCCTACCAATTCTAAAACGTCATCAATTAAGTATTGTTCTTCGTTAGAAATCTTTTTCAAAACCTTGTGATAAGGCAAACGTCCCATCGCAACCAATTCCGAAACTTTAATTTTTGGAACAATCGACAAACGTGGTAAAACAACTGCAATTTGCTGCGCAATCTCTTGAGAAGATAATTTTTTGATCGAATAATTTTCTAAATAAATTTCACCATTCAATGTTTTCTGAAAGCCTAAAATTGAGTTAATCAACGTTGATTTTCCTGCACCATTTTTACCTAAAACAGCAATCAATTCATTCGAGTTTATAGTCGCATTTATAGCAGAAACAATTTCTTTTGAACCATATCCAACCGAAACATTTTCTAATTTCAAAATAGCATTTTTCATCGCACTTCGTTTTTATTGTTCAACAAAATACTAATGACAATCGGCGCTCCAAACAACGCGGTAATGATATTAATCGGTAACGTTCCAAACGGAAAAACTTCTGTTAAAATTGAAAATAATAACATGAAAAATATTCCTGAAACGAAAATCCATCGGTACAAAACTTTCATGTCACCTGTTCGTAACAATGTTCTGCAAATATGTGGAACTGCCAATCCAATAAAACTAATCGGACCAGCGAATGCCGTTGCTGATGCGGTTAATAATGCGGTTGAAATTAAAATTGTAAAACGTAATTTTTTGATATTAATTCCTAAAGATTGTGCATATTTTTCACCCAATAATAAAGCTGTAATTCCACGTAAAGTAAATAATGAAACGATGATTCCACTCAAAACAAATAAACCAAAAACACCTAATTGTTCCCATGACAATCCGCTCAACGAACCGAATCCCCAAACTAAATAGGCTTTGATTTTGTCGGAAGGAGCAAAATATTGCATCATGCCAATTAATGCGCCTGCTAAACCAGCAATCATAAATCCGATAATCACCAAAGATGCGGATGATTTGACACGAAATGATAACGAAATCACCAAAAACAAGGCGACAATTGCACCTAAAAATGAGGCAATAATTGTAATCCAAGGATTGTTGAGAAATTCGTCAAAACCAATCATCGAAAAAAGAAAAATCACAATCGCAACGCCTAAACTTGCCATCGAAGTTATTCCCAAAACAGAAGGTTCTGCTAGAGGATTTTTGAATAATTCTTGCATCAAAAAACCTGAAATTGGTAACGAAATTCCGACCAATAAAGCTGTTAATGATTTTGGTAATCGAAAATTGAGCACAAGATTATGCAACATTTCGTCTGAATGACCAGAAAATACATTAAAAATTTCGGTGAAAGAAATCGAGACTTTTCCAACACTTAAACTCAAAACAAAAAGTAAAAGTGTTAGAATTATTAAAACAAAAAATAGTGGTTTTTCTTTCATCAAGACAAAGATAGAAATTCTAATAATTTCTTAAAGTTTAATTGTGAATTGGTTTTTATTGAAAATTAATGATTAGTTTCGTTTCATGAATTTTAGAAGTTTCGTTTTAATCATCTCTTCGATTTTTGTGCTACTTACGCCATGTAGCATCAAAGCTTCTATTCATACGATTTTGGAAGTAGAAAATGTTCATCAAACAAAAACTTCTCAAGTCAAAATCAATCAAAATCATTCGAATTCGTGTACGATTGTTAAGTTTGAAACAGTTAAAAAATCAACAAAGAATCTTGATGTTCCGAATTTTGATTTACCAGATTCATCTATTCATTTCATTGGATTAGCACGTTCTTCATTAATCGAAGAAGATATTGATTCGAATGAAATTCAATCACCAAAAATACCTTTTTATCTGTTGTATAAGCAATTGAAATATTCGTTGATGTCTTAATTTTTCTTAATTAATTTAGACAACAATATTCAATCACTTATATAAAAATTCATGCAAAATAAATCTGTTTTATCAATGGGTAATGCTGTATTAGCGTTACGTTTGGTCATTGGTTGGACGTACTTTTCTGCCTTTTGGAGACGTTTAATTTTAGAAAATAAACTCGATCCAGAAGCTGCGGGTTATATTGGCGAAAAATTCAATCATTTTTTACCAAATGCCCTTTTCATTAAACCACTTATTCAATATTTAGTCGAAAATCCTGAAGCGTTGCTTTGGAATATGTGGATTTTCACCATCGTAGAAGGCGTTGTTGGCTTACTTTTAATGCTTGGTTACAAAACACGAATCATGAGTATTGCCGTTTTCTTTTTGGCGATGGGAATTTTACTTGGTTCGGGCTGGATTGGTACAACTTGTCTAGACGAATGGCAAATTGGTGTTTTAGGATTAGCTGGAGGTTTTACACTATTTCAGGCAGGTTCGGGAAAAATCTCGTTGGATTATTTCTTCAATAAAAATCAATTTATCAAACAAGAAAATAACTGGAATTCAATTTCAATCAAAAAATACAGACCTCATTTTATAGGTTTTAGTTTTTTTATTTTATTCATTACTTTGTTTACAAATCAGGTTTTTCATGGTGGAGTTTACGGGACTTTGCACAATAAATCTGTCAAACCAAAAGTAGAAATCACGAATTTGAAACAACATCAAAACAAGGTTTCATTTGATGTAATGCGAATAGAAGGCGCGGATGTTTATGGTTCTTTTTTGATCAGAATTGATTTTCATAATCATCAAAATGAAATAATTGAAAGTTTGGATATGAAAGAGTTATCCACTTTGGACAAACAACAAATTTCGAATTATTATGTAGCAAAAGTCACACCGCACAAACACAGTTTGGTGTTACCTTTGGGTGCAAAAGCAAATCTGAATTTTGATATTTCAGACAAAATTCACAAAGTAGTTTTAACCGATATAAGCGGATTACAATGGGAACAAACAATAAATTTATAGCAATGTTAAAAAGAAATTACTCAACAATTATCATAGGAGCGCTGGCTTTGGTCTTACTTTTTGTGCCAGAAGCTAAAGCAATAATGCAACAAGGTTTAATGAAATTAGGTTTATTTGAACCGAAATTAGAAAAAGTTGAACCAACAACTCAACCAAAATCTGAAGCCAATTACAGATTCGAAATGGTATATGCTGATGGAAAAGCTGTCAACATGGAAGATTTGAAAGGTAAAGTTGTTTTCATGAATTTTTGGGCAACTTGGTGTCCGCCTTGTATTGCGGAAATGCCATCAATTCAGAAATTGTATGATAAAGTAAAAGATGATAAAGACATCGTAATTTTGACGGTTGAAGTAGAAGGAAAACGTGATAAAGTGGCAAAATTTATGGAACGCAAAAAACTTTCGTTACCTGTGGTTTATCCAAATTCTAGTATTCCAACTGAGTTTTTTAATGGTTCGTTACCAACAACTGTTATTTTGGACAAGAAAGGAAATATTGCACATACAACAATGGGAATGGCAGATTATTCTGGACAAGATATTGTTGATTTCTTGAATGAGCTAAAAGCGATGAATTAGTCATTACTCAATTCTTAATACAAAAAAAACGGGGAAGCTAACTTCCCCGTTTTATTATCAAAATAACTAATTTATTGCACCTCTTTTATCGCATCTGAAATTCCTCCACCAGCAACTTCAAAAAAAGCAGGTCCTGCTAATAAATATACTTTTGTCAATGGTTTAAACTTTGCTAAACGTAAACCTTTTAATTCATTTTGTACACGATACTCACTTATAATTCCTTTCACTACATTTCCTGCAACCAAGGCTGTTGGCGAATCAATCCCAGCATCCTTCAAATCACTTGCAAAAGCGAAGTTTTTTACACCTAATTTTAACGCCTCTCTTGTTGCTATTTCACCAACTTGTGTCATTAATTCTGGTGTAAAATTGTTACGATCTCCTAAACCGATTAACAATAATTTCTTTGCTCCTAATGTTTTGTTATCTGGCGAGATTAAAAATGTTTCTAAAGCACGACCGTCAAATTTTCCTGTTTTACGGATTGATGTTAAGTTACCCTTTAATGCTTCATCCAAATGAACTAAACCATTTAATGCAGCTGGTAAAGCAGGCTCGTTAAAAATATCACCTTCAGTATATTCAAATACACAGGCAATTTGTAATTCTGCATCTGCAGCAGATGGACCTTGTACTAATCCAACGATTTGAATTCCGTCAACAGTTCCCCATGTTTTTTGAGTACCAATTGCTGTTGTTTTAGCTTCTGTTACAGTTTGTTGAGCATAAGTAATATTTGTTCCAAATGTTAAACCTAATACTAATAATGCGGTTCTTAGAGAGATAAGATTAATTTTTTTCATGATTTTATTTTTTAAAATTTGAATGTTAATTTGGTATTAAAGAAGACTCCATCTTTATGATTTTCGATTACATCATTGATAAAATCTCCTGTTTTAAAATATTGAATCCCCGTAACTGAGGTAAAGTGTTTGTTTATATTGTAAGTAAAACTTCCTAAAAAAGCTGTACCAATGTATCTTTTTCTTGAATTGCTTGATGCTAAACTTAACGTTCCGCTTGGTCTGTAAATTCCATCATTTAACGAAGCTCGCCAATTGAAAACAACATCACCTTGTAAAGTCATCTTATCATTAAGACTATATGTTGCGTATGGATGAATATCAAATAAATTGACTGGACCAACTTGTGGGCTAAAACCAAAATATCCTCCTTTAGGAAACAATGGATTGAATGATTGTAATTTTCCGTCGCCTGTTTTCTTATCTCCAGAAATATAATCAACTCGTAAACTAACCGTTGGAGATCCTTTTGCATTTGCAAATGAGTAGCCAGCATCCATAGAAACTGTATAAGCATTAATTCTACCTCTGCTTACTTTTCCGAATTGGTAAGCTGCTTCGAAATTATAAATAAATCCTTCTGCATCACGCCAAATTCTTGTTCCAACAGTGTGTCTTGTTTCTTTCAGAAATTCGTCTTCGTAACGTATTTCATCTCGATGAACACCAATATAATATAAGTCTAAATTAGTTTCTTTTGGTAAAGTGAATGTGTTATAACTTCCCCACAAATTTGCTTTTTTTGTCGAAGTATTATCAAAAGCACCTTCTGTAACTGTAGATTGCGCCATAATGAAAGCATCTGAACTAAAATTACCTCGTTTGTACATCACTTTTGCTCCATCAAAATACAAACGTAAATTTGGACCTTCTCGAACAGAAATTAATCGTCCACTCCCGTAATTTAATTCTTGTCTACCTACACGAGCTGTTAATTGTTGCTCTTCATTTTTGATAACATCTACATCAACAAATAAGTTCTGAATGTTTGCATGATCTTCATCAATTGGTCGTGGTCCATTTTTTCGACCACTTTCCCAAGCACTTCTTATTTGTGTAAAAAGACGAACTCTATTTCCTAACTTTAAATCTGCATGCAAGCTATAACGTTGCAAGAAAAATGGATTGGTTCCGATATTAGATTTTCCCCAATCTTCGTTATTAAAATGAATAAACTCTCCACGTGCTTCACCTCCTATTGATAAACTTATATTTTTATCTTCTGATAAAGGAATATATTTTAAAGATTCGTAGAAATTTCTTGTCGAGTCTTTTAAGTATGTATAATCTTCATCAAATCTCATTAGTTTAAAACCTTCATCTTGCCCAAATAAATTGGGTGATAAAAGAACTAACATTGAAATTTTTATTAAAAGGTTTTTCATCGGTGGAGAGTTTAAATTTAAGTATGGCGTACTTATTATTGTTTTTATTTTGTTTGATAACCTCCAAAATAATTTACTGGAGACCATTCTGGTAATGCTTTTAATGGTTTTGGTGCGACATTTTGGTAATCGTTATCACCGTAAACTACTTTTCCATCAACGATTGTTAATTTAGAAGTAATTGTTTTGATTTGTTCGTCATCAACTTTGAAGTAATCTTTGTCAAGAATAATTAAATCTGCGTAATAACCTTTTGTTAATTTACCTTTGTCTTTTTCTTTGATCAAATCATAACCTCTGTGCGTGTATAACTCTAAAGCTGTTTTACGATCTACAGTATTTGATTTGTCCATAATTTGGTTTCCTCCAACACTTTTCCCTGTTGTTACCCAGTACAAAGAAATCCAAGGATTGTATGTTGCTACACGTGTACCATCAGTACCAAGACCAACTGGTAGCCCCATCTCTAACATTTTTTTAACTGGTGGTGTATTAAGCGCTGCTTTTTTACCATATCGTCTGATGAATGTTTCTCCTTGGAAAGCCATTCTGTGTTGAATTGCAATACCTCCACCTAACGCTTTGATACGTTTCATGTTTTCTTCACTGATTGTTTCTGCGTGATCAAAAAACCAAACTAATCCATTTAATGGCGTTTCTCTATTTACTTCTTCGATAACATTTAAATCACGTGTAATACTTTCGTTGTACGTTGCATGAATTCTGAATGGCCATCTTTTGCTAACCAATAATTTCAAAACATCTTTCATACTACCTTCCATTGTTGAAGGAAGTTCTGGGCGAGGAAATAAGAAGTTTTCAAAATCTCCTGCATCAGAAACTAAGTTTTCTCCACCTCCTGCTACATGATATTCTACTTCGTTATGACCGTTGTGACTGTGATTATCAATCTCAACCATTCCTGTCCATTTTGTATAATCTGCTAATTCTGTTCCTTTTTTCTGAGCGAATAAAAAATAAGGTAAACGTACTGTTATTTTTCCTTGCGTATTCAACTCATCTGTAATTCCGTAATCGTCAGGAAAATTCTGAAATCCTCCTCCTGCATCCATTACAGAAGTAACTCCTAACCTATTCAACTCTGTCATGTATTGAAGAGTTGAGTTAATTTTTTCTTCTTTAGATAATTCTGGTAATTTTGCTAATGTAGAGTACAAAATGAATGCACTTGGTTCTGCAACCAATAATCCTGTTGGATCTCCATTTGTATCTTTTTCGATTAATCCTTGTGCCGGATTTGGTGTATCAGCATTGATATTAAGCGTTTTTAAACCTGATTTATTGATCCAAGCTTTTCCGTATAAATACAAGATAAAAGTTGGTACATTACCTGTTGCTTCGTTGATTTCTTCTAACGTAGGAAGTCTTTTTTCTTCAAACTGATATTCGTTCCAACCACCAACAACTCTTATCCATTGTCCTTCTGGCGTACGAGCAGCTTGCTCTTTTAACATTTGCAATGCTTTTTTGAGAGACTTTACACCATCCCAACGCAATTCTGCATTATAATATCTACCAGCTCTAATTACGTGTAAATGACTATCAAATAATCCCGGAAGTACACGGTTTCCGTTTGCATCAATAACTTTTGTATTGTTACCTTTTAATTTTAAAATTTGAGCATTTGTTCCTGTTTGCAAAATTTTGTTTCCGCTAATTGCAACAGCCTGCACTTCTGGGTTTAACTGATCTAAAGTTGTAATTTTACCATTGGTTACAATTATATCTGCTTTTTGTGCATACATAAAAGAAGATCCAAGTACAATAGAAGTAAGTATGAGTTTTTGTAATGTTTTCATAATATATATAGGTTTTATTAAAATAAGGCAGGCGCAAAAAACCTGCCTTAATTATAGTTTTATTAATGTTTTAACATTTCTCTTGAATATTGAATTCCAATACCGTAAGATCCTGCATATTTTACAACTAAGTCATTAACTGCTTTGTAAGTATCTTGACGAGCCCAATCTCTTTGTAATTCTAATAAATATTGGATTGATGTAATTGGTTTTGCTCCAGCTTGCACCATACGAGTAACCGCTTGATCGTGTGCTTCTTTTGTTACATCTCCTGACGCATCTGTAATTACATACACTTCATATCCGTCGTGTAAAGCTGACATTACTGGTCCTACCACACAAACACTTGTCCATAAACCTGCCATTACGATTTTCTTTTTACCTTTTTCTGTAATTGCTTTGTATGCATTTACATCTTCCCACGTGTTCATTGTTGTTCTGTCAACAAATTTTGAAGTAGCTTCTGGATAGAATTCTAAAATTTCAGGGAAAACTGGTCCAGAAAATGTTTTTTCTGCTACTGTAGTTACAACTGTCGGAATTTTAAAGATTTTTGATGCACCTGCAACAATTCCTACATTGTCTCTTAATTCGCTCATTGGAATACTATGTGTTGCGAAAGCCATTTGACCTTCGTGATCAATTAATACTAATGAGTGATTTGTTGGATTTAATAGCTCTGGACTTGGTTTTTGAGCTGATGCAGTGATAGATGCGATTCCGATTACGAAAGATAAGATTGCTTTTTTCATGATAATTAAATTTTGTAAGTTATTTTGATAATTTTATTTTGATAATGTTTTTATGTATTCTTTATGATTATGCTTGTTTTACGTATTGTACTTCTGCAAATAATTTGATTTCTTCTCCAACTAATACTCCTCCTGTTTCTAAAGCTGTGTTCCATCCTAACCCAAAGTCTTTACGATTAATTGCTCCATTTAATGATAAACCAATTCTTGTGTTTCCCCATGGATCTTGTAACAAACCGCTGTACTCTCCTTTTAATTCTACTGGTCTTGTTACATCTTTAATTGTTAAATCTCCAGTTACTGTATAATTTTGATCGTTGATTTTTGAAATATTTGTTACATCAAATTTTAAATCTTCAAATTTTTCTGTTTCAAAAAAATCTCCACTTTTTAAGTGATTGTCACGATCTGCATTGTTTGTATCGATTGAGTTTACTTTTGCTGAGAAAGAGATTTTAGAATCTGTAAATTGTTCTCCTTCATTTTCGATTGTTGATTGGAAGTCATTAAACTTTCCGTTAACAGTTGTAAACATCATGTGTTTTACTTTGAATCCGATTTCTGAATGTGTTGGGTCAATTGTCCAAGTTGAATTTTTCATAATTTTTATTTTTAAATTTTTAATTTCTATTTTTCAAAACTTGAGTTGTGAATTGTTTATTTCTCTTATTTTGATATGACAAATTTAGAGTGAGATGATAACCTATTCATTGAACTAGTTCAAGAAGTGAAAAAAAACTAAAAAAAAATTAAAAAAGGATTCAACTTTATTTGTCAAATCCTTTTTTATCTCTTTTAAGCCAGCGTCATTGGTACATCCATTAACAATACTTCTGTATCTGCTGTTGTACTCTTTATAGTAAGCTTATCTATATTCCACAGACCAAAACCATCTCTTGCTGCTAACTCTTGCCCATTTACTATAAGATTACCTTTTAATAAAAAAACATACACACCGTTTCCTTTTCTCTTTATCTGATAAGTCGTTTCTACATCTTGCTCAAAATTCCCTAAATGAAACCATGCATTCTGATTTATCCAAACTCCATCATCATCAGGATTAGGTGAAACGATTTGTTGCAACTTATTGTGTCTTTCATTTATGTTTAATGTGATTTGTCCGTAACGTGGCGTAACATTTGGTTTATTGGGATAAACCCAGATTTGTAAAAACCTTACTAATTGATTTTCGTTTTTATTAAACTCACTGTGTGTTATTCCCGTTCCAGCGCTCATTACTTGGATATCACCATTTTTGATTATCGCCGTATTACCCATATTATCTTTGTGCTCTAAATCACCTTCTAGTGGAATACTAATAATCTCCATATTATCATGTGGATGTGTTCCGAAACCTCTTCCTGCTTCTACACGATCGTCATTCAATACTCTTAATACACCAAAATGCATACGATCGGGGTTATGATAATTTGCAAAACTAAATGTATGTCTACTCAACAACCAACCATGATTAGCCAAACCTCTTGTATCGGCTTTATGCAAAACAGAGTTGTCATCAATTTTATCATCTTCGTTTGGTAAATGATTAAAACCAATTGGTTTTAGTGGAGTTATTTCGTCAATTTCATTCTTTAATACATTCGCCAAAGATGCTGTTGCTGCAAACATTCCTGTTCCTAATAATCCCTTTTTTATAAAATCTTTTCTATTCATAGTTTCTCACTTTAATTTCTCGAAATTAAAGTGTTATAACAAATTTAACATTGAACTAGTTCAATAAAAAAAGGATTAAACACAAGTGCTTAATCCTTTTGATTAAATATTTTTTTTCTGATTTTACTTACAAATTCTGGTGAAACACCAAGATAAGAAGCTATATAATATTGTGGAACTCTTTGCGGAATTGTTGGATACAATTTCAAAAACTCTTGATAACGCTGAGTTGCAGTCTGCGAAATTGTATTAATTAACCTATTCTGAAGCGCTGATAAATTGCGTTGAACTAAAATTCTGAACATACGCTCAAACTTAGGATAAGCTTTTAATAATTCATTTTTAGCATCAGATGTCAATAAAAACATTTCGCAATCTTCTATCGTTTCAATAAATAAACGTGAGGCTATTTCATTAGAAAATGATGCTATATCACTTACCCACCAATCTTCTACAGCAAATGACAAGGTTACTTCTTGCCCATTTTCACCTATATAATAGATACGAATACATCCTTCTATTATATAACCTTCAAATTGGCATATTTCACCTTCTCTTAGTAAGATTGTTTTTTTAGGAAATGATTTCCTGGTTAAATAAGATGTAAATCCACGTTCTTCTTCTTCCGTAAGATCTACATACTTATTTACATTTTGTAAAATGTTTTTAAAATCCATTGTTTGGTATTAGAGATACCACAAAAGTATGAAATTTTAATACACTAATCGCAATCCTACACCAAAGCCCATATCGCTATCGTAATGTGTTCTGATGTGCATGTTTTTGTTCAAAATATAACTCAGTTCTCCCATATATTCTTTGTCTGTATTCCACATAAAACCTGCGCGAACACGTTTTGAAATTGGAATATCTTCGCGCATAAATTGTAAACGCACTTTTCCTGTATGATAAATTTCGGTCTGAAAATCAATTAACATCGGTAATTTGTAAACAAAACCTGCACTAAATAATCCTTTATTACGATCTGTTTTCTGACCAAAAATATTCTTCTCTACATTTCCGTGTTCCGCTAACATTTTGTGTTGATTCCAATCAAATCCTACAAAAACTTGCAACCATTGATTTCGATCGATAAAACGTCCTAAATGAGTTTCAACTTCATAACCGTGCTCTGATTTATATCCAATTCCCCATTCAGATGTTAACGCCCAACGTGCATCTTGTACCATTAACATACCATCTAAACCATTTGTCGCAAAATCATTTTCTGCCATTACATGCTTCATATTGCTTTCCATTTGCAACATTTTATACGCATGTTTTTTATTTGGTAAATTAGGATTTTGATAATCTCCAACCTCAAAAACTCTATTCATTCCGCCCATCATGTGATACAAAATATGACAATGGAAAAACCAATCACCTTCTGTATTTGCCTCAAATTCGATGACATTTGTTTCCATTGGCATAATATCCAACACATTTTTCAGCGGAGAATATTCACCATTTTTATTAATCACACGAAAATCGAAACCATGTAAATGCATCGGATGACGCATCATCGAATTATTATATAAGGTAATACGCAGAATTTCGCCTTTTTTGACAGGAATTTTATCCGTTTCTGAAAACACTTTGTTATCCATACTCCACACATAACGACTCATATTTCCCGTTAATTCGAAACGCATTTCTTTTACAGGAGCATCTTGCGGAAATGTTGTATTTTCAGGCGCTTTTAGCATTCCATAATTCAACGTTGTAATATTAGACGATGAATTTCCGTGCGAAGAATGATCCATTTCACCCATTTCTGAATGGTTTTCAGCAGAATCTTTCTTTGATTTTTTAGATTTCTTTTTCGCTTCTCCAGAAATTTCAGGATACATTACGGTATTCATGTCCATTTGCTGCAAGCTCATTTTCATGCCCATATCGTTCATTGTTCCGTCCATATTCATCATGTCGTTCATCATTTTCATACCTTCGAAATACTTCAATTTCGGAAGCGGTTCCATCAATTGTTTCTTTCCTTCACCTATGAACAACGAAGCTGAACCTGTTCTATCCTCAGAAGTTGCTTGAAACTCGTAAGATAAACCACCTTCAGGAACTGTAACAACCACATCATAGGTTTCGGATACGCCAATAATCAAACGGTCTACATCAATTGGCTCAACATCATTTCCATCATTTGCTACAACGGTGATTTGTCCACCTGCATAACGCAACCAAAAATAAGTTGACGCACCACCATTCGAAATTCGTAAACGTACTTTATCACCAGCTTTGAATTGCTTCAATTGACTTTCGTTTGCTGCATTTATCAAGAATTTCTCGTAATAAACATCGCTCACATCCATCGCCAACATACGTTTCCATTCGTTGGTCAATTTTGTTTTGAAATGACCTTCACGAATCGCTTCTGCATAACTTTGTGTGGAACCTTTTTTAATTCCCGACCAATCATTTGCATTGTGTAACATTCGCTGAATATTTTCAGGTTTTAAATCCGTCCATTCACTCAACATCACAGGAATTGTAGGTAAATCATCAATTCCTTTTCGGAAAGTTGGATCATTTTCGCGCTTCTTCAAAATCATCGAACCATACATCCCGATTTGTTCTTGATACCCCGAATGACTGTGATACCAATGCGTTCCGTTTTGAATTATGGGAAATGTATAAGTATATGTTTCACCAGGTTTGATACCCATTTGCGTTAACATCGGTACACCATCTTCTTTGTTTGGCAACCACACGCCATGCCAATGCAACGAAGTGTCTTCGTTCAATTTATTATGCACTCGAATAACAGCCGTATCGCCTTCTGTAAACTCTAAAGTCGGCATCGGAATTTGACCATTCACCGAAATGGCTCTTTTGTCTTTTCCAGAAAAATTAACAATCGTATCACGCACATACAAGTCATATTCAACACGTTTTTGTGCTTGTAAAACGATTGCTGACGGAACAAAAAGTAAACAAAGTAATTTCCTCATGCGAATGATTTATTATAACTGACTAAACTTTTTGTAATTCTCTTCGTTTTCAAAATAATCTACATTTCCTTGTTGATCTTTCAAAACGATATACGCATTCGCTTTATCAATTTCTTTTCCTGTAAAAGGATCTTTTGCTTTACGAGCTGTTTCATCATTCGGAATTCTTTCAACACACATATTACAACATCCATAATATGTTTTTCCATCATAAGGAACTTCAAACTGATCTTTGCCCATATATGCATTGTTCACCATACAAACTTGCTTATTCGGAACTTTATCGCCTACGTTGTAAGCCATTGTTTGCGATGGCTGCATCATACCCGACATCTGCTCTTCGTGAGCAGTAACTGTTGGTTCTTCTGTTTTATTTTGACAAGATGTTAATGCAAAAAAACTTAATATTGAAACACTTAAAACTATCGTTAACTTCTTCATTTTCTTTCTTTTTATTTATTTTATTTCAAAGTCTCAACTATGCTTCCACATGTCAACATCATATTACCGTAGAAAGGATTTTTAATATCCGAATCTTTACTCAACCAATTCGATCCTCCATTATACATTGGACAATTTTGATAATAAATTGTGTAACCAAGATTTGCTTTCTGCGCTAATTTGTGCATTGGTTGTGACAATTTTGCAAAAGTTGTTCGTTGTTTTTCAATATTTTTTTCTTGCGATAATTGTTTCGAAGTTGTTTCTAAATCATTCAAAACTTCCATCCAAACCATATGCGATTCATGTGAAAGTTTACCCATTTCTACTGTAGAAATAGATTTCGAAAGAGCTGTTATTTGTTTCGAAATTTCGTTTTCATTTGCTTTTACAAAAGCATCTTTCAACGAAAAATACGTATCAAAAACCTGTGATAATTGATTTTTTTGTTGAGAATTTTCAGTTTGATTATGATTAGAATGATCCATTTCTTGATGATTCATTGTCATTTTTTTATCACGTGTATATTGACAATCTTTTCCCAATTTCGCATAAGCTTCATCAGGCGCCATATATTCTGCATTATCAAAACCTGCTAGCGCGATGTTTTTCAAGATTTCGTTCGAATTTGTTTTTGCTTTATTGTACGAAATAGAAGCTGTTTGAGTTGAAGCATCAAAATCTACTTTCGAAATTCGAGATTGATTTCCAGCTTTTTCGATTAATTCTTTCGCATTTGCACAACTTCCTTTCACTTGAAATTGTTTGGTTTCTTGATTTTTAAATTGTGCATTTGCAGCAAAAGCAAGAAAACTTCCGATGATTAAAAAACTATACTTTTTCATGATTTTTAATTTAGATTTTATCAATTGGTCGACGCGTATGTTTGCTCAATTGTTTAAAAACAGAAGGCGTTAAACCAGTTACTTTTTTGAATTGCGCACTAAGATGTGCCACACTCGAATAATTCAATTGAAAAGCAATTTCACTCAATGATAATTCATCATAAATCATTAATTCTTTGACTTTTTCGATCTTTTGTTGAATAAAATATTTCTCAATTGTTTGTCCTTCCATTTCCGAAAAAAGATTCGAAATATATTTATAATCTAACTTCGTTTGTTCGCTCAAATAATCAGATAAATTAACTTTAAGTTCATTATTTTCTTGATGAACCAACTGAATAATCAATGTTTTAATTTGTTCAATTAATTTACTTCTTTTATCATCAATTAACTCAAAACCAACCTCTTCTAATTCATTTCGAATTAATTCTAATTGACTCGAATCAATCGGATTTTTCAACTCAACTTCGCCTAATTCAATATGGTTTGCTTCGATTTTATTCATTTTCAAAATTCGTCCAACCACTACTTTACAGCGATGACACACCATATTTTTTATGAATAGTTTATCTATTGTTTCCATCTGAATTATTTTTTTTGAGAGTATATTAAAATTACAAAATATCTGAGACAAATTTCGTTCTTCTTTTGTTAGAAAAGTTTATACAATTCGCAAGAGCTTGTATAAAATTTACAGATTCTTAAAAATCAAGTTTCTCAAAATTATCAAATCATTAATATTTACCAAACCATTAATAATCAATAAAATATTTCATAAATTCGATACAATAACACTTAAAACTATCCAAATGAACCAAAACTCAATTAAAGTAATTACACTAATTAGCTTCTGTTTCTTCGTATTTTCTTGTTCAAAAAAAGATGAAAAACCAATTGAAGAAAATTCTGTTGAAAATGTTCAAACAAATGATACTATCACAACAAAGATTCCGTTAAAAACGGATACAATAGCATTTGATATTTCAACAATTCCAGTTTCGAATGCAGAATTAGGAGAATTTCCATTCTTAGCACTTCCAAAAAATATTCAATTTCAAAACAAACCACTTTTACGAGAATATGATGAAATTTTTTTTCCACTTGGACCAAACAATAATTTTGTAAAAGTTGGAGGAAAATCATTCAAAACTTATTTAGTTAAAAGCGATGATTCAACCTCAGATTGGTCATTACCTTATTTTGAAAAAATGTACGACGAAGCGATTACAAAATTGGGTGGGAAATTAATCTACGAGGGAAAAGCAACAGATCAGCAAACAAATTTCTTGAAAGAAAATGCTAGATATTTAGGCGAAGAAGGATCTATTGATTATTGGGGAGGACCATACAGAGTTTATGCTATTAGAAGAACAAATGGCGACGATGTTTTTATTCAACTTTACGGAAATACAGCAAGTGGTGCAATACAGATTTTGCAAAAAGAACCTGTTGTAGCAAAATAAAAAAAAAGCAAGTTGTAAAAACTTGCTTTTTTTGACTTATAATTTTTCTTTTGAATCAATTACTTTTGAATCACGTGTATTTTTTTGAACTGCAATCGCAGAGAAGACACTCAATGCGAAAGACATTCCGTAAAATCCTTTTTCGCTCAACAATAAATCTGCGTTCCATAAACCTATCGTTAATAATACAATTGATGCAATTGTAGCAAACCAACTCAAACCATAATAAATTTCTGTTACAGGTAAACCTTCCGCCTTATCTCGAACACTTTTTTGTACAGAAATTACCGAAAATAATCCAAATAGTAGAATTGTAAAATAATATCCTTTTTCATTCAATTGCATTGTTGCATTCCATAATCCGACACAATAACCAATTGTACCAGCAAACAAGGCTAACCAAGACGCACCAATAAATGCAGGCGTAGGTTTTAGAGGACTTCTACCATTATCACGTTTTGTAGATTTTACTTTTTGTTCAGTTTCATTTGTGTTTTGAATTGTTTCCATAAGTTCAGTTTTTTAATGATTAATTATGAAGCAAATTTCTGAGAAGTAAACAATTCTTCAAAATCAATTTCAATTAAAAACTGACGATTAAATAATATTTATTATTTTTAAATATACATTCAACTACATCAAAATGGATTCATTATCTGACTTAATAAATAGCTTAAATAAAACTGATATAAAAGAATTTAAAACGTTTTTAAAAAAGAAGAATAAACGAAATGACACTAAAAATATTCAGTTATTAAAATATTTAAAAACTGATGATATAAATAATAAAAACAAGTTTAAAGCTGAAGCAAAAATTAGTAATGATGCTTACCATGCTTTACGAAAAAGATTATCAGATGCATTAATCCTATTCCTTTCAAACAAAACTTTTGAGAAAAATAATGCTGAAGGAAACGAAGCGTTACGATTATTGATTGTAAGTAGATATTTTTTTGAGAATGAGTGGAATAAAATTGCTTTCAAATCTTTACAAAAAGCGGAAAAATTTGCAAAAAAACTAGAACAATACAGCTTATTGAACGAGATCTATTTAACTCGATTACAATACGCTCATCTCAATCCTGCAGAGGATTTGAATAAATTAACAATAGAGTTTGAATTTAATCAAAAACAAATTAAGAATGAAGCAAAATTAAATGTTATTTATGCTTTATTGAGAAAAGAGTTTCAGGAAATTCAGTTAAAAGGAAAAATTACTAACCTGAATGATTTACTTTCTTCAACATTACGACAATTCAACCATTCTTTAGAAGATATTTTGACATACAAATCCTTGGTTCAGATACTTTTCATTGCCAATGAATATGCCTCAATCAAACAAAATTATCAACTTATAGAAAGTTTCATTAAAACCGCTCAACAATTTATTGAAAGCAAAAAAGATTCTGCTGACAATCATCTTTTTTACCACATTCAGATAATTTATTACTTAGCTAATTATAGTTTTAGAAGTCAAAAATTTGACGAATGTAAAACTTACTTAAATGAAATGTTGACATTAATGCAAAAACAAAACAATATTTATTTTTCTGTTTATAACCCTCGTTACCAACTACTCTTCAGTTTACTTTATCATTTTACAAACAATTCGTTTTTAGCTATTAAAACAATTGAAAATACTTTAAAAACGAAAAATAAAAACACAAAACAAGAAGACATTGACGATTTAGTCGCAACGCAAGCTATGATTTTAGGTCAACTTTTAGACAAAAATGCTTTAAAAATAATTGCTAAACTTTCTCACACAGATGCTTGGTACGAGAAAAAAATGGGAATGCTGTGGACAATCAGAAAAAATATGATGGAAATTTTGATACACTCGCAATTCGAACACACTGATTATGCTTTATCTCGCATCAAAAGTTTCAAGCGTCGTTACAAAAATTATTTATATCAAACCAAAGAACAAATTGTAATGGATTACATCTTAATTATCGAGAAATACTTACTTAAACCAGAAATTATTCAACATCATTCTTTTAATGAAAAACTAAATAACTTGATTAATAATGAACAAAAAGGTGATATTTTCTTGAAAAGTTTCTTGGGATGGATGATTGCAATAAAACAGAATGTTACGCCATACGAAGCTACTATGAAGTTAATTAACAATGAAGATTAATTTATAGAATTAAACTTTATATCTTTAATACAAAGTTATTTTATGGCAAAAAATCAAATATTGACCAAAGAAAAGGAAACTGAATTAATCTCAATTCTGAAACAACGATTCGAAAAAAACATATCTAGACATGAAGGTTTGGACTGGAAAATTGTAGAAGAAAAAATAGTCAATCAACCAGAAAAAGTTTGGTCTCTGAATGAAATGGAAATATCAGGAGGCGAACCTGATGTTATTTTTCTTGAAAACAATAACGAAATTTACTTTGCAGATTGTTCTGCAGAAAGCCCAAAAGAAAGACGAAGCTTTTCTTATGATTACGAAGGACAGATTTCTCGTAAAGAACATCAGCCCAAAAATAACGCAATAGATTTAGCTAAAACCATGAAAATTGAATTGTTAACAGAACAAGATTATCGCGCTTTACAAAAAGTTGTCGTTGTAGATCAAAAAACATCAAGTTGGTTAAAAACACCCGAAAATATCCGCAAACTAGGCGGTGCTATTTTTGGCGATTATCGTTACGGGACCGTTTTTATTTACCACAACGGAGCTCAATCTTACTATGCTGCTCGTGGTTTTAGAGGAAAATTAAAATTATAAACATGAAGATAAAATACATTCTACTTCTTTTTATAACAGGAATTATTGTTATTACAATTGGCGCTTTATGTAAAATCACACATTATAATCCCTTTATTTCCGCAAATCTGATTTTGTTTATTGGTAGTGTAATAAAAATTAGCGCAATACTTTTATTCTTCATCAAATTGATAAGAAGTTCAGCTTTAAGAAAGTTTCTGAATTTATAATACTCTACAAATAATCACTCAAAATCTGAAGAATTATTGGCGCTAAGATTGCAGTTAAAATTCCATTAAAAATCATTCCGACAGAAGCAAAAGCACCATATTTATCACTAATTTCTAACGCTCGCATCGTTCCCATTGCGTGAGAAGAAGTTCCCATTGCAATACCTTGCGACATTGGTTTTGTAATACGTGAAAGATTTAGAATTTTGAAGCCTACCATACTTCCAAAAATACCTGTAATCATAACAGCTGCAGCAGTTATTGACGGTATTCCGTTCACAGATTTCGAAACCTCTAATGCAATTGGAGTACTTACAGATTTTGGTGCCAAAGACAAAATAATTTCTTTTTCTGCTCCGCATAATTTAGCAATTATCACTACAGATAAAATACCGACCAAACAACCAACTATCTGACTTGTAAGTATTGGCACTAATTGTTTTTTAATTTTGTCCCATTGCGAATACAACGGAATTGCTAAAGCAACAATAGAAGGTTTTAGAAAAAAATCGATGTATTGACCAGCTTTTTCATATTGGTCATACGATACATTGAGAACTAAACAATAAACGATTAATACAAACATTGATAAAATAATTGGATTGAATATAATCCATTTGTATTTTTCGCTCAAATAAACTCCAGAAGCGTATAATGCTAAAGTCAAGAATAATAAAAACGTTGGATTTGAGAAGAATATCATTTTCTGTTTCTTAAAAATTGATGTGTTAATCCAGTAAATAAAACCACTAAAATTGTACTTACTAAAGTAGCTACTAAAATAGGAACAATGGATTGACTTAAAATTCCGAAATAATTTAGCATTGCAACACAAGGCGGCACGAAAAATATCCCCATATTCTTAATCAAAAAATTACTGATAGATTCTACGTCTTCTACTTTTATCACTTTGGTTTTTAGTAGCGTCCAAAGTAAAATAAGACCAATAATACTAGAAGGCATTTTAATATGTGTAAGGTAAACAACAAGCTCGCCAAATGCCAAGCAACCAAAGATAATTGCAACCTGTTTTACTAAATTCATTGTTCTAAATTTGTGTTGCAAAGTTACAATGAATTGACTTTTCTGAATAACTATCTAGGCATTATTTTGATCATTCTTCTTTATAATTTTTGTAGAAATTATTCGATTTAGTTGATAGTTAAGATGAAACATGAATATTGCAATTCAAAATAAATTTATCGTTTTACAATAAATTTATTTTGAATTACGAAAAATTTACTTTTATATTTGTACAACAAAAACATCTAATATGAAAACAAACTCTAAGCTGTACTTAAAAATAATTGGATTATTATTAATTCTTCTTCCATTTGCAGATCTTGTCGTTAATGGGCATTACAGTGATTTTGAAAGAGGGTATAACGAGGGAAACTCAAAAGAATCTTATGTATATTTTAGTGTTGTCCCAAACTCAGACAAAACTTCAACTATTCAAATCCCGAATATCAATGGAGATATTACGGCAAGTAAAATTGATTTAGAAGTTCACACAGACAAAAGCTTGAATATTTACCCTTTTTACATTTGGGTTTTATATATGTTAGCTGCTTTTGCATTTATCTTCTACCTTGTTTCTATTATTCGTTTAGTTAAACGTTTTATTAAAGGACAACTTTTTGAAAAAAGCACTTATAACACATTATTGTATAATGGTTTTTCGCTAATTGCTTTTACATTGATTGATTCGAGTCTAAATTTCATCAAGAATTATCAATTGGAAAAATATATTCAAAACTCAAATTATACCTTAGCGACGGATAATATGATTGATATTTCTTCTATTATTACGGGATTAATAATTCTTGCATTTGCCGTAGCTTTGAAACAAAGTTTAGATATCAAAGAAGAAAACGACTTAACAATTTAGATTATGGCAATTATTATTAATTTGGATGTAATGATGGCAAAACGAAAAATGTCATTAAACGAGTTGAGCGAAAAAGTTGGTATAACGCTTTCTAACCTTTCCATTCTGAAAAATGGAAAGGCAAAAGCAATTCGCTTCGAGACATTAGATGCCATTTGCAAAGCATTAGATTGTAAACCTGGTGATATTATAGATTACGAAAATATCTCGTAAACAGGTTATTTATTCGTTTTCATTGTGTTTTTATAAATACGACCGTCTTTTATAATAACCAGAAAATTTTTCTCAGGATTTGTGATGATTGATAAATCTTTTAATGGATTTCCGTCAACCAATAGCAAATCGGCTAACGCCTGCTCTTCTACAACACCTAATTTCCCTGGATATGGACTACGCAAACCTGATAACTGCAATAATTCACCATTATCTTGCGTGATCATTTTTAGGATTTCAGCATTTGTAAACCATTTTTGTAAACGTAAAATATAACTATTTTGCTCATCATTTAGTTCAGGTTCAAACAAAAAGTCTGTTCCCCAAGCTAATTTCACACCTAGTTTTTTAGCTAAAGGCCATACTTTATCTTGTCCATCTAAAACTGGTTTACGCTTTTCTTTACGTTGAGCATCCATGTTATCATTATTGTCCATCAAATTCTGAAGACTTAACCAAACACCTTTATTAGCAAGAATTTTAAGAGTTTCTTCGTCCAACATTTGTCCGTGCTCTATTGATTTTACTCCAGCCTCTACTGCTCTTTGTACCGCTCTTGGAGTATAAGCATGCACCATTACATACGTTCCCCAATCTTCTGCTGCATCTACAGCTGCTTTCATTTCATCAAAAGTATATTGTGTTACATCAATCGGATCATAGGCAGAAGAAGTTCCTCCACCAGCCATCAATTTAATTTGACTTGCTCCGAAACGTAAATTTTCTCTTGTTGCTGTCAAAACCTCATCTCGACCATCAGCAATAAAAGTAGCTCCTAATAGTTCTGCGCGAGATGGTTTTCCGAAAAATCGACGAGATCGTTCATCAGGAGTTCTAAAATCTCCATGACCAGCTGTTTGACTTATTGTAGCGCCAGAAGGCCAAATACGTGGTCCTACAACTTTTTCTTTATCAATTGCCATTTTGAGTGGAAAAATTGGTCCACCGGCATCACGAACACTTGTAAAACCTCTCATTAACATCTTCTGAGAACCTTCAGCAACTTTGCTCATCAACATTTCTTCAGTCATATCTGCCGACATCATTTGTTGCATTGTTAGAGCACCAAAAACCATGTGTACATGGACATCTATAAGTCCTGGCATCAATGTTTTTCCTTTTCCGTTAATCTTTACAACATCTTGATTTTTTGTTGAAATAGATGTAGAACTAATTTTTTCAATCTTTTGATCAGAGATTAAAACATTCATCGGAGTTGTGAGTGAAGCCGATTTATGATCTAAAATTCGAACATTTTCGATTAAAATTTGTTTTGTTTGTGCGAATGTATATGAGGTAGAGAAGAGTATAAATGAAACAATAAATTTAAAATTCATCTTATACAAGGTTATTAGTTTGAATCAGCAATATACGATTATAAATACTTATTAAACTTTTTTATATCTTAATATAACTGAAATTTAATTTTATCAAACACAAAAAAAGAGGAGTGACTATTCACTCCTCTTGTTAACATAGATATGAGAATTAAGATTACTCTTATTTCTTTATTATTTTTTGAGTATTTACTTTTCCTTTATCATCAACTATTTTAACAATATAAACACCTGGTGATAAATGACCTAGATTTAACTGAACAGTTTTGCTATTCGTTTCTTTTGTAGTAACGCGAAGTCCTGCCATGTTGTAAACTTCTAACTGTTTAATATTATCAAAAGATTCTATTACAACTTGATCTTTAAACGGATTAGGAGATACTTTTACTTTCTCTAATTTTTGTAGTTCTGTAGTTCCTAAATTGCCACATACTGTGTTTAATTTATAAACGATTTCACTATTTTGATCAAGATAATCATCAGTAGGTCTATCTGGTGGCGAAGCTTCTAAAACAAACTTTTTAGGATAATCACCTATTACAGCATCAACATTTGCATTAGTATCCCAAAATGAAATATTTTGAGTATCATTAAGCACCAACCAATATTTTTCACTTTTATCTCCATCTAAAATTAATGGCTGAGAAAATTTCACTTTAATTTTTTTCTTTATAAGAACAGCTATTGCTCCTTCAGCTATGTTATAAACTAATGATTGTATTTTTTCGTTCTCTGTAGAAGCTATTTCTATTTCCTTTAATGCTCCAACATCATTCATATTATGCATTTTTCCTGTTTTAGGGTCAATGCTTAATAATTTTAACTTAAAAGATGAAGGTCCATCTGTAATAGATCCTCCAAATATAGAAGAAAGCATATTCCAAGCTGAAATGTCCATTCCTGTAATTTCTAGTTTACTACCTTTTTTGGCAATTACATCTATTACCACAGGTCTGTCAGGCGTTATCTCAAGATATGGCATATCTATTCCATTCTCAACAATGTTAGGGCTATCTGGCACAGTTTGTTTACACATATTATACTGACACTCAGATTTTAATTGATAAACGGCTTCACTATTTACATCTAAACTCCATTTACCTTGGCTATCTTTAGAATTTTTGATTGCTAAAGTTGAGTTAATAACAAAGTTAGTATTAACTTCTAAAGCTTGTGCATCAGTCACAATTTTTAACCATTTTTTTACAGGAGCTTCAGATTCTAAGGCGTCTAAGACTATTGGTTTATCAAAATCTATGTCATATTGATAACTTTTCTTTCCATTAAAAGTACCGATTAAATTCTTTGAAACTATTTTACCAACAATTTTATTTGTTGTTGTAGAAGGCAAGCCATTTGTATCCTCTAATAGCTCAAAATCCACTTTAGTAGCATCACCTTGAAGATTAAGTTTTATACCAGAAATTGTTGCTCCTCGTCCAGAATAAGCGTTTAAATCTAAAGCAATTTCTTGATTGGTTGTTCCACCTAATTCTTTTGTTAATTGAAAATTAACACTCGGTATTCCTAAATTACATGGTTCGTTTATTGGATTTCTATTTGGATTTCTGACTAATAATGTAAGATCCGTTTTTTCTGTAAATAACTCACAGTTTTCGTTCGAATGCAAATACAATCTAACTACGCCTGTACGATCACTAATCCAATTTAAATTAGAATATCTCGCTCCTAAATTAACATTATTTACGACATCTTTTAAAGATACAAACACATTTTTATTAGATGATTCAAAGTAATAATTATTTCCTTCGTACACAAATACATCTACATAAGATCCTATAGCAGCATCTTTAGCAATTGAATTATACCTACCATTTACGGGAATATATGTAGTTGGTAACAATGCTCCATTTGGCGTAGAGGTACAAACTGAAGGGGGTACAATTGTGATTGAATATTCTTCTATTTGTCCATAAGTAGATCCTAAATCACATCCATTTTTAGGATGTAATGCAGACTTTTTATCTGTCTGTCTCTTCATGATTCGCATTCTAGTTTCGCCTAAAACCGCATCTTGAGGAACTATTACTGTCTGAGAAACTGACTTTCCGTCTTTACCAGTCGAGTTAAACAACAGGTTTTCTACTTTAATAATTTCTCTAGTATTATAAAAATCATCGTTCGTTACAGCCCCAAAAATACCATCTTGATTGTAATCTATTGCGATTGTATAAGAGCTATAATACTGCCCTTTTGTATCTCCTTGAAATGTAAAAATATAATCCGATGTTTGACCTATTTTCCCTCCACTAATCGCAGAAAAATCTTCATAACCAATTGCTGTATTATTTTCGCTTGCGTGATTAAAAATAGTATTTAACTTCGTTTTTATTAACACATTTGTTATTTCTTCTGGTGTAGCAATTTCTTCTGGTTCACAATAAACAAGGCTTGATTTATTTTGATAATTATTCAATCCGTTTTTTGCACTTTTCAGCGGATTACTCAATGTAACAGGCTCTTTTACATCCTTCAACCAATGTTGCAAAACTGTTGAAGATGGTTGCTGAGCAAACAAAGTACCACCAAGAAGTGTGAATAATAAAATATTTAGATTTCTTTTCATGTTTTTAGATTTAGTCATTATTTTTTAATGATTTTTTTCGTTACAACCTCTTTTGTTGTATGTAACTTTAAGATGTATAAACCTGCTGATAAACGTTCTGTAGATATGCTACTCACTTTATTGTCTTTTCTTGGAGTACCAGACTCTAACACTCTACCTGTTACATCAATAATTTCGTATTTCTCTACCGTATCTTCAGCGTTTATATACACCAAATCTTTAACCGGATTAGGGTAAATCGCTAACTTACTCTTCTCTTGTTCTGCAGTACCTAAACGCGCACAAGTTGGAGGAAGATCAAACGCTTCTTTTCCATCCGCTCTTAACATAGGATCACCTTGATCTGCACTATATCCTAGTCCTCTTTTAGCAAATGCTTCCCATATTAAACATTGATTTTCGCCTCCATTTAACACTACATCAGCCATCAGAATACCGTCACGTCCATCTACAAAACCAGGGTTGGCTTTTTGAATTTTCAATCCTTCTATCACTAAATCTAAAGCCATGTTGTTACCTCCTGTATTTGATTTGAAATCTGGATTAAATCCATATTTTTCAATCAATTTCCAGTGCATTTCCCATAACATTAGTGCCCATACATATCCTGTAGGGTGCATTTTGCCTTCTCCTGCACCAATTTCTTTTAATTTATCATAAGTATGAGGATTCACTTTCATGTCGGTTGTATACGGCAATTCACGAAGTCCAGCACCATCAAAAGCATATTCTCCCATATTAATTTGATCTTTTGCTGTATGAAAAGCTTGTTGTGTAAGATTAAGAGCTACATAATCACTCCATCCTTCACCCATACCTTCTTCTCCTCCAATCATTCCGTCAGTTAAACGAACACTTACCGCGTGTGTATACTCATGTAATAATACTTGGCTATCAAAACCACTATCTCTTACTTTTATGTTTAAGTTATTGGCTGGTAGAACACCTTTTATCGTTTCTTTATTCTCTAAAGCACTTTTAATTTTATCTCCAATATCTTTACTAATCCCAGTAACAGGAATTGATAAATCTGGATTTGAGATATCAAAAGAACCTGTAAATTCTCCTGTTGCATTATTAAGCATAATAATACCTAGCGGATTGAATTCTTTTACGTGATTAACTTTATCTCCAAAAGTACATGATCCTCTATTTACTAATACAACCTTACCTTTAAGTTGTTCTCCATTTGTAATTACTTCACAACCGTCATTTACGTCTCCTTTACCATCATTTACAAGTACAAATTCTCCTTTTACAACTGGAGATTTCCCGTAAACAAATCCTGTATTATTACCTAGAGCACCTTTGTAAATACCTTTTAATGGTCCTTCTTCAATTTCAAGTACTCCTCCACCTTCTTTTAGTGTTTCGAATGTGAAGAACATTGTCACGGGATTTCTCGCAAATAAAGGACTATATGCCATAATAGCATTATTCTTAACTTTAACAAATTCACCTAATCCGGAAGTAGAAAAACCAATTACTCGTTTTTTGTCACCCTCATTCATCTGGAAACTTCCTGCTTTAGGATTAACCCCATGATAATATAAAATATCATGAATAGAGTTCATAGAATAAAACATTTGTGTAGCTGCTGCATCTGTATATTGTAAAGGATCGTAACTCATTGAATTTCCTGGATTAGGAAAATCAAAAAGTAATTTTTCTCCACCATCTACTTCATTTTTCACAAAATTATCACCAAAAGCAACTATCAACTGAGAAACACCAAATACAATATCACTAAACACTCCATTTTTATCAGAACCTACTTGTAAATTATTACCTACAGTATGATATTTTGTTAAAGTTGGATTTCTTGCCGCTGCATCTTTAACCAACTTATGCCATCCTTCTTTAGAGGCTACAGGATCATATGTATTCGTTAATAATTTGAAATCAGATTTTAGTGGACTCTGTTGCGTTGCAGGAATTACACGATAAGTACCATTTAATGGTGCATCTGCTACAGTAGCTGAAACTTGATTATTTTTTGTAAACTCTTCTTCAATCCATTTATAATCTTCAGGATTGTTATGGTAAACATTGTGTTTCGTTCCATCTGGATGAAAACTACAAACATGAATGATAGAATTTTTGAACAATAATTCACCTGTGTTAGCATCAATTAAAGTTTCAAAAACATTGTTTGGAATTTCTCCTTCCTTCGTATTTTGGTCTTTTATTTCTGTAAGTGTAAACCAAGCTAATTTTAATGTCCCTTTATCATTATAGTAGTATAAAAAACTTGGAGAATTTTTTACATAAGAAACATAGTCCTTTGTTACTATTCCTTTAGCTGACAACTTCACCTTATCCGTAATAGTATTAGGATCAATCTCTAAAAACTGTTTACCTAAAGATGCTGCCATTTTACTTACAGCTTGATCAACAGTTAATTTTGGAGTAACCGAAAGATTATTATCGGTTGTAGAATTTACAAAACTTTCATTATGATTAATTACTTTTCCTTCTTTCACATAAAAAGTTCCATTACTACCATAAACAGGAATCCCATTTATCGTTTGCTGAATTTTAACATAGTCTCCTACATTATTTCCTACCACATTTTCATTCACAACCGTATAGTCAAATTGTGAATTAACTGTTCCTTTTCTTTGTGCTTGATTCAGAAAATCATCAACAACTTTAACTGGACTTTGTGCAAAAACACTTGTCGTTGTTAAACTTAGAAGAAGGAGTAAAAAGTAATTTTTTCTCATAAATTATTATAGTTTTTACATTATATTAACTTTAGAATTGCCTTAACAATTCAATAATATAAAATTAACATTAAAACCTCAACAAATTACGTAGACTCTTATAGCTGAATTAATTGTGACGAATTGTAGATACAAATAAATCAATTAAATTACTAAAAATCAATTTATTATATAATTAATTGAAAAACTAAGGTAGACTATATGTAGACTCTAAGAACAATACAATTTCTGAAATATTCAAACAAAATACATTGCATATAACAGGATTCTTCATTATAAAAAACTAACAAATATCATAAAATAAAAAAAAGAAGCTCATTAGCTTCTTCTTCGTTATCACATTTAATAATGTATGACTTTTATCTAAAAATAAATCTTAAATCAAATTCCAAGGTCCACCGTTTATTACGTCATAACCTTTACTCTTCAATATCGTTGTAGCCATACCACTTCTTGCTCCACTTCTACAAACTGCAATTATTTGTCTCTCTTTATCTAATTCCTTCAATCTATCTTCTAAAACTTGTAATGGAATATTAATAGAGTCTGAATGATGACCTTCTGAAAACTCTGCTTCAGTACGGACATCTAATAACAAAGCATTTTCATGCAAATATTTTTCTGTATTTGAATTTGATGTTAACATCTTAATAATCTTTTTAAAAAACATAATCTAATTCAATCTAGTAGTTAATAAGTTACAAATTTAGTATAGCAATTTTCAATCAATGTAACTCATGTTACAGAAGCAATTCATTATCTCTATCAATAATATGTAAGAATCAAAAACAATGAGAGTACAGATATTAACAACCAAAGCAAAATAGCAAAAGTCATTGTTCTTGCCCCTGCTTGTTTTATTGATTTAAAATCGATCATCGAACCAATCAAAAACAATGCAACAACCATCAATTGTTTAGAAATAGACTGTAAAATTGTATAAAAACTTTCTCCTTTCGGATAATAAGTTGCTATCAACATAGTCGCTAAAAAACCAAAAATAAAAAATGGAAAATTATATGTAGTTTCTTCTCTCTTATTAAAATAACCAATAATTATTGCTAGAGGAAAAATCCAAAGAGTACGACTCAATTTTACTGTTGTTGCTACATGTAAAGCATCCTCTCCATATTGTTTAGCAGCTCCTACAACAGAACTTGTATCGTGAATCGCAATAGCAGACCAAAGTCCGAACTGATACTGATCAAGTTCTAAAATGCGTCCGACAAAAGGAAAAATAAGTAAAGCTAAAGCGTTTAGGATAAAAACTGTTGCTAAAGCAATTGTAATCTGGTTGTTTTTTGGTCTAAGAACCGAAGAAATAGCTGCTATAGCACTCCCCCCACAAATTGCAGTTCCAGAAGTAATGAGTAACGAAGTATTTTTATTGATCTTTAATAATCGAAAAAATACATATCCAAATGTAAATACACTAAAAATTGAAATTAAAGTAAGTACAAAACCATCTTTACTTATTGAAACTGCCTCGTGGAGATTCAAACCAAACCCTAAACCTATGATTGCTATATTTAATAGCTTTTTTGAGTATTTTTTTGCGATTGACGTAAATTCGTTCTGAAATAAAGCTCCATACAAAATACCCATCACCAATGCCATCGAAGACTCTATAAAAGGAAAAAAAGTAAGTAGCAGTAATCCAAAAAAAATATAACGGGCAATCATTCTGTCATCTAAAAAATAACAAGTCAAAAGTAAATCAATCAATTAACTCAGAATGTAACATATGTTACAAAAAAATAAATTGTTAGAATAAATTTCGAATTCTAAATACTTACAACAAAAAAGGAAGCTCAAAACTGAACTTCCTATTTATATATCTTTTAAATAATTTATTACTTAATCGTGATTTCGTTTCGGTTTAGTTGAAGAAAACCTTCTTTCTCTAAAGCTTTCAGCAAACGAGAAATCACAACGCGAGAAGTATTGAGTTCGTAAGCAATTTCTTGATGCGTTTTTACAACAACTTTACCTTTGTTAATACTTGCGACATCCAACAAATACTTCTTCAATCGCTCATTCATATCGTTGAAAGCTAAATTATCAATCGCTACCAACATTTCCTCCATTCTATTGTTGTAACTATCAAAAATAAAACGTCGCCACGAAGGATATTTTGCCAACCATTCGTCCATTTTTACAATCGGAATCATTACCAATTCACCATCAGTTTCGGCAATCGCACGTATTTTACTTTGTTTATCGCCCAAACAACATGCCATCGTCATGGCGCATGTATCACCTTTCTCGAGAAAATATAACAACAATTCTCCTTCGTCAAAATCTTCGCGCATAATCTTGATTGCACCACTCAAAAGAATTGGCATTCCTTTGATAAATTGGTTCAAATCAATCATCACATCATTCGCTTTAAAATCAATCAAAGATCCTAATTCATCAATTTCACTCAATAATTCGTCTTCAAATTGATACGGATACGTTGCTTCTATTCTCTCTTTTATCATGTTTAATGTGGAATTTTGTTTCTAATTTTTCCGTAAAGAAAAGTACCGATTAATGCACCTACAATTGTAATTAAAATTGGATAAACTCCTGCGCCTAATAACACAAATATTGGTCCAGGACAAGCGCCAACCAACGCCCAACCTAATCCGAAGAAAATTCCTCCAATCAAATAACGTGCAATTGATTTTGTTTTGGGCTGAATCACAATTTTTTCACCATCGATATCTTTTGCTTCTTTCTTTTTCATCCATTGTATTCCAATCAAACCTACAACCAAAGCCGAACCAATAAATCCGTACATGTGGAAAGATTGAAAATTGAACATTTCGAAAATGCGGAACCAAGAGGCTGTTTCTGCCTTGTACATGGTTACACCAAAGATAACACCTAATATGATATAAACTAAACTTCTCATGAGATTAAAAAATTAAAGGAAATAAAACGTGAACCATCACAAGTCCACCGATAAAAAAGCCGATAACAGCGATTAATGAAGGTAACTGCAAATCACTCAACCCAGAAATTGCATGTCCAGATGTACAACCACCTGCGTAGCGTGTTCCGAAACCAATTAATAATCCACCAACAAATAATAAAGCAATATTTTTAACGGACATCGTTTCGAAAATTTCGGTTGGAGAATAGGCTTTTCCTGCACTTTCGAATCCCATTGTATTCAATTTTGCAATTGTAGCATCTGAAATTTCAGGAATTTGATTATCTGATAAGAAATGTACCGAAACAAAACCTCCTATTATTGAGCCAACTAAGAATAATAAATTCCATTTTTGAGCTTTCCAATCAAACGAGAAAAAATCGCATGATTTTCCTCCTCCCAAAGCAGAACAAATCGTTCTGAAATTGGATGAAAACCCAAAACTTTTCCCGAAATAAATCAATAAAAGCATTACAATTGCAATTATTGGTCCGCCAATATACCATGGCCAAGGTTGTAAGATAAATTCCATTTTGTATTTTTTCTAAAACGTGTACAAAGTTGATTAATCTAAATTAGAATGAAAGTTACAAATGTTACAGTTTACTTAAGATATATTATTTCAAAAGCAATCTAAGAATTTTATAAATTTGACCATCAATGAAAAAAATCAATAAACGAAAAGTTTTTAAACGAATGCTTTACTTCCTATTAGGCTTGATTGTAATTCTTGTAATTGCAACTTTCGCGGTTCTACAAATGGATACTTTTGGTGCAGATGCAACCGGAAAACGATTGGAACGAATGAAACAATCGAAGTTATACAAAGACGGACAATTTCAAAATATACATCACACGCCAGCTATGGCAGAAGGTTATAGTATGCAAAAAGAAATGATTTCGTTTTTATTTGGTGCAAAAAATCCGAAGCTCAACCCAAAAGATTCTATTCCTCATATTCAGACGGATATCAAATCTATTGATAAAACGGAAAATGTGTTTATTTGGTTGGGACATTCGTCTTATTATATTCAATTAGATTGTGTTAATTTCTTAATTGATCCTGTTTTTAGTGAATATGGTTCGCCTTTACCAATTTTCAATAAAGCGTTTAAAGGAGCAAATACCTATCATGTCAAAGATTTTCCAAAGATTGATTATTTAGTTATTTCGCACGATCATTATGATCATTTGGATTATAAAACAGTGAAAGAGTTACGCTCAAAAGTAGATAAAGTGATTCTTCCGCTTGGAGTTGGTGCGCATTTCGAGAAGTGGAACTATTCGCCCGAACAATTAATCGAAGAAGAATGGAACACAAGTGTAGCTTTAAAAAATAATTTGAAAATTACTTTTACACCAGCTCGCCATTTTTCTGGTCGAAAATTTAAACGAAACACAACACTTTGGACTTCTTATGTGTTAGAAACGCCTACGCAAAAAATATTTTTAGGTGGTGACAGTGGTTATGATACGCATTTCAAGGAAATTGGAGAAAAATATGGTCCGTTTGATTTTGCAATTCTCGAAAATGGTCAATACAATGAAGCTTGGAAGTATATTCATGCCCTACCAACAGATTTGCCTTTGATTATAAAGGATTTGAAAGCGAAACATATCATTCCTGTTCATGCGGCAAAATTTGCTTTGGCAAAACATGCTTGGGACGAACCTTTAGAGAAAATTATGGCGAATGGTAAGCAAAATAACTTCGATATTTTGACACCAATGATTGGTGAACCTCTAAATTTGAACGATTCGGTCTTCAACTTCAAAGAATGGTGGAAGGATTAAATGACTCATTCCCGAATAATATTCAAAATATTTTTTAAACTTTTTAATAATATTCAAAATCACTTATTTATAATAAGTTTATTCTGAATTTTCTTCAGAAAACCATTTATAATCCGTAATTTTGGCAACTGAAATTTAACTTTAAACAAAAAAATAAACAAATGGAACTGAATAGAGAACGTCTATTAGAATTGGTGCAAAAATATGGTGCGCCGATATATGTATATGATGCGAACAAAATAAAATCGCAATATGATAAGATGACAAATGCATTTTCTACAGTCAAACGTTTAAAGTTAAATTATGCATGTAAGGCGAACACGAATCTTAATATTTTAAAGTATTTCAAATCACTTGGTTCAGGATTGGATACGGTTTCTATTCAGGAAGTAGAATTAGGATTAATGGCAGGTTTCAAACCAAAAGAAATCATTTATACGCCAAATGGTGTTTCGTATGCAGAAATTAAAAAAGCAATTGATTTAGGTGTTCGTATCAATATCGATAATCTTTCGGTTTTAGAAACATTTGGTCAAGATTTTCCTAAATACCCAGTTTGTGTGCGTATCAATCCACATATTATGGCGGGTGGAAATGCTAATATTTCGGTTGGACACATTGATTCTAAATTCGGGATTTCTATTCACCAATTACCACATATCAAACGTGTTGTAGAAAATACAGGTTTACATTTGGATGGTGTTCACATGCACACAGGTTCTGATATTTTGGATATTGATGTTTTCTTGCAAGGAGCTGAAATTTTATTTGAAGTTGCAGCAGAATTCAAGAATTTATCTTACATCGATTTTGGATCAGGATTTAAAGTTCCTTACTATCCAGGAGCAGACGAAACGGATATTGAATATTTAGGAGAGCGTTTATCAGCTCGTTTCAATGAATTTGAAAAAGGGTACGGAAAACCTTTGACATTGATGTTTGAGCCAGGAAAATATATGGTTTCGGAAGCGGGATCTTTCTTAGCAACCGTAAATGTTGTGAAACAAACAACTTCTACAGTTTTTGCTGGAATTGATACAGGTTTCAACCATTTAATTCGTCCGATGTTTTATAGTGCTCATCACGAAATTGAAAATATTTCGAATCCAGAAGGTCGTAGCCGTTATTACACAGTTGTGGGATACATTTGCGAAACGGATACTTTTGGTACGAATCGTAAAATAAATGAAATTAGCGAAGGAGATGTGTTGTGTTTCCACAATGCAGGAGCATATTGCTTCTCGATGGCTTCTAACTACAATTCGCGTTTCAAACCTGCGGAAGTCTTGTTAATTGACGATAAGGATTATTTAATTCGTCGTCGCGAAACAATTCAAGATTTAATCGCAACAACAGAAGATATCAAATTCTAAGCTCAGAATTTTTTATATTAATTTAAAGTATTTTTAAAGCTCAGTCTTCGGACTGAGCTTTTTTACTTAATAGATTATTTAAAATAGATCCTACGACATTGTAAGTAGAACTTTTATTAAAGTCCCATTTATATCCGTATTCCTCTTCTCGTTGTCCATTTCGAATTTTAATTCCTAAGCTTTTTACTTCATTATCTAGTTGTGCAAATGATTGTTCTTTTTTTACAAGAGAATTTATTTGATAATAACTTTTCAAAAGAGATGATTTTACATCCTCGTTTATAGTATCCGTTTTGACTTGTGCAAAAAGACATATCGGAAAAAGAAATAATAAAATTGTTTTCATTACCAGATATTTACATTTATAAAGTTAATAAAAATTATTAATAATTAACCATATTCCATTTTAGAAAATTTACAATGATATTCGTCTTATATTATTCTGAATGAAATGAATACTTTTACACCAAAGTTAAATAATGGAAGAAAATAAAGACAAACGAAGCACGGTACAAAAATTAATAGATGACGCTTTTTTCTTTTTCTTGATGCTACTTGGCTTATTTTGTGTCGTTATTATTCTGTTGGTTGTATAAAAAATGAAACTTTTTGATCCTTATTTTATAGGATACCTTCTAATCCTCTTTTTTGTAAAAATCAGTCGCTTTTACGGAATTGACATCGGAATTCTAAATTCCTATTTAACTGATATAATTGCTGTACCTACAATGTCTCATTTAGGAAGTTATCTTATTTCAAGAATAAAATACAACAATCAAATTTACACCTATCCAATCTCTTATTTATTGATTACAGCTGCAGTTTTATCTATTCTGATGGAATTTATAATGCCAAAAAAATCTCCAAATTATGTTGGAGATTATATTGATTGTATTTGTTACTTTTTAGGTGTTTTGATTTATCAGTATTGGCACAAACCATACATAATAAAGCATACTAAGCAACTTATTGAATATTAAATTTTTTCAAGAATTTATAAATATCATGATTTGCTCCATAAATTACCAACACATCATCTTTTGTAATTACTGTATTTGACGAAGGAAAACCTTGAACTTCTGGAACAATTTTGTATTGTCCCAAAAAGCTTGCTTCTTCTTTATTTTTTATAACAGTCATTACCAATATATTATGTTGCTTCTTGAACTGAATTTCATCAAACGTTTTTCCTACCAATTCATTCGGCGTCACAACCTCTATAATACTATATTCTTTGTTCAACTCAAAAGAATCAACAACTCCCTCCACATTAAGTTTTTTGGTCCAACGTTCTGCTGATTCGGCTTCTGGACGAATAATTTCTGTAACACCAATTGCTTGCAAAACGTTTTCGTGCAAAGAATTGATAGAACGACTTATAAGGCGTTTTACATTTTTATTCTTAAAAATAGCAGTTGCCATAATGTTTGCTCCCTCGTTTTCACCAATACTTACAATTACAATATCAGTATTATTTAAAGGTAATTTATTGATCGACAATTCGTCTGTCGCATCCAAACAAATTGTATAAGATAGCTTATCTTTCAAAGCCTCTACACGTTGTATATTATTATCTACACCAATTATTTCGTGACCAAGTTTAACCATTTTTTTTCCAAGCGCTGCTCCGAAATTTCCTAAACCTATAATTATTACCTTCATAATTGTTTTTATTAAATTAAAATATCGTCTGTTGGATAACGATAATTAGATGAAACTGTTTTCTTAAAAAATGCCATCAAAATTGTGATCATTGATACACGACCTATAAACATCATTGTAATGACAACTATTTTACTAGGATCTGATAAAGTTGGTGTCAAATTAAGTGATAAACCAACGGTAGAATAAGCCGAAAAAGCTTCGAAAGCTACATCAATAAGATGTAAATCATTATCAAATTTTGTGATTAAAAATATTCCGATTCCTATCACCAAAAAAGATAATGTCATCGTTGCAAAAGCCTTTTGTACATTAATCGGATTTAACTCTCTTTTATAAATTTCGATCTTATTTTTTCCTCGTGCAATATTAATAAAATTAAGAATTGCTATTGCAAAAGTACTTGTTTTGATCCCTCCACCAGTAGATGCTGGAGACGCACCAATCCACATTAGGAGAATAACCAAAAGTATGGATGAAAATTGTAACTGAGCAAAATCTATATTATTGAAACCTGCTGTACGAGGTGTCATTGCAATAAATAACGCTGAAATAAACTTGCCAAAACCTTGGTGAGGAGCTAATGTTGAATAATATTCCTCAAAAAACAAGATGATAGTAGAAACAAATAATATCACTAACGATGTGATTAAATTAACCTTTGAGCTTAATGTAAAAACCCAATTTTTTCGATTTTTCTTTTTATGAATTATTTTTGAGATTAATTTTCTGATTAAATAATCAAAATAACGTAATATATTGATCAAAATTGGGAAACCTATTCCTCCTAAAAAAATCAAGGTAATTAACACGGACTGAAAACCATAATTATGTATAAAGCCTTTGTTCATTAATCCGCTTGGTAATGTCGAAAAACCAGCGTTGCAGAAGGCTGAAACGGAATGAAAAACGCTGAAAAATATTTTATCAATAATTCCGATATTATACGGAGCAAGCGAAATATAAATTAAGATTGCTCCAACTAATTCAATTCCAAAAGTTAAGTAAATAATCTTTTTTACAAACGAAAAAACTTCGCTCAACGAATCATTATTTGCGATACTTCCTAACGCAATTTGATTTTCATACGAACTATTTCCTTTAAAAAAATAAGCAATATATCCTGCAAAAGTCAAGATTCCCAAACCGCCAGCTTGTATCAACATCATCAAAATAAAATGTCCAACAGGCGTATATGTAACATAGGTATCAACAGTTGTTAAACCCGTTACGCAAACTGCACTTGTCGCTGTAAATAGTGCGTCTAAAAATGAAATAGGATGATGTGTTGCTTTTGGTAACATTAAAAGACAAGCCCCTCCAAAAACCAAAATCAAAAAACTAAAAATAAACAGTTGAGGAGGTGTTATTACAGAACGTTTGAAGTTAAGATTAGGTGTTGCTATTTCTCTAATCAGTTTCAAAACGATTGCAAATTGTAAGTATTTACTTACAAAAAACCAACTGTAATCTGTAATCTGAACTTTGATACAATAAAGTATAAAAAGTATACTAACTAAATCAAAAATAATGACTCGTGGAATAATTTTCTCTTTGAAATGAACATATTTTAGTACAGTTCTTAGAATTCCTATTGATAAGAGTACAATAAAAAATATATTGATATAGAGTTTATATTCGATCGGAAAACCAAAGCCGAACATCGCTACTAATGCAATAATTGCCAATATATATGATATTGAAAGAATTACATTTAAAATTTTATTGTTTACAAAAGTTCGAAACATAGTCGTCTCATCATGATTAAGTAGCAAATTTATAATTATGTAAACTTTTTACAAGTTTATCTTAGTATTTTTTAGAAATAGGTTTTATTCTTTCTTAAAAATATTCATCCTTCCTACCATAAAAATCATGATCAAACCAAAACTTGCAAATAAAGCGTAAGAGTATCTCAAATCGAATACTTCTGCTATATATCCAATAAGTGGTGGTCCCATTAAAAATCCTAAAAATGAAATACTTGAAACTGTAGCTAAAGCAACTCCTGCATTAATATTTTTAGCTTTACCAGCTACACTATAAACCGTTGGGACATTACATGCTACACCAAGCCCAACCATCATAAAAGCAATTGTACAGATGATTAATTGAGGAAAAAATACAGAAATCATCAAACCAGAAAACATCAATAATCCACTAATTTGCATTATACATTGTTTTCCGTGCTTACTTATAAAATAATCTCCTACAAATCGTCCTGTAGCCATCATAATCATAAACGAAGCATAACCAACTACAACTAAATTTTTTGGAGCTTTTACAATATCTTGGAAATAAACTCCACTCCAATCAAACATAGCTCCTTCTGTCGCCATACTCAAGAATCCAATAACTCCTAATTGAACTAAAATAGTGTCTGGTTTAGAAAAAATCGATTTCTTTTCTTTTGTTGGAGCTGGTACCGAATCAACCAAATACTTTTTATTAATCAACCAATTCAACACAATTAATGCATAAATCATCACAAAATGATAAAATGTATCGATATGTAAATAAACCATTAACAAACCTATCAAAGCACCAGTAAAACCAGCAATACTCCACGCTCCATGAAAGGATGACATAATTGATTTTCCGTATATTTTCTCAACTTCAACACCTTGTGTATTTACAGAAATATTGCACATGTTTCCAACAACTCCAAAAAAGAATAAAACTGCTCCTAATTGATAAAAATTTTGAGCTAAACCAATACAACAAAGGATTAATGGATAAATTAATACAACTATTTTCAAAACATTTTTACTTCCGAATTTTGCAACTAATTTCCCTGAAAGAGCCATAGTACACAATTGCCCAATAGGCATTAACAATAATAATGTTCCTAATTGACCTTCAGAAATGCCTAATTCAGATTTGATTGTTGGAATTCGACTGGCCCAAGAAGAAAATGCTAAACCTTGCGAAAAAAAGAAGAACGAAACAGCAATGCGAATTCTATTTTTGGAAGATGCTGATAAATTTTCAGATGAAATCATGGCTAAAAAAACTATGCTGCAAATTTACTCTTTTGAAAACGTTCTTTCACATCAAAAAAATATAAAAAATATTCTATTGATACTCATTTCGTTAAAAAATATTTTTAAAATAATTGATTTATGAGTTTGGAAAAACGAAAAAGCATTCTATATTTGCACTCGCAATAACGCATTAGATGTTGTTATTGGAGAGTTGGCAGAGTGGTCGAATGCGGCAGTCTTGAAAACTGTTGAGGGTCACACCTCCGGGGGTTCGAATCCCTCACTCTCCGCTAAAAGCTTGAACAAATTGTTCAAGCTTTTTTATTACAAAAAAAATCCTTCTTCATTTCTGAAAAAGGATTTCTAAACTCAAAATCATGATGAATTAATCATCAACTTTACTATGTTGCTTTCCGTAGAAAAAGTAAATACAAACTCCTATCACTAACCAGATTAACAATCTCCACCAACTTTCCATAGTAAGTGAAGTCATTAAATAAACACATACCACAATTCCTAAAATTGGAACTAACGGAACCAAAGGAACTTTAAATTTTCGTTCTGCATTAGGCATTTTTTTTCGCATCACAATAATTCCTATGCAAACCAATGTAAAGGCAAACAATGTCCCAATGCTTACCATATGTCCAAGATCTTTAATTGGAACAAATCCTGCAAAAATACTCACGAAAACAAGAAAAAATAAATTCGTTTTCCAAGGTGTACTAAATTTTTTATGAATATCTGAGAAGAATGAAGGTAATAAACCGTCATTACTCATACTATAAAAAACACGACTCTGGCCTAATAACATCACTAAAATAACAGATGTATACCCTGCGATAATTGCCAAAATCAATACACTTTGTAAAAAAGTATAACCTGTTGCTGCAAATGCTGTTGCTGCTGGTGAAGCATCTCCTTTAAAAATAGTATAAGGCACTAAACCAGTCATTACCCAAGAAAATAACACATATAATATAGTACAAATAACCAACGAACCTAATATACCAATTGGCATTCCTTTTTGTGGATTTTTCGCTTCTTGTGCAGCTGTAGAAACAGCATCAAAACCAACAAAAGCGAAAAATACTACTGCTGCTCCGGCTGCAATACCTGGCATTCCTCCAAATTGTGTTCCTGGAATATTTTTAGGAATAAATGGAACATGATTTTCTGGATTAATATGACTCCATCCCAGAACTATAAATACTACTACAACAGATACTTTTAGAATAACCAATATATTATTAATAACTGCAGACTCTTTTGTACCTCTTATCAAAACAAGGGATAGTAAACAAACAATAAAAATTGCTGGTAAATTTATCATTCCTCCATCTGCAGGTGCATGAAGTAATTCTTGTGGTAAATGTATATTTAATTGTTGTAAAAATTTATCGACATAAGCTGACCAACTCACACTAACTGTTGCAGCTGCTAAAGCATACTCTAACACTAAATCCCAGCCAATTATCCAAGCGATAAACTCTCCCATAGTAGCATAAGAATAAGTATATGCACTACCTGCTACAGGAATCATCGAAGCAAATTCTGCGTAACATAAACCTGCAAATGCACAACCAACTGCAGCTAAAACAAATGATAAAGTAACTGCCGGACCAGCATGATCTGCAGCTGCAATACCTGTTAAACTAAATAAGCCTGCTCCAATAATAGCGCCGATACCTAAAGCAATTAATGCTCCTGAAGATAATGATCTCTTTAAACCTCCTTCCTTTTCTTGCGAATCTTGTATTAACTTCGCAAGTGGTTTAACTTTCCAAATTGACATAAAAACCTTGTGTTAAATAATGAATGAAAGTATTGTGTTTTGAGAGATATTTGAATATTAAAAAAAATAAAAGTTAATGATTTTGAAAATATTTCTAAAAGAAACCTTAAAATTTACACATATTTCACTAAAATCCATTTATTACGAGTTTATTTTATTATATCAATAAAAAACATCATTAAAAAGTAATATAAATAGAATACTATGCACGTCTGTATAAAGAAAATTAAATAGAATATTATCTAAAATGTAGAAACAAAAAAAGCCTCGAAAAAATCGAAGCTTTAAAAGATATTATATTTTCTATCAAATTATGAAATACTAGGAACTTGAACTAATTCATTAGTATCTTTCTCATAATCAATACTATCATAATTAAATCCAAATAATTGGAAAAACTCATCACGATAACCTTTGATATCAGAAATCTCGTTGATGTTTTCAGATGTTACAACTTTCCATAAGTCATCAACTTCTTTTTGCACGTCTTCACGCATTTCTAAATCATCAATTCTGATTCGTCCATTTTCATCTAAAGGAACATTTCCATCAGCAGTATATAAACGCTCTGTAAATAAACGTTGCATCTGCTCGATTGTACCTTCATGAATTCCTTTTTCTTTCATTACTTTATACAATAATGATACATATAAAGGAACAACTGGAATTGCAGAACTAGATTGTGTAACCAACGCTTTGTTAACTGAAACATAAGAAATACCGTTAAGATCTGCTAATAAATTATTGATAACTGGAACCGTTTTCTCTAAATCATTTTTCGCCATACCAATAGAACCATCTTTGTAAATACGATGTGTTAACTCAGGTCCGATGTACGAATAAGCAACCGTTTTAACTCCATCAGCTAAAACTCCAGCTTCTTTTAAATCTTCAATCCAAAATTTCCAATCCTCTCCTCCCATTACAGCTATTGTATTATCAATCTCTTCCTGATTTTCGATAGGATTAATTGTAATATCTGTTACAGCTGCAGTATGAAAATCTACCGTTTTATTTGTAAAAGGCTCTCCAATTGGCTTAAGAACTGATGAATAAGCAACACCAGATTTTGGATGTGTACGACGAGGAGAAGCTAAACTGTAAACTACTAAATCTACTTGACCAAGATCTTTCTTTATCAAATCAATCGTTTGTTGTTTAATTTCATCTGAAAACGCATCACCATTGATACTTTTTGCATACAAACCTGCTTCTTGTGCTTCTTTCTCAAAAGCAGCTGTATTGTACCAACCTGCAGTTCCTGGTTTGTTAGGAGCAGCTGGTTTTTCAAAGAAAACACCTATAGTTGCAGCATTATAGCCAAAAGCAGCAGAAATACGAGAAGACAGACCAAAACCTGTCGAAGCACCGATAACTAATACTTTTTTAGGTCCTTCGCCTGTTATATTTTTAGATTTTATGTACTCAATTTGATTGTGAACATTTGTTGCAGTACCTTCAGGATGAGTGGTAATACAGATGAAACCTCTTGTTCTTGGTTGAATAATCATTTTATATTATTTAGTTGCATAAAATTATAAATAAATTTCTAATAAAACATAAAGTTACCCTATTGTTAAAAAAAATCTTAGATTTTGTGAATTATATCTTTTAATTCCTTATTTTTAACAAGAATTCGTTTTAGGACGATTCTACTCTAACCTACTACTTATGAAAAATATACACATCGGAACTCTCATTAAAAAGAGAGTAAACGAATTAGATATTGATATAAAGAGAATTATCTCTTTTTTTAAAATCTATTCGGAAAAAGAAATTCAGGAGCAATACGAAAGTGCTGCTATACAAACAGATGACTTACTAAGATGGTCTAAACTTCTTGAGTATGACTTTTTCAGAATCTACACGCAACACATTATTCTATTTGCGCCAGTTGGTAAAATTGACAAAAATCTACAAACAAAACCCAACACAAGTACTATTTTACCCAATTATAGAAAAAATGTCTACACAAAAGAAATCATAGAATATGTTCTTGATTTACATCTAAAAGAGAATAAAACTATTCAAGAAATTGCCAATGAGTACAATATACCTAAAAATACTATCCATAACTGGATAAAAAAATATACCTAACCCTAAACTCTATTACTCTCATGGAAAAACCAAACTACCAAAAAATTTACCAACACATCATTCAAAAAAAATTTCCTGAAAAAGAAGTTCAAACAAAATCTTTATTAAAAGAAGATATGACTTCACTTGATGTGATTAAGATTTCTAAAATTCTTAATTCCAATTTTGATAATTACAATCAAAAGCATAAATCTTATGATTTAGATTCTATTCTCAAAATTTTAGAATTCCAAAAATCCCATAATTTGACCAATATTTTAGTTGCAGAAAAATTTAAAATTAGTCGCAACTCTATTGCAAAATGGAAAAAAATATATGGATAAATTAATAAAAAAACGGCTTCAAAATTTGAAGCCGTTTTTTTATTCAATTTTATTTTTATCTTCCTTAATCACTTTATGTACTGCCAATGTTGCAAATGGTATAAACGCATAAATAACGTAAATGATAAAATCTTCATCATCCCATTTATATATTTTTCTGACTCTAAATAATAAAAGTAAGTAAGCTGTAAACCAAAAACCATGAAAACAACCAGCAAATGGCATTGGTAACACATATCCAAATTGATATTTAATTGGCATAGCAACCAAAAATAACAGTGCACAACTTATCGTTTCCCAAACACAAGTTGTCGCAAACCACTTTTTTAATTTTTCGTCAGAAATATTTAACATTTTACAAATTTAAGCGATAAATTAATTGGTATCAATGATAACGATTAGCAATTGTTAAGATTTTATTACAAAAATAAATATCAAATTATTGTTATTTATGATAATTACACATAATAATTATCAATATAATTTATTATTTTTGTGTTTATTAAAACCTAATAATCAATGCATGTAAACAATTTTATCTCAAAAAAATTAAATTTAGCACTGCCCTATTGGACGATTATTTGTCCTATTATTGCCATTTCAACATTAAGTGTAGCTAACGCTTATAAAGACAATCCATGGTTTTTAGCTTTTTTAGGAGTTTCATTAATTTCTGCAGTTTTAGCTGCCGTACATCATGCCGAAGTTGTAGCACATAAAGTTGGAGAACCATTTGGTACAATAATTTTAGCCTTAGCAATTACTGTAATAGAAGTTTCATTAATTGTTTCCTTAATGATGTCCGAACCTGTTGGCAAACCATCCGTTTTAGCAAGAGACACTGTTTTTGCTGCTGTAATGATCATCTTAACCGGGATAATTGGTTTATGTCTTTTGGCTGGAGGTGTACGTTATAGAGAACAAAATTTTATCAAACAAGGAGTTTCTACAGCTTTAATTACTCTTGTAGCAATATCTATATTAACAATGGTTTTACCTAATTTCACAACATCTGAAGGCGCTGGCGAATTTTCTCCAAGTCAATTGATATTTGTTGCGATTATCTCTTTAATCCTTTACGGAGGATTTATTTCTGTACAAACAATTCGTCACCGCGATTATTTTTTACCACAAACAAGCGAGGATAATATTGCGTCTGAATTACATGTCGAAAAACCAAATGCACTAACAACAACATCTAGTTTAATCTTATTGATAATTGCACTTGTTGCGGTCGTTTTATTATCAAAAAAATTATCGCCAACTATTGAAGCAATTGTAATGGATTTGGGAGCCCCAAAATCATTGGTCGGAATTATAATCGCAGGAGTTATTTTACTTCCTGAAGGTTTAGCAGCCTACAAAGCTGCTCGTAAAGATCGTTTGCAAACCAGTCTTAATTTATCGTTAGGTTCAGCATTAGCTTCAATCGGATTAACGATTCCTGCCGTTGCAATCGTTTGTTATTTTACTGGCTTACAAGTTACTTTGGGGATTGATGGTAAATCATCTATACTCTTAGTTTTATCTCTATTTACAGTCTATTTATCTTTAAGTTCGGGGAGAACAAATATTCAGCAAGGAATTGTTTTATTAACTCTTTTTGCAACATATTTATTCACTACAATAGTTCCTTAAAAGAAATTTATTTAAAATGATAAAAAAACGACTCAAAATTAAATTTTGAGTCGTTTTTATTATTTTATTTCTTTGGAAGCGAAACCATATTCGCATCCATTTTTTGATCTTTCTCTAAAAATATTTTTCCTCTTAAAATACTTTGAATCGTATTAATCAATTCCTTCTCAAAAGAATCTCTTAATTGCGATTGATGAAAAACTAATGAAACCTCACGTGTCGGAACTGGAGATTCAAAATTCTTCACATATTGTTTATACTCTTGTGGCAAATCGTCAGCAACCAAAGCAGGTAGCAATGTCATACCATAACCATCGTTTGCTAATTTCACCAATGCTTCAAAACTACCAGAATCCAATTTAATTGGTCTGTTCTTCATGTTTGATGTATCACAAAGTGCTAACACATTATTTCTGAAGCAATGTCCTTCTTGTAAAATCAGTAAATCTGAAGTATCTAAATCAGACTCATTTATTTTCTCATGTCCAGATAAACGATGCCCCGATGGTACATAGCCAACTAATGGTTCATAATATAATGGTCTTTCAATAATTTGATCTTCAAATAATGGAGAAACGACAATTCCAAAATCCAATGATCCATCTTTTATCCCTTTTACAATCTTATCCGTTTGTAATTCTTTGATAATAAGATTAGATTTTGGATTGTTTTTTTGAAAAGTTTTGTAAAATAATGGAACTAATGATGGTAAAACTGTCGGAATAACACCGATAATAAAATCACCTTCTAACAAACCTTTTTCTTCGTTTACAAGATGCTTCATTCGATTAGCTTCCATTAAAATTGTTTTTGCTTGAGCAACAATCTTTTCTCCAATTTGTGTGATTTTGATTGGATGTGATGTTCTATCGAAAATATCAATATTTAATTCTTTTTCCAATTTCTGAATTTGCATACTCAATGTTGGTTGAGTAACAAACGATTTATCAGCAGCAATTGTAAAGTTTTTGTGCTCGGCAACAGCCAACACATATTGTAATTGTACTAATGTCATATATAAAAATTGATATCTATAAATTTTTGTGATAAAGATATGGATTATTATATTATCAATTTATATCATTAATCATAATTTAATCCACAAAAAAAGCCCGAAAAAATTCGGGCTTTATACTATTAATAAACTTAATATTACTTAGTTAATTGTTTTTGAATCTCAGCAGACCACTCTTGTAATTTCTTCGCATCTTCTGGAGATAATTTTTGAGTGATTTTTTGTAATTCTGTAGATAAATCAACAGCTTTTTTAGTTAACTCAGCTAATTTTGCTTGATCACCAGCAGTTGCTGCAACCTTCATCTCACCAGCTAATTCACCATATCTTTTTGCCCAATCATTTGCTTCTGGACTTGCAAAAGTTGGAAAATCTTTCGCTACATCAGCAACTTTATCGATAGTCTCTTTACCTGCTTCTACTTGATCTGTAACTGTTTCAGCAACGTTTTCTTGTGTATTTTCTACTTTAGCATCTACTTTTTCTTTTTCAGATTTACAAGAAGATAATGATACTACACCTAATACTGCAGCGGCTAAAAATAATTTTTTCATTTTAAATTAGAGTTTTATAGTTAATATTTTTTGATAGTACAATATAGAAAAACTAATGATTATTTTGAGTTAATTTTTTAATTTTCTTTCGAAAACTGAACTTCATACAAATTAGCATAATAACCATGTTTCGCTAATAACTCACTATGAGTTCCTTGCTCAACAATCATTCCATTATCCATTACAATAATTTTATCTGCATTTTGTATCGTCGCTAAACGATGTGCAATAATGATAGAAGTTCTTCCTTGAGTTAATTTATCAGTAGCTTTCTGAATTAGTTCTTCTGATTCTGTATCAATTGACGATGTTGCCTCATCCAAAACTAATATCTCTGGATTGTAAATATACGCTCGTAAAAATGAGATTAATTGTCGCTGACCTACAGAAAGTGTAGAACCTCGTTCGCTCACTTCGCTGTAATAACCTTTTGGTAGTGACATAATAAAATGATCAATTCCAATTATTTTTGCTGCATTTTGAACTTCTTCTAACGAAATATCTTTATTTCCTAAAACGATATTATCATATATTGTTGTATTAAATAAGAAAACATCTTGTAAAACAACCGCAACATGTTGACGCAAATTCTTCAATTCCATATCATGAATATTTACGTCATCAATCTTAATTGTTCCTGAATCTATATCATAAAAACGACTCAATAAATTAATGATTGTAGATTTCCCTGCTCCCGTAGCTCCTACAATTGCCACTTTTTCTCCAGGATTTGTAGAAAAAGAAATTCCTTTCAAGACCAAATTATTCGGAACATAAGAAAATTTAACATTCTCAAAATCAATTTTGCCTTTTACATGCTCCAATTTGATTGTTCCATTATCTGGTAAACTTTGATCATCATCAATAATTTTGAAAACACGATCTGCTCCTACCAAACCACGTTGAATGGTATTGAAACGCTCTGCTATTGCTCTCATTGGCGCTGTTAACAACGCAACGTATTGTGTAAAAGCAATCAAATCTCCGACAGAAACATCTCCATGAACCGCAGTTCTAAGTCCTCCAAACCAAATCAAACTTCCGGTTGCTAAAGCCGAAATAATATCGACAACAGGAAACATTAAAGAAAAATAGAAAACTGTTTTTAGATAGTTCTTCTTTAAATCATTATTAATCGAAACGAATTTGTCATATTCTGCTTGCTGACGATTAAAAACCTGAATAATATTCATTCCAGTTAATCGTTCTTGCACAAATGTATTCAACTTCGCGACAATTGTACGCTCTTCTTGGTAAACATTTTTCAATGCTTTTTGGAATAATCGTGTAATAATCATCATCAACGGAAGAATCACAATCACCACAGTTGCCAAAACCCAGTTCATCCAATACATCACAAAAACGATGAAAACGATTTTCAAAACATCGCCTAACATTACTAAAATTCCATCATTGAAAACTTCAGCAATCGTTTCAATATCAGAAACTGAACGTGTTACCAAAACGCCATTTGGCGTTTTATCGAAATAACCAAGCTTGAATTTTATCAAATGATTATACAAACGAACACGCAACAAACGAATAACTCGCTGTGCAACAACATTCGCTAAATAAACCATAAAAAAGGACAAAATACCTTCGAAAACCAATACCAAAGCTAATTTCACAATTTGCATTTGAAGCCCTGGTAAATCTTTTGTCTGAATATAATCATCGATGATATTTCCCGTTAAATACGGACGATAAACAGAAAAACACGCACTAAAAACCGCTACAAAAACCACCGACCAAAACATTACTTTGCTTTGCGCCCCGATTTGTAAAACACGTTTTAATCCATTAAAATCAAACGATGTATTTTCGTTATTTGAACTCATTTTTAAATAATTCTTTTGGATATTGAACATCTACCAAATACAATCCTTGCGCTGGCGCCGAAGCTCCTGCCGAAGAACGTTGTTTTTGTTCAATAATTTCTTCAAAATCATGGATAGAAATTCTTCCTAATCCTACCTCAACCAATGTTCCAACAATTGCACGCACCATATTTCGCAAAAAACGATCGGCAGTGATTTGAAAAATCAATTGTCCGTTTTCATTTTTGCGCCAAAACGCCTCTCTTACATCGCAAATATTTGTTTTCACATCGGTATGTAATTTAGCAAAACTTCCGAAATCTCCTTGCTTAATTAACAATTTTGCTGCTTCATTCATTTTTTCAATATTCAATTCTCTGTTAAAAATCCAAGCGCTATCAAACGCAAAAGGATCTTTGAAAGGTGAAATAAAATAATTGTACGAACGCGAAGTCGCATCAAAACGCGCATGCGCTTCATCATCCATCAAAAATAAACGATAAGCAGCGATGTCTTTTGGTAAAAAAGAATTTAATTTTTTGATTAAATCAACCGATAATTCATCTTCATAATCAAAATGAATAAACATCTTTTTCGCATGAACACCAGAATCTGTGCGCCCTGCTCCGACAATCGAAATTTCTTTTCTTAAGATTTTAGACAATCTGTCTTCAATAACTTCTTGAACCGAAATTTGATTGGGTTGAATTTGATAACCAAAATAATTTTTCCCGTTGTATGCTAATTCTAAAAAATATCGCAATTGTTGTAAATTTGAGCAACAAAAATACAACCTTTTGAAGAAAATTCTTTTACTTTCGGACACGCATTCTTATATCGACGATAGAATTTTGGAATATGCGCAACAAGCAGACGAAATTTGGCATGCTGGCGATATTGGTGATATTTCTGTGACCGATAAATTAGCTGAAATAAAACCTTTGCGTGCTGTTTATGGAAATATTGATGATAATAAAGCGCGCGCAGAATTTCCTCTCAACAACAGATTTACATTAGAAGGTGTTGATGTTTGGATTACGCATATTGGCGGTTATCCAGGAAAATATAATCCTTCCATTCGAAAAGAAATCACAGAAAATCCTCCGAAATTATTCATCTGTGGACATTCACACATTCTAAAAGTAATGCCAGATAAACAATTGGGTTTAATTCATATGAATCCAGGTGCTGTTGGTAAACACGGTTTTCAGAAAGTTCGTACGATGTTACGTTTTGAATTAAACGAAGGAAAAATTGAGAATTTGGAAGTGATTGAGTTTAAGAAATAACCTATAATTACGAAGTTTGAATTACGATTTACTAAATTTATAAATGAGATTTGCATTTCGAGTTTCGCACTTCGTATCTAGCTCTATTTCGACAACTTAAATTCTTTCAATATAGATACAAACTTTGGATTGGTAATATAATCTCTAAATTCGTGCGTTTTTTGACCTGAAAAATCAGTTTCTTCTAAGAATGTATAGTTTTTTGAAAGCTCATCAAACAAATCTTTTTTGTAACCAAAATCTGTTGCAATCAAATTCTCTGACAAAAAACCAATTTTACCTTTTCCTAATACGTAATCTGTATTGTTAATTGTAATATGCATACGTTTTAGCTGAGGCGTAAATACCTTTAATTGTTCTGAATCAGTCGTAAAATCAATCTTCCCAATTGCTGGTGCCAACATTATACTATAAATTTTATTGTTATTTTCTAACAAAGCTTCTGCATTTGTAAAATCGACATGATGTGCATTTTCTGCACGTTTTATTTCACTTCCTCGTAACGAAGGATTTACGAGTGAACTCAAAACAACTGAAGCTCCACGACTATGCGAAATTAAATACACATCTTTATTATGTATAACATTAAGAATTCTACGAAGTCCAAAAACACCCGCCATTTGGCTATTTGTCGTTGCACTAACCCAAACTTTTGCTGCACCAAAAAGACTTTCGTTCACCAATCCGTCCCAATAAAAATTAATCACCTCATCACTCGAAGAGTTAACATTCATATACGTTTGTGCTTTATTGTAATTCTTCAAACTAAACAGATAATCATTGTCAATTCCGTGTACAAAAATGATGACACGTTTTTTATTCTTAACTCGTTTTTCGATGTTTTTTAGACGTAAATCTTCGTAGGAAGTCAATTTATTCTGAAAATTATTTTCTGTTGCAATTTTCATTAGCGAATAATCTCTACGACCAGCATTTTTAGGTGGATTTCCATACGTTTTTAGCCAATTATCTGGATAAAAATTTCCGTTTTGATCCACAAAAGAACTTGTTGTATTTGGTTGAATAAAATTATTTGGATTCTGAGAAGTCGGCACGTTATGTATTGCTGCACACGACGTTAACAAACTAATCAAGATGATATATAACAAGTTTTTCATATGATAAAAATTGGTATGCGAAGTAACTACAATTTTCTTTATTTCACAATAGATTTAGTATCTTCAACCAGAAGTTTAACAAGGTTTTAAGTGAAATATAACATCAAACAAATTTTAGCCGAAACAAACCATCGCACTTGGCAATATCCTTCAAAGTCATGGAGATACTATCAAGAATGGAACAAAGCGTTGTTTTTTCATTACAGAATTGATAAAGAAATTTTGAAAGAATTAGTACCAAAAAATGTAGAAATTGATGAAATAAATGGTTCTGCTTGGGTTTCGCTTGTTGCATTTACAATGGAAAAAATTCGACCTCGTTTTTTACCTGCCTTCTCTCCTATTTCTGATTTTGATGAAATTAACTTGAGAACTTATGTAACGAAAAATGGAAAGCCTGGTGTTTATTTTTTATCAATTGAAGCTGGAAAATTATTTTCGGCAATTTTAGCAAAATCATTATCAGGTTTACCTTACGAAAAATCAAACATCAATAGAACCGAAAATTCTTATCAAGCGGATCATCCTAAACGAAATTTTTCACTATTAGCAGATTTTCATGTCGGAATGGAAGTGAAACACAAAACAGAATTGGATTTATTTTTGACCGAACGTTATTGCTTGTATTTGGAAGAAAATAATCAATTATTTCGTTACGAAATTCAGCATTTACCTTGGAAAATCAATCAACTTGATTTAGAATTTTTGACAATAGATTATCAGCTCGAAGAATTAAATATCGACTCTAGACCAGATTTAGTTCATTATTCAGAAGGCATACAAGTTGTCGCTTGGGAGAAGGAAATGGTTTAGCAATCATTTGTAATGTATTTTTCATACCTATCATTTATACCATAAATCTTTGCAAGTATAATCAACCTCTTTTATTGTTACATTCCCATTTGCTGAATTTAATACATCTGTATATTTTGGATTATATCTTATCTCCAAATGAATGGTAGTTGAAAAATTAGTTGTTGATTTAAAATCTATTATAGCTGAATTTTCATCTTTATTTAGTTGTATTATTTCTTCCAAATTTGTGATTTTTATTGTATCCTTAAAATCTTTACCAGGCTTATCCCAACCCTGAAAAATATCTATATCAAAAACGGCTGTAGAATCCGTGATAAAATAAAAACTCATAACATCATAACCACACAACAATCGAAATCCTTTATCATTACTATTTTTAATAAATTTTTTAAAATCTACTATTTGTGGTTCAACTTTAATAGTATCGATTACTAACTTTTGCTCAATTTTAACTTCTTTCTCTTTACAAGAAAAAAAACAAAAACTAACAAACTACTGATGATATACTTTCTCATATCAAATTCTATTGAAATGTGTTATATTATTTTATCTTTAACCAATAATTAAAACCTTTCTGCCATGACACCAATGACTATAATAACAATTCTACTGTTTGTTATAACATTTTCTTTATTATTATTTTTAGGAATAAAATCTGTTTCTTCTCTTAAGAAAATCAAACCAACTAATAGTTTAATTCCTAAAAATCGTCAACTATTTATAGAGAATAAACTAAAGTTACATAAAAAAGTAACGGCGATTTTTTCGATTTTTATCATTGTTGCCTTACAATTTCCTTTTTTCTTCACTGTTTACGAAACTTATACAACTTTTTATCCAAAACATATGGATGTTGTACAAGAAAGAATGACTGATAGCTACATTATGGGCGCTATAATGTTTATCGTTTCACTTATTTTTATAACTATTTTTTACTTAATGTTAAGATTAATGATAAAATCTCAGATTTCAATTATACCACAATTATCTGATCAGGATTATCAAAATTTTATTGATTATAGTTCGCGATTAAATATTATGGATAAAGCATATCCTCCATTAATTATTGACGATCAAACTATATATGTTTTCAAAGCTGGAAGAGTTGTAGAAATTAACATTAACGATATACAATCTTATTCTGTTACAAGTGGTGTAAAAGGCGGTTATCATGTAAAAATCAAGCATCCAAATTTGAAATTCTTTATATTATCAAGTAAACATTCTGTTGATTATTTAAATGATGCTATTTACTCAAAAAATAGTCGTTTAACTAGATCTTAAATTTTCTTTCTCAATAAATGTTGCATTCCATTTACCCATTCTCGTTGAGAACCATCGTCTATATAACCAACTTTAAGGTACAAATCGTATGCTGATTTATTGTTGAAATTAACCGCTAAAACCAATTCATCAATTGTCGGAAAATTATCTTTTACAAAACCATCAACCAAATTCATCGCAACTTTTCCATAACCTTTACCTTGATATTGTGGATTTATTGATAAAGAACGTACTAATAATGAATTTTTGTTATTCGTCATCTCTAATTTATCATCACCATAATCTAACACAAAAAAGCCAATTGGTTCAGCTTCTAACAAAATTGTAATCGGCTTTGCATGATTATCCTTTCGTTCTTTTAATCGATGAAAAGTTAGTTCGGGTAAAGCGGTAAAATTAATTTGGTTTTCGGGCAACGTATAATTTAACAACGCATTATGATGTATTGATTCTGTAAATTTTAATTGAATATTTTTCATACTATTTAACTTCTACTAAATATAAAAAAAACGCTCAAGATTATCTTGAGCGCAAATCATAAATATTTAATCAAATTTCCATTTCACAAAAGCTTCAATTGCTTCGTAATCTGCTAATCCTAATTTATTATACAATCCAGCAGTTTCACTTGTACGATCTTCTGCACGAACCCAAAACTCTCTCGGATCATCTCCAGGAAAGACAGGAACATCTTTTTGTGATTGATGTTTAAAAATTGCTAATCGCTTTCTTTTTACTTCTTGTGGAGAAAGCGGAATCGCCATTTCTATTTCGTGAATTGGAAACTCATGCCAAGCGCCACGATATAGCCATAACCAACAATCTTTTGTCCATTCATCTGTTTTACGTAAACGTGTTAAAGCTTCTAAAATAATATCAAAACAAACTTTATGTGTTCCGTGCGGATCAGCGAAATCGCCTGCTGCAAAAACTTGTTGAGGTTTTACTTGGCGCAACAATTCCATTGTTTGTTGAATATCGTCTTCTAAAGAAACATTTTTTTCAAACTTACTTCTATCATAAAATGGTAAAGCCTGAAAATGAATATTCTCGTCTTTTAATCCTACGAAACGTGCTCCAGCAATAGCTTCTCCTTTTCTGATAAGTGCTTTTATGGTACGAATAAGTTCAGGGTCTACTTCGTTTGGTTTTTTATTTTTGAAAAATTCGCGAGCTTGCTCGTATGTCGTTTTTGTTTTTGTATTACTTTCATCAATTGCTCCAGCGTAATCTTGTACAAATTCTAAATAACGTAAAACATCATCATCCCAAACCGCTGTATTTCCAGATGTTTGATATGCTACATGCACATTATGTCCTTGATCTGCTAAACGTATAAATGTTCCTCCCATCGAAATAACATCATCATCTGGATGTGGCGAAAATAATATAACATCTTTCTTCGCTGGCTCAGCTCGTTCAGGTCGATTAGTATCATCTACATTAGGTTTTCCTCCTGGCCAACCAGTAATTGTACGTTGTAAATCATTAAAAATTTTGATATTGATATTATAAGCAGGACCTTGTTCTGTCACCAAATCAGCCATCCCGTTATTATTATAATCGTCATCTGTTAATTTCAGAATTGCTTTATCTAATTTTAATGATAACCAAACAACTGCTTTTTTTGTTAAAACATCATTCCAAGTTACTTCATGAGTTAACCAAGGTGTATCAAATCTTGTTAATAATGTAGAGGCGTCTTCATCAATTACAAACTCTACATGATCAGAAAGCTGTAAATATGTTGCTGGAATTTCTGGCGAAATTTCTTCTTCTACAGCTCTTTTTATAATACCCGCTTTTTTCTCATTCCAAGCCATTAAAATAATTTCTTTGGCTTTAAAAATCGTTCCAACTCCCATTGTAATGGCTTTTGTAGGTACATTTTCTTTACCTCCAAAATCGCGAGAAGCATCACGACGAGTTAAATCGTCTAAAATTACCATTCGAGTTGCTGAATTTGGCGCCGAACCTGGCTCGTTAAAACCAATATGTCCTGTACGACCGATTCCTAAAATCTGAATGTCTAAACCTCCAAAATCAGAAATTTTTTGTTCATAAGCTTCGCAAAAAGCTTGAACTTCTTCTACTTTTAATGTTCCGTCTGGAATATTTATATTTTCTCTTGATATATCAATATGATCAAAGAGATTTTTATTCATAAAGGTTACATAACTTTGCTCAGCTGTTGGTTGCATTGGATAATATTCGTCCAAATTAAATGTCACAACATTACTAAAACTTAAACCTTCTTCTTTGTGTAATCTTACTAATTCTTTATAAACTCCAATAGGTGTAACACCTGTTGCTAAGCCTAAAACTGCTTTTTCACCTTTTTCTTGCTTTTCCTTAATAATAGAAGCTATTCGATTTGCTACTTTTATTGAAGCCACATTTTGATTTGGATAAACGGTTACAGGAACCTTTTCAAAACGTGTTTCTTCTAGAAAATTTAATCTTGCCATTTTTTTGTTGTCGTAAAAGTTAATTTTAAAAGTAAAAAAAAACTGCGATTAATTAGTAGCTAAAACACGAATATTAAAGGGTGTGAATATATGATACGTGATAATTTCTACTATTGAAACTAGTGTGAAAATATTTTTTAAAAAATAGCTATATCAAAGAATTCTTTACTTGAATTACATTTTTAAACAGAAAAAAAATAATTAAAAAAACGCTCAAGAAACCTTGAGCGTTTTTTTAATTATTTAAATATTGTTTTTAATAATTTATTACACCTGAGCCCAAAAGCTCATCATTCAAATACCAAGCACAGAATTGACCTTCTGTTATTGCTGTTTGAGGAGTTTCAAATTCTACATACATTCCATTTTTTGCTTTATGTAAAATTGCTTTTTGTAATGGTTGACGATAACGAATACGAGCTAAGATTTCCATCGTTTCATCTTCTTTTAATGTTAAATCTTCGCGAACCCAATGTATTTCTTCTTCTTTTATAAACAAAGCTTTTTTCAATAAACCAGGATGATCAGCTCCTTGACCAGTGTAAATCACATTTTCTTTTACATCGGTATCAATTACAAATAGAGCTTCTACTTTTCCTCCTACTCCTAATCCTTTGCGTTGACCACGTGTAAAATAATGCGCACCTTGGTGTTTACCTACAACTTCTCCATCAACTTGAGAATAATCAAAACCTTTTGCTTCAAAATCTAATGCTTCATATTTATTTGTAAAAGTTGGAATTTCTCTTTTATATCCGTTCCAATCTTTCGCTATTTCTACAATTACACCATCTTTTGGTTTCAGCTGTTGTTGTAAAAATTCAGGTAAACTTACTTTACCAATAAAACATAGTCCTTGCGAATCTTTTTTATTTGCTGTAACAAGATCTTGTTCTAAAGCAATTTTACGAACTTCAGGTTTCTCGATATCTCCAATCGGAAACAATGCTCTACTCAATTGTTCTTGAGATAATTGACACAAGAAATAAGATTGATCTTTATTGTTATCTGTTCCTTTTAGTAACTGAAAAATTTCTTTTCCATTTTCATCAATTGTAGATGTTTTTCTGGCATAATGCCCTGTTGCAACGTAATCTGCTCCAAGTTCTAAAGCTGTTTTCAAAAACAAATCAAACTTAATTTCACGGTTACATAAAACATCTGGATTTGGCGTTCTTCCTTGCTCGTATTCATTAAACATATAATCTACGATACGCTCTTTGTACGAGTCAGACATATCAATAACCTGAAAAGGAATCTCTAATTTTTTGGCTACTAACAAAGCGTCTGCACTATCTTCTATCCACGGACATTCGTCCTCTAAGGTTACAGATGCATCATTCCAATTACGCATAAATAATCCAATCACATCATAACCTTGCTCTTTTAGCAAATAGGCTGTAACACTAGAATCTACTCCTCCAGAAAGTCCTACGACAACTCTTTTCATCTTCAAAAAATTTCAGTCCACAAATTTACGAAATAATTCCGGAGCAGTCTTGATGTGTATCAATCATTTTTATTGATGATGGAATAACAAAAAAGGAACATCAAATTTGATGTTCCTTTTTATTATTTTATAGAAAACAGTTATAATCCTATTAACTTATTTGTCTTTGTAATTGCTCGTGCATTTTTTTCTTCAATCCACTCTTGTCCTTTTATTTTTCTCATGACATTATCATATGTTCTCATGATAAAAATATTATAAATAGCTTCGGATAAATTTTTAGGTTTATGTGCTAAAGAACGTAAACTAACCGAAAATCCTGGTGTAAGATATTTCATATAATGCCACCAACCTTCAGGCATGTATAACATTTCGCCGTGTTTAAGATCAGCTACCATTGGATTAATATTTTTCAATGCTGGCCATTTATCAAAATCAGGATTATCAAAATCGATGTCTTCTCTACAAATAACCGAATACGGAATTTTGTACATATATTTTGAATCTTGTGGAGGAACAATGACACATTTTTTTTCTCCTGCAAAATGAAAATGTAAAATGTTCGCTAAATCAATATCATAATGCATAAAAACATTTGAACCTTCACCTCCAAAAAATAACATTGGCATAGATTTGAAAAGATTTAATCCTAAATCTGGCAATTTATAATCTTTTTGTAATTCAGGAACTTGACTCATCAAATTATACAAAAAAATACGTAAATCTGTAGGTCCAGCGTGTAATAAATCGATATACTCAGACATCTTCATTTTAGCAACTGGTTCATTTACTTTTTTTGTATAATCAACAGGATCATTATTATATAGAGGAACAATTTTATCGCCCGCAACTTGTTTCATGTACTCAAAATTCCATTTTTCATATGCAGGCCAATCTTCTGTAATGCGCTCTACAACTACTGGTTTTTGAGGTTTTACGTAGTATTTCTGAAAATCTTTTGCAGAAATAGTTTCTACTCTTTCAACTTCTGTGAAATTAAAATTCATCTTTTATCTAAAATAAAGCTACAAATTTAATTAACTTTTGGTTAAATTCTTAGCGAAAAGTATTCCAAAATTTATCTTAATTTAATCTAACTCATTTATAAATCTTTTAATTTTTTAGAATTATTTTCATCAATAATAATTATTCATCAAATAAATAGGAGAATCTTAAATGGAATTCATTTGCATTTGATGCATATACAAACAGTTACAATTGTTATCTTTACCTAACAAAATAACAAACCATAAAAGTGAATTTTTGGACTAAATATTTTACCTTTTTCTATCTTGTTCTGAGTTTTTTTTGCTCTGCTCAGCAAACTTTTCCTTACTTAGAATTAAAAAACAATGAAGATTTCAAAAAGATTTCTGCTATTTCTTTAACCAATAAATTTACTTTTCATCATTCTTTAGGTAATTTGACCAGTACGTTTCATTATATAAATAGTAGTGAAGAAAATGTTGATGCTCAATTTATTTATCCTTATCAAACTAATCAAAATTTATACGAATTAAAGGCTTTTGTAAATGATCAAATGTTTGAAATTCAATCAAAATCTATTTCTTCTATTCGAAAAGAGTTAAAAAACATTGATGCTTCAACTATTTTTAAGAAGCAAAAAAATAACCAATTTTTACGATTAAATCTTGGGAAAGTTCCTCCAAAAGCAACAATTAAAGTTGAACTAAAAATTGCCAAAATCGTAACCGAAAATAGAACAAATTATCAACTTACTTTCCCAGAATTTATTACAAAAAGAACGGAATCTTTCACTCAAATTAACCGAGAAAACTCAATTTTAAATGGTTTTCCTTCTAAAATAAATTCTGAAATAATACTTTCTGGTAATTTTAAAATTTCAAAAATTGATTCGAACTTGAAATTTGTTAAAGAAAAAGATCAAAATTATTACGGAAAAAGTACTGAAAATAAACTTTCGAAAATAACTTATTCTTATACTCAAAATGATATTCAGAGCGGAATCGAAACGTTTACCGAAAATGGTTGTGATTATATTCTCGGGATTATTGAACCTTCTAATAAATCAGAAAATTATACCATGCCTCGTGAATTTTTGTTTGTGTTAGATGCTTCTGGCTCGATGATGAATGAGCCAATCGAGATTATCACAAAATTGATGCGTAGTATTTTAACTGATTTACGTTCAACTGACAAGTTTAATATTTTGGTTTATTCAACTAAAAATGAATTGTTTTTTAAAGAATCACAATTTCCGACAGCTGAAAATCTACAGTTTGCTCTGAGTAAAATCAAACAATATGACGGAAATGGAGAAAAATTATTGGATGAAGGAATTAATCAAATTCAGAAAAATCCGATTGATCCAACTTATAAAAGAATTATCGCAATTGTTTCTGATGGAAAAATGATTCTGAACGAAACGGTTTATAATTCGCTTAGAAATAATGCAAAAGATGCGCAATTTATAACGTTAGGAATTGGGCGAGAATTGGATTATCAAGCAATGAATTTTATTAGTTTGGCAACCGGAACACTACCAATTACGGTGAATGACTCAAAAGAGTTACAACAGAAAACAACTCAATTTCAGGAAGCTGTTCTGAATTCTTCTGCCTATCAACTAAAAGTTCAATCGTCACAAATCAATTTAAACGAAACATTTCCAAAGAATTTCAATACTTATTTGGCTCAAAATTCGATCAATTTTGTAAGCAAAGATTGCAACCGAAATTATCCTAAAAAACTACAAATTATTGGTACAGAATCACGCCAAAATTATAGTAAAGATTTAGAGATTAAACAATCTAATCAAAATGAATTGACTGAAGCAATCAAGTTTTATTGGGCAAAGCAAAAAATAGATTATCTCTTAAAAGATGAGCAACGATGTGGCGAAATGTGTGTAAAAGACGGACGTTATCGTAAAGAAATTGAGAAAATTGGGACTGAGTTTAATCTTTCAACACCCTATAATTTACTGATTCAGAATGGAAATTTAGAAAATTACAACAATGATTATGACACAGACAATGATGGTGTAATGGACATGGAAGATGAATGTCCTTATGTAAAAGGAAATCGATTTGGAAATGGTTGCCCTGAAGAAAATTTAAAAAATCAACAACTTAAAAATTATGTTGTTGATTATTCAAACTATTTAATGGAAACTGTCGAATTTGATTTTGACAAAGCTGAAATCCGAGCTATTGATTACCCAAAACTAAATGAAGTTGTTGCAATAATGAAACGAAATCCGTCACATCATTTTGTCATCGAAGGTCACACAGATGCGGTTGGTACAGAACTTTACAACTTAGATTTATCACAACGAAGAGCATATGCTGTGTTGAGTTATTTAGAAGAAAAAGGCTTAAAAAGAGATCGATTTGTAATCGAAGGAAAAGGTTTTTCAGATTTAAAACATAAAGAGTGTAATCCAGCAACCAACTGTATCGATTGGAAAAATTTCGAGAATAGACGTGTGAGATTTAGAATAAGATGAGAATGATGAATTATTTTTCCGAAAAACTTTTTTCTCGTTCTTTAATTATTATCTCTAATGATTGAATTACATGAAATAAATAATTTAGAATTTCTTCATTACTAAATCGGACAACTAAAACACCATAATCCTCTATTTTATTCTGTCTTAATGAATCATTTTCATATGTAAAATCATGTATATTCCCATCAATTTCTATCACTAACATTAATTCATGGCAATAAAAATCGACAATATAGTTTAGCATTGGAACTTGTCTATGAAATTGATATCCCAACGATTTATTCCTAATTTGATTCCAAAACAAAACTTCTGAAAGAGTACTATTCTTTCTCAAAGCCCTTGCAAACTCTTTTAATTTAGGATTATAAGGAATTATCTTATTTCTCATTCTTAAATTTAACAAAAAATAATAACGTAAAATCATCCTCATATCCCCATAAAAAAATTACAGATTTATTCCCTTGAGGGGATTATAGGGGTGTAAAAATATTCATTAAAAATACATAATTATAAAAACATCCCCCTCCCCCCTTCAAAGGGGGAATAATAGAGTAATGTTTTTTATAAGTTTATCCCTTAGAGGGATTATAAGGGTGTAAAACAAAAAAAACCTCGAAATTTCTTTCGAGGTTTTAGCTATTTTAATTTATTTTCTTAAGAAATTCTTTCGATCAAAGCCATGTAGAATCCATCATAATTAGTTTCAGAAGGATAATGCATTTTTTCAGAAAGCAATTTATAATTAGCGTTATTAGCTAAGAATTTTTCAACTTGTTGTTCATTTTCTTGTGGTAAAATAGAACAAGTTGCATAAACCATCAAACCTCCTACTTTTATAACTTTAGAATATTCTGACAAGATTTTTTCTTGTGTTGCTATAATTTCATCAATAAAATGAGGTTGTAATTTCCATTTAGCATCAGGATTACGCTTCAAAACTCCCATACCAGAACAAGGTGCATCAATCAACAAACGATCGGCCGTATTTTCCATACGTTTGATTGTTTTTGCTTCAATCACCTTAGTTTGCACATTTTGTACATTATTACGTTTTGCACGACGTTTTAACTCTTTTAATTTCCATTCAAACAAATCCATTGCAATAATTTGTCCTTTGTTTTCCATTAAAGAAGCTAAATGTAACGTTTTTCCTCCCGCACCAGCACACGCATCTACAACACGCATACCAGGCTGAACACGTAAATAAGGCGCAATTAATTGCGAACCCGCATCCTGAACTTCGAACCAACCGTTTTGGAACTCATCTGTTCTAAAAATGTTTGTTTTCTCTTCTAATTCTAACGCATCTTGGTATTTTGATAAAACTTTCGTTTTTATTTTGCGCTCTTTCAGTGCTTTTTGTAACGTTTTACGATCAGTTTTTAATGTATTAACACGTAAAACAGTTGGCGCTTGCGAATTCATTGCATGTACCTCTTCTATCCAACGATCACCTAAGGCAGATTGCCCCAAATCGAACATCCAATCTGGATAAGATTCGGCTACAGCAACATTTTTAGACGATTGATGATGTCTTTTTAAAACTTCTTTTGGATAAATTTTCTGAAATTCTTCCCATTTAGGTAAAGTTTGTTCAGGATCTAATGCAAACCAAGTTCCGACAAATTCCCAAATTGTTTCGGGAGAAAGTGGACGGCTCATTGCACCTTCAACCAAACGTTTCCAACGAACCAAATCGTAAACCGTTTCCGCAATAAAAGCACGATCTCTCGCACCCCAAAGCTTGTTCGACTTCAATGTTCGCTCTACTTCTTTATCTGCATATTTTCTTTCGAAAAAAATCTGATTTAAAGTGTCAGTAATTCCGACAAATAAATTTTTGTATGGTAAAATCTTCATAATTCGTTGCAAATTTACAAAGAGTTAAGCGATTAGCGCAATTATTTTTTTAGACTTTACAATTGATTCAACTTTTTTCTTACCTCATCTGGTATTGCAACCACTTTATTTTTATGATAATCAAAAGTTACAATGCCAGTTTTTGCAATTGCAATTAGCTTTTCTGATGTAGAAATTCGGTAAACGATATCAAAACTTACACGCTCAAAATCCTGAACACCTATTTCTATAATTAATGTATCCTTATAAAAAGCTTGATTTTTATACTCTATTGCGACATCTGCCATGATAGAACTAACACCTCCCAAATCCATTTCAGAAAATCCAAAATGGTTAAAAAATTGCATTCTTGCTTCATGTATAATAGAAAGCACTTTATCATTTGCTAAATGATTGCCATAATTAAGATCAGTAATACGAACGGGAATAGTTGCGGTAAATAGATATTGTGAAGTTATCTCTAATTTGATTCTAGCCATATTTTTTGTTTCAATCAAAGATAAGAAATTGGTATAAAAAAAAAACGGGTTTAAGCTCCTCAGCTTAAACCCAATTGATTTTTAAAAAAACTTACACTGTAAGTATAAATTTAACATTAAAAAAAATCAATCTTACTCTCTACTACCTGGGGTCAAATTTAGAAATAATTTAATAAACACCAAAACTTTTTAGAAAAATTTTATTATTTTTTTTCAATAAAAATAATATCTCCATAAATTCTGTTGAAAATTAAGAAAATATGTAACAAAAAAAACTGATTAATTAAGACCTATATAAATAAATCACTTTAATAATTATCAATTTAAAAATTAGTAATTTGCAAATCCAAATAATTAATATGAATCTGACTCAATACATTCATCAACAACTAAGAGATATTTCTGAAAAATCGATTAACAATACACTAAATTGTTTAAACGAAGACAATACCATACCCTTTATTGCGAGATACAGAAAAGAGGTAACAGGAAATCTTGATGAAGTACAAATTTCTGCTATCAAAAAACTGCAGTCTCAGTATAGTGAAATTGTCAATAGAAAAGAATTTATTTTAAAAACTTTGGAAGAACAAAATCAATTAACTCCAGAGTTGCAACAACGCATTCAAAAAAGTTTTGATTTAATTCAAATCGAAGACTTATATCTTCCTTTTAAAAAGAAAAAGAAAACAAAGGCAACTATAGCTAAAGAAAAGGGACTTGAACCTTTAGCAAAAATCATTATGAAACAAAATAATATTAATGATTTGGATGCTTTAGCCGAAAAATATATTAATGATGAAGTTTCTACTATAGAAGATGCTTTTCTAGGTGCACAAGACATAATTGCCGAATGGATAAATGAAAACGAGTATGTTCGTCATCGTTTACGTGAGATTTATAGAAAATCTGCTTTGATAGAAAGTAAGGTTGTAAAATCTAATGAAAATGAGGATGATGCAAAAAAATATTCAAACTATTTTGAATACCAAGAACCTTTAAAAAAGATCGCATCTCATCGATTATTAGCAATTTTACGTGGTGAGAATGAAGGTTTTCTCAAATTTTCAGTAACTATAGATAAAAAAGAGGCATTTGGCTTTTTAGAATATACAATAATAAAATCAATACAACCAGAGGTTTCTTGGATTATAGAAGAAGCAATTAAAGACTCATACAAGCGTCTTTTAGCTCCTTCAATCTCCAATGAAGTATTAAAAGAAGCAAAACAAAAAGCGGATGAAACATCTATCGATGTTTTTTCTAAAAATTTAAATCAACTTCTACTTGCTCCACCTCTTGGTCAAAAACGAGTTTTAGCAATAGACCCTGGTTACAAATCGGGTTGTAAAATTGTTGCATTAGATGAGCAAGGTGATTTGTTGCATAACGAAAATATTTATCCACACGCTCCTCAAAATGAAAAAGCCCAAGCAATCAAAAAATTGAAATCTTTGGTAAATGCTTATAATATTGATGCTATTTCGATCGGAAATGGAACTGCTTCTCGCGAGACAGAAAACTTGGTCCAAAACATTGCTTTTGATCGCCCATTAAAAGTTTTTGTAGTAAATGAAGCTGGAGCCTCTGTTTACTCTGCTTCTAAAATTGCTCGCGACGAATTTCCAGATAAAGATGTAACTGTACGTGGTGCTGTTTCTATAGGTCGACGATTACAAGACCCTTTAGCAGAATTGGTAAAAATAGAACCAAAATCGATAGGAGTTGGTCAGTATCAACATGATGTAGATCAAAATTTATTAAAAAACGAACTGGATGATGTCGTTTCTTTCTGTGTAAACAAAGTTGGTGTTAATCTGAATACAGCAAGTAAACATTTATTAAATTATGTTGCAGGAATTGGTGAAAAAATGGCTGAAAACATTGTAGAATATCGTTCAGAAAATGGAGCATTCAATTCTAGAAAAGAATTGCTAAAAGTTCCTCGCTTGGGTGAAAAAGCATTCTTACAAGCTTCTGCTTTTTTACGAATTCCGAATGCTAAAAATCCGTTAGACAATTCTGCTGTTCACCCAGAATCGTATGCTCTGGTAGAGAAAATGGCCAAAGATTTGAAAGTTGATTTGAAAAATTTAATTCAGAATAAAGAATTAATTAATCAACTTGATTTGACCAAATATATTACCGAAAAAGTAGGTTTACTGACTTTGGAAGATATTAAAAAGGAATTGGAAAAACCAGGCTTGGATCCGCGTTCTACAGCTAAAGTTTTTAGTTTTGATCAACGATTAAAGAAATTCGAAGATTTGCAATTAGGAATGAAAGTTCCTGGAATCATCAATAATATTACCAATTTTGGATGTTTTGTAGATATTGGAATCAAAGAAAATGGTTTGATTCATATTTCTAAAATTTCGAATGAATTTATTTCAGATGTTAATTCTAAAGTACATCTTAGTCAACAAGTTGAAGTAACTGTAATTGGAATTGATACTGAAAAACGTAAAATTCAATTATCTTTGATTGATTGAGGAAAATAATTTCAAAATCAAAAAGGCAATCTAACGAAAGATTGCCTTTTTGATTTTATTATTTTTGAGAAGAAATTAATCTTCAAATTTTACTTTATATTGTTTGTCAAATTCCACTTTTTCAGCATCAGATAATTTACTTCTAATGTACTTTATCGTGTAACCACCAATCATTTTGTCAGCTTTATAATACATCCAATCCGAAATTTTACTTTCATCAATTGTTACAGTATCGTTTAATTTTACAAGCTTCGTATATTGTGGTTGACTGTTTACAACCCCTTTCAACGTATCGTTAACCGTAAATATATTCCCAATCCAAATACCTTCTTTTGCTTTAGCATTCGGAATTTCAAACTTTTCTTGTAACATGAAATTAGTCGTCGTTGTATCTTTCATCGAATACGCTAGCTTAAAATCATCCAACGTTTGTCGCGCTTCTTTACTTATACTATCGAATATTTTCTCTTCCTGCGCCTCTTTATTCTGCGCTTTGTATGCATTAACTCCCATATCTTCTGGACTCTTATTACAAGAAAACAAAAAAGCTGAGAAAGCGATTGCTAAAAATGTATATTTCATAAATGTATTTTCTAGAAATTGATTTGTTTAAAGTTACAAAAAATTAATCGAAATAAGATAAATGCAACTCATTTGGTGTTGGTAAAATCCATGGTTGATGCCCAAAATAACTCCATGTTGTATAAGCTAAATTGTAATTTGGATTGGTAAACTGATAATACTCGCTTCCGTTTACCGAAACTCTAGCATCTACAAAAACTTTTACATCTTTGATTCCTTTTTTAGCATATTCGTACTTTACAAAACGAGCAAATTGCCACATCATATCTGGGCTAACAGCCATCTTAGAGATTTGTTTATATGTCAAATAATCATCTAATTTAACTTTTTCTCGCTTCAAGAATTTACCTTTTTGTTTGGGATCAGGTCGTGTTACAAAAACCTCTACTTCTCCTGCTTTATTACGTAACATCATTCGCCAAGATAGTCTATGACCTTCCTCTGTCCAAAAAACATTTCCTGGAATAATAAAATGACGAATAGGTAAATAAGTTTGCCAGATAACATAAAAAAATAACAAATAAGAGAACATGACACGACGTGTAGTTAATAAATTATCTTCGTCAGAACGATCCATCATGTATGATTTTTTTGGGAAAATCAACTCTTGAATTTTCACAGGATCGTAAAAGAAAATCATCATCGCTAAAGCAAAAAACGGGAAAATTCCGATTCCGAAAACAGCAGAGTTAAAAATATGAAAAAACACTGCACATTTTATTGCAATACCTCTTGTTCGTTTCACTAACATTGCGGGGATAATCAATAAATCGAAGAAAAAACCTCCCCAAGAAAATACTTGAGCAAACTCTAAACTACTCACTACTTTTCCTAAACCTGTTAAATTGTATTTGAAGGTCAGCAAATCTCCATACTCTTGAAACTTCATTTGCAAGAATACTCCATTAAACCAATCTGGATAAATTTTATTAACAGCTGCAAATGTGTAAACAATCAATAACTGAATGATAAAAATAGTCGGAACCCAATTACGACATGTTAATCTTTTTATTCTCGGAAAAATTAAACTATCAACAGAAAAAAACTGATGCGCCGGAATGATAGTCATCATCCAAGAAACCAACATAAACAAGTAATAATGGTTGTTATAACTCGTTTTTTGCATAAAATAGGTTAATGACCAAAGTATTGCAAAAACTATTGAGGAAAATCTGTAAGCAAAACCAAACGTAATAAACCATCCTAAAAGTCCCATAACAGCATAGAAATAAATCATTTTCGCACCAAGAAATACATTCGTCCATTCAAAACCGATGAATGAAAATGAAATTTTAGGATCAACAAAATTATTCTGTACCCAGCCTGTGTAAATGGCTCCCCAACATTCTGCCACAATCAATAATCCGAAAATGATTCGAAAAATAACAAGTGGAGAATTATCAACTTTTCTGAATAGATATTCGCTAAACATGATTGATTGTTAATTTTGGCTAATTTAAAAATAACCTTTAGAGTTTAGCTACTTTTGACGTATATTTATTGTATGAAAACGAGGAAAATTATTTTGTTTGATGGAATTTGCAATTTATGCAACCAATCGGTGCAATTTATTATCGAACATGATTCTAAAAATCAATTTCGTTTTGCTTCGTTGCAATCAGATTTTGGACAAAATTTCTTGAAAGAAAATAATTTAGAAGCTACTCAATTTGATTCTATCGTTTTTATTGAAGATGATCATTTTCATACCAAATCATCTGCCGCACTAAAGATTTCGAAATATTTGGACGGAATAACTTCCTGGTTAACTATTTTTATGATTGTTCCAAAACCTTTACGCGATGTAGTTTATAGCTTTATTGCGAAAAATCGTTATCGTTGGTTTGGAAAAAACGAAAGTTGTTGGTTACCTACTCCAGAATTGAAAGCGAAGTTTATTGATTAAAATTTAAACTTCTCTATTCAAATAATTTTTAATTTTCTTGAAAAGGATCAACCAAAAATAAAAAGTCAAAAAAAGATTTATGACTACAATTATCAGGAGAGCAAAATTACCATGTAAAATAGTTGAATCTATATCTCCCATTTGAATTAAAAACAGTAAAAAATAAGCAAACAACAAATAAAAGGACAACACTCTATATTTCCTTTTTAAAAATATACTAATAAATAAAAATAGTATTGTTGTCAATCCTAAACTAAAAATTGAAACATCATCATCACTACCAGAAGATTGTAATTGGGAAGTATAATAAAAATCATCTCCTTGAATATAACCAACCCCTTCTGTGTATTTAATAAATAAAAAACAACAGATTAATTGAATTATATAGATTACATCAAGAAAGGAGAAATGAATAATATTTTTCAATTCTACTGATTTCTATACTTCTCTATAGCAGCTTTTATTTTTTCGCGACGATTTGACGGCGATGGATGCGTACTTTGAAATTCAGGAACTTGACTTCCTCCCGAAGCTTCTTCCAAAATATCCATTACACCAATCAATGCTTCTGGATTATAACCTGCTTGAATCATAAAACGTACGCCCAAATCATCAGATTCCAATTCATCATCACGACCATATTTCATATTCACCATATTGGCTACAACTTGCGCATAATATGCCGAATTAGCATCGCCTGCTGCTACACCAGCTGCACCTGCAATTCCTTGCGAAAGTTCTTGCTTCGAAATTTGTTCTGCACTGTGACGTGCAATAACATGTCCAACTTCGTGTCCTAAAACACCAGCTAATTGATCTTCGTTTTGCAAACGAGTCAACAACGCTTCGGTAATAAAAATTGGACCACCAGGCAACGCAAAAGCATTTACGGTACGATTATCTGCCAAAACATAGAACTGAAAAGGATAATTCGTTTTTTTAGCATCACTATTGTTGACAACTTTAGCGCCAACTTGCTTTACGAGTTGCTGATATTGCGCATTCTGCGACAAACCACCAAATTCTTGTGCCATTTGCGGCGCAGAATTTACTCCCATTGCAATTTCATCATCTTTGGTTAAAGAAATATACTGTTTTTCACCTGTAATTTCATTCACTTCTGATGATGAGAAGTATTTGATCAACGAAAAAATCACAATTGCAGCTGCAACTATCAATTTTATAGACGTACCGCCTTTTTGCATATTAGTGTTAGGTGTTAATTATTTTTTGTGCCTTTTCTTTAAAATCTCCAAAACATCTTTCAATTCGTACCCTCTTGCGTGTAATGCCATCAGGTAGTAAAAGAAAACGTCTGCAGATTCTTCTAAAAAATTTTCGTCGTTATCTTGTTCCGAAGCAATAACCATTTCTACAGCTTCTTCACCCATTTTTTTTGCGATTTGCGAAGTTCCTTTTTTATGAACACGTTTCATTTTTGATTTCTTCGCATCTTCAAATTTTGCATCTTCCATCATCATTTCCAACTTTTTCAAGAATGGAAATTTCTTTTCTTTTTTAACTTCAGATGTGTTGTCATCTAATTCCATAAAATTCTTTGTTTGCATAGGTAAAAATTAATGCGGAATAAATTTAAAAAATTCTTCTGATTTTATCGTTCAATTATATTGCCAATTTTTCAAATATCCCAAAATATTTGTTTTTTTTCTTTAGAATTTGTTCACAATTTTAAGATTTTTTTGTTAATTATTTTAAAGGTTAATAATCAACTAACTATTTTATTTTAGGAGAAAATAATGTATTTTTACGCAAAATAAACATAGCGCAAACACAATGAACACAAACGATTTTTCCATAAGACATATTGGAAACAATGCAGAACAGTCGGCAGAGATGCTTGCTGTAATTGGGAAAGATTCTATTGATTCTTTAGTAGAGGCTACATTACCTCAAAATATTAGATTGACAGAGGCTTTGGATTTACCAGAAGCTTTATCTGAATTTGAAGCAACTAATCATTTAGCTGAATTAGCTGCCCAGAATAAAAAAGTAAAAAATTATTTAGGATATGGATATTATGGAACAATTTTACCTGCTCCTATCCAACGTAATGTTTTAGAAAATGCTGGTTGGTACACAGCTTATACACCTTACCAAGCAGAAATTGCACAAGGTCGTTTAGAGGCTTTGTTAAATTTCCAAACAGTCATTTCTGACTTAACAGGTTTACCTATCGCAAATGCTTCTTTATTAGATGAAGGAACAGCTTGTGGTGAGGCTATGCACATGTTATTTGAATCTCGTTCTCGTGATCAAAAGAAAAATAATGTTAACAAATTTTTTGTAGCAGATAATTTGTTTCCACAATCTATTGCTGTTTTAGAGACAAAAGCTCATGGATTAGGAATTGAATTAGTTGTAGGAAATTTTGAAACAACTGAAATTACAGAAGAATTCTTCGGTGCGATTGTACAATACATTAGTAAAGGAGGACAAATTAATAACTACAGAACATTTGTAGAAAAAGCAAATGCTGTTGGTGTTAAAGTAGCTGTAGCAACAGATTTATTAGCTTTAACTTTATTAACACCTCCTGGTGAATGGGGAGCTGATATTGCAATTGGTACTTCTCAACGTTTTGGTGTTCCGATGGGATACGGTGGACCTCACGCAGCTTTTATTGGTTGTACTGAAGATTACAAACGTGTAATTCCTGGTCGTATTATTGGTGTTTCTCAAGATCGTTTAGGAAACTATGCATTGCGTATGGCTTTACAAACACGTGAGCAACACATCAAACGTGAAAAAGCAACATCTAACATCTGTACTGCTCAAGTTTTATTAGCTGTTATGGCTTCTTTCTACGCAGTTTACCACGGTAAAGATGGTTTACAATATATCGCTGATCAAATCCATACTAAAGCTGCTGTTTTACACGGAGGTTTAGAGCACTTAGGATTTAAATTAGTGAACACTTCTTTCTTCGATACAATTCAAATCGAGGTTGAAAACTCTGACGAAATCGTGAAGATTTTTGAAGAAGAAGACATTAACGTAAATGGTTTCGAGAACGGAAAAATTTCAATTACTGTTGATGAAATGACTTCAGAAGAAGATATTTTCGAATTATTAAGTGTTTTTGCAACAATTAAAAATACAGAAGATGGTTTCGAGTTTGAGGTTGACGAATCTTATTTACCACAAGATTTAATCAGAACTTCTGATTTCTTAACACACGAAAACTTCAATTTATATCATACAGAAACAGAATTAATGCGTTACATCAAACGTTTAGAGCGTAAAGATTTAGCTCTTAACCAATCGATGATTGCATTAGGTTCTTGTACAATGAAATTGAATGCTGCAACAGAATTATTACATATGTCTTGGGAAAGAATGGGTAATGTACACCCTTTCACACCAAAAGATCAAGTTGTAGGTTACCAAACATTAATCCAAAACTTAGAAGATTATTTATCTGTAATCACTGGTTTTGACGCTACTTCTTTACAACCAAACTCTGGTGCACAAGGAGAATATGCAGGATTAATGGTAATCCGTTCTTACTTTGAATCAAAAGGAGAAGGACACCGTAACATCGCATTAATTCCACAATCTGCTCACGGAACTAACCCTGCATCAGCTGCAATGGCTGGAATGCAAGTTGTTGTTGTGAAAAACTTAGAATCTGGTGAAACAGATTTAGTTGACTTGAAAGAAAAATGTGAAAAACATAAAGATAACTTAGCTGCATTGATGATTACTTATCCATCAACTTATGGAGCTTTTGATAGCAATATCGAAGAAGTTACTGAAATGATTCACGCTTACGGAGGTCAAGTTTATATGGACGGTGCAAACATGAATGCGCAAGTTGGTGTAACTTCACCAGGTAATATTGGTGCAGACGTTTGTCACTTAAACTTACACAAAACTTTCGCTATTCCTCACGGAGGTGGTGGACCTGGAGTTGGACCAATCTGTGTTAAAGCACATTTAGCTCCTTTCTTAGGATCTTCTCCATTAATTGAAACTGGAGGAAAAGAAGCGAAAAATACATTCGCTGCAGCTCCTTATGGTTCAGCATTCATTTTACCAATTTCTTACTCATACATTTTGATGTTAGGTGCAGAAGGTTTATTGAAAGCAACACAAGGTGCAATTTTGAATGCTAATTACATGAAAACTCGTTTAGAAAAACATTTTGATATTTTATATACAAATGCAAACAATGTAGTAGCGCACGAATTTATCTTAGATTGTCGTCCATTCAAAAAAGCTGGTATCGAAGTTACAGATATTGCAAAACGTTTAATCGATTACGGATTCCATGCGCCAACAGTATCTTTCCCAGTTGCTGGAACATTAATGGTTGAGCCAACAGAATCTGAAAACAAAGCAGAATTAGATCGTTTTTGTGATGCATTAATCTCAATTCGTCAAGAAATTGATGAGGTTGCTAACGGAGATTATCCAGCAGACAACAATGTATTACACAATGCTCCACACCCAATTCACTTAATTACTGGTGATGAGTGGGAATATCCTTATACACGTTCTAAAGCAGCTTATCCATTAGAGTGGGTTCGCGAACGTAAATTCTTTGCTTCAGTTTCGCGTATTGATGATGCTTACGGAGATCGTAACTTAATCTGTACTTGTGCTCCTATTGAAGCTTATATGGATTAATCATTCTGAAAAGAATATTTTTAAATATAAATCGCTCTGAGAAATCGGAGCGATTTTTTTTGTGAGAATAATCAAGAAAAAATATATTATTTCTTAAAATTTTCTTAAATTCATTCTAACTAAACTTTTAATTTAAAAACATTTATGAAAAATTATGCAGCCGAGTTTTTCGGTACATTTTGGTTAGTTTTTGGAGGTTGTGGTAGTGCAATCTTCGCAGCAGGAATTCCAGAATTAGGAATTGGTTACGCTGGCGTTGCTTTAGCATTTGGTCTTACAGTATTAACAATGGCTTACGCAGTTGGTCATATTTCTGGCGGGCACTTTAACCCTGCTGTTTCTTTTGGATTATTCGCAAGTGGACGATTTGACGGAAAACAATTAGCTCCGTACATCATTTCTCAAGTTTTAGGTGCTACTGCTGCGGCAGGAGTATTGTATGTTATCGCTTCAGGAAATGCAGATTTTGCAATAGACAATACCAAAGCTGGTGCATTTGCAACAAATGGTTATGGCGCTTTTTCACCACATGGCTATAGTTTACAATCGGCTTTTTTAATTGAATTTGTCTTAACAGCTTTCTTCTTAATCGTTATTTTAGGTGCGACAGATAAATTTGCTAACGGAAAATTTGCTGGAATTGCAATTGGTTTAGCCTTAACATTAATACACTTAATTTCAATTCCAATCACTAATACATCTGTAAATCCTGCTCGTTCTACATCACAAGCAATTTTTGTAGGTGGAGAATCTTTAAATCAATTATGGTTATTTTGGGTTGCGCCAATCGCTGGAGCAATTGTAGGAGGGTTGATTTATAAATTCCTTTTACAGAAAGAAGAAAATTTAGCATAAAACTTAAAAGCTCCGAATGGAGCTTTTTTTATTTTTCTTTATCATCTAAAAACTCATCTGTAAAATGCTGCACTTTTTTATCAACCGAAAACTTTGTTTGATTATAATCTGCTGATTTATTTTTCGGAATCGAAAGTGAATTCCATTCATTGTCTTTTAATAGTTTTCCAATAAAAACGATTTGTCCAACATGATACGGATAATGCGCCAATTGACGATTGATCGCTTCTATAACTGTATGTCCTTCATTTCGGATATAGATAATTTGATTCAAATCTTCGTCCGTTTTAATTTGTGCTAAAGCATCAAACAAACATTTCCATCCTTTCTCCCATTTCTCTAAAAGTTCTTGCTTCGTTTTGATTGTATCTTCAAATTCTTCATCACGATTTCGCCACTCTTTTTCACCATCTGTAGTTAAAAAATCTGTCCAACGTGATAACATATTTCCAGAAAGATGATTCACAATAATCGCAATACTATTTGAGTTTTCGTTGTATTGCCAAAACAAATCATCTTGGGATAATTGCTCAAACGTTTTTTCACCTAATTGTTTATAATACTGGAATTGTTTGATAATTCCTTTAACTAAATCGTTCATTTATGATTTCTTACTTAAAACAAAATGTTGATACAATCTCAACACAACATATAGCACAATCAAAACAATTCTATACTTATATAATTTCTCTAAACCTGCTATCGGAAAAAAGTTGACTGACAGTATCAGAAATAATAAAATTGCGAGAATTATATAACTTAAAGGATTAATAATTTTATTCATAATATAGTTTCAATACCAACAAATCTACTTATTTAATCGGTTCCTTGTAAATTTTTTCGATTATGTTTGCGCTTATAATGTGTTTCCTTAAATTGATTTTGATCCGTTGTGACAATCGAGATATTACCATCAATCTCCATCATTGCCAATTTCACGTCTTTTATATACTCTACTCCATGCTCGCGCATCGCTTCATCTAGTTCTTCTGCATTAATATCTAATCTACTCAACATCGTAAAGTCTGCTTTTCCATTTCTAATCAAAACTTCAGGTTTTTGTTCAATTAAATCTCCTAAAAAATGATTTTTTATCATTATTTTTTTAACAACAAAATTGAGTAAAAACAATACAAAAGCTGCTATTAATCCACCTTCTAGACTAGAATCTGTTCCAACCATTGCATTTTGAACTGAATTACTAATCAATAAAATCAAAATAACATCAGCCGTATTTAATTGCGACAATTGTTGTTTACCAAATACCCTTAATGCAATCAGCATAAAAAAATAAACTGATACACATCGCAATACAATTCCTAAATAACCTTCCATATTCTATTTATATCAACAAAAGGTAATAAAAAAATCCGCTCAATTTGAACGGATTAAAGTTTATTTTAGATATTTAGGTGCTTCATTTTTTTTCATCATCTGAAACAATGAATTTCCTATTCCTTGAGTAATTTCTGACAGATTTTCGAAATTAATCACCGAAACTTCATCATTTTTTTGATGATAATGATGTTGGTTTTCCATGTTAACAGACGAAAGCGCATGCGAAACAACTTTATGATTAACGAAATTCACATTATCAGAACGGAAAAATAATTGTTGTTGTAAATAAGGATCATTCTCAACTTTAAACGTTTTAGATGAATTTTTGTTCATTATACTCATCAAATCCGAACGATCACTTCCTGTCATATATACTTTTCCTTCTCCAAAAGCAGAAACAGTTCCTATCATTTCAAGATTAAGCATCACTTTCATATTTGGTAAATAAGACTGAAAATCTGTATTTTCTACCAACATTTTAGAACCAATTAATCCTATTTCTTCAGCATCAAAAGCCATAAACATCATGGTTTGCTTAACTTTTTTATTCTTAAAATAATCAGACAAAGCCATTACAGCCGAAGTTCCACTTGCATTATCATCTGCTCCATTAAAAACTTTATCATCGCCTTTGTCATCTGTTCCAACATGATCAAAATGCGCACCTACAGCGTAAATATCAGACGATTTACCTTCTTTTATTCCGCAAACATTTTGCCCCGTTTTCCCTTTATATTCAAATTCGATTAAATATGAATCGCCAACACAAGGCTTTAATTTATTTTGTTTGAATTTTTCTGCAATAAATTCTGCTGCTAAACGATTTTCGGGCGTACCAAAGTTTCGACCTTTCATTTCATCAGAAGCTAATTTTTCGACATATTTCTTTTGATTTTCTTTTGAATATTGTGCGTTTGCTTGATTGAACGCAAGTAATCCTATTGCAAGTAAAGTATATTTTTTCATTTTTTGTGTGAACTTAATTTGAGGGAAGATACAAAAAATTAACTTTTCTTCTCAAACATCAATTCTTTTACTTTTTCTTTGTCTTCTTTTTCATTTTTTAAGTCGAACATTGTTCCAAAAATACGATCCCAAAACGTATTGGAAACGCCAAAACCTAATTCTTCGTCTTTATAATGATGCAAATGATGATTGCGCCAAAGCGGTTTCATAAACTTGAAAGGTGGCGCAACAGCATGAATCAAATAATGCATAGACGCATACAATAAATAACCAATCATAAACCCAGGAAAAAAAGCAAAGGTGTATTTCCCTAAAATTAAATATTGAATCAAAAAAATAATTGACGCCAAAAGAATACTTGGAACTGGTGGCATAAACAAACGTTGTTTATCGCGCGGATAATGATGATGATTTCCGTGAAAAATATAAACAATTCGTTTTAGACTTGGTTGTTCGGCTGTCCAATGAAAAAGATAACGATGCGCAAAATATTCGAACAACGTCCAAAATAGCATTGCGCTAAAAAATAGACTAACAACTGTTAAGACAGATAAATCGTAACGAGAAATTCCATAATAAATACAATAAGAAAGTAATGGTATGTACATTCCCCAAATAACTGCAGGATGACCTTTTGTCAACATTTCGAGGTATTTGTTTTCGAAGATTTGCGCTTGACCTTTATTATGTATTTTCTCAAATTTCATGGTTACAAAATTTAATTTACTTAAAAATAAGGTTTTAGCACATTTTAAACAAATAATCTCTAAAAATTAATTGTAAAAAAAAATCCGAAAATCAAAGTTTGATTTTCGGATTGTATGATGAATAAGATTATTCTTATCTTTTTTCAATTTCAACGTAATCACGTAATGGTTCTCCTGTGTATAATTGACGAGGACGACCAATTGGTTGATTTGTTTCGCGCATTTCCATCCATTGTGCAATCCATCCTGGTAAACGTCCAACAGCAAACATAACTGTAAACATTTCAGTTGGGATATCTAACGCTTTGTAGATAATTCCTGAATAGAAATCTACGTTTGGATATAAGTTTCTTGATTTGAAATACTCGTCTTCTAAAGCAGCTTTTTCTAATTTTTTAGCAATATCTAAAATAGGATCATTGATTCCTAATTTCTCTAAAACGTTATCAGCAGCAACTTTGATGATTTTTGCACGAGGGTCAAAGTTTTTATAAACACGGTGTCCGAATCCCATTAAACGGAATGGATCGTTTTTATCTTTTGCTTTTGCTAAGTATTTTTCAACATCTCCACCATCATTTTTGATCGCTTCTAACATTTCTAATACTGCTTGGTTAGCACCACCATGTAATGGTCCCCATAAAGCTGAGATACCACCAGAGATAGAAGCAAATAAACCTGCGTGAGAAGATCCTACTAAACGTACACTTGATGTAGAACAGTTTTGTTCGTGATCTGCGTGTAAGATAAATAATTTATCAAGAGCATCAATAATAACTGGATCTAAGTCTAATTCTTGACCTGGTTTTTTGAATAATAACTGATAAAAGTTTTCTACGTAAGATAATTTATCATTAGAGTAGTTAACTGGTAATCCTTTTATTTTTCTTTGAGTCCAAGATGCTAAAACTGGGAACTTTCCTAACAAAGTAACAGCTGCGCGATACATATCATCTGGAGATGAAACATCAACACATTTTGGGTTGAAAGCTGATAAAGCTGCTGTTAAAGAAGTTAAAACTCCCATTGGGTGAGCAGAACTTGGGAATGCATCTAAGATTTTGATTAAATCTTCAGAAACATAATTATACTCATTAATATCTGCAACAAACTTGTCTAATTCGGCTTGTGTAGGTAATTCTCCTTTGATCAACAAATACATTACTTCTACGAAAGAAGATTTCTCTGCTAATTGTTCAATTGGATAGCCACGGTACATTAATTTTCCCTCTTCACCATCTAAAAAAGTAATTTTAGACTCACATGATCCTGTATTTTTGTAACCTGGATCCATTGTAATTAATCCAGTAGCACTTCTTAACTTAGAAATATCAATAGATTTTTCGTCCATTGAACCTGTTGTAACTGGAAGTTCCAACTCGTTTCCGTTGTAATTTAATATTACCTTATCTGACATTTTATAGTTTATATTATTTATTGCGTAATTTACGATATTTTTATTTATTCTGGACTGATAAATATCAGTCCAGCACAATATTATCGTTTAATTTTAAAAGCTTTCAAACCTGGGAAAATAGCTGTTTCACCAAGGATTTCCTCGATGCGTAACAACTGATTGTATTTCGCCATACGATCTGAACGAGATGCAGAACCTGTCTTGATTTGTCCTGTATTTAATGCAACAGCTAAATCAGCAATTGTAGCATCTTCTGTTTCACCAGAACGATGAGACATTACTGCTGTGTAACGTGCATTTTGAGCCATTTGTACAGCTTTAATTGTTTCTGTTAATGTCCCAATTTGATTAAATTTGATTAAGATTGAATTAGCTGTTTCACTTTCTATTGCTTGATCTAATTTATTCACATTTGTAACCAATAAATCGTCACCAACTAATTGTACACGATTACCAATTTTATCAGTTAAGATTTTCCAACCTTCCCAGTCATTTTCGTCCATTCCATCTTCAATCGAGATAATTGGATATTTTTCTGATAACTCTGCTAAATAAGCTGCTTGTTCTGCAGAAGTGCGAATAGCTCCTTTATCACCTTCAAATTTTGTGTAATCGTATTTACCATCGTGGTAAAACTCTGATGAAGCACAATCTAAAGCAATCATAATCTCTTCACCAGCTTTGTAACCAGCTTTTTCGATTGCTAAAATAACTGTATCCAAAGCATCTTCAGTTCCTTCAAAAGTTGGTGCAAAACCACCTTCGTCACCTACTGCTGTAGATAAACCTCTATCGTGTAAAATACTTTTTAATGCATGAAAAACTTCTGTTCCTTTGCGTAAAGCATCTGAGAAAGACTCTGCAACAACTGGCATAATCATAAACTCTTGAAATGCAATTGGAGCATCTGAATGAGAACCTCCATTTACAATATTCATCATCGGAACTGGTAATGTATTTGCATTAACACCTCCAATATATCTAAACAATGGCAATCCTAATTCTTCTGCAGCTGCTTTTGCAACAGCTAAAGAAACACCTAAAATTGCGTTTGCTCCTAATTTTGCTTTATTTTCAGTACCATCTAATTCAATCATTAATTGATCAATATAGTTTTGTTCAAAAACTGAAAAACCAATTAATTCTGGAGCGATTACTTCGTTCACATTTTCTACTGCTTTCAGAACTCCTTTTCCTAAGTAAAGATTCCCTCCGTCGCGTAATTCTACTGCTTCATATTCTCCTGTCGATGCTCCTGATGGAACAGCTGCACGTCCTATAATTCCGTTTTCTGTGATTACATCTACTTCTACTGTAGGATTTCCACGAGAATCTAAGATTTGTCTTGCATGTATATGCGAAATAATGCTCATTGTATTTATGTTTTTATTTGGTAAAAATTAATTTACCAAAAATAATGGATTTGTACAATCTTTACAACGAAATTAATTTATTTTAAAAATAAATTATTTAATTGCCTATCATTAATATCTATGCAAGCATAATAAATATAAGTAGAAGTAATTAAGTCTTTCGAAGGAAAATACTTTAATTGGTAATCAAAAGATTACCGTTTGCTTGAAGATCTACTCTGTATGTTCTTGGAGCACGATTAGCAACTTTTGTTGGCTGACCTGTTAATAAAATCCATTCAGCGCCATCGGCATCACAAACAATACTGATATCATTTTTTACATATAAGCTTGTCTTTTCTCCAGGACATATATGCGGTGCATTTCTATCATAAGCTTTGTATCCAGAAGTTGTTCTTACAACAATTAACCCTCTTGATCCTGCAGTTACGCCATCTACGTATGCCCAACCTCCAGGATTATTGAGATTACTATACAATGGCATATTTGGATTAATTGAAACATTGATTGTAGTAACTGGTACGCAATTTACGGTTCCGTCATTTGTGTTACATGATAGAATTGAGAATAGAAAAATAGCGAATACCAAAACCTTATTTAGAATCGTTTTAATAAATTGTTCCATTTTTAATTTAGATTAAAATTTTTACTATCTTTGTTGGACAAATTATTAGAAATAGTCCTGCGCATATTATTGATATGTGTAGGATTATTTATTTTATAAGACCTATTTAATAAAAATTAATTAAACATCGTTGTTATGGCAAATATACAATATGTAACGAAAGAAGGATTAGAAAAGTTGCGTGAAGAGCTTCATCAGTTAGAAACTTTTGAACGTCCAAAAATTTCGCAACAAATTGCTGATGCGCGTGATAAAGGAGATTTATCTGAAAATGCAGAATATGATGCTGCAAAAGAAGCTCAAGGTATGTTAGAAATGCAAATTGCTAAATTAAAAGAAGTTGTCGCATTTTCTAGAGTCATTGATGAGTCAAAATTAGATCATTCTAAAGTTTCTATATTATCAAAAGTTAAAATTAAGAATACTGCTAACGGACAAGAATTAGTGTACACTTTAGTACCTGAATCTGAGGCTGATTTAGCTAAAATGCGCATTTCTGTTAACACTCCAATTGCAAAAGGTTTGTTAGGAAAAACATTAGGCGAAGTAGCAGAAATTACATTACCTAACGGAATGACTTTAAATTTTGAAATTTTAGAAATATCTTTGGACTAAATTTTAAAATAGTTTAAAAATATGCCAAGCATTTTCACTAAAATTATAAACGGAGAAATTCCTTCATACAAGATTGCCGAAAACGATCAGTACATCGCTATCTTAGATGCTTTTCCTTTGGTTAAAGGACACGTTTTGGTTATGCCTAAGCAAGAGGTTGATAAAATCTTTGATTTAGACAAATCGACTTATTTGGGCTTAATGGATTTTAGTTACGAAATTGCGCAAGCTATAGAAAAAGCAGTTCCTTGCTTACGCGTTGGTGTTGCTGTTGTAGGATTAGAGGTACCACATGTACATGTGCATTTGGTTCCTCTAAATTCTATGCAAGACATTAACTTCTCAAATCCGAAACTTCAATTGTCTGCTGAAGAAATGAATGATGTTGCAGACAAAATCAAATCATATTTATAATATACGATGAACAAATACATTAAATTAGTAATCGCCGCTGTATTAATCGCCTTAGCAATCTACTTGTTTACAATTCGCGAATACGGTTGGGGATTTTCGTTGTTGTTTTTAGCGATCTTTCCTATTTTATTTTATTTCAGAAACGAAAATATTTTATTAGCATTTTGGTTTCTACGTAAAGAAGACATGGTAAAAGCGAAAAAATGGTTAAAGAGAATTACCAATCCATCAGCCCAATTAATTCCTAAACAAATGGGATATTACCATTACATGATGGGAATTACAGAAGCACAAGACAATGTTGCTGTTTCTGAGAAATACATGAAAGAAGCCTTAAATTATGGTTTATCTTTTGACCATGATCGTGCTATGGCAAATTTATCTTTAGCTGGAGCATCTATGTCTAAAGGAAAAAAGAAAGAAGCTGAAAATTACATTAAAGAGGCAAAGAAAAACGATACAAAAGGAATGTTTACTGATCAAATCAAAATGATGAATGATCAAATGAAACGTTTCAACGTAAGTACTTCTCAATTACAAAACCCACATATGCGTCATAAAGGACGTAAATTCTAAATGGATATTTCAAAATATACAGAAGATACATCGACCAATACTTCGAGATGGAAACAAATTGAAGAGTTTTTCAGAATTAATTTCACTGATGGAGAAACACCAGATTTGGATACAATTCTTTTCTTAATAGGTGTTCAAGAATTAGGTCAAGGTAAAAAACGTTTTAAGAAAGATGATAAACTCAATTTATTACACATTGCCGTTTGTCGAGTATTAGAACCTTTTGGCTTTTATCGTTTTGATGGACAAGATCCTGATGGATGGCCACACTTCGAATTATTAGAAGAGTTACCGCCTCTCAAAACAAATGAACAAACCTTATTGATGAAATATGCTGTAATACAGTATTTCGATGATCAAAAAATAATAAACTTCGAGTCTTAAGATTCGAAGTTTTCTTTTTTAAATAATTCTACAACAACTTTATCTGCTTCTAAAGTAAATTTCTCAGCAATCAATTCCTCTTTGGATAACCACAACAATTCGTTGATATCTGCATCCAAAACTTTTAATTTAGCCAAAGCTCTATCTGTTATAGTTGCTTTATAATAGATTAGTAAAACCTGTTCTGTAGGATCAAAAGCATTCAACACAAAGAAGTCTTGTGTATATAAATGGTCATGTACTTTTACTTTCAGGTTCAACTCCTCTTTCAACTCTCTTTTAATACAGTCTTTTGTTCCTTCACCAAACTCCAAACCACCACCAGGAAACTTATAAATCAACTTTCCTTGAAATGGTTCATGCATCACCAAAACTTTACCCTTATGTTCTAACAATGCGTATACACGCACATTGAATGGTTTCATATCTCATTTTATTTTAGAAACTAAATATATAAAAAATCTCAGTTCAGAAGATAATATTCTAAGCGTTCCCTTCGGTCGGGCTATTCGCTGCAATCTTTTTTGTTATGATTTCCGCTTCGCTCAATCAACAAAAAAGGATTTCCACTACTATCCCTAACGCATTTAAAGTGATAAGTGATAAGTGATAAGTGATAAGTGATAAGTGATAAGTGATAAGTGATAAGTGATAAGTGATAAGCAAAACTAAAAACTGTCATTCAGAACATAACAATATTGTAGTGAAGAATCTTCTAACCTATTATGGTACCCTGAGCGGAGTCGAAGGGTAAGTTCCTTTGGATTATAGAGATGTCTGAAGTATTACGTTTTATGTTATATTTTACTTCGTACATTTTACTTTGTACACTTTACAAAAAAGTATAACCACAAAAAAAGCCTCAAGAACTAAATCTTGAGGCTTTTAATAAAAACTGGCGACGACCTACTCTCCCGTAAGTAACAGTACCATCGGCGCAGGCAGGCTTAACTTCTCTGTTCGG
>NZ_JASCQG010000012.1 GCF_030005555.1 Empedobacter sedimenti | reverse complement strand
AAATATGGTAAGGTCAAAAATCCTAATGATTTTCCTACATTTCAAATTAATCAAAATAATAATACAATAATATTAAATAAAAACTATACTTTTAAATGTTCCTAACAAGGGGAAGATTACAATTGCGTTATACATAATTTGTAGAAGTGAAAATATAAAAATATGATTCCAAAAAAAATTCATTATTGTTGGTTTGGAAGAGGAGAAAAATCTCCTTTGATACAATATTGTTTAGATTCTTGGCAGAAAAATAAAGCTGATTTTGAAATTATTGAATGGAACGAAGATAATTTTGATGTAGAACAAAATATTTTTGTAAAAGAAGCTTATGAACAGAAAAAATGGGCATTTGTATCCGATTTTGCTAGAGCCAAAGTCTTATTAGATAACGGAGGATTTTATCTCGATACAGATATGGAGTTAAAATACCCTCTATCAGATTTTATTAACAATAAAGCGCTTTGTTCATTTGAAGCTAAGTATGTTCCTTTTTCAGCATTTTGGGGAGTCGAGAAAGGGCACCAATTAGCACAAGATATTGTAGATTATTATAATTCCTTAAAACAGTTAGATTTAACACCTTGCCCCAAAATATTTTCTGAGTTATTAGTAAATCAGTATGGAATTGATAGTAGTAAGGATGTAAAGCAGTTTGGCAAACATGATTTAGTTGTTTTTCCGTCCGAATATTTTTCTCTTGATTTGCCGATCAATTACATAACACACCACTTTGGAGGATCATGGCATGACAGTTGGCATGAAGAAAATAGTGGATATAAAGAAATGATTAATTCATATGGGGTTGTTAAACGATTTATAGAGCTCAAAAATGGCAAAAGTCAAATTAAACATCTCATTTATGATAAGAATATTTTTGAAATAGATCAAATTCTAGATCAAATCCCTTTGCGCTATATTTTTAATTATATGCTTAACAAACTTAAAAGGAAATTATTTTGATTAAAAAATGTATTAATTTTATTAAAATAGCGCTTAATTTTTTATTGTTTAGAAAGCAATCTGTTGTATTAATTGCTCCTAATAATATTCGATTAGGTAATCATCTATATTATTTACTTCATTGTAATCTTGAAAATAAAAAAACAGTCTTTAAAAATTATTACCTTTTGGAAGATGATAATTTAAAAGAATGGTTAATTAAATTTCCAATGTTAAGAAAATTAGTTAAAAATGAATCAGAATTAAAGTTGCTTGATATAAAAAAAAAGGACTATAGTTTTTATCAGAGATTTGGAGATGATTTTAATGAAGAAGAATTGAATAGTTTTATAGATGTTTTTGTGAAACCAGAAATTCTTAAGGCTAAGTCAGTAAAATTTAACTCTGATGATTTGGTTCTTAACTTAAGAATTGGAGATTATTATGGTTCTGTACATGAAAGTAAGTACGGATTTAATCAAATAGAATATGTAGAATTTATTTTTAATAATTCAACTCAATTTTCATTAAAAAAATACAATAAAATTATTGTTATCTCAGACGATCAAAATTGGTGCAGAAAGCATTTAACTTTTTTAAATAGACATACTGACGAATTAATAATTTCGGATGATTATAATGATGCTTTTGTGTGTTTAATTGGGATTTCCTTATCTCAAAATTTGATTATCTCAAACTCTACTTTTTCTTATTGGGGAGGATATATTTCGAACAGAATAAATGGAGGTTATAATACAATAGCTCCAGCTTTTCATTCAAGATCAGTAAAAGAAGAAATTGCTTATCAGTTAAATCCGAAATGGATAATTGTGAAGAAAAATGAATTTAACTTTGAATAATTTTATGCAAAGATTAAAAGATGCCATTGCAGTTTTGTTAGGAAAAGCAAATGCAATAAAATATATACCAAAGAAGGATGTTGTTTATAATAATGAAGAATTTTCGGAGGAAAAACAACAATTTTTAGATTCTATTACTATTGAGTTTTTGTTTGCTGAATTTGGAGAGAATCGCACGAATGGTGGCGGAGTTTCTTTTGATGAAGAAAGTAGATTAGATCCTTCTTTAAAAACACTAAAACGATATTTTCCCAACGCAAAATATACAGTTTATAGTGATTTTGATTTAGAGATTGATGGCGTAGAGTTAATAAAAGTATCATCACCTGTTGGAGATGCGAGCCACCCGAGGTATGGTTATCGTACTGCGGATTATTATAAATTTATGGCTTTGGTAAATTCTAAAGCTGATTTTAAGTGTATATTAGATAGTGATATGCAAATAGTTTCGTCAGATATAGTTGCTTTGATACATCTAACTCAGAAATTTGGATTTTGTGTGCCTTATAACGATCGACAATTATTACGTAATGACATGCAAATATCTAAAGACACACAAGAAATAATTGACGATTCTTTAGGTATGGGTCATTCTTATAATCAAAGTCCGATGACTTTGTGGCAAAGTGATGAAAGAGGGCAATTGTTTTATAAAACTTGTGCAGATGTTATGAAAAATGATCCTTCTCGTGCATCATTAGTAATGTGGAAAACAGCATGGCAAACAGGTGTCTATCCGTATATTTTACCAAAACAATGGTGTGTTTGTGACGGAAATGAAGGAATTGGAAATGAAGTGATTTTACATGTCGGACATAAAAGTATAAAAGAATATTATAATGATAATAGGTAGAGGTTTAATAGCATCGCAATTTACAGATGTTGATAAAAATGACGTTGTTATTTTTGCTTCCGGCGTTTCAAACTCTTCAGAAACAAGAATAGAAGAGTTTCTTCGTGAACAAAATTTGGTTGAGCAAACATTAATAAATAATCCAGAGCAATTGTTTGTTTATTTCAGTACATGCTCTATTTATGATTCATCGAAATATAATTCACCGTATGTACTCCATAAATTACACATTGAAGAGTTAATTAAACAAAAAGCTAAATATTATCTTATTTTGAGAGTAAGTAATGCAGTAGGTAAAGGAGGTAATCCAAATTTGCTCATGAATTATTTGTCAAGACAAATCATAAATAAACAAGAGCTAAATATTCATCAACACGCCACACGTAATTTGATTGATGTGGAGGATGTGAAAAATATTACGCTGAAATATATAGAGTCTAAAGATTGGAATAAAATCGTGAATGTTGCTTATGTTGAGAATTTCAATATTCCTGAAATAATTGAAGCGTTAGAAAAAAACTATTCTAAAACTGCTAGGAAAATAATAGAGAATAAAGGAGAACATTATTCAATTGATATTCATGAATTAGATTATGACTTTGAATTAACCAATAAGGAGAATTACTTAGAAAATATTATCAATAAATATTATCCTTCATAACGTTTCTTAAAAATTCTAAAACCAATTGCAGGAGGAAGATTTAATAATAAATTTTCCTTTTTTTGTTTTTTTGTAAACTCATTCGAAAAGTAATCTGCCAAACTGAGAGATGGTGCTTTTTTCATACGTTTATAATTAGTTACGAAATACTCTTTGTCTTTCAAAACCTTCCATTGCATTTGCAAAATAGTCTTTTTGTAATCTACAATCCAACCTCTTATTAGTTTTTTTCTTGCATCACTTTCTGTTTGATGATAGGATTTTGTAATCCATTCCAAGATAGTTTGATGATTTTCTGAATTCTTTTTTGTGCGATTAAATACTACGGAATTAGCATGCAAATAATAATTGTATGTTATGTCTTTTAAGATAGAAAGGGAACCGATTTTTTCCATAACATGAAACATCCACAATTCATCTTGCGCATATAACCCTGGTACGAAATAAATTTCATTTTCTTTAATAAAGCTAAGTTTGACTAATTTATTCCAAGACGAAACAGGAAAAGAACCTTGACAATATGCTTTGAAAATTGAAAGATTATCAGAGTAAATAAGATTTGAAAAATCTGTAGCAAAGCCAAAATCTTTTGTTGAACCATCAAAAGTATTAATCCAACGATTTTGAGCAATTACCATTTCTGTTTTATTTTCTAAAACATTTTCTACTAATTTTTCTATACAATCATTTGTGATATCGTCATCACTGTCTAAAAAATAAATATATTCTCCTTTCGAATTTTCAATTCCCGTGTTTCGAACAACAGATAAACCTCCATTTTCTTTGTGATGGATTAGTTTAATGTCGAAATCTTTATGTTTTTGAATAAAATCTTCAATAATTGCGATACTATTGTCAAGAGTACAATCGTTTACTAAAATTATTTCGATGTTTTGATAAGTTTGATTAATAACAGATTCTAAACATCTATAGATATAATCTTCACACTTAAAAACAGGAATATTTATGCTAATTAGAGGGGGATTTGAAATCAAACTTTTAGATTTGGATAGTTTATTTTGTAAAACAAATTTAATAATATATATTAATTATTAAGTGTTAAAATACAACTTATTATATTTGTAAAGCAAACTTAAAACTATTATGTATAATTTTATAGCTCATTTAATTTACAAAATTCAGTTGAAATTAAATAAAATTAGATTTTTATCTAATAGTAATATTTCATTTGATAAAAGTTTAAGATTAGGAAATTTTACAACTTTTATAATTCATCCAAGTTCAAAAGGTATTATAAAAGAAAATGTAGAGATTAGAAATAATTTTAATTTTGTCTTAGGTAAAAATGCTACAATTAGTATTGGTAATAAAGTTTTCTTAAATAATTATTGCTCCATTAATTGTTTAGAGTCTATAGATATCGGCGAAAATACATTATTTGGTGAAAATGTTAAACTATACGACCATAATCATAAATATAGGAATGATCAAGTTTTTCATCAAGATTTTACAACTGGACCAATAAGTATTGGTAAAAATTGTTGGTTAGGGAGTAATGTTGTTGTACTGAAAGGTGTAACTATTGGAGATAATGTAATTATTGGAGCAGGATGTGTTATACATAAAGATATACCTTCAAATTCTATTATTATCAATAAACAAGAACAAATTCTAAAATCAATCTAATATGTTATTTTCTATACTCATAGCGCATTATAACAATTGGGAATTTTTCCAAGAATGTTATACGTCTATAAAGAATCAGACGTATCAAGATCATGAAATTATTATAGTAGATGATTGTTCTACAGATGATTCATTTCAAAAATTAGTAAACTTATCGCAATCTGATTTAAGAATTAAATTATTTCGAAATACAGAGAATAAGAAAGTCGGATTTACAAAGCGAAGATGTATAGAAGAAGCTTCTGGAGAGATTTGTGGCTTTTTAGATCCTGATGATTTGCTTTCTTCAACTGCTTTAGAAGAAGTTGTTGCTGCTTATCAATTAGAAACAAAATGTATTGCGACATATTCTAAAATTAAATTAATTGATAAAGATTCTAATGAAATAGGAGATTTTAAATTTTCAAAAAAAATAAAGAATGGTTTAAAAACTTTTTTTAATGTAAATTTTGAGGTAGCGCATTTTTTCACTTTCAAAAAAGAAGTTTATAATAAAACTGAAGGAATTAATGCAAGTTTAATTATTTCAGAAGATCAAGATTTATATTTGAAATTATATGAATTAGGAAGTTTTCATTTTATTAATTCATTTCAATATTATTACAGAATTCATGAAAATGGAATTTCTCAAAATAAAAGTAAATCTAAACAACAAAAAGAGGATTGGCATAAAGTGCTATTAGACACTTGTAGCAGAAGAAAAATCACCAAACTTTACGGGAAAGATGTTAATTCTATCGAAAATTTGCCTCAATTCATTTTTAAAAATGAAAATACTTTTTTTAAAAAAATTATTCGAAAACTATCATGACCTCAATAATTATCAAATCTTTCAATCGTCCTTATTATTTGGAACGTTGTTTACATTCAATTTATACATGTGTTAAAGGAAATTTTGAGATAAAAGTTCTGGATGATGGTACTCCCAAAAAATATTTAGAAGTTATTAAATCAAAATTTCCAAATGCTAAAATTATTACTTCGAGTCAATATCAAGAAAAAATAAAAGCTATTGAAGATAATATTTTGAAGGGTAATAAAATAGACGGATTTAAGATTCCAACCGAATTATGGTTTAGTGAAGTTAAATCTTCGTCAGATTACGTTTTGGTAATAGAAGATGATGTTTGGTTTACAAAACCGATTAATATTGATGAGATTGTAAATGAGATGAAATCCTTCTCGATTCCATTATTAAAATTAGGTTGGTTAGGTAATTTTTCTGACGATAAATTCTGTAATGTTTCAGAATTAAGTGATCAAATAAATTCTGTAATTCCGAAATCGTTATTTACTTCTAACAAATTTGTGATGAATTTATTTATATATAATAAATATAAATTCTTCACAATTTTGTACAAATTAGGAATTGTTGATAATCAAACTAAACATAAATATTGGACTTTAAATTCTATTATGATGGGATTGTATCAAAAAGACTACTGGATTTCTATTTGGGAGGATGCAAAAGGGAAAGTAGACGAAAAACAACAGTTACGAAATGCAGCAGCTTGGTATCATCAAAATAAAAAAGCTGTTTTTGCAAGAACTACTCTAGAAGTTCTGAAAACTACATTTAAATCATCTGCAACTGGTTCTTATCACGAATACGGAAATCATTTTGATGTGAATAGAATGAATTTTATATTAAATGAAGCTTGGTTGTATGGTGCATTTGATTCTATGGAAAATTATCCAAAAGATTTTTCAGATGATTATATTAAGTTTTTTTTAGATAAAGAAAATCATCCTGATGCACAATATGATGAATGGTTTAAATGGGCTGAAAAATTTCGCCAACAATACAAAAATTTAGGAGCGGAAGTGGAATAAAATTATGAAAAACAATAAATTATTTTTTCCTGCATTGACAGGTTATCGAGCAATAGCAGCTTGGATTATCTTTATTTACCATTTTTTTCCTTTTAATAATTCTAAATTTCCAATTTTTATAAAAAACATTGTAGGAGAGTTTCATTTTGGAGTTGATTTATTTTTTGTTCTTAGTGGTTTTCTAATCACTTATCGATATTTTGATCAAGTAAAAATTGATTTTAAACAATATATGGTAAATAGATTTGCTCGGATTTATCCTATGTATTTTTTGATGACGATATTGGTGTTTTTAGTTGGTTATATTAAAGCTCTTGAGTGGAATATTGATACTACAACTGAATTTGTTTTGTCTATTACAATGTTAAAAGCACTTTTTACAAAGTATTTTTTAAGTGGAGTTCCGCAAGGATGGACATTAACGCTCGAAGAATTATTTTATTTTACTGCACCCTTTTATTTTTTATTAATCAAGAAATCTAAAAAATGGTTGTTCATATTACCTTTTATTGTTCTACTTTTTGGAATGTCTCTTAAAACTATCTTTAATTTTGAAAGTAATACATGGGGCTTTTTACAATCTAATATTTACGTATTTATTTTTGAATTTTTTGCAGGTATTTTTTTAGCAATATTTATCAAAAATAAATCATTAGAATTTAAGTACAAGTGGGTAACTTATTTTGGATTATTAATGCTAGTCATCTATGTGTCTTTTATCCAATTTCTTAAACCTTATATTAATTTTAAATCGGATATTGCCAGAAGTATTGAATTGATTGGATTGTCATTGTTTGGTATACTTCCTTTGTTATGGGGATTAATTAATGAACAAACTATTATCCAAAAATTTCTGTCTTCAAAATACATGGTTCTTTTAGGAAAAAGTTCTTATATATTTTATCTAATTCATAAAGGATTTATTCCAATTTTTATAAATGATTATTTGACTTCAAATAAATTATTACTTTTTATTATATTAAATATTATTTCTATTTTGATGTATACTTATTTAGAAGAGCCACTAAATAATTTTATTAGAAAAATATACAAACAAAAAACCTCAACATAAGTTGAGGTTTTTTTTATATTTAAAAGAATGTAATACTTCTATTCTTGTACCAATAAACGGAATCCTTCTCCGTGGATGTTTACAATTTCAACAGCAGGATCTTTTTTCAGATACTTACGCAATTTTGCAATATACACGTCCATAGAGCGCGATGTAAAGTAATTATCATCATGCCAAATACGTGTTAATGCAATTTCACGAGGCATTAAATCGTTTTTGTAAACTGCCAACAAACGTAATAATTCGTTTTCTTTTGGCGAAAGTTTCTGCGATTTACCATCGTAAATTAATTGTCTCAATTTAGCATTGAAAGTAAATTTACCAATTTTGAAATCTTCTTGTTCAAATTTTTCTTCTTCGCCAGAATTACGTTGTAAAACAGCTTTTATTTTGTACAATAAAACTTCAGAATCAAATGGTTTTAAGACATAATCATCAGCTCCAATTTTGTAACCGTTTAATACATCTTCGCGCATATTTTTTGCTGTTAAAAAGATGATAGGTTGCTCACTTTTTAACTCTTTGATTTCTTTACCTAATGTAAATCCGTCCTTTTTAGGCATCATTACGTCTAAGATACATAAATCATAATCACTTTCTTTGAATTTTGTAAGTCCGTCTTCACCGTCTATTGCGTGAGTTACGTCAAAGTCATTAATGACTAAATAATCTTTCAAAACACTTCCAAAGCTTGGATCGTCCTCTACTAAAAGTAATCTTTGTTTATCACTCATTGATCTATGATTTTAAAGGAATTTTAATGAAAAAAGTACTTCCTTTTCCTGGTGTGCTTTCTGCCCAAACTTGTCCGCCATGCAGCTGAACAATTTTCTTTACATAAGCTAATCCAAGTCCGTGACCTTTTACATTATGTATATTTCCCGTTTCTTCTCTATAAAATTGTTCAAATATTTTTTTCAGAACATTTGGAGACATTCCCATTCCTTTATCCGAAATTTCGATCATAAAGTTTTGGTCCTTGTTATAAGTTTTTACTCTAATATCTGGCACATTTGGCGAGTATTTTCGAGCATTATCCAATACATTAATAACGATATTCTCTAAATGAAAAGGATCCCCTTTTACAAATGATTGTTCTGCGTTGTATTCTTCAAATATTGTACCATTTCTTTCTTCGACAATAAATCTTATCGGCTCAACACTTTTTTGTACAACACCATTTAAGTTGACTTCCTGAAAATTCATATCCATTTGATTTCGATCAAGCTTCGACATTCTCAACACCATTTCTACATGGGCATTCATTCGTTTGTTTTCTTGCTTGATTAAATCTGCATAATATTTTACCTTTTCAGGATCTGTGTATATTTTTTCGTTTCGTAATGCATCCGAAGCAATATTAATAGTCGCAATCGGTGTTTTAAACTCATGCGTCATATTGTTAATGAAATCTGTTTTGATCTCAGAACTTTTACGCTGAATCTGCATATAGTATATTGACAATGAAAATACGGTAATTATTATCATTGTCAAAATAAATGTCAAAGAAATTACAGGAACTGTTGGTGCAATGATGGCTAATTTTCTGTTTTTAAAATTTGCGGCTAAATAATATTGTGCGTGATCGTTTCTATCTAAAAAAAGAGGAACGACAAAATCCATTTTATTTGGATCAAAATCTTCTGATTTTACATTGGTTACAGCCGAATCTTTTTTTAGAATTGCTAAAACAGGCTCTGCTTGATTAATACCGCGATTTCTTAATTCACTTTTGAATATAGAATCCAACATTTTTATACTAACGCGTTTATCAATTGGTGTTGTACCAGCATCCCATCTAGCTGCACTTTCTAACGTATATGTTCCGTCTTGTAATGATTTTTCGAAATCGAAGTTAAGTTCTGGAATACCTTTAAAAGCTGAATCTTTCTTGATCTTGAATACTTTTTCTTGCGAATAAATATTGGCATTCGTCAAGCTATCATTGTATTTTCCTGAAACGGGAGACATTGATTTTTCTACAACATAACGAGTTATATAAGCGTAAGTAACCCCCATAGAGTCGCGAACGACTTGGTTTGTTACAACTTGATTCTTATCTTTATTTGATTTTAAATTAGATTTTAGCGTACTAAATTTTTTGTAATACTTTTCTAATTCGTTTTTATTAACCTTTTCTGTCGTATTATTCATGGCTTGATAAACATTGTTGTTAAATGTTTCTTCACCTGTTTTTATAGTCAAGTTTAACCAATAAAACTGAATAATAATTAAGCCAATGAGCGCAATACTCATGATGACGATTAATATTTTATAAAATCCTTTTTTCATTTATGTTGGATTATTTTTTGTCTTAAATTAATTTCTTGATCTTAATTAAAGTTTGTTCAACTTCTTTTTTAAGATGATCTAAATCGCCATTATTATCTATGATAAAATCTGATTTAGCAATACGTTCTTCATCAGAAATTTGTTTGGCAATTCTAGCTAGAACTTCTTCTCTTGTAAAGCCATCTCTTGCCATTGTTCTTTCAATGCGTTTTTCCAAATCAACCAAAACACTTATTACAACATTACAATCTTTATAACTTCCACTTTCTATTAAAATGGCAGCTTCTTTCATGACAATGTTACTTGTTTGTTGCTGTTTCCACTTTTCAAAATCATTAAAAACAGCTGGATGAACGATAGAATTTAGCAAATTTAATTTTTCTTGATTCTGAAAAACTTGTTTTGCAATAAATGGTCTATTCATTCCAGCTTCATTATAAGCTTCATCACCAAAAGCTTTAATGATTTTTTCTTTAACTTCTTGATCTTCGTTCTGAATATTTTTTGCACGTGTATCCGAATTGTAAACAGGTACGCCTAAATCTTCAAAAAACTTGGCTGCAGAAGTTTTTCCTGATCCTATTCCGCCAGTTATTCCTGCTACAAAAGGGTGATTGTTTTTCATAGGTTGAAGTTAAAAAAATGCCGAAGAATATTTTCTTCGGCAATCAGTTAAATATATGTTAACCTTAATTTTAGTTTTTGTCTTCTACGGCTTTCTCTGTTTTTTCAACTTTCTCTACTTTTTCAGTAGTTTTTCCGTAGCGTGCAGCTGTTAATTCTCTTGAGATTGCAGCTTTTTCAAATTTAATTTTACCCGCAGAAGTTTCAATTACGATTGTATCTTCGTTGATTTCATTAATTTTACCGTGAATACCAGAAGTTGTCACAACCATATCTCCACGTTTAGTATCTGTCTGAAATTGTTTTTCTTGTTTCGCTTTCTTTTGTTGTGGGCGAATCATAAAGAAATACATTATAACAAACATACCACCAAACATCAATATCATTGACATTCCACCTCCTTGAGCACCACCTGCTTGTAAAAAGATTGTTTGAATCATTTTTATAGTTTATCTATTTTATAAAATTATTTACCAAATGCTTGTTGTGCATTTTGCTCGTTTGCTGTAGCTCCAGTTACATTTGCAGTAATGTCAAATCTTTCGTGACCATTAACTGTGTTTGTAACTAATGTTACTGTTTTTTGTTGCTTTCCGTTCATGTTTCCAGCTGTATATTGTACTTTGATAGAATCTGTACCACCAACAGGAATTGGAGTAGAAGGGAATTCTGGTACTGTACAACCACAAGTAGCTGATGCATCACGAATAACTAATGGCGATTTACCATCGTTTTTAAATTTGATATAAGCTTCAACTTTATTATTTGCTTGTACATCTCCAAAATCATGGCTTGCTTCTGCAAGTGTTAATACAGGGGCAGTTGCAGGATTTACAACGTTTTCTGCTTGTTGTGCAGTTTCTTCAGCTGTGAAATTTTCACTTGCTTTTTTTTCTCCACAAGAGCTTACAACAAATGATAATGCAAAAGCACCTAAAATAAATATTTTACTTTTCATCTTTATAATTATTTGACTAAGTCAAAATTAAGAAAAATTAACGATTATAATAATCCTCTACCGTATTTTGGTAAATTATTATTGTCTTTTAACTCTTTTAAAGTTTTATCTAAGATTCCGTTAACAAAAACGCGCGATTTTTCTGTCGAATAATTCTTTGCTAACTCAATATATTCGTTGATTGTTACTTTCGCTGGAATATTAGGGAAATGTAAAAATTCTGTCAAAGCCATTTCTAAGATAATCAAATCGATTGACGCGATACGATCAAGTTCCCAGTTTTGCGCTTTTTCTTCCACAATATTTTTTGTTTCAGATTGATGACGAATTGTTTTACGAAATAATTCTTCTGTAAATTTTTTGTCATCAAGATCTTTGTAAACTTTAAATAAAGAAATCAAAGGAGAACTGTTTTGACGGAAAGATTTGATTGTTGTATGCACCATTGCATTAGCAATATGTACATCATCTGCCCATGTAATCTGGATTCCTTCCAAGTAATCATGTAAATCTTCGTATTCTGCAATAAACTCAACAAAAAGATTTAGGATAAATTCTTTATCTTCTTCAAAAGAATTATTTCCACTGTTCATGTACGTTTTGTACAATTCACTTTCTGTTAAAGTTTTGTAGATATTGTTAGGGTAAGAGTCGTAAACGTCCCAAAGTAGATTTTTGTTATCGTTAGAATAACGAGATAACTCAAGATTTTGCTCCAAAACTCTAAAAATTTTGTTCTGAACAAATTTTAAATTTGGATTTTTTTCTTCTTCTGTCGGAAAGTTTTTTGATTGTGCAAGATCTATTTTGTGCTCAGCAATGTCTTTCTGAACTTTTATCAAGTTTAAGATATAAATGTACAAATCGTAGATTTGGTCAATACTTTTCATCATATTTTTTTCGACCATTCTTTCCTCGCCTTCAGTTCCTAAACAATTGTAAGCATAGATATTCTGCATTACTTTTTCGCGTAGTTGTCTTCTTCCCAACATAATTTCAATGATATAACGTCTAATAAATTGATGCAAAGGTAAAAAAAAGAATGTAATTTTGTTTTGTGAAATCATTACAAAAACTAAATAAATTTTTGTGGAAGTATAAATGGAGGATTTTATTAGGCTTCATTTTTACAATTTGTGCCAATTGGGTGCAGGTTTATTCCGTTACATATATTCGTGAAGCGATCAATACTGTCGAAGAATTATTAAGAAATTTTAAAGACAAAGGAACTGATAATCTTGATTTACTGAAGCAAGGTTTGATGTATGCAAGTTTGGCTTTTTTCTTTTTCAAGGTTTTGGGAGGTGCATTAACTGTTGGTACACGACAAATGATTATTGTAGCATCACGATATATTGAGTTTGACTTGAAAAACGTGATTTACGATAAATACCAAAAATTATCGTTGTCGTTTTACAAAAAACATAAGACCGGCGATTTGATGAATCGTATTACCGAAGATGTTGGTTTGGTGCGTATGTATCTTGGACCCGGAATTATGTATCCAGTAGATTTAGTGTCACGTGTTATTATTATTGCTTATTTTATGATACAGATTGATAAGCAATTAACACTTTATACATTAGCTCCATTACCTATTTTATCGTTGTTAATTTATAATGTAGCGCGAAATATCAACAAGAAAAGTAAACGAGTACAAGAACAACAATCGACTATTTCATCATCTGTACAAGATACTTTTGCAGGAATCCGAGTGATAAAATCGTTTAATTCTGAAGAATATATCAAAGCTAAGTATGAAGTAGAGGCGGACGAATACCAAAAACGAGCACTTAATTTAGCTCAAATTCAGGCAGCTTTCGGACCTTTAATGGTTGTTGTAGTTGGCGTGAGTAATTTGGTGATTTTATATTTAGGTGGATTAAAATACATCGAAGGAACAATGGATATTGGGTCTATCGCGCAGTTTTTCTTATACCTTAATATGTTAATTTGGCCATTTACTTCTTTGGGTTGGATTACGATGGTTGTTCAACGCGCCGAAGCTTCTATGTTTCGTATCAATGAGTTTCTGAATGCTGAAACAGATGTTGAAGAAAAACAATTGAATCATCATCAAGTTGAAGGAACGATTGAATTTAAGAATGTAAGTTATGTGTACGAAAATACAGGTATCAAAGCATTAGACAATGTATCATTCAAAATTAATAAAGGCGAAACTTTGGCTGTTTTAGGGAAAACTGGCTCAGGAAAAACGACAATTGCTTTGTTAGTTGCGCGTTCTTTGGAGCCAACTTCTGGCGAAATTTTGATTGATGGGAAAAATATTCATGATATAAATGTCGAATCTATCCGTAACGAAATTGGTTATGTTCCGCAAGAAGCCTTTTTGTTTTCGGATTCGTTAACGAATAATATTTTATTTGGTTCGGACGAAGTAGGAGAGGGTGTTGCTGAAAAATTTGCGAAAAAAGCAGTTGTTCATGATAATATAGATAATTTTAAGGAACGTTACGAAACTGTAGTAGGCGAGCGTGGAGTTACGCTTTCTGGTGGTCAAAAGCAACGCGTTTCTATAGCTCGTGCATTAGTAAATGATCCAAAAATTCTAATCTTCGATGATAGTTTATCAGCTGTAGATACAGAAACTGAAGAGCAAATTCTGAATAATCTTTCGTCAGAGATTGATGGTAAAACGACAATAATTATAACGCATCGTGTTTCTTCTGCTAAACGCGCAGATCAAATTCTGGTTTTAGAAGATGGTCATGTGCTTGAAAATGGCTCTAATAGTGATTTGTTAAATAAACATGGCTATTATTACGAATTATACAATAAGCAGTTGTTAGAATAATGTCGAATTAGGGTTTTTATAGAAAAATTGAATTTAATCATTTAAAATGTTGTTATTTTCTTAATTTTTTTTAGATTTGTTAGGAAACATTTAACAATTAAACTCTATTTAGACTTATGAACGAATTTGAAAACCCAGAAAAGGTGGATGCAGAGGGAGTCTTTTCAAAAGTATTACGCGCAGGACGCAGGACATATTTTTTTGATGTGCGCGAAACAAGAGCTGGGGATTATTACTTGACAATTACAGAAAGTAAAAAGAATACACAAGACGATGGTAATGTGTTTTACAAAAAACACAAAATCTATTTGTACAAAGAAGATTTTGCCAGTTTTAAAGATATGTTAGACGAAACGACTGATTTTGTTTTTGCACAAAAAGGACAAGAAGTGATTTCGGAAAGACATCAAAAAGATTTTGATATAAAAAATAAAGTTGAAGAAAAGGATGAAACAAAAGTGGAATCTTTTACGAATATCGATTTTGACGATATATAGACTTTACTAAATATGCGTAAAAAGAAACCTCCGCTCAATAACTTGAGCGGAGGTTTTTATTTAGAATGTAGGAATAACTTTATGTACTTCACTTAGTATATTATCAATTTTTTTCCATTTCTTCTTTTCTATTCTTGTAATACTATCAAGTTGTTTACTTTCATAAAAATCTAAACAATGTTCAAAAACATTTCTTTTTTGATAGATTGATTTTAAATCGTTAGGATAAGTATTGTCTTTCTTTATTGAATCAAGCTTAATTTTTATAATTTCTTTATTAATAACTGGTTCTAAAGTTTTGTCAAAAATAGCTTTTCCTAAAGGAGAATAAAAAGAATAGTCATTTTCGTTAATTAAATTTTCTATTTTTTTATTTTCATATCCTTTTAAGATACATAATGATACAGCTCTTTTTTTGAATTGGTTATCCCAATTTTTGTAATCCCATGATTTTCGATCTTCTCTTAATTCTTTAGAAGTTGAACAAGAAAAAATGAGAGAGCAAATAAATATTAAGTAAATAGTTTTTTTTATAGTGTTAATTATTTGGTTGATTTTTATAAAGATAGAGTTTGTTTATATAAAAGTCAAGCTGAATTTATTTCAGCTTCGCATCTTGTGAGATTCTGAAACAAGTTCAGAATGATAATAATGCACAAAAAAACCTCTCAAAGAATCCTTTGAGAGGTTTGATATATTATAAATAAGTTAAATCTTAACCTACTAATTCTTCTACTTTATCAGCAGCATCTTTTAATGTGATAGCAGAGTGAACAGCGAAACCTGATTCATCAATCATTTTCTTAGCGATTTCTGCATTTGTTCCTTGTAAACGAACAATAATTGGCACATTAATTTCGTCACCCATATTGTTGTAAGCATCTAAGATACCTTGAGCAACACGATCACAACGTACAATACCACCAAAAATATTGATTAAGATCGCTTTTACGTTTTTATCTTTTAAGATAATACGGAAACCTTTTTCTACACGCTCAGCATCAGCAGTACCACCAACGTCTAAGAAGTTTGCAGGGTTACCACCAGATAATTTGATGATATCCATAGTTGCCATTGCTAAACCAGCTCCGTTAACCATACATCCTACGTTACCGTCTAATTTTACGAAGTTTAATCCAGCTTCACCAGCTTCAACTTCTGTTGGATCTTCTTCTCTTGTATCACGTAAAGCAGCGATATCTGCATGACGGAATAATGAGTTATCATCGATAGATACTTTAGCATCTACAGCGATAATTTGATCGTCAGATGTTTTAAGAACTGGGTTAATTTCGAACATAGAAGCGTCAATCGCAACGTATGCATTATATAAAGCAGTGATAAATTTAACACCATCTTTGAAAGCGTTTCCTGATAAACCTAAGTTGAAAGCAACTTTACGTGCTTGGAAACCTTGGATTCCTACAGCTGGATCAATTTCCTCTGTAAAGATTTTGTCTGGAGTAGATTCAGCAACTTCCTCAATATCCATTCCACCTTCAGTAGAATACATAATCATGTTTTTACCAGTCGCACGATCTAACAATACAGAAACATAGTATTCTTCAGTTTCAGACTCACCAGGATAATAAACATCCTCAGCAATTAAAACTTGATGAACTTTTTTACCTTCAGCAGAAGTCTGAGGCGTTACTAATTGCATTCCGATGATTTCGTTTGCCTTCTCTTTAACTTCGTCTAAGTTTTTAGCAAGTTTTACTCCACCACCTTTTCCACGACCACCTGCGTGTACTTGTGCTTTTACTACATGCCAACCTGTACCAGTTTGTTCAGTTAATTGTTTAGCAGCTTCTACAGCTTCTTCTGGTGTACTTGCTACGATTCCTCGTTGCACTTTCACACCATATTTACTAAGAATTTCTTTTCCTTGATATTCGTGAAGATTCATTTTTTTTGATTTTTCAATTACAAAAATAAAAATATTGTTGATGTATTCTAAATTTTGCCATATTAATTTTATCAGCTTCTGTAAAAAAGGTGAAAATTATTATTTATATGGAGCATCTAATATACGATAATTTATGATTTAGAAATGCAAAACAATTGTTATATAATTTTTAAATCGTACCATGTACACTAAAAACTAATCTAGTAATTGAGATGATGCTGTAATTTTAAAAATAATACTAATTAGATAACTCTCCAAAAAAAACTTACAACTTATAACTTAAGACTTAGTACTTAATTTATATCTTTACCTTATGATAAAAGCAGATAATATTGTCAAAAAATTTGGAGAGCTAGAAGTATTGAAAAATGTTTCTTTGTCAATTGCCGAAAAAGAAATTGTTTCGATAGTTGGTGCTTCTGGTGCAGGAAAAACGACTTTACTTCAGATTTTAGGAACATTAGAAAAAAGTTCTGAACCAAAAAAATACAATACTCAAATTACAATTGCAGGACAGGATATAACGAAATTGAATGACCGAGATTTATCTAAATTTCGTAACGAAAATATCGGGTTTATTTTTCAGTTTCATCAATTGTTACCAGAGTTTAATGCAATAGAGAATATTTGTATACCTGCTTTTATTCGCAAAACTAAAAAAGCTGAAGCAGAAACGCGAGCAAAAGAATTAATGTCTTATTTGGGACTTTCGCACAGATTGACGCACAAACCCAATCAACTTTCTGGTGGAGAACAACAACGTGTAGCAGTTGCAAGAGCGTTAATCAATCAACCAAAAATCGTTTTTGCAGATGAACCTTCAGGTAATTTAGATTCTAAGAATGCCGAAGAATTACACGAATTATTTTTTAAATTAAGAGATGAATTTGGACAAACTTTTGTTATTGTTACACATAATGAAGAGTTAGCCAATATGTGTGATCGTAAATTGGTGATGGCTGATGGTCTATTTCAAACAGAACTATAATGAATCAACAAGAGTTGAAAAGCTTTCTGGACGAAAAAGTTCTTCAATATAATACATTAGACTTTATCGATTCTGATCCAGTTCAGATTCCACACAGATTTTCTGTGAAAGAAGATATCGAAATTGCAGGATTTTTGGCTGCGACAATTGCATGGGGAAATCGAAAGATGATTATCAATAATGCAGATAAAATGATGCAGTTGATGGGGAATTCGCCTTATGATTTTGTGATGAATTTCTCTGAAAATGATTTAGAAGATTTAGATGGTTTCGTACATAGAACGTTTAATAGTGATGATTTGAAATTTTTTATGAAATCGCTTCGTAATATTTATCAAAATCATAAAGGATTAGAACAAGTTTTTGCAAAACATCAAACCTCAGATTCGATGCAAGCTTCAATTTCGAATTTCAAACAAACTTTTTTTGAAATTGAACATCTTCCAAGAACAACAAAACATATATCTGATCCGTTGAATAATTCGGCTGCAAAACGCATCAACATGTTTGCACGTATAAATAAGGTAGCATAATTAAATTACTTCTTTGTATCTTTGAATTATGACTAATATTAAGGATTTTCTAGACGAAAAAGTGGTTCAGTACAACACATTAGAATTTATTGATTCTGATCCAGTTCAAATACCTCATCGTTATTCATTAAAGGAAGATATTGAGATTGCTGGATTTTTAGCTGCAACAATTTCTTGGGGAAACCGTAAAATGATTATCAAAAACGCAAATAAGATGATGAATTTAATGGGCAACTCTCCTTATGATTTTTTGATGAATGCGTCCGATAATAATATTAATACTATTGATGGATTTGTTCACCGAACATTTAATAGTGAAGATTTAAAATTTTTCTTGAAATCTCTTCGTAATATTTATCAAAATCATGATGGTTTAGAACATGTTTTTAGTCAACATCAAACTTCCGATTCAACACAGGAATCAATTTCTAAATTCAAACAAACTTTTTTTGAAATTAATCATTTGGATAGAACAACGAAACACGTCTCAGATCCGTTGAATAATTCAGCTGCAAAAAGGTTAAACATGATGTTGAGGTGGTTTTGTAGACAAGATAATCAAGGGGTGGATTTAGGAATATGGAAATCTATTCCAACGTCTATTTTATCATGTCCCTTAGATGTACATTCGGGTAATGTTGCACGAAAATTAGGGATTTTGACACGAAAACAAAATGATGCAAAAGCGTTGAAAGAACTGGATACAAAACTCCGCGAACTGGATGCAAATGATCCAGTGAAATATGATTTCGCTTTATTTGGTTTAGGCGTTTTTGAAGGGTTTTAGTGTATCAACATTATAAATGTATCATTTTATATCTTTTTCAATATAAATTTGATACACTATATTGTATTATTTTTTATCTTTGATTAAAATTGATATAACATGAAACCAAATGCTATTATTATCGCAAGATGTTCAACGAATGAAACTAAACAAGATGTTTCTCGTCAAGTTGAAGATTTAACAGATCTATATCAAGGTGCATATGAAATTGTCAAAACGTTTTCCTATTATAAAAGTGGTTTGGATAATCAAATAGAAAATGATTCAATTCTCCAATATTGTATTGAGAATAATATTGAGAATATTCTAGTAACAGAAGTTTCAAGGATTTCTCGAAAGATTTCTACATTTTCACTATTTCTAGAAGAATGCAATAAGCACCAAATAAACTTGTTGATAGATAATTACAAATTACATACTTTCATTAATGGAAAGGAGAATACAATGGCTCAGGCAATGCTTCAAATAGCTGCTGTAATGGCTCGTAATGAGCTAGAATTAACAAAGGAGCGTTTGAATTCCGGAAGAAGAAAATACATCGCAGAAGGTGGTAAACTGGGGAGAAATGTTGGGTCAACAGAATCCAATCAAAAATTTCTTGAAAAATACCCAGAAGCAATACGACTAATTCGAAAAGGCAGATCAATTAGAGAGGTTATGAAGTTATGCAAACTAAGTAGTGGTACAGTACAAAAATTGAAAAAATTAGTATAGTATTGCAGGGGTATTTTAGTGCTCGTTTTATGTTCAATTCTACTATTTAAAGCACTTTTATGTATCATTTTCTGCATTAAAATACATGTTATTTTCAACTAAAATAAATACTAAACACTATAAATCAATTACTTGTGATTTATTCTAGTGAAAATTTTAGAAAAATAATAGAAATTTGGTGAATGGAGTTGGTTTTAAGCTAAATAAGGTAAATAGGAAAGTCACCACCTAATCTATCATAACCTTTACTTATATAATCCACAAAAGCATCCTCATCAACAATTTTTCTAACACGTACAGAAGATTTATGTTCTCCGGTTGATTTATCATAATACATATTGCATTTTTTTTGTAGAATATTTTGGACTATATAATCTATATATTTCTTTACAGTTTTATATTGACCATGTACTCCCATATGGAGATGATTATTGTATTTATTGTACGGATCATTTTCTATTTTGTAAACTAAATCACATCCGGAGTAAAATTTAAACAATCTTACAATTTCAGAATAATATACGTAATCAGATCGATCATTAAAATTGATGCTTACCTCAATATTGAAGTAATTTTCTGGTTTAATTTCCTTTTTAGGTTTACGAATTCTTTCACCAACTAACCCAATTGATGATACTTCTATTAACCAAATATCCTTCTGCTTCTTATTTTTTCCAATTTTTACATATGTTTCTCCATTTTCAAGGGCTTTTGCGCAATTACGTCTTAAATGTCTATCAGATAAAGTTGTTAATTCATTATCTATAAAATATTTTGTTGGTTTAAAATTCTCCATATTTATTTAACTTATAATAGAGTATTACTTACTCATATTGTATAGGGTGCCCATGACAGCAACCTACTATATCATAAATACTGGACATTAGTAAAATGTAAAGTTTTTTATAAAAAATATTTTTAATAAAAACAATAATTCATTGAAATTCAATAATCTATGTTTTTATTTATTTTTCATAATCTATAATAGTATTGTTGGATTATTTTTAGATATATATTTTATGTCCAATTAAAATATTTAAAATTTGAACTGGTTATTTTTTTTTTCATTCCAACTTACTTGTTCAGAAATTGTAAACGGAGGGAGGGTAATTTAACAGGATACGGAAGGAGGACTCCAGAGGGAGGATAATAAAAAAGCAGGAATAAATCCTGCTTTATATTTAATTGTCTATTACAACAACATCAAATTCTTTACATTTTCTTTTCTCTTGAAGGATTTCAGCGAGATCATAACGATTTGTCTTTTGCCAAATGTCTAACCCACGACCAAGTATTATTTTCCAACCGTTATTGCAAACAATACTACGATCATGTGCTGTTTCACTCATTTCGAACGTAAACTCCACTCCCATTTCTTCTAATGACATTTGCATTTCTCTAAATGAAGCGATAGCATTATCCATATACTCTGGAGTATTAGATGTAATCAAGTGGATCTTGATCAAGTCTTGAGATTCATTTTTCTTCAAAATCAACGCACATAATTCCATAAAATTACGGAATTGATGAGGCATACGAATAAAAGGGTCTTGCACTACAAATTCATTAGCACCTTCTAAGTAGTAGCCAAACAATCTATCATAAGAAATATTTGTTTGATTATCACGAATAGACTTACTATATCCAGATAACAGGATAATAGGTTGATCTTGATTGACAATTTCTAATTTAGGTTCATCTCCAATTTCATCAGTAAATGTTTTGACTTCCATTGATAGTTCTGGAGCTTCAAATCTAAAGTCTCCGAACTCTAACTCTTCCAAGGTATCTACTTTGAAAACAGTACCCGATTCATTGTCAAAATATTCAAATTTAACAACCTCATCATTGAAGGTTTCATCCATTTTTTGAAGTTGAAGTTTAACTCTCTTTCTTCCTTCTATAGCGAAATCCAAGATACGTTTACATTCTTCTTTCGTAAAATTTCCATCAGGAAATAAAATTTTCACTAAACCTGAAAATGTTTTTTCGATACCTGTTTTATCACGTGTCGTAATCGTATCGGAAAGCTTATAATATTGTTGGTAGGCCTTGCTGTAATCCTTTTTACGTAAGTGTTTTAATACCTCGGCTAAATAGTCAACGATAAATCCAAAATCATGTGTAAATAGCTCATTTCTTAGCTTAGAAACTTCCCAACCAGGTAGATACAAATGAATACGATCTAAGAAGGCTGTATCGTAATATTCCTTTGGCAACGCTTCGAATAAATTACTGTGCTTTTCCATGTACTGAACCGAATGATTGGTGTTCCCAACAAAAACCATTGAAGCTTCTGCTTGATAAACATTCGTGCCACGAGAAAAAGATTTGTTCGCCATATAGTTTTTAAGGATGTCCACTAATCCTCGATCAATCGTTTTTCCTTTTCCGGCAAACTCATCATAAGCCACAACATCCCAATACCCAACTAAACCAATATCACCAGTTGAATTGTTGACGAATAATTTTGCTTTCGACACTTCCCCACCTGAAATTAAAATACCATGAGGTGATAACTCAGAATAAATGTGAGACTTCCCTGTACCCTTCGGTCCTAATTCGATTAGGTTGAAATTATTTTCACAGAATGGAATCAATCGAGATAACTGAATTAGTTTACTACGATCCGAAAACTCTTCAAAGTTTAGTCCTATAGATTGCATAAGCAAGTTGATCCATTCGTCTGTAGACAATTGATTTCTAAGCTCAAAATATTCCTCTAAATCAACTCTAACAACCTGTATCGGTTTAACATTCTCAATTACCCATGGTGACGTTTTCTTCTCTTCGACAAACTCATAACCCATCGTAGTTAATGACCAGACTCCTTCACTTAAAAGCTTTGGATGTTGCTTCACAAATGCATCATTGATTGGAATCTTTTTCAATCCAAGATTTGCAAACTGAGCTTCATATCTATCTGCACTATCATTTAGTTTAACTGAGATCTTATCAATGATTCGATGATTTCCTTTCTCACGAATTTTTGATTTAATTTCCTCAGCTTCATCACGGTGTACGAAATGTTGTTCGATAATGGTTTTTACCTTACCAATACCATCTGAAATAGTTTCTTCATTATTGGTCGCACAATATTGACCTAAAAGGTATTCCAACACATAAGTAGGAACGATGGCATTTCCTTTTATCTTTGAAGTTAAATCCTTTCTAACTACTTTTCCTTCAAATACCTGGTTTATTTTCTCATCTAGTGGTTTCATAGCTAAAAGTCAAAATCGTTTTCCATTGAAATATTTAGGTTGTAATGAAGTTCAAACAGGTTTATAAATGTATTACTTCCTTCTACTTCAGTATCTACTTTTAAATATACGTTATTCGAACGATAGATTTTTGATAAGATATTCAATTGAACTACCTTCTCTCGATCTTCCGCACGTTCTGATGTAAAATCAAAATTGTACATAAACACATCACTGATCAGTTCATCAGCACCATTTTCTCTATTTACAAAATATACCTTCACATTACGTTCGCGTACACTTGCAGAGATTGGTTCTTCTTGATATAATTTTACTGTATGGATATTGGTTGTAATTCGATTATTTCCTTTGTTCAATACATCGATTGATACATTCTTAATTGTATCTGATCGTTTCTTAGAAATTGCAACAATTGGAATCACAACTTCTTGAAGCGTATGACCTCCATGAACAAATCTACTACCTGCACCACGTACTCTCATTCGGTTAGAACCATTAGGAACCAATACATCAAAATCTCCTTTTAAGTTTAATTGATCAGAATGGTAAGTAGTTAACGCTGAATTTCCTTTAACACCTTTACCTAAAATAAATCTTCTGTTTATTTTGAATGCTTCCCCTTCGAAAGTATCTTGAACAAAATCTATTTCATTCAATTCCTGATCTTGGTAAATGAATCCATGATCGGCAGTAACTAAAATATGATTTAAATTAAAATTTGTTAGTGATCGAACTAAACCGATGATGAATTTAATTTCTTCTTCAACAGCTTCAATTACCTTCACCTCAGATGTTTTATCATCACCAGTTTTATCAATACGGTTATGGTAAATGTAAATTACATCGTGGTCTTTTACTAAACGAATGGCTTGTTCACTTTTCGTTTTATAGGTACTAACATCTTCAGCTGAGATTGTTTCCGCTTTAACACGACCAATTTGATTTAAAACCTTTTTACGAGGTTCTAAACCTAAGGTAGATAAGCCATCAATGAATGCAGATCCATCCTCTCTGATTTCAATAACCTGGTGTGGTAATAAACTTGCCATACCCAATTGTGTATAAGAAGGTAAATTTGCTATTTGATAATCTAATGTTGCATCAAAACGGTTTTCTTTGTTGATACGATCCATTAATTCTTGACCAATTTCGTAACGGAATGCATCCGAAATAATCACCGCAACTTTTGTATTGCGATCGATGTATCTACGCTTTACATTTCGTTTAAAGAAATCTTTAATGGATTGATCACCAACATACCATTCTTGTTTCTGATTCAGTAAAGTTTGCCAATTTTCTGAAAGTTTAAACATCCAAGTATTCGTGTACCATTTATGCACTTCATCATATAATACTCTAAACCCATTATTATTGGTTAAGCGATAATGGTACATAAATTTGCGGTAGAATTGGTCTGCTTTGTAACCTTCGTTAGTATAAAACGCGAAACCTTCTTCGAAACTTTGGAATGATGGAATTGCAACCGTTGTTAAGTAATCTTGCAATTTTGATGCATAACGTAATGTATCGTAAAAATCTTGATATTCTTTGTACCATCTACTCGATTCTCGATCTTTACAGATTTTATCCAACGATTCCGCGGTGATGTTTTGATTTAAAATCACATCACGTAAATCTCTGATGATTCGTTGATCTACTTCTCTGAAAGTGTCATCAAACAACAAGGATTCTGATGACGTTAAATCAATCTTCTGTTCTACATTGATATCCAAAGCTATCTTATCTGATAACGTGTCCAAAACCACCTTAAAGGAGTTAATGTCTTTCCATTTTTGGTACAACACAATGGCATCGCGACTGATTTTATTTCGATTTTCTGTGAAACTTGAATTGGCATAAAAAACTTCTAAAACAAAATCGTAAATCGTAGGATCTTCGTGTTGGTAATGGTATTGTTTTTCCACCAACTCCCAAAAGACAGGTTTTAAATTATAACGAGCCAAATCTTTTGTAATTTGCTCTTCTTTCTCTTCTACAAATGCTTTTACATAACTTTGGATAAAATCATCTGTTGAAGTTGTTAACGTGCCTAAAATCACTTGTAATAGCTTCTGATCTAAAACCTCTGGTAGATCTGATTTCTCGGCTAATTCTAAGAATTTCTTTTTACGTTCTTTATTCTTAAAATAAGCTGTACGCGTTTTAGCCCATTCTTTGTACTGAATAGGTAAATCCAATTCTTGTAACAACATCGACTCTTGATCGGTATGAAACAATTGGTGCGACAGCTCGATATCCAACAACCAGTTGTCTTCGTTTTCTGGCCTTGGATAAGGAATGTACAATAAAAATTGTTGTTGAGGTTTTACTTGTAACACCTGGTGTTTTACTGTAAACTCATTTCCATTCACGTGGATGATCTCCACCGATGGAAGATTAGTTTGTTTTATTTCATCTTCATATTGTTTCTCAGCATCGTACCAAACAATGATACGATGCTTCTGAAACAACTGAAGTAATGCTTCTTCTAATTTATTCATCGGATTTGTGTTGTATCGATCCAATCGAATTTTTTCACTTTATCTTTTGCTTTCTTATCGTTTAACCCAGCTACTGGAGCAATTACATTTCCAAATTTGTTGTAATTGACCAATACCCCTTCGTCCAAATCGATTTCTATACGATCTGCTGCTAATTTGTATAATTCTACTTCGTAGGCACGACACTCATCGATTTGGTTTTTAAGTTTGTCGATTTCTTTACGTGCTTTGGCTTGTTCTGCTGCTGAACCTGTAACCACAACTGTTTCTAAATGCTTGATATGGTTTTCTAGTTTACCAATAAACTCACGTAAATAACCATTTAAGATTTCGCTTAACGTATCTTTAGTGTAACGGTGCATGTAAATTAACACATTAAACGCACCTTTTGGTGAACTGAATTGCCAGTAGATTGGACGTTTTTTGTATCGTTTGATGTGATCTTTATAAAAATCTTTCACCAAATATTTGCGTAAATCTTTACCTAAAGTATTTTCTATGTAAGCAATGTTTTCACTGTACGAAGCTTTACCCCAAACAGCTTTTACAAAATCTTTTACACGTGTTACAATATCATCATAAAACCATTCTTCTTCTAGTAAGGGTACAATGTTATCTTCGTCTGGTACAAATTGTAATTGCTCTTTGGATTTACCCACTTTTGCTAAAAAGTCTTGGAACGTTTCTCCTTGGTTAGCTAAAATTAAACCTTCTTTATCTAAAAAATAGCGACCAAAAACACAACCCACAGCATAGGAAATAAACTGAACAATAAGTTCTTTCTCCTTAAACACCAATTCTCCATTAACAATCTCCGTTTCGTCTTTTAGGATCGTAATATCTTCTAAAGGAACATCTGTTGTAAGCTCATCTTGTAAACCATAAATTTCGATAAACTGGCTATTTAATTCTTCTTCATTTTGATGCAATTTATAAAATTGTTCTTTCCAGTATGCTTTATAACTCTCTATTGAAGATGATAATTTTTCACTCGATAAACGGACTAATTCATTTTTAGTAAAATCCCATGAAGTTTCACGAGAATTCCATTCAACTAATGATATATTAATTAAATTTTGAACAATTTTATTGATAACATCTTCATTAGAAATTATTATTGGTACATCAGAAATATCACCAACTTGAAAATTTAAAGTGGGATTGTATATACTTAGAAAGAACTTGATTACAGTGCTATTAAAAAATCCAAGTAAATATTTATCATTATCTGAAAAAAATAAAGGTCCTCCAGAGTCAAAAATAAACCCTTCAGGCACAAATCTTGCTGAAAAATTCCCACCTATTTTTTTTGTTGTAATTCCAGATTTAAAAAAATATTCAATACTTCCTATTCCTATAGAAGAACTTCTTATTGAATTTAAATAAGCATTAAATTGTTTTATCTCGAATCCATTGTTTCCCCAATTGATTACTGCATATCTATCTCCTGCCCATTTATAATTCCCACCTTTATTATAAGGATACCATTTATATTGTCTATGTGTAGTATCAAAAACAGATTTACAACTAAAATTTAAATTTTGAATTTTAATTTCAAACCATTCCCTTAAAAATCTTGTATTATCACTTGTTTGTAAACCTGTTTGAGGCACACTGATTGTCCTTACTTTTTTATTACTAAATAAATGGAAATTATTTTCATTAACCCAATATCCTAATCTAGAACATGGTATTTTATTAAAATTATTTTGATCAGAAATAATTATACTATCAGAATTATCTTGTTCTAATATATTTATTAATTTATTTCTTTTTAATTCTGATGAACCATAATTCAATAAGCGTAGGTATTTACCTTTTGAATATGAAATATGATTAACAAATGTAAAAGCTGCATTTTGTACCACTTCACCACCAATTTCTGGGAAAGTACGTGGACCAAGATGTAATAATGTATCAATATGAATAGTTTCGATTAAATGTTTTCTTAACTGTTCATAAGAAGATAAAAACATCCATGAATGTTGGTTAATCATTCCTAAATAACCTTTATCAACTAAAGCAGCTAATCCAGCTTCCATAAAGCACGCCATTAAATCGGCTTTCGACTTTGGGTAGTTCTTTTTTACGTAATTACTTAGCTCATTATTCATATTTCCACCACCCATATACGGGGGGTTATCTACCACACAATGGTATTTATGCGCTAAAGGAATTAATTGTTTCAAAGCAAGTTTTAACTTCTCTTGGGTTGGATACCAAAATAAGTCTGAAGTCTCTCCTTCAGCTTGTAGTTGGGCTAAAATAGCTTCTAAAACCTGTAACGTAGAATAAGGTTGCATTAACGATCCTAAATTCGTTGCTTGGTCTAATAACTTAAGATCATAGCTTAGTACATTCTGATCGTTTACGTTGTATTTGTCTATAATCGTTGCAATCTCGTCTTCTGTAAAACGAGTATCAATGTAACACACGATTTTAGGTTCAGCTACCTTACGGAAAAAACGACGGTAATACTGACGTGCTTTCATTACAATTGCAAATGATGCCAATTGTGATGCACGTTCATCAATTTCAAAACCATGCAAGTTATTCTCAATGATCTTAGCAGGAATCTCTGAAGAAGAATACCCTTCTTCCTCATATATTTTGGCTAATAACTCAAAACCATATACCAAAATGTGTCCACTACCACACGCTTGATCCAACAATTTAATTTCTTCAACTGAATTAATGTGTAAGTAATCATCAGTATTTTCAGTCTCAATATAATAGGGCATAAAATCCTTCAACGAAGAATTTGGTTTATTTAACAACCATAGTTTCCCAACCGTATTTTGCACCATATACTCTACAATCCAACGTGGTGTAAACAATTGGGTAGCTGCTGGTATATCTTCTTTTTTAACTCTACCTGTACCTGCAAAAACTTCATCTTTCTTCTCAGAAATATAAAACTGATACAACCAACCGATAATCTCCACTTCGGCACAATCTTCTTTCAACATCCCTTTTACAACATCGGCAAGGATAGAAATCGGAGAAACTAAATCGTCTGGTAAAAGTAATTCGGTATAATCATTAATTTTCTCAAATAAGAACGGAAATAAACTGTGGTAGTAATTACACGCTTCCACCAACACCATACGCATAATTTCGTTGTTGGGGTTGTTAGAAACGGCTTTACCATCTAACAGATCATTAATTAAACCACGATCTAAGTTTAATTCTTCTGGAATGTTTCCACCTTGTATCAATTCGATGACTTCAGCTAATGAAGATTGAGAACCTTCTACTGGAGAAATAATCGACACATTGAATGGTTGGAAACCATTCGCATCCATGAAACGAATAGCGACTAAACGATTGAACCAAGTATAAGCAACTTTTTCTACTAAAGCTTGTTCACCGATTTCGTTCAGCTCTGCTTTTAATTTAATTAATTCTTGCTCTTTCCCACGAATTGCTGCTGAATCTACATTTAATACATAATGTAGTTTAGCACCAACTTGCTCCATTAACTTTAAACGAGCTTGTTGTGCAAAAGATTTTAGTTGAGAGGTATTCATGGTTATAGCGTAATATTTTTGTCTTGGTTAATTTGTTCGATCATTTTGTTTTTTAATTCAGTAATGTAAGCTTCCACATCATCTGCACTTTCCAAACGAGCTTTCGTAAACTTTACGAGCTTTAAAACTTCTGTTTTATTGATAAAGCTTTTTGGTTTAACAACAGGCTCTTTTACTACTGGAGTTGTATTATCACCAGTACCAACTTGTGGTTCATCAGGATATGGCTGAGGATTGTTTTTCTCAATGAATTCGACGATCTTATTCATAGAGTTCGTATACATTTCTTCTAATGTTTTACGTGCCAATTGTAATGATTCGATGAAACGTTCATCCTTTGAAGATTCAATCTTCTCACGATATGGAATTAAAATAATATCCTTTTGGTTTTCTTTTAATTCATTGAATAGCTCATCATCCATCAACTTTTGAATTGTCTTCTCGAAAGCATCAATAGTTTGTGTACGTTCTTGTTTAATGATCTCTAAAACCTCTTTCTTAATTTCATCCATTAACGCTTTAGCATCACGCATTTTATTTTGTGCGTATGGTTTAGCATCATTATATATTCCTTCTAATTTTTCGATCTTTTGTTTCTCGACAAAATTGAAATTAGACGTATTACCTGTTAAGAATAAACGAACGCTATCAAAGATATTTTTTTGCTCTCCAGACATGAATTCCTGGATCGCTTCGTACACATCTTCCTTAAAGTCTAACAACTCATCTTCAAAGCTATTAAGCTCTTCATATAACTTATTCTGATCTAATTGATATACTATATCCAAACTATCTTTAAACGTACTCAGAATACTTAAAAATGGGTAATTTGAAGCTTGGTTTAAATATCCTTTAACCTTAATTGATTCTTCGTTAACTTTTTGTTTGAAATTTTGAGCAATACTACGAGGATCTATCCCAACATTTGACTCGTTGAATAAATCGTTGTGTAAGCTTTTTAATTGATTCAGTTTGCGTGGATCAATTTCTACTTGAACCTCTATCGTTGTTGCATTCCAAGTTGTATTGTTATCTAAACTTCTTAGGAAGGCTTTATCATCTAAGATTGTGAAATCTTTTTTAGCTTCAATTTTACCACGTTTATATAATGATGCTACGATACAAAATGTTGCCAACGGTTTCCAACCATAAGGTTTCGTTTGGAACATATCTTTAATCGCTGATAATGTTGTTAATTCTTGTCCTTGTTTACGACGCTCTAAAAATGATAATACACGCTTCTCTGCATCATTTAATGATGTTTCATCATCACCAAATAATTCAGCTGATGAACGATTCATAATCACGTTTAATTGCCCTTCATCATAATTAGCTGTACCAATTAACTTTAAATCTGAATAAGCAACTTCAACTAAGTTTTGGAATGCATCTAAGACCTTTGTTTTAGCATCATTTGATGTAGAACCAAAATAAGCTTGTCCATTTAAATAGAAGGTAGCTTTTGGAATCAATTGTTCAAGTAAACGTATCACTGCTGCTTTACGCTCCGTTAATTGATTCCCTTTCTCCATTAAAATTCTACGCACCGAATCACTTGCTGCATTCGAATTTGCTTTACGAATGTAAGATTCCGTTTTATTGATCATACGGATTTCAGAAAGTAATCGTTTGTCTTCTGGCAATTTAATAAACAACAATCCATTTTCTGCTACTGTATTACCAGTAAAATAATTGTCATTAGAATATTGAGTAAATACTGGTGTAACTATATGAATTTTAATCTCACGATCACGGTTGTTCATTAGTGTACCATCAACGTATCGAGAATATTCAAAATCTTGTTTGTTAAAAAAATATTTTAATTTAGTTTCTTTGATTATTCCATCAAAAACATATTCGTTGATACTTTTCTCAATTGCTAATGAATCAATTTCAGTTGATTTAATTTCTTCCTCAACATCTTTCTCTTCATCCGTTAAATACTCGTAGAAATCCCCTTTTCGTTGAATATAAGACTGTTCTTCTAATAAAGTAAGTGCTTGCTCAACCTGTTCTGTATATTTCGTTAAATCAACCGTAGCATCATCTAAAAGTAACACCATTACATCACGTTGTGTCGCTTTAAAACTATCGTAGTATTTCACTAAGAATAATGCTTTCAGAATACGGATAGCAAGTGGATTATGCTTTAATTGATTATTTGCTAATAAAATTGAATTGTAGGCATTAGAGATTAATGCTGTTTCTAAACCATTGAACAGTTGATCAAATGATACCAAATGTTCGATTGAGCTGTCTTCTGGAATATATTTTAAAACCTCTTGAAACACTCCCAACATTGAACGTTCCCCTACAGATGCATTTTGTCCTTGGAATACATTATGTTTAGACAATGACTTAATACACTGTTGGAACAAATCGAATTGATATGGAACAAATGGATATTTATTTACAAAATCATTCGTGTCATTGTACCCAAGGAATTGTACACCATGTTCAGAGAAACTCAAAAGTGTCTTCAGGTTCTGATTTTCTTTCGTATAAAATGATCCTAACTCACTTTTACCAGTATCATTTTTCTCTAATAAACGTTTTTCAATTACTTCATCTACATTTGATGAGGTTAATGGAATCTTGATTGCAAAACGACCTTGGATCTTAGAAAAATCTTGGTTCTGTTTGATTGTTTCATCACCAATTACCGCCTCTAAATCTTGTTGTGATGTTACAATAACCCACGATCTACCATTACATTTGGTATCTAAAGATTCTGCGATAGTTTGAAGATTCAACATTAGGCTTCCGTTATCGGCAATATATTGACCAATTTCATCGACAAAGAAATTAAGTCTAAATTTCTTCCCTTTGCTATTGATATACTTTTGTACTCGATTTGCAAAATCTTCGATTGAAAACTTCAGTTGATTTTCTAATTTGTCTAAATACCCTTCGAATTGTTCTTCAGGCTTATTAAACACCTTAGCACACGCAATTGTAATTGCTTCTTCTACTAAAGGGTGTGAATATTTATTACGTGCCTCAATCCACGGTTTAGCAAACTCATTTTCAAATTCAACTTTAAATTGATCGTAAACACCTTCTTCTGTTAAATATGATTCTAACTCTGCAACATGGGGAGCAAATCCAAAGAAACCTTGATGATCGTAAAACACTTTGTAGAAAACCTGTAAGATAGCATCATTATCTTTCTTAGAAGTAATCTGAGCATGTTGATCAATATTAAACAAAATACTTTCCGATTGGTATTTAGATAATGAAGTTTCAATATCTGCTTTTAACTTCGGATCATCCTGGATTTTGTTTGCAAAAATTTGTCCTAAAGCTTCACCATTTTCAATTTTATTTTCAAGTACATAGCTAAGAATCTTTAACAGGTGAGACTTACCTGAACCGAAGAAACCACTAATCCAAACCCCATTAGTTGTGGCTTGATCATTATATGCTTCAAAGAAATTTGTAATACGTTTTTGGATCTCATTCGTTACAACGTATTCTTTAACTTCAGTATAAATATGTTCCTTGTCATCAGCTTTTACAACCGTTTCAATAGGTCTGCTGTAATCGTTAAGAAAAAGCTGTTTAAATTTACTCATGGATGAATTTTTTATGTTTTAGTATGTTGTTTGCTCTATAGTAATTATCGTCCATCAACTCCCCAAAAAGGTTTAGTGACTGTCCGGTGTAAGTACCCGGATAAAACATTAATACAGGTTTTGTTTTAATGGCACTTTGTAAGTTGTTTAATATAGTATGCGAACGCATAAATGGATATAGACTTCCTACGTTCTTTAAAATCAAAAGATCATAATATTCTGATCCAAGTCTTTCTTTAATTTTAGGTATGAATATTTCATGAATATTTAAAGTCGCTTGTAATGCACGTTTAAATTGATCCTTATTCTTCCTTTGTTCCAATTTTTCGATTTGGTCAATCGAGAAATCCTCGAATATTATCTCCGATGATAATTCAAATAAATCGATTACTAATGCTTGGATTGAATTAGTTTTTAATTTCTTCCTTAGGTTCTCAATTTGTTTCTCATACTCATTATGTAACTTCACCTCATATGGTGCAATCCAAAACGGAATCTCACCATTCAATGATTCCATTTTTAGAAATCCAGCAGAGGAAGTAATATTAAAAATGGTATCAAAATCTCGTTTAATTTGTAGTTCATCACTCATAGCTACTGTAATAAGTATTTTAAATCATCTTCACTTAGAATACTTTGTAAAGGGAAATCTAATATAGGTTTTATTATTGTTTTAGTTTTGATATCGTCTAATAATCCAGATTGAACAAGTATTCTAAACGAAACTTGTTTCACCTTGTCTTTAGTGGAATCTGCTAACTTTTCAATTCTTGGATTCTGATCTGCTTTGTTATTAAAGAATTTTTGATAGTCATAGTCTGTTAAGTTATGATCAAAAATTGAAAGTTTATCTAAAATCACTTCATCTATGAATTCACGTAGAATACGGTACGATCTTACACAAGAAATATAAGCAATTAACTTCTGAATATCATACGTTCCACCACTTAAAAGTTTACGTTCTTCAGATGATAGTTGTCCTATACGAAGCTTGATCTCAGCAAATTCGCGTTTACTAGTTTTTATTCGATCTTTACCCAAATTCTCTAATTGAAATTGATCGATGGTTGCATCGTTATCAATTAGCCACTGATTCACTAAGATCATCTCATCCAACAATAAGGATCCACCTGTTAACGAAAATTTATACTCATTAATATATTTACCCATTGTTGTTTTTATAATCATTAACGCTCATTAATAACTCCTCTACCTCCACAGAAAGAACGGTTGCAATTTTGTACAAAGTTTCTAATGATGGTTGGTGCCTGTTGTGTACATAACCGTTTACCATATTATAACTTTTGCCTAATTGATCAGCCAACCAGGTTTGTTTTATTCCTTTCTTTTCTATAACCTCCTTGATCCTATTCATTTAGAAATTTTAATCGAATGAGGTAAAAATAGTGAATTATATGAGATAATAATTTTTTTTTCCACTTTTTGAAAATTCGTAATTTTGAGTATAAATCCTAATTATGCTCGGAATCTACGTAAGAACATCAAACGCCAAAACAAACAAGAACGATTTTTCCATCGAAGATCAAACAGTTTCGGGAATAAAATTAGCTAAAAGTCTTAACATACCTTATGAAATTTATGAAGACAAAGGTATAACTGGTACCGATGAAAACCGTCCAAGTTTATTGCGCCTCCTGAAGGATATCAAAAAGAAAAAAATCACACATTTCTATGCTATAGACCAAGCAAGAGTTGAACGTAAATTAGGAGTTTGGGTTTTGTTTTCTGGTGAATGTATAAATCATAAAGTTGAATTTTATTTAGGAAACCAAAAAATTGAACTCACAGATCCACAAAGTATGTTCAATGCCAACATTATGTCGTTAATTAATAGTTTTTACGCCGAAGTAACCTCTCAAAAAGTAAAATCGGCTAATAGATTAAAAGTTAGCAAAGGTAAAACACATGGAGTAAAAGCTCTTGGAATTGGTCGTGATGAAAATAATAATTTTAGAGAGATTCCACATGAGTCAAAAATTGTAAGAGAAATATTTGATTTATCTATAAATGGAGTTGGAGTTTATGAAATAGCAAATAAAATGACCGCTAGGGGTTATATTACCAAAAGTGGGAATAAAAAATGGTCTGGTTCAACAATAGATGGAATACTTAAAAATAAAATTTATAAAGGTGAATTTTGGTTTAGTAGAGGTGATATAGAAAATAGGGTTCGTTATGACTTAGATTTTCATATAATTGATCCATTAATTTTTGATAAAGTTCAAGATTTTCGATCTAATAAAATGATCAAATCTGGTGTTAAGAATAAGTATTCTTATCTTTTAAGTGATAAAATGATTTGCGGTCAATGTGGAGGAGTTCATAAATATGTCGGAATGCACAAACCGTCGAGTAGAACTTCTGTATATCGTTGTAGTAATAGGAACCATCAAGTACAAATTGAATGTCGTGATTCAATTAATTTAACCATTAAAAAGTTTGATACATTTATTGTTAACTTAATCTTTTTATCGACAATTTTTGATGATGTTTTATCTAAAACTTATTCACAAGATCAAAGGAAGAAGGAATTAGGAAATCAAATCAAAAAGTCTAAAGGAGATTTGAAAAATCTAAAAACACGTAAAACGAAACTACTTAATTTTATTGATACTATAGATGATTCTCAGGATGAAGATTTACATGAAAGATTCAATAATATTGTTAAAGAAATCGCTCAATTAGAACATGATATAAGTTTGTATAAAAATGAGTTGTTGACAATAAATACAAACAATCCTGTAGATGAAATCAAGGAGATTCAACAATTAAATTATAAAAATATTAGTAAACAACAACTAAAAGACATCGTTAATAAAACCATAAATTATATTAAGATTCATTCACAATTTTCTACGAATGAATTTATTGTTGAAATTTTGTTTTCCGGATTCCCAACACCACTAATGTTTCATTCTACAAAAATTATGGAACAGTTTAATCTGTTATTACCAAAAAATAAAATTCAAAAGAATGATTTGTTAAACAAACTGGAAGAAAATCACACACAAAAATTTATTACTCCCTTATTAGAAAATAAAAAATTTCTTGATTTAAAGATGAACCAAGATGATTATTTTTCTAATAGTGACTACGTTGATGACATAGCGTTAGAATATGAAGTGATAAAGGATACTCCTTTTGATGTTAATGATTATACCATAAATTTGAAAGAGTTACAGTTAATTGACTATATTAATTAATTGCTACCTTATTTATACGTGCAAACATGTATTTGCGCTGGATGATTCGGGATGACAAACAAGGTGTTGATTTAGGAATTTGGAAATCCATACCAACTTCTATTCTTTCTTGTCCTTTGGATGTTCATTCAGGTAATGTTGCCCGAAAACTTAATATTTTGATTCGAAAACAAAACGATGCAAAAGCGTTAAAAGAATTGGATACAAAATTGCGTGAAATGGATATAAATGATCCAGTGAAATATGATTTTGCGTTATTTGGATTGGGTGTTTTTGAAGGATTTTGAGTAAAGCATTATATAAAATTGTGTTTTTTAAGATTAACTTAAGTGTTTTTTAACGCATAAACTAGTTGAAAAAAACTAAATTCGATTTCATCTTACTAATTACCTCGTAGATTTTGTACAATAAATAATAACAAATGGTAAAGATACTTGTTGGAGAAGAGTTTAAAGAAGTAGAACTAAAAGGTACTTTAAGAAATAATTATGCAATTTCCAATTTCGGACGTTTGGTTAGTTATCAATACGATTTGGAAGAAGATGGTAGACTTTTAAAAGGCAGTTATGTAAACGGATATAGAATTTTGCGTTACAGTTATAAGGATGAAGTTGGTCGTAAAAAGTATACTCAAAATTTGATTTATCATCTTGTTGCTGAAAAATTTTTACCGCCACCAACAGAAGATCAAACCTATTTATTGCATATTGATTTTGTAAAAGATAATGATAATGTGACGAATCTAAAATGGGGAACGAAAGAAGAGTTCCGAGATCATTTTATGAATAGTCCTTTATATGAAGATGGAATTGAAAAATCGAAAAAAACACGTCAGAAAATGGATGGTAATAAATTAACAACAACTGATGTTATTCGAATCAAGAAAATGTTAGCCAATCCAAATCGTAAAACACGATTGAGATTGATTGCAAAACAATTCGGGATTAGTGAAATGCAATTATATCGTATAAAATCTGGTGAAAACTGGGGGCATGTCGAGATTTAAAATATAATTTACAGATAAATTTGCAACGTTTGTAATAGAGAAACGGTATTCAGTTCAATTGAATGCCGTTTTTTTATTTATAAATTAGAATTAAATTCGCTAAAAATATTTAGTATGAAAGAATTGAATGAAATAAAATATATAGAACGTTTACCAGTTGTTAAAACAGATAAAACGCCACTTTTTGTATTGATACATGGCTATGGTAGTAACGAAGAAGATTTGTTTTCGTTTGCGCAAGATTTGCCGCAAAATGCTCATATCGTAAGTGTTCGCGCTCGTTACGATATTCCTTATGGAGGTTTTGCATGGTACGATATCAACTTTGTTAACAATGAAAAATGGATGGATGAAGAACAAGCGGTTGAGTCTCGTAATAAATTGGTAGAGTTTATTGATGCAATTGTTCTGCAAGAGAATTTAGATGAAGCAAATGTAACATTGATGGGCTTTAGTCAAGGGGCAATTTTGAGTTATGCAATTTCTCTAAATTATCCAGAAAAGATTAAAAATGTAGCTATTCTTAGTGGTTATCCAGAAGATAAAATTATTGGAGATTTTGATCTATCAAAAGATTTTTCTAACTTAAATTTCTTTGTTTCACACGGAACAGAGGATGTTGTGTTGCCAATAGAATTAGGTAGAATGGGAGAAGAGTTCTTAAAATCGTTGAACATCAATTTCGAATACCATGAATACAGAAGTGGACATGGAATTGTTCCTCAAAATTATTATGATCTGATGGATTGGATCAAGAGATTTTAACATCAAAGTGAAGCTGAATTCAGTTCAGCTTATCATCATATAAAGATTTATATAAATTTAACTTCTATGGCGTCTCCGTGATATTCTTTTAGTGAGGCGTCATAGAATTCTAAATTAGTGTAACGATATAATAGCTCGGTTAACTCTTTTTTTAGAATACCTTTTCCGTAGCCGTGTATTAAAATTAACCGAACTTGGCTTTCAAACATTGCTCGTTCTATCTCGTTTCTTGCAACATCAAGCTGAGTTGTGATAATTTCTGCGTTATCCATATCGCGCCAATTATCCACCAAATTTTCAATATGTAAATCAATTTCTCGCGTTAAATACGGATGACGATGAGATTTTCTGAAAGTTTTAAACTTTGGTTTTGTAAAAATTTTCTTTTCTTCATCACGATATTCATCATAATCAATCTCAATATCTTTGATGATTTCGTCTTGATGATATTCATATTCAAAACCGAATTCGTCGTTAAAATAAACACAATCTCCTTTTAATTTGGTGATTGTCCCAGAAATATTATCATCTATCACTTTAACTTTTGTTCCAATTTTGAACATTTCTTCATATTTTTTACAAAATTAAGAATAATTTTATGTGTTTTTAGATTATTGTATTATTCAATTCAGAATCAATATTGTACTTTTGTGGCATCAAACCAACCAAATGTCAAATCAACCTAAAAAAATAAAAGTACTTTTTAGGCTTCGCTCATTAGAAATGGGTGGAGTTCCGAGAGTGGTTTTAGATTTATTGCGAAACTTGCCAAAAGATAAATTCGATTTTACATTGATGCTAAATTTGTATCAAGGCGAATTGATTAAAGATATTCCGACTGATATAAAATTAATTGTTGTTGAAAAAGGAAAAGAACAAATGAGTTCTAATCCAATGATTCAGAAATTACAATTAATTTGGCGCAGAATGAAATTAGAAGTTTATGATAAATTTCCTTCAATTTTATACAAAATAAAAGTTCCAGAAAAATACGATATCGAAGTTTCTCCAGGTTATGCAGAATTTGATATGGTGCTAAATTCTCCAGATAAAAAATCGAGAAAATTGGGATGGTTTCATACTGATGTTGGTTATGATAAAGATCAACAACGTGTTTTGAGTAGAATTGAAAAAATGAAGCGTTTCGATTTTATGATTTTTGGTTCAAAACAAACACGTCAAGTAATCGAGGATTTGTATCAAGTGACTTATCCAAAATCTACAGTTATTTACAATGTGATAAAAGTTGATGAGGTTTTGAAAAAAGCTGAACTTTTTGAATATTCTTATGAAACAGACGTTCCTGTTTTTTCGTCAATGGGACGATTACATCATCGCAAAGGTTATCACACGTTGATGAAAGTTCATAAACGATTATTAGATGATGGTTTTGTTCATAAAATTGCCGTGATTGGAGGAGGAAATGAAATGGAAAATTTAATCAATCAACGTAAGGAACTAAATGTCAAAGATTCTTTTTTATTATTAGATTCTCAAACCAATCCGTATCCATATATCAAAGCATCCGATTATTTTATTTTACCAACACAATCAGAGTCGTATCCGCTTGTAATTGGTGAAATAATGTGTATGCGTAAGCCAATTATTTCGACAAATGTTGGAGGAATTGCTGAGATGATAGATGATGGAGTAGACGGAGTTTTAATCAAATATGATGAAGACGAAATGTATGAATCAATGAAATCATTTATGACGAATACAGAATTGGTTCAGAAAATTATTGGAGGGACTGAAAATGCGTACAACAAATTTGATGAAAAAGAGATCTATCGTCAGGTTTCTGAAGTTTTTGAACAACAATATCAATTAAAATTAGAAAATGAGCGAGGTTAAAATTACTGTTGTAACACCTTCGTATAATCGTGCGCATACGTTGACGCGTGTGTATGATTCGTTAAAAAATCAGACTTTCAGAGATTTTAAATGGATTATTATGGACGATGGTTCTACGGATAATACCAAAGAAATTGTTGAAAATTTCAAATCAGAAAATTTAATTGAAATTGAATATTTTTGGAACCAAAATCAACATAAATTCATCACCGTTTTTGAAGGAATTAAGAAAGTGACTTCAAAGTATTTTATGATTGTAGATTCGGATGATTCATACCCCTCAGATTCTTTACAAATATTATTTGATGAGGTTGAGAAAATCTCAAATCAAGATAAATATATTTCCGTAATGGGATTATCGCAATATACAGATGGAAAAATCGTAGGAAATCAATATCCAAATAATGGTTTTGATGGTTCAATTTTCGATATGCGTTATAAGTACAAAGTACGTGGAGATAAGTTCGGAATTTTTATAACAAAGACTTATCAACAATTGTTGAAAAACTTTGATTACTCACCTTACAAAAACAAAGGATACATACCTCAATCAGTATTTTTTAACACCTATGATGCTGATGGTGTGCAAACTAAGTTTGTTAACAAAGTTGTTCGTAACTATCATTTGGATGATGAAGATGAAAATTCAGTTTCGAATACACGATGGACTGGAAAAAATACATTTGGCTTGATGGAAGGTTATCGTTCTTTTCTGAATTCTTATGGAACAAAACTTTTTGGATATCCAAAAGCTTTAATTCGTAATTTAGTTGGATATCAAGTCTATTCGATTATTAATAAACGTGGTTTATTTGAAATAAATAAAGGATTGAAGTATTTTAAATTATTGTCAACATTGGTTTATCCGTTGTCGTATATATACTATAAACAGAAATAAAATATGTTATTTAATTCTATTTCTTTTGCGATTTTTTTACCAATCGTTTTTGCACTTTACTGGTTATTAAGAAAGAATTTGAAATTTCAAAATATCTTACTTTTAGTAGCGAGTTACTATTTCTATGGATGTTGGGATTGGCGTTTCATGTTTTTGTTAGGCTTTTCAACTTTTTTAGATTATTATTCTGGAATCAAAATAGAAGAAGCAACTTCTCAAAGTCTCAAAAAAATATGGTTAACAATTAGTATTGGGATTAATCTTGGTTTTTTAGGTTTCTTTAAATATTATAATTTCTTTGCAGATTCTTTTGCTGAAATGCTGAATGGATTTGGCTTAGAAGTTCACCCTTGGACATTGCAAATTATATTACCAGTTGGTATTTCGTTTTATACTTTTCATGGCTTATCTTATATCATTGATATCTATTACGGAAGGCTTAAAGCAGAAAGAAATATTGTCGATTATTCAGTTTTTGTTAGTTTCTTTCCGTTGTTAGTTGCAGGACCTATAGAAAGAGCGACGCATCTTTTGCCTCAAATCAAGAAGAAAAGAGTTTTTGATTATTCGCAAGCAGTTGACGGAATGCGTCAAATTCTTTGGGGATTATTCAAGAAAATGGTAATTGCGGATAATTGTGCAATTTATGCAAACGAGATTTTTTCTAATCCAGAATCACAGTCAGGATCTAATTTAGTTTTAGGAGCTATTTTTTTCACATTTCAGATTTATGGAGACTTTTCTGGATATTCGGATATTGCACTTGGTGTAGCACGTTTGTTTGGAATTAATTTATTGAAAAACTTCAACTATCCTTATTTTTCTCGTGATATTGCCGAGTTTTGGCGTCGTTGGCATATCTCGTTATCAACATGGTTTCGCGATTACTTATACATTCCGTTAGGAGGAAGTAAAGGAGGAAATTGGATGCGTGTTCGCAATACATTCATTATTTTTATTGTAAGTGGTTTTTGGCACGGAGCCAATTGGACTTTTATCTTTTGGGGATTTTTGAATGCTTTGTTTATAATGCCTTCAATATTACTGAAAACGAATCGTAATAATTTAGAAATTGTAGCGCAAGACAGAGTTTTACCAAATGTCAGAGAGTTATTTAATATGGTTTTGACGTTTAGTTTAACAGTTTTAGCTTGGATATTTTTCCGTGCAAATTCAGTTACTCATGCGTTTGAATATATAGGAGGAATTTTTAATCAATCACTTTTCACTCTCCCTACTTTACGTAAAAGTGCATTAGCAACATTAGTATTAATCGCATTTTTATTGGTGATTGAATGGATTGGTAGAAGAAATAATTATGGTATTGAGAAATTTTTAATCTCTAAACCAAGATGGGTTAGATGGTGTTTTTATGCATTTGTTGTGATGATAATCGCTTTGTTTTTGCAAACAGAGGAAAGTCCATTTATTTATTTTCAATTTTAAATCATGAAAAAATTTTTAATTAATATAGGTTTATTTGGGTTATTTGCAGTTATCTTCTATCTTGTAATAATGCCACTTTGGAGTTCTTTTCTTCCATCATATATGTCTAAAAATGTAAGAAGCTGTATGGGGTGTTACGGACATACATTTACACGTATGCAAGATGCTCAAAAGACCAAAAATGTAGATGTTTTAATTGTTGGTTCTTCGCATGCTTATCGTGGAGTTGATCCAAGAATTTTGAAAAAAGATGGAATTTCTGCCTTCAATTTAGGTTCAAGCGCACAAACACCAATTAATACAAAAGTACTTTTGCATCAATATTTGGAACAAATTAATCCAAAACTAGTTGTATATGAGGCTTATGCAGGAACGATGAATATAGATGGAGTTGAGTCTTCTCTGGATATTTTGAGTAACAATAAAATTGATATTAATTCGATCAAAATGGCGAACGAAATTCATAATTTATTAGCTTACAATACTCTAATTTTTTCTGGATTTCGACAAATTTTTGGCTTGAATAAAACATTTAGTGAAGTGACACAACAAGGAGAAGATACATACATTTCGCCAACTGGATATGTAGAAACTAAATTCAGAAAAAATATTTTTAATGATGAGAAAATCTCAAAATGGGATTTAAGAGAAAATCAGAAAGAGGAGTTTGTGAATAATATTGCTTTTATAAAAAGTAAAGGAATTGATGTATACATTATTCAAGCACCAATAACAAAAACACTTTATAATTCGATTAATAATAATGAAGAAGTAGATCAATTTTTAGGTAAATTAGGTAATTATAAGAATTATCAAAATTTAGTTGAATTAAAAGATTCGACAGATTTTTTTGATAACAATCACTTGAATCAAATTGGTGTTGAGAAATTCAATGTAATTTTGAGTAAGGATTTGAAAAATATTTTAAGGAAAAAGTAAAATGACCAACCAACCACCTAAAAAAATATTATTTGTCTATTATAAACTCTTCAAAGCAGGAGGAGTAGCGCGTGTATTAGTTTCTTTAGCTAATGAGTTAGTTGCAAAAGGACATGAAGTTTCTATTGCAATTATGATTAACGATACAGCAAGTTTTTTTGAATTAGATAAGCGTGTTAATCTCATCGTGATTGATACTTTTTCGCATTGGGGATTTCAGAAAATAAATGTTAATCTGAATAAGTATTTGCCAAAATTACCCTACAAGAATAACATCAAGAATTATGTGTACGATTTTGGTCAATGGGAAATGTTGCATAAATGGATGAATAAAAATCATCAGGATTACGACCTTATCGTTTCTTCTTGGTATAAATTGTCAGCACAATTAGCGCTAAATAAAAAAGTAAGACACAAGACTATTGCTTGGGAACACGCCAATTTTGAGGTTGGAGGTAAGTTGTGGTTTGATATTTTGCGAAAATATTATAAGAATTTGAAAGCGGTAGTTTGTATTAATTCAAATTCTTTACAACATTACAAAAGCATTAATAAAAATTCATTTTTAATTCCTAATTTAATTGGAGAACCTTTTGAATCTTTTGATCAGAATTTGATTTCTCAAAAAGAAAATACCTTGATTTATGTAGGGCGTTTAGACCAAGACAAAAATGTTGGAGAGATCTTAGATATCGTTAATCAAGTTGATTTAAACGATTTTCAGTTAAAAATTATAGGTGATGGACCTTCGAGAAATGACTTAGAGAATAAATTAAATTCGAACGAAAATTTGAAAAATAAAGTTCAATTTTTAGGGAGTCAATCTATCACAGAGATATATAAAGAACTTACCAAAAGTAAAATATTTCTTTTCACAAGTAAAACAGAATGTTTACCAACGGTTTTGATTGAAGCAAATTTGATGTCAAATGCGTTAATTTCTTATAATTGTAACTATGGACCTTCAGATATTGTTGATGAATCAAATGGATTTCTAATTCCGAAATCAGATCAGAAACAATTTATAGAAAAACTTCAGTTCTTGATTAATCAGCCTGAAGAATTAAATACAATTTTACATACATGTAGTCGTAATTCGTATAAGTGGCGTAAAAAGGAGATTTTAGAACAATGGGATTTAATTTTTAGCACGAAATGAATCAAAAATTAAGAATAGTAAAACTGAAATTTAGACGTTTACGTTATTTGATAAAGTGGTTTATTCAATTTAAAATGAATAAAATACAATCTTATCAAAATATGGAAGAAATGAAGATTAATTCAGATTCTAAACCTCTTATTTTGGTGCCTCATGCAGATGATGAATGGATTGGGAATAGTCAAATTTTACTTAAAAAGAACGCAACAGTTTATTATTTTCAATTTTTAGGGAATAATTATAATGAAACGAATAAACAAGTTCGACTTTCAGAATTGAAGAATTTGCAAAAAGAAGTAAGTTTTGATTTGATTGTTTCTTCAAGTTATGATGAATACTCGGATTTAGAAAAACTAGTATCAACTAATGAATTTACAGAAGTTTATATTCCATTTCCAATAGATTGGCATTTAGAGCATATTAAAGTAAATACGATTTTTCAATCAATTTTATCTCAATTTGAGAATAATATCAAATTGTATTTTTATCATATTTCAGTTCCATTTCCATCAAATATAAAAGGAAGTTTTATTACGTTAACTCAAAAAGAACTATTGTACAAACAGGATATTTTTTCGAAAGTATATAAGTCACAATACAATACACCAATTAGTCGTTTAAACTATCAAGCAAGACTTAATGCTAAAGAGAAAGAGATTTACGCTTGCGAAAACTATGCTGAGTTATCTTATGAAGAATGGACAGATTTGTTAAAATTTGTAGAAGAAAATTATTCAACTAAAATAAAGCCATTAATCAATTATATTGATGATTTGGTTTTGATAAGAGAAAAGTCTAATCAGGTTTATCTGGACTGGAAATTAAATAAATAATGCTGAACTATTTAAAACTTATACGTGTTAATCAATGGGTAAAGAACTTATTTGTTTTTTTACCGATATTTTTTTCAGGTAATTTGCTGAATGCTAGCCTTTTTGTTGAATCATTCTATGGATTTTTGATCTTCTCATTTGTAGCGAGTAGTATTTACATTATCAATGATTATGTTGATATAGAGAAAGATAAGAAACATCCAGAGAAGAAAAATCGTCCACTTGCAAGCGGAAAAATTTCAAAGAATAATGCATTAATCCTATTCTTTTTTTTAGTTGCAATAACAAGTGCCTTAGTTTTCTTTTTTGCGAACAAACAAGTCGCAATACTTGTAGCTGTTTATTTTTTTATGAATTTAGCTTATTCATTCAAATTAAAGCAAATAGCAATTTTAGATGTTATGATTATTGCTTTTGGATTTCTGTTAAGAGTCTTTGTAGGTGGTTATATGACAGGATTAGTCGTAACAGATTGGACCATTTTATTGGTTTTTGATTTGGCTTTGATTTTAGCTTTAGGAAAACGTAGAGGAGAATTAATTAATGCAGAATTAGAGGGTGTTACAAGAAAATCATTAGATGGTTATAATCTCAATTTTCTTAATTCGGCCTTAGCTATAACCTGTACTGTCGCTGTGATTTGTTATATGATGTTTATCCTTTCGCCAGAAACACAATCCAAGTTTCATCATTATATTATTTATACCTTTGTCTTTGTTTTTGCAGCTGTTTTGCGCTATTTGCAACAGACATTTGTATTCGCAAAAACAGAATCCCCTACTAAATTGATTTTTAAAGATCATTTTCTGCAAATCTTGATTGTTTTGTGGGGAATTTGTTATGTATTATTGATTTATTTTAACAATGGAAAATAAAAAATTAACTCCAGTAGCCAATTGGGGACTTTATCCATCTATAAAAGCGAATGTTGTGTCACCAACAACAATTCTTGAGTTTCAGGAAGCTGTTTTATCTAATGAAGAATTAATTGCTAGAGGAAATGGTCGTTGTTATGGAGATGCATCATTACAAAATACAATTATCTCAACTTCAAAATGGAATAAATTTATCGATTTTGATCGTGAGCATGGAATTATAGAGGTCGAATCAGGTGTTTTATTATCAGATATTTTAGAAGTTTCTATTCCAGCTGGATATTTTATTTCAGTCACTCCAGGTACCAAATTTATTACGGTTGGTGGAGCAATTGCATCAGATGTTCATGGTAAAAATCATCATATTGATGGATGTTTTTCTGATCATTTAATTCATTTCGATTTAATGATTGATAACGGAGAAATTTTACACTGTTCGCGTAATGAACATTCTGACATATTTTGGTCAACGATAGGAGGAATGGGATTGACGGGTATTATTTTGTCTGCACGTTTTATGTTGAAACCAATTGAGACAGCTTATATTCGGAACGAAGCAATACAGGCAAAGAATTTAGATGAAATTTTCGAGTTGTTTGAATCTTCTGAATCTTGGACGTATAATGTTGCGTGGTTAGATTGCTTACAAAAAGGCACTTCTTTAGGAAAATCGATTATGTTGCGTGGCGAACATGCAACCTTAGACGAATTACCTCAAAAATTCAAAAAGAATCCTTTAAAAATTAAGAAAAAATTAAACTTAAATATTCCATTTTTCTTTCCAAATTTCGCGTTGAATCCTTTATCAATCAAGATTTTCAATTGGTTATATTTTAATAAACAAGGTAAAAAACATTTAAAAAACTATGTGGATTACGAAACATTTTTTTATCCGTTAGATGCGGTGCATAATTGGAATCGTATTTATGGGAAAAATGGATTTATTCAATATCAATTTGTTATTCCAAAAGAAAGAGGAAAAGAAGGAATGCGTCAGATTTTGGAAACAATTGCTGCTAGTGGAAATGGTTCTTTTTTAGTTGTACTAAAATTGTTCGGAGATAATAATAAACAAGCTTATAATTCTTTTCCTATGAAAGGATATACTTTGGCATTGGATTTTAAAGTGAATGATAAATTGGAAAAGTTAATAAATAATTTAGATAAAATTGTAATGGATTTCGGAGGGCACATTTATCGTACGAAAGATGCAATGTCTAATCCTGCGCTTACAGATTATTTACAACATGTTGATTCACCGAAATTTGAATCAATGCAGAACGAACGTATCAATAGATTTAAACAGAAATGATAATAATAGGATCTAATTCAGATGTTGCAGTAGCTTTCGTAGAAAAGGTTTTACATGAAGGGAAACGTTTTCCGATGGTTTATTTGTTTACGTCAAATATTGAAAAAACAAAAAAGTTGGCACAACACTTTTTTGCTAAGTATGAGCAAAAATGTGAAATTGTACATTTTGATTTAACAAAAGAGAATGACTTTTCTAAGCTAGACCATATTGATTCTGAATTACTTTTTTGTGCTGCTGGTTATTTAGGCAAAAATTCGGAAGAAGGTTTGTACGATGATTGGAATACAAAGCAAATTGTAGAAATTAATTACTCAAAATTAATTGTTTTGATGAATTATTTTGCGAAGAAATTTGAGGCTAAAGGTTCGGGAACTATCATTGGTTTATCATCTGTTGCGGGGGAACGTGGTCGTCAAAGTAATTTTATTTATGGATCTGCTAAAGCTGGTTTTACAGCCTATTTAGCAGGTTTGAGAAATTATTTATTTCATAAAAAAGTTCATGTAATGACTGTTATTCCTGGTTTTATGGATACACAAATGACAGCTGATATCGAAACACCAAAACCATTAACTGCTCAACCAGATCAAGCTGCGAATATTATTTATAAGGCTTATGTCAAAAAGAAAAATGTTGTTTATGTAACATTTTTGTGGTGGGGAATTATGATGATAATTCGTAATGTTCCTGAATTTATTTTCAAAAAATTGAAAATGTAATGAATCGCAATTTATACCTTTTTGATTTTGATGGTACATTAACTTGTAAAGATACCTTATTCGATTTTTTGAAATTCTCTTTTCCTAAAGTTTACTTCATTAATTATCTGATATTTATTCCATTATTTATCGTTTCGAAATTGAAGATAATTGATGCTGGTTTTGTAAAAGAAATGTTCATTTCGAAATTTTTTAAAGGAAAATCTTATGTTGAAATTAATCGATTAGCTCAAAATTATTTCGAAAAAAATCATCAAGAATTAATTTATTCAAAAGCTGATGAATATATAAAATCATTAAGTAATTATAATGACAAGTTTATCGTTTCAGCTTCTATCGATTTTTGGGTAAAACCCTTTGCTGATTATTATGGAATGGGACTAATTTGTACAAAAGCAAAGTTTGATGATAATGGTTTTTTTACAGGTAAATTTGCTTCGCCAAATTGTAATTATCATGAAAAAAAGAATAGAATCGAAAATGAAATTGATTTAACTTTTTATGATGAAATTATCTCTTTTGGTGATACAAAAGGAGATGAAGCGATGTTCTCTATTTCAACACAATCTAATTTTAGATATTTTAATTAAAGGGCTATATTTGCACGACCAAACCAATACTATGAAAGATACTTTGAATAAAAGTCAGATCTTTATTGCCTCAATTCTGATTATTTTATTAAAATCAGTTTTTTTCTTTACAAGACATATTCAAGAGGATGCGTTGATATCTTGGAGAGTAGCACGAAATATTATCGAATATGGGGTGTACGGATACAATGGGGCTGAAAAAATTTCGGCATCAACAACTCATTTATATGTTTTTGTAGGGGTAATTTTTCAATCTATTTTCGGAGAAGGAAATTTTATTTATCCTTTACTTATTTTTAATACAATTCTACTAACAATTGGTATTTATTGGCTTGGAAAACTATTTTTAAGTTCAACTAGTCGTATAATTCTATTCATATTATTTGTTAGTTTTTTGCCTCCAGCTATAAAAATGTCCATTTTAGGAATGGAATTCGGTATGCTTTTCTTTTTTTACATGGCATTAATCAAATATGGTTTTGTAGAGAGAAAAAGTTGGGCATTTATTTTATTGCCAGTTCTAATTCTTTGGACACGTATTGACACTTGTATTTTCTTAGGATTATTATTTATTTATGATGTAATTCAACAACGTAAATGGAATATTGCATTGATGTTTGGTGGTATTTTAGCTGTTTTATCAACAGTAGCATTTAATTGGTTTTACTTTGGAGAAATTGTAAATAATACCATTACTTCTAAAAAAAATAATTATGTAAATCCAACATTATTTGAACGCTGGACGGAATTCAAATTCTTTGGTCCAAATTATTTTGGAATGATTAAATTTCCAACATCTATTTATAATTTTTCAACCATTTTATTATTTATAATTTCGTTGGTTTGTTTAGTTCTATTAAACAAAAAATGGAATGTTGATAAACGAAAAGTTGTTTCGTTTTTATTTTTATTTGGTACTACAAAAACAATAATTTTTGGTGCTGCAAACTCGTGGTTCGATTGGTATTATTGGATTCCGCAAATTTGTCTTTTTTTACCAATTATATTAGTTGTTTTAGATTCAGAAAAATACAAAATATTATCAATCGCTTATTTCATTGTCTTTTTTATACCTTTTACTGCTTATCAAGCAGTACATTCTATTGCTACAGGTCACGGAGAGTGGAATCATGCACGTAAAATAGGTTTGTATTTAGATTCTATAGAGCCAGATAAAAATAATTATATTTTCTTGGAACCAGCAGGTTATATCCCTTATTTTTCTAAGTTAAAAGTGATTGATTATGTCGGTTTAGTTGATAAACGATTAACGGAAGAAAATATCGTAAAAAATGGTAAGGAAGTTGGTTTTTCTAATCTAATCAATAAAGCAAAACCAAAATATATATTAGAAGATTTTAAACCAATGTTTAAAGGTGAATTGGCTGATAAGTCGATTTATAATGACTACGAGTTAATCAAGGAATTTAAAATAGCTGATGTTGCAAAATCTGATAATCCTATTTTAGATAAGATATATAAATTCAAACCTTCTGGTCGAGATTTTTATTTATACAAACGAAAATCGACGGCGAAATAATGGCAACTAAAAAGAAAATACTAATACGTATTGGATCACTTCGTCATGGAGGTGCAGAAAAAGTATTGGTCACTTTTCTCAAAAATCTTTCACCAGATAAATACGAAGTTGATTTGTTGTTAAATCTTTATTCGGGTAAATATCTCAAAGATGTTCCATCTTGGATAAATATTTATTATTTGAATAAAGGTGAAATGATTACGACAAATCGTCCGCAGGATATTCCGCAAAAAGCTTTTCGAGTGATTTATCAAAAGATTTTGTCATCGTTTCCAAAATTGCTTTATAAATTTATTTTACCAAATAAAAAATACGATATAGAGTTTGCGGCAATTCATGGAATGGCAGATGAAATCTTGAATTCTCCGATTAAATCTTCTAAAAAAATAGTTTGGATTCACAATGATTTGTCGAATATTCCTGAATATACAACAGTGCAATTGAAAAACTTTTTCAAGTTTGATCAAATTCTAGTGATTTCAGAAAAGATTAATCAATTATTTTTAGGTTTAGCAAGTTCAGAGGAAAAAAAACAAAAAGTTGTTAGGATTTATAATCCAATTGATGTCAATGAAATTAAAAAGTCAGCACTAGAACATTGTGAGATTCAGAAAAAGACGGATCAACCAACATTTGTTTCAATTGGAACAGTTTTCCCGCAAAAAGGATTTGATCGTCTATTGAGAGCGCATCGCAGATTGTTAGACGAAGGTTTTCAACATCAAGTTTGGATTGTTGGCGACGGTTATGATTTTCCGAATATCAAAAAATTGATTGATGAATTAAAAGTTGAAGAAACTGCTCATTTAATAGGTTTCAAAGAGAATCCTTATCCCTATTTTGTTCAGGCAGATTATTATATTTTATCCTCTCGTTACGAAGGTTATCCAACAGTTTTGTTTGAAGCGATGGTTTTAGAAAAGCCAATTATAGCAACAGATGTTTCGGGAGTTAGAGAAATGTTGAATGATGGCGAATTAGGATATATTATCGATAATGAAGAAGAAGCAATTTATGCTGGAATGAAGTATTTTATTCAAAATCCTGAAATTGCTCAAAAATATCAACAAATCATTGAAGGAAAAACATTACCTTTTGAGTTGGGTAATGCAGTAAATTCAATCGAAAAATATTTAAACTAAATTATGAAAACAATTATTCAGAAAGATTTTTATCGAAACTTTGGATATTGGACAAATTCTCCTTTATTGAAAGGTTTTATGAGTCCGGGTTTTCGTTTTATTTATTGTTTAAGAAAAGCTCAACAATATTCTGTTAAACATCCTTTAGGTTTAGTTTATCGTTTATTGTTGCGTCGTTATTCGATTAAATACGGTTATCAAATTTCTGCAAAAACAGAAATTGGAGCAGGGTTAAATTTAGGGCATTGGGGAACTGTTGTTGTTAATCCAAAATGTAAAATTGGAAAAAATTGTAACATTGCGCATGGCGTTACGTTAGGTCAGACAAATAGAGGAAAATCGAAAGGGTTTCCAATTTTGAAAGACGATGTTTGGGTAGGTACAAATGCTGTAATTGTTGGTGGAATTACAATTGGAAATAATGTGTTGATTGCGCCAAACAGTTATGTAACGCAAGATGTACCGGATAATTCGGTTGTGACAGGAAATCCGATGCAGATTATTCCAAACGATAACGCAACAGAAGGATATATTAATAATAGAATTGAATAAAATTTTTTGAAAGCTATACTTTTCATATTACCAGATCTTAACCAAGGTGGAGCGGAGCGAGTAATTACAACGCTTTGTAATGAATTGGATCGAACGAAATTCTGTCCAAAATTGGTGTTGTTCAAAAAAGAAGGTTATTATTTAAATCATTTGAAAGATGATATTGAAATTATTGAATTAAACGTTTCTCGTATTCGTTATTCGATTTTTAAGATTATACCATTGATTAAAAAGTTGAAACCAGAAATCGTTTTTACAGGATGGGGAGAAATTTCAGCTTTTTTATCACCAATCATTTCATTTTTTCCGAAAACGAAGTTTATTACAAGAGAAACAAATGTGGTTTCTGAACATGTAAAACGAAAAGAGATTCTATTCTTTTATCGGTTTTATAACAACTTTCATCAAATTATTGCTCAAAGTGACGATATGAAAAATGATTTGATTGAGAATTTTAGAATTTCGGAAAATAAAATTTTAAAAATTAATAATCCAGTTGATTTTGATTTAATTAATCGATTAAAAATAGAAAATATAAATATCGATTTTGACACGAGCTATAAAAATATTGTTGCAATAGGAAATCTTTCACCACGAAAAGGTTTTGATCTTTTATTGAATGTAATGAATGAATTACAAGATCAAAAAATACATTTAACGATTCTTGGAGATGGAGCTTTTAAAGATGAACTAGCTCAACAGAAAGATGAATTGAGTTTGAATAATGTAACGCTTAAAGGAAAAGTTTCAAATCCATTTGTTTACCTAAAAAATGCAGATTTGTTTGTACTTTCTTCTCGTTATGAGGGCTTTCCGAACGTTTTGTTAGAAGCTGGAGCTTGTGGAACTTATAGTTTGGCAAATAATTGTCCGGGAGGAATTAATGAAATTGTTCAGGAAGGGATTAATGCTGAGATTTTTCCGATAGAGGATTCGAAAGGTTTTGCTGTGAAAATGAAAGAAGTTTTACAGGAAAAACATACAGAAGAACAAATAATTAAGAGTATTCATTCAAGATTTAGTAAAGAAAAAATTATTCATCAATACGAATCAATTTTTGATAAAATATAATGTCAATTCAGCCTAAAATATCAGTCATTGTACCTGTTTATAACACAGAAAAGTATCTTTCGAAATGTTTAGATTCGATTTTGAATCAAACATTGAAAGAAATTGAAGTGATTGTTGTAAATGATGGTTCTAAGGATAATTCGCAAGAAATTATTGCTGATTTCGTTGAAAAAGATTCTCGTGTACTTTCTATCCAGAAAGAAAATGGAGGATTAAGTGATGCGAGAAATGTTGGAATTGATAAAGCACAAGGAGAATTTATCGCATTTATAGATTCTGATGATTACATTGATGCTATAATGTTAGAAAAGATGTATGATTTGAGTCAAAAACATCAATCTGAAATTGTTTTGTGTGATTTGGTGAAAGTGGATGAAAACGGAACTGAGTTTCGTGATTTACCACAGTCGCCACAATTATCTGAGAAAATTGTTTTGGCAGAAGATTTTACGATTTTTGGTGAAATGAGTTGCTTTGCATGTAATAAAATCTTTAAAAAATCGTTGTTCGAGAATCATCGATTTAGAAAAGGAATACATTTCGAGGATATAGAATTGATTCCGAAATTAGTTTTAGATTCTATGATTATTTCAAAGATCAATGAACCTTTTTATAAATATTTTGAACGACAAGATTCTATTACAAAGTCACATACAAAGAAAGGTTTGGATATGTTTTTTGCGATAAATGAAGTGACAGATTATTTTAAGTTAAGTAATTACAATACATTTGTGAAAGAATTGAAAAGATTTCAAATTGTTCAAGGGTATTATTCTTACTTAGCGTATGTTGCGTATGTGAAGGATAAAAAGTTAAAATATGAAATGACTATTGAGTTGAAAAACTTTCTGAAAGAATACGATATTTCAAAGAAAGAAATTAAAAACTATAAACGATTTGAGTATAATTATTTAAAATCATTACCATTTAAGAAAAAAGTATTTTACAAAATGACTTTATTTAACCTTAACCTACTATATAAACTATAATTTAAGTGAGTTTTATTTACCTTTTCATCTATGGATTTTTATTAGTAGCCTCTATTTTAGAGTTCTCTAAGAAGGAAGTTAGCAAACAGCTGTATATATTGATCGTACTTATTATGGCTTTAACAGCTGGTTTGGGTTATGCATTAAGTCCAGACTGGTTAGCTTATTTTAAGACGTTCAGAATGCTTCCTGATGTTAGTTGGGGAGAATTTAGTCGTTTTGCTGAAATGGCTATTATGGAAAAAGGATTTCTTGGATTGAATAAAATTCTAGGAGATTACGGTTTTGATTTCGGAATGTTAACCTTGATAATAGCTTCAACTTCTTTAATTCTTAAATCAACTACTTTTTATAAATATGGAGGATTACCTTTTTTAGTCCTTTTTATTTATGCTATGCCTAATTTTTTGTTTGAAGAACATGTCCATATTCGTCAAGGATTAGCTAATGCAATTGCAATATACTCTATTCGATATGTTATAGATCGTAGTTTGATTAAATTTTTGATCTGTCTTGCTATTGGATATCAATTTCATGAATCTATTATCATTTTTATAGTTGCTTATTGGATTGCGCCAATGAAGTTTGATGAAAAATTTATTGGATGGCTTGTTGTTTTTGCTATTATAGGATTTTATACTGGTTTAAATTCTATTATAGAAGTTATCATGCAATATATGCCTATCGGAGCAGATAAATTTGAGAGTTATCAAAGTCAATTGTATGATCAAGGGGATGGTGTAGCTGTAGGTGATTTTGTTAAGATTATTTCAATTATTTCAATTATCCTTTATAATAAATACGCTGTTGAAGATAAACTATATTGTTATTTCAGAAATTTATTTGTTTTTGGAGTATTGCTTTATTTCTTTTTAGGAAAAGGAATATTCGGGGTTCGTTTGCCAGGATTTTATTTGGTTTTTTTAGGTTTAACAATTGGTCGATTAATTTATTCATTTAAAGGAGATAAGTTTAAGAGAAACTTTGTTTATTTAAGTTTCGTTTCATATACAGTGTTTTTACTCTTTTGGTTTCAGGTTAAACAAGCTCATAAATCAAATTTTAGTAACTATACTACTTTTTTAAGTAAAGAAGCTATTTACGGATTATGGAAATGGGAGTAGAGTTAGAATTAGTATCAATTATAACTCCTTGTTATAATTCAGAGAAGTACATTACAGAAACGTATAACTCAATAAAGAATCAAGGATATAGTAATTGGGAGTGGATAATAGTTGATGATTGTTCGACAGATAATTCGGTAGAGATCATAAAATCATTTGATGATAATAAAGTTAAATTATTTCAACAATCAAATAATAAAGGAGCATCAGAAGCAAGAAACAAAGGATTAGAATTAGCGAAAGGAAGGTTTATTACTTTTATAGATAGTGATGATTTATGGCTACCAGATTTTTTGAATAAATCAATAGGTTTTCTAATAAATAATCAAGAGGAATTGGTTTATTCTAGCTATAAAAGAGTAGATGAAGAGCTAAATCCTTTGCTAGTAGATTTTGTAGCTATTGACAATATAGATAGAAATAGAATTTTATATAATTGTCCAATACCAATGCTAACTTCTGTATATGATTCTAAAAGAATAGGTAAAATACCTTTTCCTGAAGCAGAATTAAGAGAAGATCATGCGATGTGGATCGATTTATTGGAAAAGATAAAATATGCAAGAGCAATAGCTGAACCTTTAGCAATTTACAGAATTAGAAATAATTCAGTATCAAGAAATAAGTTAAAAATAGCTGTTAAACAATTTGAAGTTTATAGAAAGTATTTAAAAATGAACTTTTTTAAATCATCTTATTACACTTTTTTTTGGGCGTTAAATGGAATGAAAAAGTATGGAAAACTTTAAAATTTTAGATTATCTATACAATCTTAATCTTTCACCAATTTTTATTAATATTATTGGTGCATTCTTCGTCGGGTTAATTATTACGTTAATTTCTATCCCTAAAATTATTAGAATATCGTATAAAAAACAATTGATGGATGTTCCTGGTGAAAGAAGTTCTCATAGCATAAAAATTCCGACATTAGGGGGAGTTGCTTTGTTTTTCGGTATTGTAGTCTCTACTTCAATTTTTGCAACCGATTTAGGTGTTAATTATTCATTCTTTTTATCAGCAATTACCATTTTGTTTTTTATTGGTTTAATGGATGATTTACTTGTTGTTGCGCCTGATAAAAAATTATATGGACAGCTGATTAGTACAGTTTTAATCATCTTTGGTTCAGGAATTATGATTAATTCCTTTTCAGGATTATTTGGTATTTATGAAATTCCTTATTTTATTGGAGTTTTGTTGACACTTTTTGTCTTTGTTGTTTTGATTAATGCTTTTAATTTAATTGATGGTATTGATGGTTTAGCAACAGGCGTTGGTATCGTAATTAGCTTATGCTTTGTATTTATTTTTTATCGAATTTTTGATTATGGAATTGGAATTTTGGCGGTAAGTACAATTGCAGTTTTACTAGGATTTGGACGTTATAATTTGTCAAAAGAGTTAAAGATTTTTATGGGAGATACAGGATCTATGGTCATTGGGTTTATTCTAACTTTTATGGCAATCAGATTTTTGTATGTTAGTGAGGCATCAAATCTTGGCTTAAAAACAGCACCAGTATTGTTGTTATTTATTTTTGTTATTCCAATTTTGGATACAATAACGGTATTTTCTATCAGAATTTTGAAAGGAATAAGTCCGTTCACTGCAGATAAAAATCACTTACATCATCAGTTTTTAAAACTTAACTTCTATCATATACAAACCTCTATAATTCTAGTTGTTATCAATATTATTTTTATCCTGATAGGATATTATTTTAGAAATATTGAAATTAATAAACTATTTTTGATATTTATTCTATTATCAGTTAGTTTTGTAGTCTCATTAAGAGTTATTGTGAGTAATAAAAAGAAAGTAAAATAATCATATAATATGCTTAACTTAAAATCAACCTTATCCAAATCATTTATTCTAATTGTTATTTTTAACTTGTTTTCTTGTATCTCGTTGAAAGATGTACAGTTAATACAACCAGACTCTAATTTAAAATTAGATCAAAAAGGTAAAATAGCATTTACTAAACCTGTTTATCACATACAAAAAGATGATCAAATTTTGATCAATGTTTCATCTGCTTCGGGTGCTTCTATGGGAATCATGAGTGATTTTGTTAGTGGAGGAAATAGTGTAGAAGGAGGAAATGGTGTGTATGTTCGTGAAGACGGAGCTATTGAATTACCACGCATTGGTAAAATAAAATTAGAAGGTCTTACGATAGAAGAAGCGAGAAAGAAAATTCAGACTGAATTTTACAAGATTTATGAAGAAAAAGGAACTTTCATAGATGTTAATCTTGCTGGAATAGAATATACGATTGTAGGGGAAGCAAGTCAAGGTATATTTAGAGCTCCAAAGAAAAATGTTACTTTATTAGATGCTTTTGCGCAATCTGGATCAGGAAATATATATGCAGATCTTAAGAATGTACGTATAATTAGAACAGATTTAGATGGTACTAAACAAGTCTACGTAGACTTAACAAAAGAATCAATTATGAATTCAGAGTATTACTGGGTTCAGAATAACGATATCATCGTAGTTAATCCTCGTAAAGAAAAAGTATGGGGAATTGGACTAAATCCTTTAACTGTTGTGACTACTGTAATGGGAGCAATAGCTACAATTTTAGGTGTTTATTTATTCTTTGATAAAATATAATGACAGAATTAAATAATAATAAATCGAAAGGAAAGAAAACCTCTGACTTTATCGATGTAGAAAGGCTTATACCAAGGATATTAAATGCTTGGTATTTATACATTATTTGTATTTTAATTGCACTTGGAATTGCTTATTACTTAAATAACTATAAGTTCAATAAAATTTATAGTGCGAGTACTACTTTTAAGATTAAAGACAATAGTTCTGCTAATAATGCTTTAGCGTCAAACTCAATTAACTTTATTTGGGGAGGTAGTGCAAATAAAGTAGATGGATTATCCTATACTTTATCTTCGCGTGTTCACAATGAAAAAGTTGTAAAAAGAACAGAATCATATATTTATTATACAGAAGAAGGAAAACTTAAAAAATCGAATGTTTACAAGTTAGATGCTCCTTATAATGTTCATATTGATACTACTCACGCTCAAATAGCGAACGTAGAAGTATTGGTTGAACCAAAAGATAATCATTCTTTTTACTTTAAAATAGAAAATAGAGGAGGTTCGCTTTATAATTTTTCTAAAGATAGTATCATTAGAAATGCTGATCTTAACTTGCCAAAAGTTGCTCGTTATAATCAATGGATTGAGGGGAAAGACTATAAATTAATGGTTACAAAAACCCAGATTCCTTATTCTGAAAGTAAATTTAGTTTTAGATTAGTTCAACTTAAAGAAGCTACTGGAAGAGCAACACAAAACTTTAATGTAACAAATGCGTCTAAAATTGCAAGTATTATTTCAGTATCAAAAAATGCGGAAAGTTTAAACGAAGCAGTTGATTTATTAAATAATTCGGTTCAAGTTTTAATCGAAAATGAGTTAGCTGAAAGAAATTTATCTGCTTTTCAGACAAGAAAGTATTTGAAAGAAAGGATTGCTGATGTTAAAATTAAGTTAGATAGTGCAACTAATAATTTACAGCAGTTACAGAATAAAACAGGTGTTTATAACTTTGATACAAAAAAGGGGGATATTTTAGGTAAATTAACAGAGTTAGACAAAGAACGTATTGAAGTTGAAGAAAAAATTGCCGCTTTACATCGTTTGATGCCTAAGAAATCAAGTAGTGTTGATAATTTAATTGCGCTTAATATTGCAGGACTTGACGTGTCTTATTATATGACAAATGTTAATCAAATCGATGATCTAGAGAATCAAAGACAGCAAATGTTAAAAGTTTATAAATCTAACACTGATGAAATCAGAGAGATTGATAGACAAATAGCTAAAGCAAGAAATAATATTACAAATGTAGTTAACGCTCATTTACAAAAATTAAATACAGATTTAGCTCAAGTTAATGGTAAATTGTCTGAAAATGAGTTTAAAGCGAAAGATTTACCTTATGAAGAAATAGAATTCGTTGAGGCAAATAGAGGTTTTGAATTGAATAGTACATTGTATTCAAATTTAATTAATCAATTAAATACGACAGATTTATCTTTAGCATCAATTGTATCAGATATTTCTGTAATTGATCCTGCTAAAAATCAAAGCCAAGGATCTATTTACCCAGACCCAAAACGTAATTATTTAATTGCCTTAGCAATCGGATTCTTAATTCCTTTAATTTATGTGATTATTAAAGAGTTATTAGATTTTAAAGTACGTGTACTAAAAGACATTACTTCTCGTACGCATATTCCTATTGTTGGTTTAGTTGGTCCATTAGGAGATAATTCACCTTTAGTCGTAATTAATAATCCGAAGTCAGGAATTTCAGAGTCATTTAGATCGATACGTTCTAACCTTAAGTTTTTATACAAGAGCCCTGGTTTAGATGATAAGAACAAAACAATTTTGGTTACTTCCTTTATTGGTGGAGAAGGAAAAACTTTCAATGCAATGAATATTGCAAGTTCAATTGGGTCAATGGATAAAAAGACTGTTTTAATTGGATTAGATTTACGTAAACCAAAGATTTTTGACGATTTTAATATTAATAATAAAACTGGAGTTTCTGACTTTGTAGCAGGAGAGTTAGATTTAAATCATATTACTCAACGTACAATTCTACCTAATTTGGATATTATTACGGCAGGTCCAATTCCTCCAAATCCATCTGAATTAATTTTGAGTAACAAAATGGATCAGTTATTTGCTGAGTTGAAAGAAAAGTATGAATTCATAATAATTGATTCACCTCCAATTGGATTGGTTACGGATTCTTACGATTTGATGCGTCATGCTGATTGTACATTATACGTTATTCGTTACAATTATTCAGAGAAAAACTTTATTACGGCTATCTCTAATAAATACGATGAAGGTGAAGTGTCTAATGTCGGAATTATATTTAATGATTTCCAAATTAAAACTGGTTACGGTTATGGTTATGGATACGGTTACGGATATGGTTATGGATACGGTTACGGATATGGCTATGGATATTTTTCAGGTGATGAGGATTTTGATAATTCATCATTTGGTAAAGTTAAAAGGCTAGCTTCTCGAATTAAAAGTAAATTCTTTTAATTGAAATGATCTTAAAGAACATATTTGATTATATACTTGCATTAATCCTACTAATTTTTTTAGTGGGATTAATTGTTTTGTTAGTAATCGTAAGTTCTTTAGATACCAACCAGTTTGGTGTTTTTGTTCAAAATAGGATTGGACGTGAAGGTAAAACTTTCAAGATGTATAAAATTAGATCCATGAAAGGCTTTTCACAATCTTCAATCATAACAGATGAGCATCAGATTACAAAATTTGGAAAATTTCTTCGTGATTATAAGCTAGATGAGTTACCGCAATTATTTAACATCCTAAAAGGAGAAATGAGCTTTGTAGGACCTCGTCCTGATGTTGCTGGTTATGCAGATAAATTGATTGGAGAGGATAGAATAATGCTCAAAGTTAAACCTGGTATTACAGGTCCAGCTCAGTTAAAGTACAGAAAAGAAGACGAATTACTTTCAGAAGTTGATGATCCGATTAAGTACAATGATGAAATTCTTTGGCCAGATAAAGTCAAGATTAATGTAGAATATGTAAAGAATTGGAGTTTTAAACAAGACTTGATTTATATGTTTCAAACAATATTCAAAAAATAAAAAAGAGAATCCTAAATTGGATTCTCTTTTATTTTTAAAAATATTTTCGTTTTTCTAAACTTGAATAACACCTAAATTAAATTGTTTCTCAATCGGAGCATGATTCGCAGCTTCAATACCCATCGAAATCCATTTACGCGTATCTAAAGGATCAATGATACCATCTGTCCACAAACGTGCTGCCGCATAATAAGGACTTGTTTCATCATTGTATTTTGCTGTAATTTCGTCTAAAAGTTCTTGCTTTTTTACTTCATCAACTTCTATACCTTGCGCTTTCAATGTAGCTTCTTTGATTTGTAATAAAACTTTTGCCGCTTGTTCACCTCCCATAACTGCTAATTGAGCCGAAGGCCAAGCAGCAATTAATCTAGGATCATAGGCTTTTCCGCACATAGCATAGTTTCCAGCTCCGTAAGAATTACCAACAATAATTGTGAATTTTGGAACAACAGAGTTAGAAACTGCGTTCACCATTTTCGCTCCATCTTTAATGATTCCCCCATGTTCAGATTTAGAGCCAACCATAAAACCAGTCACATCTTGTAAGAAAACTAACGGAATTTTCTTTTGGTTACAATTCGCAATAAAACGAGTTGCTTTATCAGCAGAATCCGAATAAATTACGCCACCAAACTGCATTCCGTCTTTTTTAGACTTCACAATTTTACGTTGATTCGCCACAATTCCAACTGCCCAACCATCAATACGCGCATAGGTACAGATAATTGATTTTCCGTAATCAGGTTTATATTCATCTAATTCAGAGTTATCAACAAGTCTGTTAATAATTTCGTACATATCATATTGCTCCGCACGAGATTCTGGTAAAATACCATAAATTTCTTTTTCGTCTAAAGCAGGTTTTGCAGCTTCAATTCGATTAAATCCAGCTTTTTCATAATCACCAATTTTACCAACGATAGATTTTATTCTATCCAAAGCATCTTTATCATCTTTGGCTTTATAATCAGTCACCCCAGAGATTTCGCAATGTGTTGTTGCTCCACCTAAAGTTTCATTGTCAATATCTTCTCCAATAGCTGCTTTTACCAAATAACTTCCTGCCAAGAAAATAGAACCTGTTTTGTCTACAATCATAGCTTCGTCACTCATGATTGGTAAATACGCTCCACCAGCAACACAACTTCCCATCACAGCAGAAATTTGAGTAATTCCCATTGATGACATAATTGCATTATTACGGAAAATACGACCAAACATTTCTTTATCTGGGAAAATCTCATCTTGCATTGGCAAATAAACACCTGCACTATCCACCAAATAAATAATTGGTAATTTATTTTCCATCGCAATTTCTTGAGCACGCAAATTCTTTTTACCTGTAATTGGGAACCAAGCACCAGCTTTTACGGTCGCATCATTAGCAACAACAATACACTGTTTGCCAGAAATGTAACCAATTTTCACAACAACGCCTCCCGAAGGACATCCGCCATGTTCTTTGTACATTTCATCACCTGTTAAAGCTCCAATTTCTATGTTCGGTTTTTTTTCGTCCAAAAGATAATCAATACGTTCTCTTGCAGACATTTTACCTTTGCTATGCAACGCATCAATTCTTTTTTGACCTCCGCCAAGGTAAACTTGATTTAGTTTTTGACGAAGTTTAGAAAGTAATAATTTGTTATGATCCTCTCTTTTATTGAAAGTTAAATCCATTGTGGTTTTCTGTTTGTTTACAGCCCTAAACTAATGAATTTTATCGAATTCTTAAAATGAAATTTAGACTTGAGAGTTATTGAATACAAAGTTTTTGCAATGCAATTGTAATTGAGGAAAAAAAGTTAGAAAATCTTGTTCAAGCTTAGAATAATGTTCTTCAAATTCAGGAATGATTTGATGCAAATTATTTTCAAATTTTGCTCGACTTCCTATTCCTTTCAATGTTTTTTGAACACCTTCTATGGTAGAATAATTCTTGAACCAATCATATTTCAATAAATAAAAAATGGTTTCTTGTAATTTTTTTGGGAATGAATTGTATTCATTTTTAAATAATTGATAACAATCAAGTTTGAATTTTTCGAAAGGTGTGTCAGAAAAATCATTCCAATATTTAATCAAGAAGTAATCATAAATAACATCTATAATAATGGGAGCAAATTTATGTTGTGTATCGTGAAAATAGCTTGAACTTTGCTTGACAATTTCGTGAGAATCTGTAAATGTATCAATTGAACGGTGCAATAAAATTCCTTTCTGTATTTCCTCTGAAAAATCTAAATATTGTTTTCCTTTTACAGTTTCTCCAAGTAAATTCCCTATTTGAAGAGATTGATTTCCGAATGATAGATATTGATGTGCGACAAAGTTCATATAGAATAGTTGATATTTAAAGATACATTTATTTAATCAAATATGAAGTAACGTTAACATCAACAAAATGACTGTTATTCTTGGTTTAGATTTTCAATTTTATCAATTAAAATAGGATAATGTTCAATCATCGCGTCTTTAATATTTCGGTCCAAACTTAATGCATTTGCTAGTGCTTCTTTACCCAATTTGTTTTGATCTAATAGGTAATAAACATTACTTAATTGATAAAAAAATTCAGCACGATTAAAGTGTTTTAATGCTCCGCCTGTTATAACTGCTACAGCTTGTTCATATTCGCCTATTGCAATCAAAGTTTCAATATAAGCGTACCAAGAGTTAAAAACCAACGGTTTTAATTCAACTAATTTTACCAAACTTTTTATAGCTTCCTCAAACTTCATTAATTTTAAAAAATAATAAGTTTGATTGGTATAATATTCAGGATTATTATCGTCTAATTCTATTGCACGCTGAATGTAATATTCAGCCTCATCTAAATTTCCTAATTTATCATACAAAGATGCAGATTTTGCCCAAACTTTATCTAATTGCGGATCCTCTTTGATAGCTATATGATATGATTTTAAAGCTTTTTGAGGTTTTTCTAACTTTTCGTATAATTCACCAATTTTAAGATGTGTTACAGCTGGTGAATCGTCATATTCTAATGTTTCTTCTAAAGTTTCAATCGCTTGATTGTAATCGCCTAACTCTTCTAATGAAGCAGCTTTATTAGAGTGTCCTGCAATAGAATTAGGATTGATAGCAATTACATAATCTAATGCATTTATAGCTTCGGCGTACATTTTTTTATGATTATACAATAAGCCAAGTTGTAACCAAGCAACTTCCGAATATGGATTATCGTCTATAAAATCTTTTAGAAAATCAATACAGTCATCAGGATTATGAATTTCTTCGTAACATTGAATAATAGAGTAGAAGGAATAATCGTTTTCAGGATTGTATTTTAGTGCTTTTTTAAAAGCAATCAAAGCAGAATGAACTTCATCTAAATTCAAATATTCATTCCCGATACAATTGCAAATAAAATCAGTTTCTTCATCATCAATTAACAACGCATCTTCGTAAAAGCCAATTGCTTTTCTTGGCATATTTTTTAATCCCCAAAAGCGAGCTTGTACAAGCAGATAATCAAGTTCATTATTCGCTAAATCTTTTAACTCTAGAATTAGTTTTGCAGATTTTTTTAATTCATTTATAGTAAGAAGATATTCTATTTTTTTGATCTTGATTTCTAAATTTTCAGGATGCATTTTTTCCGCGAAATCCAATGCTCGTTTTGCATATTCGCTATCATTTACCTCTAGATAAAATTCAATAATTTCAACCAAATCCTCTGAGTCGTAATATTTATATTCACGATTATCAAGCATTTGCTCAAAACCTTCAATCAGTTCGTTATTAAAAAAATCTTCGTCCATATAATAGACTAATTTACAAAATAAAATGTGCAAAAATCATAACGAATTGTTAGAGTTTTGCACATTTGTTAAACACTTAAAACAGATTGTTTTAGATGATATTTTTGATGCTTTCGATCATTTTGTTAGCTAATTTATTGGCATTTTCTTCTGAAGTACTTTCAGTATAAATACGAATAATAGGCTCTGTATTTGATTTTCTTAAATGAACCCATTCTGTAGGGAAATCAATTTTAACTCCATCAACTGTATTGATTTCTTCGTTTTTGTAAACTTCTTGAATTTTAACTAATAATTCGTCAACGTTAATTTCTGGTGTTAATTCAATTTTCTTTTTCGCCATAAAATAAGCAGGATAAGAAGCTTTAATTTCAGAAACCGATTTATCTTGTTCTGCTAAATACGTCAAGAATAAAGCAATTCCTACTAAAGAATCGCGTCCGTAGTGCAATTCTGGATAAATAATTCCTCCGTTTCCTTCTCCACCAATTTTAGCGTCAACGTTTTTCATCTCAACTACAACATTAACTTCTCCAACTGCTGATGGCGAATATTTTTGACCATATTTCTCCGAAATATCGCGTAAAGCACGAGAAGATGATAAGTTAGAAACTGTTGCCGAAGGTGTTTTTGATAAAACATAATCTGCCACAGCAACCAATGTATATTCTTCACCAAACATTTCACCTTTTTCGTCAATAATCGCTAAACGGTCAACATCTGGATCAACAACAATTCCGAAATCAGCTTGTTCGTCAATTACTTTTTTACAAATATCACCTAAATGCTCTTTCAAAGGTTCTGGATTGTGAGGAAATTGTCCGTTTGGCTCGCAATACATATCGTAATGAATCACTCCTAAACGTTGTAATAACTTCGGAATTGCAATTCCTCCAGTTGAATTTACCGCATCAATTGCAACTTTGAAATTCTTTTCTTGAATTGCTTTTGCATTAACTAATGGTAAAGCTAAAATTTTCTCGATGTGTAAATCAATTGCATCGTCAAAAGTTTCATAAGATCCTAAATCATCAACTTCTGCAAAAGTATAATCATCTTTATCTGCGAAAGCTAAAATTTGAGCTCCGTCTGCTGCAGAAACAAACTCTCCTTTTGCGTTTAATAATTTTAATGCATTCCATTCTTTTGGATTGTGAGAAGCTGTTAAGATAATACCTCCATCTGCATGCAAATGTGTAACCATAACTTCAACTGTAGGCGTTGTAGATAAACCTAAATCAATAACATTAATTCCTAATCCTTGTAAAGTAGAACAAACTAATTGTGAAACCATTTGTCCAGAAATACGAGCGTCGCGACCTACAATTACTTTATATTCTGATTGATTTGATTGATTTTTTAACCAAGTTCCGTAAGCTGCTGCAAATTTTACAGCATCAATTGGAGTTAAATTATCTCCTGGTTTTCCTCCGATTGTTCCTCGAAAACCTGAAATTGATTTAATTAGAGACATAAATTTTATTTTTTATAGTGATACAAATCTACAAAATACAAAATTTTTTTCTTATCTTTTTGGAACGATTTTAGTTAAGATATATTTAACTATTTACAAACAACTTTAAAAATAATAATTATTATGATGACAACTGCATTTATTATGTTAGGTATCACAGGAGTTTGGAGCTTTTTGGTATACCTAGTATTTGGTTTGATTTGTGCTGGAATTGCGAAAGCTATTATGCCAGGGCAAGATCCTGGAGGATTTTGGGTTACAGCATTAATTGGTATTGTTGGGGCTTATTTGGGAGCATATATGCGTACGCTTTTAGGAATTTCTCATGATGGAGAAGTAAGTTTTTTTAGTCCATTAGATTGGTTATTCTCGATTATTGGATCATTAATTTTATTATTTATTTGGAAGAAGTTATTAGCTCCGATGTTTAATAAATAAATATTTATATCATGTATAAAAAAACCTTTATCAGTTTCTGATAAAGGTTTTTTGTTTAATATAATTTATAAAGGAAGAATTGTTTTTTCGTATTTCTGATTAATCATAATTGCAGAAGCTTCGTAAAAAGCAATAAAACCACAGACGATTCCTACCCATCCTGCAAAGTGTAAAATACTTTCACTTGCTGTAAAATTAGCTGCTGCAAGTAGAAAGAATAATATTGTTAATGAAGCAAATAATAGTTTACCAATTAAGTTTCCGTTCAACGTTTGTAGAAAATTAACTAATGTAAATAATCCCCACATTCCTAAATAACATCCCATAGCATTCCCGCCAGGTTTTTCTACTCCAAACATTGGCGCTAGCCACGTAAAAACCAATGTTAGCCAGAATGATCCGTAAGACATAAATGCAATACTACCAAAGTTATTCCCTTTTTTCCATTCCATAACACCAGCTATAAATTGTGCTGCGCCACCAAAAAAAATGCCCATTCCCATTATCATACTATTTACAGGAAAAAAACCTGCATTATGTATGTTTAGTAAAATAGTTGTCATGGCGAAGCCATATAGTCCTAATGGTCCTGGATTGGCTGCTTGATCTTTGATAGAGTGAATATTATCCATATATTTATTATTTTGAGACAATAATAATCTGAAAATAATAAATATCAAAAATTTTATTAATAAAAAGTGTACAACATACACTAATAAGTTAATTTTGTTGAATAAAGTTTTGGTAATCATTAGGTTTAAGTCTACTTAGCTTTGTCGTCTTAAATAAATAAAAAATCCGTTAATTATTATTAACGGATTTTTAAGATTTGAAATATGATTTAATTATTTCTTTTTATTTTTTTGTTGTTGCTCTTGCATTTCTTGTGCTTGTTTCATCATTTCTTGCATTTTCGAAGCAAACTTACCTGTCTTTTTAGGTTTCGTTTTATTTGTTTCAATGATTTGATGAATCTTCGCTTCGTGAATCATAAACTTCTTAATGTATAGTACAATGAAGATATTAATTGTATTCGAAACTAAGTAATACCAAGATAAACCGGATGCATAATTATTAAGGAATACAAAGAAGAAAACTGGCATTACATACATCATGTATTTCATGAATTGCATATTTGGCATTCCTTCTTGTTGCGGCATTTGGAAGTTGTCCATTGATCCTGAAATCTTGAAATAAACCATCATCGCAACAATATATAACATTGCAAAAATACTTAAGTGACCATTCAAGAATGGCACCCATTCTGGTAATTTGATTAGATCATCAAAAGCTGTTAAATCTTCTACAAACCAGAAAGGAACACCTCTTAAGTCAATTAAGTTAGGGAAGAAACGGAATAATGCATAGAAAATAGGAATTTGTAATAAGGCTGGTAAACATCCTGCAAGAGGATTGATACCTGCATTACGATAAATAGCCATCGTTTCTTGTTGTTTTTTCATTGCATCTTTCTGATCCTTGTATTTTTCGTTAATTTCATTCAATTCAGGACGAACAACTTTCATCAATGCAGATTGACGGTATTGTTTGTACGTAATTGGAGATAAAATAATTTTTACAACGATTGTCATCAAGAAGATTACCCATCCGTAAGTTATTCCTACAGAAGCTAACCATTTGAAGATATTTAAGAAGAAGAATTTATTTAACCAACCTAAGATTCCCCAACCAAAATCAATTAAGTTTTGGAAACCTTTGTCGTTATAATCTTTCAACATTTTATAATCCAATGGAATAAAATCCCAAGTGAATTTATAGTTCATCTCACTATTTTTTAACTCCATTTTAGAGTTTAAGTGATAATGTTTACTGTGTTCAGAGTCTTCTTTTTCTGTGTTAACAGAACCTCCTTTTGTTGTTTTGAAACCTTCTTCGTTAGAGAGTACAGTAGCAAAGAATTGTTGTTTGTTCGCTACCCAAGAAATTGCTTCCTCTTCTTCCCATTCGTCAGCTCCAAATAATTCGTACTCGATGTCTTTGTTCCCTTTGAATTGGAAATAGGTATGCGACCAATATTTTTCTTGATCTTTCCCTTTTTCTGTACTATATCCATCCATTGTCCAAGCTAAATCTACTTTGTTATCAGACGTAATGTTAGATAAACCTTGCGTTTTAACTTCGAAATCGATTCCATAAGAATCTCCTAATGTATAGATATATTGAATTTGACTATTTTGCGCATTGGCTGTAAATGTCACAATTGTATTGTTCGCATTTTTTTGTACTTGTGGAACAAATACTAAATCTGCAACATTAAGAACAGTTCCTTGTTTCGTTTTGAATGATAGATTGAACTTACTTGATCCATTTTTTACTAAATGTAAAGGATCCTTGTGCCCGTCTTTTTTCGCGTTATAAGCGTCATAACCAATAATTTGTACATCGGCAATTTGTGCTCCTTTTGGCGAAAATTTTACTTTAAGCTTATCATTACTTACTTCAACATCTTTTGCAAGTGTAGGATCTACAGCCTGAAAAGCTTGAGTGGAAGCTGCTTTGTTTAATTGTGCTTGCTTTTGTTCTTGTTGCTGTTTTTGAACTAATTCTTTCTTTTCAGCTTCGATTTGTTCTTCCGAAGGCTTATTCAAGAAATAGAAAACACCAAAAAGAATCGCAATTAAAATAAAACCAATCGTTTGGTTAAAATCAAATTTTTTCTCTTGTTGCATTTAATAAATCATTTTGTTTATTCAATAAAGAAGCTTCGATAAAACTTATAAATAAAGGATGTGGCGAAGCAACTGTACTTTTATATTCCGGATGGAATTGTACACCTATATAATATGGGTGTTCTTTATGTTCTAGAATTTCTACTAATTCTGTCTCAGGATTTTTACCAACTGGCATAAATCCGTTTTCTACGAATTCTGTATAATATTCGTTGTTAAACTCATATCTATGACGATGACGTTCTAAGATTTCTGATGAATTGTAAACTTTCTCAATTTTTGAATTAGGAGCTAATTCACATTTCCAATTTCCTAAACGCATTGTTCCTCCTTTGTCCGATACATCTTTTTGATCTTCCATCAAGCTAATTACCGGATGTGGAGTTGTTAAATCCATTTCTGCAGAATCTGCTTTTTCGTAACCTAAAACATTACGCGCAAATTCGATTGCCATAATTTGCATTCCTAAACAAATTCCTAATGTTGGAATATTATTTCTTCGTGCATAATTTGCAGCAATTATTTTACCTAAAATTCCTCGATCTCCAAAACCTGGTGCGATCAAAATTCCCGAAACTCCTTTCAATTGCTCTCCAACATTGTCTTCTGTTATATCGCCAGAATATACCCAACGAACTTTTACATTCGTTTCGCAAGTTGCAGCAGCATGTGTAAATGCTTCAGTAATTGATTTATAAGAATCGTGTAACGAAACGTATTTACCAACTAAAGCAATCTCGATTTCGTTTTTAGGATTTTTATGATTTGATAAGAATTTGTTCCAAACTGTAAAATCTGGTTCTTGATCAGTTGGCAAATCTAAGCCTTTTAAAACAACTTCGTCAAAATTTTGTTCATGTAATAAGAATGGAACTTCATAAATTGTATCAGCATCCATACTTTCGATCACATTTTCTTTGCGAACATTACAGAATTGAGCCAATTTAGCTTTTACATCTTTTGGTAAATGATGTTCAGTTCTAGTTACTAAAATATTAGCCTGAATACCACTTTCCATTAGTGTACGAACAGAATGTTGAGTTGGTTTTGTTTTTAATTCGCCTGCAGCAGCTAAATAAGGAACTAATGTTAGATGAATTACTAATGAATTATGTTCTCCTAACTCCCAAGTTAACTGACGAATTGTTTCGATATATGGTAAAGACTCTATATCTCCAACCGTACCTCCAATTTCAGTAATGATGATATCATAATCACCAGTATTACCTAATAATTTGATACGACGTTTGATTTCGTTTGTGATATGAGGAACAACCTGAACTGTTTTTCCTAAATAATCTCCACGACGTTCTTTTTCTATAACTGTTTGATAAATACGACCTGTAGTAACTGAGTTAGCACGAGATGTTGCGCGGTTCAAGAAACGCTCATAATGTCCTAAATCTAAATCGGTCTCTGCACCGTCTTCCGTAACGTAACATTCTCCATGCTCGTAAGGATTAAGTGTTCCTGGGTCTACATTTATATAGGGATCCAATTTCTGAATTGTTACTCTATATCCTCTTGCTTCTAGTAGCATTCCTAATGATGATGCTACAATTCCTTTTCCTAACGACGATGTTACTCCTCCGGTAACGAAAATGTACTTTGGTGCTTTGTTTGTTTCCATTGAATCTTTAAATCAATGGTTGCAAATTTACGAATAATTTATGGGGTAAAAAAAAGTGAAAGTGAATTTTCGAGAAATAAAAATAGGCAAGCGATCTACATCACACCGCTACGACCGTATACCTTTGCTACGTTCCCGTCCTGGAGGATTCAACAGGAGCTGGTTGTGTAGGACTTGCCTGATGCAAAGGTAAGAAAGTTTTGTAAAAATAAAAGTGTTTTGAAAAAACTTTTTACTTTTTATCCAATTTGTATTGATTTCTTCTTCATTCTGAAATGTTTATAATTGTATAAAATTTGAATAATCACTCCTATAAATCATATAAAATAAAGTATTATAGAATAAAGGATATAATTATCTTTGCAAAATGATTAGTTTCAACAAAATTTTCAAAAATTCATTAGTGCTGACGGGAATTACCTTAGTATTGTTTTTTGCACTATACTTCTATTTTTCGTTCAACGGAACTGTTTCTGTACAAGATTACTACATCTATAGTTTCTTTATTTGCTGTTTTATCGTTTTGCCATTGTATGCAACGTACTGTTTTTTTACAGTACTTAATTTGGCTAAAGCAAAAGCAATTAATTATCAATCTATCGAAGATTTGATGACATTTAAAGAAGGTTTCAAAGTAGGATTTTACACTATTTTCTTTGCAGGAGTTATTAGTCTTATTGTCATTTTTGTATTTTTTAATACATATGGCGAATGGGCGCAGGATAGTTTGAAACAAGGATTGTTAGATACTTTTACAGCAAATATGTCAGATCCTAAAACTTCAAAAGATATCGAAACATTCAGAAATTCGGACGATTATAAAACACTTAATTTATTTACAGTGAAAAACTTTTTCGGATTATTCTCAATTTTCTTATCTTTCTACATTGCTATTTCGGCATTGTTTTCGCAATTCTTAAAAAAACGTGTTTTTTAACATATGGATATTTCAGTTGTTGTTCCTTTATTGAACGAACAAGATTCCTTAGAAGAATTATTCTACCGAATCAAAAAAGTGTGTGAGCAAAATGATTACTCATTCGAAGTTATTTTCGTAGATGACGGAAGTACAGACGATTCGTGGCAAATTATCGAATATATTGCTAACTTCAATCCAGAAGTGAAAGGAATCAAATTCCGTAAAAATTATGGTAAATCTCCAGCACTTAGCGCAGCTTTCAAAGAAGTGAAAGGTGATGTTGTCATTACAATGGATGCAGATTTACAAGATTTTCCGGAGGAAATTCCTGCTTTATACAATATGCTAAAAAATCAAAAAGCTGATATTGTTTCGGGGTGGAAAGAAAATCGTCAAGATAATAAATTGACAAAAAATCTTCCTTCAAAATTATTTAACGGTGTTGCACGTAAAACTTCGGGTGTAAAATTGCATGATTTTAACTGTGGTTTGAAAGCTTATCGTTGGGAAGTAACTCAAAATATCGAATTGTATGGTGATATGCACCGTTACATTCCTGTTTTAGCTAAAAATGCTGGATATTCGAGAATTATCGAGAAAAAAGTAAAGCATCAAGCGCGTAAGTATGGCGTTTCAAAATTTGGAGCAAATCGTTTTGTAAATGGTTTCTTAGATTTGATTACACTTTTCTTTGCTTCAAAATTCGGGAACAAACCAATGCATATTTTCGGTTTATTGGGAACGTTGATGTTCATTTTAGGATTTTTCGCTTCATTTTATTTAGGAGCCGAAAAATTGTTTAAAGTTTACATTTCGCATTCGCCTGCAAGATTAATTACAGATAGTCCTTCTTTTTATATCTCGTTAGTTTTTATGATTTTGGGAACACAATTATTTTTGGCGGGATTTTTGGGCGAATTAATTGTTCGTAATAATCGCGATAAACAATTGTATTTAGTTCAGAAAGAAGTAAATCTTAATTAATAATAAAAATCAACCAACTATGAAAAAAACTTTATTATTCGGATTATTAGTTGCGCTTGTCACTTCGTGTTCATCTCCAATTAAAGGAGAAGGTGCAGCGACGGCTCAAAAAGAATATACAGCAGATAACATCAAAGAGTTGAATGTTTCGTGTAACTGTGATGTAATTTTAGTGCCAGGAGATAAAACTGGTGTAAAAGTAGAATCGCACCAAAATATCATTGATAATCTGGAAGTCGAAGCAAAAAATAATTCATTAAAAATCAAAGAAAAAAGTAATGTAAATCAGTACAGTGCTTATGATGTATATGTGTATGTAACTCGTGATTTGAAGAATTTATCGATAGAAAAGCAAACTTCTTTGACAACTTCAGGAACATTAAATGTAGATGAATTAAGTTTATCTGTTGCAGGACAATCTCTTATTAGTAAAACATTCTTGATTACAAATAATCTTGATTTAAAAGCTGATAATCAATCAAATGTTACCCTTGAAGGAACTGCTGATGCAATGAAAGTAAAAGCTTATGGAGATGCAAAATTAAGTTTGTTCAAATACGAAGTAAATGAAGCTGATATAACAACTGATGATAATGTTATATTAAATATTAATGCACGCAATACATTGTATGGCTCTGCAAAAGGAAACTCAATCGTAAACTTTATGGGCGATCCAAATAAGGATACAAAAATTGCTGACCGCGCCCAAGTACTAAAAAAATAAAAAAATAAGAATGACTTCAAGTTTAGATAATGCTAAATTATGGCTTTCTGACGCTTATGATGCGGAAACAAGAAAAGCTGTTCAAGATTTAATTGATAATAATCCAACCGAATTAGACGATTCTTTTTATAAAAACTTAGAGTTTGGAACAGGAGGAATGCGTGGTATAATGGGAGTAGGAACAAATCGTTTAAACAAATATACACTTGGTGCAGCAACACAAGGTTTAGCAAATTATATCAATCAACAATTTCCGAATAAGGAGAAAAAAGTTGCGATTGCATACGATGTTCGTCATAATTCGGATACGTTTGCAAAAATGGTTGCAGATGTTTTGACTGCGAATGGAATTAATGTTTATTTGTTCGAATCTTTCCGTCCAACGCCAGAATTGTCATTTACAGTTCGTCATTTAGGTTGTGATGCTGGAATTGTTTTAACAGCTTCTCATAATCCTCCAATTTACAATGGTTACAAGGTTTATTGGAATGATGGTGCGCAAATTGTTCCGCCACAAGATGGAGAAATTATCAACGAAGTTAATAATGTAAAAGTAGAAGAAATCAAATTTCAAGGGAACGATACATTGTTGACATATATCGGAAAAGAAATTGATGAAGCTTTTATTGATGCTTGTGTAGCAAACGGAAGTTTTACGAAAGAAGGTAAAGAAGATATAAAAATTGTTTTCACTTCTATTCACGGAACTGCAGTTGCAATTACGCCAAAAGCTTTTGAGGAAGCTGGTTTTACACAAGTACATCAAGTTGCTGAGCAAGCAATTCCAAGTGGAGATTTCCCAACAGTAAAATCGCCAAATCCAGAAGAACCAGAAGCGTTGACTATGGCAGTTGCTTTAGCAAATGAAATTGGTGCTGATGTTGTAATTGGAACAGATCCTGATGCGGATCGTGTAGGTGTTGCAACGCGTAATAATGAGGGCGAAATTGTTTTATTAAATGGTAACCAAATGAACACTGTTTTGACTTATTATTTATTAGAAAAATGGCAAGAAGCTGGTAAATTAGTTGGAAAAGAATTTATCGGATCGACAATTGTTACGTCTGATATTTTTTATGATATTGCTGCAAAATTCAATGTTGATTGTAAAGTTGGATTAACAGGTTTCAAATGGATTGCTGATATGATTCGTAAATTCGAAGGCAAAGAAAGTTTTGTTGGAGGAGGAGAAGAGTCATTTGGATTTATGGTTGGCGATTTTATTCGTGACAAAGATTCTGTAACATCAGCTTTATTGGTTTCTGAGATTGCTGCTGTACAAAAAGCAAAAGGAAGTTCATTGTATAATAAGTTAATGGAAATCTATCTTGAAATCGGAAAAGCGTATCAAGAAGATTTAATTAGTATTGTAAAACCAGGAAAAGAAGGTGCAGAATTAATTGCTAAAATGATGGTGGAATGTAGATCAAATCCTCCAAAAGAATTAGCAGGTTCTAAAGTTGTTCGTGTAAAAGATTTTCAATCTTCTATCGATAAAGATTTAATCTCAGGTGATGAAAAAGCGATAGAAATTCCAAAGTCAAATGTATTGATTTTCTATACAGAAGATGGAAGTAAAGTAGCTTGTCGACCTTCTGGAACAGAACCAAAGATTAAATATTATTTCTCTGTAAATGCTCCACTTTCTAACAAAGAAGATTATCTAGCTGTTCAAAAAGAATTGTTAGCGAAAATCGATTTGTTGAAAGAAGATTTTAGCAAATAATCATTCAAGAATAAATAGAAAATGGCTGTCAATTTTGACAGCTATTTTTTTATGATTAAATTTTAATGTTAGAAAAACATCGAAAATAGATAATAAAATCCTGTTGCAATAAGTGCAGAAACTGGAATTGTCAAAATCCAAGCCCATAATAAACTAATTGTAACTCCCCAACGAACTGCAGAAACTCTTTTTACCATTCCAACACCAATAATTGATCCTGTGATAACGTGCGTTGTAGAAACTGGCATTTTGATATGTTCTGTAAAAAATAAGGTAATAGCAGAAGCTGTTTGCGCTGTAAAACCTTCGATAGGAGTAATTTTTGTAATTTTATTTCCCATCGTTTTTAAGATTTTCATTCCGCCACCTAAAGTTCCTAAAGCAATTGCCGAGAAACACATAATCGGAACCCAATCGTGAATATCAGTGCTACTCGAAGTAATGAACCAATGTTTCCAATCGAAAACGTCATTCAAAATCCAACCATTCATATCAGTATTAATAATCGCAGTTTGATTGGCAAGTAAAGCAAACGTGATTACTCCCATTACTTTCTGTGAATCATTCAAACCATGACCAATACTTAACATTGCAGAAGAAACCAATTGCAATTTTTTGAACCAAGCATCTGCTTTATGCGGTTTTGCATTTCGACAAAGATTTAGTGTGATGATGTAAATAACATTACCCGCAACTAAACCAATAATTGGTGCAACCAAGATAAACGCGATAATTGTTAAGATAATTGTACTGTTAATCGCAGAAAAATCATAACCTGTTGCGGCTAATGCGCCTCCAGCTAATCCCCCAATCAATGTGTGAGATGAGGAAGAAGGGATTCCTAATTTCCAAGTTAAAATATTCCAAGTGATTGCTGCAGAAAGTGCAGCCATAACAACTATAGAAGGATTAGAGCCCAATGCGACGACAACATCTTCTTTGATGATTTTAGCGATTGTGTCTGCGACTCCAAATTCTCCAATGACGAATTTAGCGATAAAAAAAGCAACAAAATTGAAAAAAGCAGCCCATATAACTGCTTGAACTGGTGTTAAAACTTTTGTTGTGACAACGGTTGCGATAGAGTTTGCAGCATCGTGAAAACCGTTTAAGAAATCGAATAAGATAGCTAGTCCGATTATAATAAATAATACAGTTAATTGCATTGCGCAAATTTAAAACTTTCTGAAAATTATTATAATGGATTAGTAGAAAATATTTTAATAAAAAAAGGAACTCTTAATGAGTTCCTTTTAAATCGTTATGTATTAAACAAATAATGTTATAATATAATAAATTAGAGCTGCTAATAAAGCTGAGACAGGAATGGTAAGTACCCATGCCCAAAGTAAACTAATTGTTACTCCCCAACGTACTGCTGAAACACGTTTCGTTAATCCAACACCGATAATAGAACCTGTAATTGTGTGTGTTGTAGATACTGGAATTCCGAAATGTTCAGAAATATAAAGCGTCATGGCTCCAGATGTTTCTGCAACTACACCTTCTAATGGTGTTACTTTTGTAATTTTAGATCCCATTGTTTTGATGATTTTCCACCCACCACCCATTGTACCTAATGCGATAACAATAAATGATGTAATAGGAACCCACATCCAGTGAGATACAAAATACTGAAATTTATCTTCTGCTTGTACATAAGCAGGATCAAAATCAACATTCATATGGTAAAAAATAACTGCTGCTCCAATAATACCCATTACTTTTTGCGCGTCATTCATACCATGTCCTAAAGAGAATAAGGCAGAAGAAACTAATTGTAATTTCTTAAACCACCATTCAGCTCTAGCTGGTTTGGCTTTTTTACAAATATGAAGTGTAATAATGGTTAATATGGAAGCGATTGTCATACCAATTAATGGTGCTAAAACAATGAAGCATACAATAGGAACAACTTTTTTGTAAACAATTACATCTTCACCACCAGCAGAAAAACCGCCAGCGTGAGCTAATGCAGCTCCAATAAATCCACCAATTAATGTGTGAGATGAAGAAGAAGGAATACCAAATTTCCAAGTAAGTAAATTCCAAGAAATGGCAGCGATAATTCCGGCTAAAATAACTTCTAATGTAATGAAGTTCTCGTTAACCGATTTTGCAATTGTATTACCAATTTTAAATTCTCCAATCCAATAAACCGAGATAAAGTATGCTGCAAAGTTGAATAATGCAGCCCAAAGTACAGCCTGAAATGGAGTTAATACTTTTGTAGCAACAATTGTTGCAATTGAATTTGCTGCGTCATGAAATCCATTGATGTAATCAAAAACGAATGATAAAACGATAATTGTTATCAATAAAATCCCTGGCGTTGACGTGAGCATACTCGAAAACGCATTGAAAAATTCTGTCATATCTTAATGTTTAAGATTAAATTTTTACGAATGTTTTACGGCTACTGCTTCTAACACATTTGCAACACTTTTACATTTGTCTGTTGCAGATTCAAGAGATGATAAAACCTCTTTGTATTTGATGATATTTTTTGCATCAGTCTCGTTCTCGAAAATTTCTTGAACTGCTTTATCAAAAATACGATCCGATTTGTTTTCTAATTTATTGATACGCTCACAGATTTCGTAAATGCGTTCTACATTTCTTAAATCTTTTAATTGTTCAATACCTTCTCCGATTAATTGACAAGCTTCTAAGTTAACAGCTGTAATTTTACGAATAGATTTTGTGATTTTTTCTACTTGATAGATGTTGATTCTGTTAGCAGCACCATTTAAGTTATCTGCAACATAATCGATAGATTTTACTAATGAGTAAATATCTTCTCTATCAAAAGGAGTAATGAAGTTTTTACTTAACTCTAAATTTGTTTTTTGAGTTAAGTACTCAATTTTACTTTCAATTTTAGAGATTTGTGCAATGTAATCTTCACGTTCTTCAATAGGAGCATTTACACATTCGTGTAATAATTCAGCTAATTTGATTAAACTTTTTGAAGCTTCCTCGAACAAAGGATAGAATACCTTATCCTTTGGAGTAAATAATTTAAAAAATGAGTTTACTGACATTTAATAATGTTTTGTGGTGCAAAATTAATTTTTCTAATGTAAAGTTAACATTAAATAAATGTTTTCGTAACAATAAACCATAAAGAAATAATAAAATAAATATCATATAGAGTCCTTTAATTTAGTTGATGATGACGGTTGTAGTAGTAAAAGTATAAATGAAAGCTATAAACAATACGTTGTTGTGAATTTTTTAAGATGTTATCTTATTGTAAATAAATTATAAAGAATTACTTATTTATTTATAAAAAATTATAAATCAGTGTAAAATAAATGGATAAATATTTTTATTTCACAAATTAATTTGTAGTTTTGCATGCCCAAAAAATGGGTTTAATCCAAATTTAAAAGGAAATTTAATTAGTATGCCAACAATTCAACAATTAGTTAGAAAAGGTAGAAAAAAACTAACCAAGAAGAGTAAATCGGCTGCATTGGAATCATGTCCACAACGCCGCGGTGTTTGTACACGTGTTTACACTACAACTCCAAAAAAACCTAACTCAGCAATGCGTAAAGTAGCGCGTGTTAGATTAACAAATGGAAAAGAAGTTAACGCGTACATCGGTGGTGAAGGTCACAATCTTCAAGAGCACTCGATAGTATTGGTTAGAGGTGGTAGAGTTAAAGATTTACCAGGTGTACGTTACCACATTGTTCGTGGTGCGTTAGATACTGCGGGAGTAAACGGACGTACTCAACGTAGAAGTAAGTATGGAGCGAAACGTCCTAAAGATGCTAAAAAATAAATTTAAGGTAAGATGAGAAAGACAAGAGCTAAAAAAAGACCTTTACTTCCAGATCCTAAATTTAATGATCAGTTAGTAACTCGTTTCGTAAACAACTTAATGTATGACGGAAAAAAATCTGTAGCATTCAAAATTTTCTATGATGCGTTAGAAATCGTAGATTCTCGTAAAGAAGATGCAGAAAAAACTTCATTAGACATTTGGAAAGAAGCATTATCTAATGTAATGCCTCACGTAGAAGTACGTTCTCGCCGTGTAGGTGGAGCTACATTCCAAATTCCAATGGAAATTCGTCCAGACCGTAAAATTTCAACAGCAATGAAATGGTTAATTTCTTATTCACGTAAGCGTAATGAGAAATCTATGGCACAAAAATTAGCTGGAGAAATTATTGCAGCTGCTAAAGAAGAAGGATCTGCCGTTAAAAAACGTCAAGATACTCACAAAATGGCAGAAGCTAACAAAGCGTTTTCACACTTTAGATTCTAATACACGATGGCAAGAGATTTAAAATACACAAGAAACATTGGTATTGCTGCTCACATCGATGCAGGAAAAACTACAACGACAGAGCGTATCTTATTCTATTCAGGTAAGAATCACAAAATTGGAGAAACTCACGAAGGATCAGCTACAACTGACTGGATGGAGCAAGAGGCTGAAAGAGGTATTACAATTACTTCTGCAGCTGTAACAGTAGATTGGACATTCCCAACAGAACAAGGTAAACCATTACCAGACGCTAAAGGATACCACTTTAATATTATCGACACTCCTGGTCACGTTGACTTTACAGTAGAGGTAAACCGTTCTTTACGTGTTTTAGATGGTTTAGTTTTCTTATTCTCAGCAGTAGATGGAGTTGAACCTCAGTCTGAAACAAACTGGCGTTTAGCAGATAACTATAAAGTTCCTCGTTTAGGTTTCGTTAACAAAATGGACCGTCAAGGAGCTGACTTCTTAAATGTATGTCGTCAAGTACGTGAAATGTTAGGATCAAACGCTGTTCCTATCGTATTACCAATCGGTGACGAAGCAGATTTTAAAGGAGTTGTAGATTTAATTAAAAACCGTGCAATTGTATGGCATGATGAGAATCATGGTTCTACATTTGATGTTGTTGAAATCCCAGCTGATATGGTTGACGATGTAAGACAATTCCGTGGTCAATTAATTGAAGAAGTAGCTGCGTACGACGAGAACTTATTAGAGAAGTACATGGAGGACGAAAACTCTATTACTGAAGAAGAAGTTCACGCTGCATTACGTGCTGCAACATTAGATATGTCTATCATCCCAATGACTTGTGGATCTTCGTTCAAAAACAAAGGTGTACAATTCATGTTAGATGCTGTATGTCGTTACTTACCATCTCCGATGGATAAAGAAGCGATTCACGGTACTGACCCAAAAACTGATGAGCCTATCTCAAGAAAACCTTCAGTTGATGAGCCATTCTCAGCATTAGCATTCAAAATTGCTACTGACCCATTCGTAGGTCGTTTAGCTTTCTTCCGTGCTTATTCTGGAGCTTTAGACGCAGGTTCTTATGTATTGAATACTCGTTCTGGTAACAAAGAGCGTATTTCTCGTATCTTCCAAATGCACGCTAACAAACAAGAGCCTATCGAGAGAATCGAAGCAGGTGATATTGGAGCTGCAGTAGGTTTCAAAGATATCAAAACAGGAGATACTTTATGTGAAGAAAAAGCACCTATCGTATTAGAGTCTATGGACTTCCCAGATCCAGTAATTGGTATCGCAGTTGAGCCTAAAACAAAAGCTGACGTTGATAAATTAGGTATGGCTTTAGCTAAATTAGCTGAAGAGGATCCTACATTTGTTGTTAAAACAGACGAAGCTTCTGGACAAACAATTATCTCTGGTATGGGTGAGTTACACTTAGATATCATTGTTGATCGTTTAAGAAGAGAGTTCAAAGTAGAGGTTAACCAAGGTGAGCCTCAAGTAGAGTACAAAGAATCATTCTCAAAACCAGCTAATCACCGTGAGGTTTACAAAAAACAATCAGGTGGTCGTGGTAAATTTGCTGATATCGTTTTCGAAATGGGACCAGCAGATGAAGGTAAAACAGGTTTAGAATTCGTTTCTGAAATTAAAGGTGGTAACGTTCCAAAAGAATATATCCCTTCAATCGAGAAAGGTTTCAAAGCTGCAATGAAGAATGGACCTTTAGCAGGATTCGAAATGGATTCGTTAAAAGTTACTTTAAAAGATGGATCTTTCCACCCTGTGGATTCTGATGCTTTATCTTTCGAATTAGCTGCTCAAATGGGGTACAAAGCTGCTGCTAAAGCTGCTGGTGCTCAAATCTTAGAGCCTATTATGAAGTTAGAAGTATTAACTCCAGAGGAAAACATGGGAGATGTTGTAGGTGACTTAAACAGAAGACGTGGACAAGTTTCTGGTATGGACGATAGAAATAACGCAAAAGTTATTAAAGCTTTAGTTCCATTAGCAGAAATGTTCGGATACGTAACATCATTACGTACATTATCTTCTGGTCGTGCTACATCTACAATGGAATTTGATCACTACGCTCCAGCACCAACAAACGTGTCTGAAGCTGTAATCGCTAAAGCAAAAGGTAACGCTTAATTCAAGAAAAATGAGTCAAAAAATTAGAATAAAATTAAAATCTTACGATTATTCTTTAGTTGATAAATCAGCTGAAAAAATCGTAAAAACTGTAAAAGCTACAGGAGCTGTTGTTAATGGACCAATTCCATTACCAACTCACAAAAGAATCTTTACAGTTTTAAGATCTCCACACGTTAACAAAAAATCTCGTGAGCAATTTCAATTATCAGCTCACAAAAGATTATTAGACATTTATTCTTCTTCATCTAAAACAGTTGATGCTTTAATGAAGTTAGAATTACCTAGTGGTGTTGAAGTAGAAATTAAAGTATAGTTATCAGCTAACTTTAAATAAATATAACCCCTGAGAAGTGCACATCTCAGGGTTTTTTTGTGCAATTTATTTTGCTATTTTTTTTAACTTTAAATTATTCAATCCTTTATTCTATGAAAAAATTATCTAACTCAAAATTTTGCTATTATTTTACATTTATTCTCCTTTTGTGTGTTGGTATTTGTAAAAGTCAAACGCAAGAGGAATTACTTGAAGCTTTAAAAAGTGAAAAAGAAACAATCAATTACTTAGCTAATATTGAGAATTTAAGTTTTAAACTTAAAGCAGGAAGTAAAGATTTTAATCCAAAAGATAATTCAAACTTTGATAAAATCAAGTTTGATCACACTGTTTCTAAGGTTGCGTTGGATTCTTTTTTTAAAGAACTAAGAGTAGGTGTTAGTTCTATTTATCCTTATAATGTTTTTAATATAGATAAAGATCAATTTGATTTGATTAAATTCTTAGGAATGGATAATTTTTATTTTATGAATAATCCTCATTTAGAAGCTTCGTTTGTTCCAACTAAAATAAATTTTTTGGATGGTACATCTATAAATGCAGATAAGTATAAAATATCAGTTGAAACGATTCAGAAAAAATATGGAATAGAAGATGAGGATGGTTTTGTAGATGTTGATGAAGAAAAATTATCTGATATAGAAAAGTTGATATGGAACGAAAGTAATACATTCAAATATCATTTTGCGATTAATTCTTCTAAGCCAGTAGCTTCATTAGATTATCAAATTGAATTTGTAATTCCACGATCTGAAACTTATATTTTATCGACAGCGAATAAAGTTGCTTCAACTAGCTTTGGTGAAATCAAATTGCTTGAAATAATTAATGCAACCGCAAGTCTTCTGATTCCATCTCAACTTAAAAAGAAATTTGAGATATACGCAATTTATAAAGACGGAAGAGTAATGAAGCAATTGTCACAAAACTCAAATACTGTTTATAGTGATGAGCAGAAGAAAGGTTTTGCTGATCTACTTCACGTTTATGAATTGGCAGAAACTGAAGTAAATCGTAAATCAATTCAAAATATTGATCAGTTAAAGAAATTTATTAATACAAAATCTCCATTTTCTGACAGTAATTATTTCGAACCAACTAATTACAATTACAAATTTGATTTCGCAGGACCAATCGATCATTTAAAAATTAAGGTACTTAACTTAGAAGATCAACCAGAGTTGTTTAAAATTTCAGCAACTGTACGGAATGATGATAAAGAATTTATCCTTTCAAAAGATCTGAATTCAGATTTTTATGGAATTCTTGATGTAAAAGGTAATTGGGTAGTAAAGCCATTCTTAACAGAGTATGTTAGAGAAATGAATAAATATTTCTACCGAGATCAGATTGATTATGGTGATACATCAGATGAAAAGAGTTATGATCGAGTATACTGGTTTGATCATCAGAATAAAACATTGAAATTAGTTGATTATATTCCAGATAGTTTAGAGTTGTATGATGAAAAATATTGTATTGTAGAAAAAGGAATTAATGGTAAAGAAGGTGTTGTAAATGGTTTGACGGGAGAAATTGTTGTGCCATTAATTTATTATAATGTAGTTTATAAGGATGGTAAATGGGTTGCAAAAACAGAAGACTATAAAGAAACAATTTATTCATTACAAGGAAAAAAACTTTAGTAAAATATAGAAATCTTCATTTACTAATTATTTTGGTTAGATCAATTTTGATAATCAAAATAAATAATTAATTGAAAATTTGTAGTTTATAAAATATTTTGTACATTTGCATGCTAATTTTAGAGAAGATCTCTAGTGGTCGAAAGCCCACATTCTCTGAAATATTAAACAAATTATTAACATATTTTAATCAAATGTCAGGTATCATTGGTAAAAAAATCGCGATGACTAGCTTATTTGATGAGAACGGGAAAAATATTCCTGTGACTATCGTAGAGGCTGGGCCATGTGTGGTTACTCAAGTCAGAACCGTAGAGAAAGATGGGTACGTTGCTGCTCAACTTGGTTTCGATGACGCAAAAGAAAAAAACACGACTAATGCTTTAAAAGGTCACTTTAAAAAAGCAGGTGCAACTCCAAAAAGAAAATTAGTTGAGTTTTACGGAGAAGAATTCGTAAACTCTATTAATTTAGGAGATGAAGTGAACGTTGAATTATTCAACGAGGGAGAATTTGTAAGTATTACAGGTACTTCAAAAGGAAAAGGTTTCCAAGGTGTTGTAAAACGTCACGGTTTTGGTGGAGTAGGTCAAGCTACACACGGTCAACATAACCGTTTAAGAGCTCCAGGTTCTATCGGTGCTGGTTCAGATCCATCTCGTGTATTCAAAGGAATGCGTATGGCTGGAAGAATGGGTGGTAAACAAGTTACTGTTCAGAACTTAAAAGTACTTAAAGTTGATGCTGAGAAAAACCTTTTAGTAGTAAAAGGAGCTATCCCAGGTCCTAAAAATTCATACGTAATCGTTAGAAGATGGAAGTAGTAGTATTAAACATCAAAGGTCAAGAGACTGGAAGAAAAGTTTCTTTAGACGAGGCAGTTTTTGGAATTGAGCCTTCTACACACACAGTGTACTTAGAGGTTAAACAATATTTAGCAGCTCAACGCCAAGGAACTCACAAAGCAAAAGAAAGAGCTGAGATTGCGGGATCAACTCGTAAAATCAAAAAACAAAAAGGAACAGGTACTGCTCGTGCAGGTTCTATTAAATCTCCTGTGTTTAGAGGAGGAGGTAGAGTTTTCGGACCACGTCCAAGAAACTACTCTTTCAAATTAAACAAAGCACAAAAGAGATTAGCTAAAAAATCTGTGTTATCACAAAAATTAGCTGAAAACGAAATTAAAGTTGTTGAAAACTTTTCATTCGAAGCTCCAAAAACAAAAGAATTCAAAACAGTTTTAACTGATTTAGGATTAGATAATACTAAATCTTTATTCGTTTTAGGAGAGTCAAATAATAACGTATATTTGTCTTCTCGTAATTTGAAAAAAGTAAAAGTAGTAACTACTTCAGAATTAAATGTTTTTGATTTAATCAATGCTTCTCAAATTGTGTTTTTAGAAGATTCTTTAGCAACAGTTCAAGAAAATTTAACAAAATAAGACGAAAATGGGAATCATAATTAAACCAGTAATTTCAGAAAAAGCAACTAGTAACAGTGAGTTATTAGGGCAATATTCGTTTTATGTAGATACAAAAGCTAACAAATTACAAATCAAAGAAGCTGTAGAAAAAACTTACGGTGTTTCTGTTGTTTCTGTTAGTACTTTAGTTTCTATGCCAAAAGTGAAAACTCGTTACACAAAAACAGGTTTTCAAACTGGAAAAACAAATAAGTTGAAAAAAGCGATCGTTAGCTTAGCTGAAGGTCAAGAAATAGAGTTGTTCGGATAATTTAAGAATTAAAAAATGTCAGTAAGAAAATTAAAACCTATCACCCCGGGACAACGTTTTAGAGTGGTTAATGAATTTGCGGCAGTAGATAAAAATGCTAAGCCAGAAAAGACATTAGTTGAAGGAAAATCTAAATCGGGTGGACGTAACAACACTGGTAAAATGACAATGCGTTATATCGGTGGTGGACACAAACAAAAATATCGTATCATCGACTTCAAACGTGATAAAGAAGGTGCTGCAACTGTAGAATCTGTACAATACGATCCTAACAGAACTGCATTCATCGCTTTATTATCTTACGAAGATGGTGAAAAACGTTACATTATTGCTCAAAATGGTTTGAAAGCTGGACAAGTAATTGTTTCAGGAGATAACGTAGAACCAGAAGTAGGTAATGCTATGAAGCTTAAAAGTATGCCATTAGGTACTGTAATCTCTTGTATTGAGTTACGTCCAGGGCAAGGAGCTGTTATGGCAAGAAGTGCAGGTACTTATGCTCAATTAGTTGCGCGTGATGGTAAATATGCTATCGTTAAGTTACCAAGTGGTGAATCAAGAATGATTTTAGTGGAGTGTAAAGCAACAGTAGGTGTTGTTTCTAACACAGATCATCAGTTAGAAGTTTCTGGTAAAGCAGGTCGTTCTAGATGGCAAGGTCGTCGTCCAAGAACTCGTCCAATGGTTATGAACCCAGTTGATCACCCAATGGGTGGTGGTGAAGGTCGTGCGACAGGAGGTATTCCTCGTTCTCGTAACGGTATTCCAGCTAAAGGTTACAAAACTCGTGACAAGAAGAAAGCGTCTAACAAATATATTGTTGAAAGAAGAAAAAAATAATTTATGGCACGTTCATTAAAAAAAGGACCATTCATCCACTATAAATTAGAAAAGAAAGTTTTAGCTAACGTAGAAGCGGGTAGCAAAAACGTGATCAAAACATGGTCAAGAGCATCTATGATTTCTCCTGATTTTGTTGGTCAAACTATCGCAGTACACAATGGGAAACAATTTATCCCAGTTTATGTTACTGAGAATATGGTAGGTCATAAATTAGGTGAGTTCGCTCCAACACGTACTTTTAGAGGTCATGCCGGAGCTAAAAACAAAGGAAAAAAATAGTAGAAGGCCATGGGATCTAGAAAAAGATTAAGTAACGAAAAAATCAAAGAAGCTAACAAGCAGGTAGCTTTTGCGAAATTAAATAATGTTCCTACTTCTCCTCGTAAGATGAGATTAGTAGTAGATATTATCCGTGGAGTTGAAATTCAAAAAGCTTTAGGTATTTTAAAATATACTAAAAACCACGCTTCAATCCGTTTAGAAAAATTGTTATTAAGCGCTATCGCTAACTGGCAAGTTAAAAACGAAGGAGCTGATGTTGAAGAAGCTGGATTATATGTAAAAGAAATCTCTGTTGACAGTGCACGTCAATTAAAAAGAATTCGTACTGCACCTCAAGGTAGAGCACATAGAATCAGAAAACGTTCAAACCATGTAACTTTGGTTTTAGGAACTAAAGAAGATAAACAAAAAGTACAAGATTAAGAATATGGGACAAAAAACTAATCCAATCGGAAATCGTTTAGGAATCATCAGAGGATGGGATTCTAACTGGTACGGTGGAAATGATTACGGTGATAAGATCGCAGAAGATGCAAAAATTCGTACTTATTTAAGAGCGCGTTTGTCTAAAGCCGGAGTTTCTCGTATTTACATCGATCGTACTTTAAAATTGGTTACAGTAACTGTAACTACTGCTCGTCCAGGTATCATTATTGGTAAAGGTGGACAAGAAGTTGACAAATTAAAAGAAGAGTTAAAGAAAATCACTGGTAAAGAGGTTCAAATTAACATCTTCGAAATTAAGAGACCAGAATTAGATGCAATCTTAGTAGGTGATAGTATCGCTCGTCAAATTGAGAATCGTATTTCTTACCGTCGTGCAATCAAAATGGCTATTCAATCTGCAATGAGAATGAACGCTGAAGGAATTAAAGTTCAAATCTCGGGTCGTTTAAACGGTGCAGAGATGGCACGTTCAGAAACTTACAAAGATGGACGTATTCCTTTGTCTACATTCCGTGCAGACATTGATTACCACATTTCAGAAGCTCACACAACTTACGGTCGTTTAGGGATCAAAGTATGGGTTATGAAAGGTGAGGTATATGGTAAGAGAGAATTATCTCCGTTAGTTGGGTTACAGAAAAAACAAAAAAAATCTGATAACAACAGTAACAGAAAAGGAGGTGAAAGATCTAATAATAGAAAGCGATAATTTAGTTTAACAACTAACATAAAGAATTAAGTAGATATGTTATCACCGAGAAGAGTAAAATTTAGAAAAACCCAAAAAGGTAAGATGAAAGGTGTTTCTCACAGAGGAACTCAATTAGCTTACGGGACTTTCGGGATCAAATCTTTAGACGAAGCGTTTATTACAGCTCGTCAAATCGAGGCAGCTCGTATTGCTGCAACTCGTTTCATGAAGAGAGAGGGTCAATTATGGATTAAAATATTTCCAGATAAACCAATTACTAAGAAACCAGCAGAGGTACGTATGGGTAAAGGTAAAGGTGCACCAGAATATTGGGTAGCTCCTGTACAACCAGGTCGTATCTTATTCGAAGTAGGAGGTGTGCCATTAGAGGTTGCAACTGAAGCATTGCGTTTAGCAGCTCAGAAATTACCTGTTAAGACTAAGTTTATCGTTGCACGTGATTTCCAAAATTAATTATTTCAAAAAATTAAGAAAAAATGAAAGCAGCAGATATTAGAAATCTAAGTGTAGAGGAATTGCAAGCTAAAATAGCTGAAGAACAAGCAAACTACGATCAATTAAAATTGACTAACGCAGTTTCGCCAATCGCAAATCCAATCGGTATCAGACAATTACGCAGAACAATTGCTCGTTTGAATACCGTTTTAAACGAAAAACAATCATAACAGCAATCTGTAACTGATGGAAAGAAAATTAAGAAAAGAAAGAGTTGGTTTAGTTACTTCAAACAAAATGGAAAAAACCATTGTTGTAGCTGAAACTAAGAAACAAAAGCACCCATTCTATGGGAAATTCGTTTTAAAAACGAAGAAATATACAGCGCACGACGAAAATAACGAGTGTAACGAAGGTGACACAGTGCGTATCATGGAGACTCGTCCTTTGTCTAAAAACAAAAGATGGAGATTAGTAGAAATCATTGAAAGAGCTAAATAATATAAGTTATGTTACAACAAGAATCTAGATTAAAAGTTGCAGATAACACAGGAGCTCGTGAAGCATTAGTAATCCGCGTTTTAGGTGGTACTAAAAGAAGATACGCATCAGTAGGTGACAAAATCGTTGTTGCGATTAAAGAAGCTACACCTTCAGGAAACGTTAAAAAAGGTGCTGTATCAAAAGCTGTTGTAGTTAGAACTAAAAAAGAAGTTCGCAGAAAAGACGGTTCATATATCCGTTTCGACGATAATGCATGTGTATTATTGAACACTCAAGGAGAAATGCGTGGTACTCGTGTATTCGGTCCAGTTGCTCGTGAGTTACGTGATAAAGAATATATGAAAATTGTATCATTAGCCCCAGAGGTATTATAATAGAACAACATGGCAAAGTTAAAAATTAAAAAAGGAGACAAAGTAGTCGTATTATCAGGATCTAACAAAGGTCAAACTGGTACTGTGTTACGCGTATTCCCTGACAAAGCTAAAGCTATCGTTGAAGGGGTTAATATTGCAAAAAAACGTGTAAAGCCAAGCGCACAAAATCCACAAGGTGGAGTTGTTGAGAAAGAAGCTCAAATCTATTTATGCAAATTGGCTTTAGTAGATCCAGAAACTGGGAAAGCAACGAAAGTAGCGATCAAAGAAGAAGGAGGGAAAAAAGTAAGAATTGCTAAAAAATCAGGAAAAGCTATCTAAGATGAGTACAACAACATACACACCTCGTCCGCAGGTTAAATATAAAGAAGAGATTGTAGCTGCTCTTAAAGAAGAGTTTGGATACAAATCTATTATGCAAGTTCCTAAATTAGAGAAAATTGTTTTATCTCAAGGTTTAGGTGCTGCTACAGCTGACAAAAAAATCGTTGATTACGCTATTGAAGAGTTAGAATTAATCACTGGTCAAAAAGCAGTTGGAACTATCTCTAAGAAAGATGAAGCAGCTTTCAAATTACGTAAAGGAATGCCAATTGGTGCTAAAGTAACTTTACGTGGTGAGAAAATGTACGAATTCTTAGATCGTTTAGTATCTGCAGCTTTACCACGTGTACGTGATTTTAGCGGTATTTCTTCTACAGGTTTCGACGGTAGAGGTAACTATAACTTAGGTATCAAAGAGCAAATTATCTTCCCAGAAATTAATATTGATAAAATCAAGAAAATTCAAGGTTTAGATATTACCTTTGTAACTTCAGCGAATACTGATAAAGAAGCGAAAGCTTTATTATCTAAATTCGGATTACCATTTACTAAAGAAAAATAAGAAGTCATGGCTAAAGAATCAATGAAAGCGCGTGAGCGCAAAAGACAAGCATTAGTTGCTAAGTATGCTGCGAAAAGAACTGCTTTATTAGAAGCTGGTGACTACGAAGCATTACAAAAATTACCTAAAAACGCTTCTCCTGTACGTTTACACAATCGTTGTAAATTAACAGGTCGTCCAAAAGGATACATGAGAACTTTCGGGATCTCTCGTGTAACATTCCGTGAAATGGCGAACGAAGGGTTAATCCCAGGTGTTAAAAAAGCGTCTTGGTAATTTACCAATAGCTTTAGAAATATTAAATCCTTACTCTTTATTGAGTAAGGATTTTTTTGTTATATAAATTTGATGATATCTCTAAAGTCATTCAAATAATTAGTGTGATGGATAAAATTTGGATTATTATAAATTTTGTATGCTATTTCTGCATTTTTAGCAGCAGTTATTCCAGTCGTTGAATCTTCAATAATTAAGACTTCATTTTTAGCTAATTTTGATAATGACAATGCTTTTTGATAAGGTTCTGCATTTGGTTTACCTTTTATTACATCGTCTGCTGTAATGGTGTTATCAAAATATCCTTGAAGATTTAATTGTTTGATAGCAAAATCAATTTGTTTTCTAGATGAATTTGAAACAAGAATAATCTGAATTTGATGAAGTTTTAGTTCTTCTAAAATTTCAATAACATATTGATTTAGTTTTATATAATGATGAAAGTGATCTTCATAAAATTTTTCTGTCCAATCAAGAATTTCGTTGTATAAATCTGTTGTAAATCGTAACTGATATTCTAACATTAATTGTATTGCTTCGTTTGTGGTGAAATTTAATCCATCATTTTCAAGTAAGCAGCTTGCATCTAGTTTGTATGTTTCTACAACTTTATCAAACATCAAATTCCACAATTGTAAACTATCTACAATTACTCCATCAAAATCAAAAAAGATGGCTTTTATTTTCTGTTCCATGTAATATTTTCATAGGCAGCTTTCCAAAATTGATATTCTAATTCGCTAGCTTTTACAAAAGCTTCTAACATTTGATCTTTTATCTTATCAGTAGTTTCTTCTGCCGCTTTATTAATATAGTCTTTAGCTTTTTTTACACCTTCACCAAACTCATCTCCACTATAAGTTTCAATCCATTTCTGGTACGGATTATTTTCTTTAGATTGATTTTTGATAATCTCATCGCCAACTTCTTTATAAATCCAGAAACAAGGTAAAACTGCAGCCAAAGCAACTTCGATGGGGTCGAATGCTACTGTACTTTTTAAGAAATGTGAATAATGATGACATACTGGTTCTATTTCTATCTTTACGTTTTGAGTCAAACCAAAATCCTGAAAATAAGATTCGTGTAGAGCGCGTTCAACAATCAAGGCATTTTTACCAAATTCGAAAAAATCAATAGCTTGTTGATTGTCTACAGATTTTGCTCCAATTGCTGCTAACACACGACCAAAATGTTCTAAATATTTTGCATCTTGTAACATGTAAAACTGAAATTTTTCTATTGGTAATGTTCCATTTTCTAATTCTTTTATAAATGGCATATTTAGAATATCATTATAAATAGGCGTTATAGTTTCCCAAGCTTTAGTTGTGAATGTCATATGTTTTTAATTTTTGAGGATTGAAAAAATGATTTAAAGGTCCATTTCCTTTGCCAATTGTTAAATCTTTGCTACCAAGTATTGCCCGCTCAATATATTCTTGAGCAAATTGTACACTTTCTGAAAGAGAAAAACCTAAAGCTAAATTACATGCAATAGCTGAAGATAATGAGCAACCTGAACCATGGGTGTTTTTTGTATCAATTTTTTTTGAAGTATAACTTTGGATAGGTTGATTTTTTTGAAATAGATAACTTACAATTTCTTTTTGCTCCAGATGACCACCTTTTAATAATAGATTTTGACAACCTAAATTCATGATGTTTTCTCCATGTATTAACATCAATTCTGCAGAGTCTATTTTATGATTTGCCAAAACACTTGCTTCATCAAGATTTGGAGTTATGAGCGTTGCTAAAGGAAAAAGTTTCTCAATACAAGCCGTAATTGTTTCTTTTTTGATTAATTGATGACCACTTGTTGATACCATGACAGGATCAAATACTATTGGATTGTTATAATTTTTTAATTCTTCAGCAATGATATTGACTAGTTCTATACTATGAACCATTCCTATTTTGATTGCATCTGGATAAATATCTTCTAAAATAGATTGAATTTGTTCTCGAATGGATTCAGTTGAGATTTCATAAATATTTTTTACTCCCTGCGTATTTTGTATGGGTAATGCTGTTAATACATTTGTTGCGTAGCAACCATGCGCAGAAATTGTTTTGGTATCAGCCTGTATTCCAGCACCACCACTCCCGTCAAATCCTGCTATTGTTAAGACACTATATGTTTTTTGGATTATACTCATTGTTGTTGATAATTTGTTTTAATATTTGAGCTGATCTTTTGGGATTACTGCTTCCACAGATAGCAGAGACCACAGCTACGCTATCTGCACCAGCTTTAATTATTTCAGAGACATTGATTTCATTAATTCCTCCTATTGCAATTAAAGGAAGAGTTGTTAGCTTCTTCAGTTTATGTATTCCTTCATATCCCCATTCGGTAATGGTATTCGTTTTAGTAGAAGTAGAAAAAATAGGGCTAACACCTAAGTGATTGACATAATCAATTTGTTTTTCATTTAATTGATCGCAAAGTTCTATAGACCAGCCAATGTTTTTTGGAGAGTTTGTATTTCTATCTATTTCTGATGGTTTTATATCGCTTCGTCCAACATGTATTCCCCACGATTGAACACTAATAGCAACTTCTAGAGAATCATTGATAATTAACGGAATGTTATATAGATCAGTGATTTTTTTCAATGCCTTTGCTTTTTCGATGTATTCTTCTGTTGTACAATCTTTTTCTCTGAGTTGGATTATGTCAACTCCTCCTAAAATTGCTTGTTCAGCAACGTCCAGCCAATGATAATGAATGCAATCTTTTTCTGATATTACTAAATATAATGGATAAGGAAATTTTGGATTAACTTTCATATTTTAGAAATTTTCAAATACGAGCGAATATCTTTTTCTGATAAATGATATAAAGTATCATATAAATTCATTTGTAAACTTCCCGGTCCATTACTTTTTTTCTCAGCTAAATCTCCTGCTAAACTAAAAACAGCCATTCCACTAATGGTTTCATTATAAGGATTTTCATTAAGACCTAGAAATGCACCGATGACAGCTGTAGCAGAGCAGCCCAATCCAGTTACTTTTGTCATCATTTCATGTCCATTTTTAATTTCTATAATGTTGTCATCTGAAATAATAAAATCTGAAACTCCCGAAATACAAACAATAGAACTGTGTTTTTGATTAAGATTTTGTGCAGCTTTTATAGCTTGATTACTTTGATGCGAACTATCAACACCTTTTCCTTGAATATTACTAAAAGAATCTAGCGCTAGTATTTCTGAAGCATTGCCACGAATCACAGTCGGATTGTAAGTAAGAAGTTCTTTCAGAAGATTATTCCTGAAAGTAGAAATGCCAGCTCCAACAGGATCTAAAATCCAAGGTTTCTTAAGTAGATTTGCTTTTTTAGTTGCGATTAACATGCTTTCTGCCCAATAATCATCAATAGTTCCTACATTAATGACAATAGAATTAGAGATTTCCACAACAGACTCCACTTCTTTGTGCGCATGTATCATAACAGGAGATGCTCCAATTGCTAAAAGAGCATTGGCGGTGTTGTTCATCACAACAAAATTGGTGATGTTATGTACAAGTGGATTTTTTTCTCGTACAGTTTGTAAATTTTGAATAATTTGATTTTCCATTAATTGATAATTTTGATAAAACAATTAATGGCTTAAGAGGATTTTTTCTTTGAAAAAAAAGCATACAATTGCTCAAAACAATTGTATAAATATTGCTTTTCCCTACGTCGGTGTTAACCGTATCAGGTTCAAAGGGACTGTCTCAATTCTTTTCAGAATACCCCTAAAGCCAAATCAAATTTATACAATTTGTCTTAATTTCTACTACGAATACTATAAATAAACAAAATACTTCGTTTTCTTGTGTTTTTTTATTCTTCTTAAATTAAGGTTTGAGCTTATTCATTAATTCTAAAACGATTAAAAATAAATTATTGAGATTAATAGTTTGTAATTAAAAAATATGCAATATATTTGCAACCCAAATGCATAGTGCATTTAGATTAAGTTTAATTTTAAAAGTAGTGCTTCGGTACTATACTGTAGAATTATTATGTATACAGATCCTATTTCAGATTTTCTAACGCGTGTTAGAAATGCGATGATGGCGGGACACAAAGTTGTGGAAATCCCTGCATCTAAAATTAAAAAAGAGATCACTAAGATCTTATTTGAACAAGGTTATATCTTGAACTACAAATTCGAAGGACAAGATCAACCTCAAGGAACAATCAAAATCGCTTTAAAGTACGACAAAGTTACTAAAGAGCCAGCTATCCGTAAAATCAAAAGAGCATCTACTCCAGGTTTACGTCAATACGCAGGATCTAAAGAATTACCTCGTGTATTAAACGGTTTAGGTGTTGCTATTATCTCTACTTCAAGAGGTGTAATGACAGACAAACAAGCTCGTCAAGAGAATGTAGGTGGTGAAGTTTTATGTTTAGTTTATTAATCTTTTAAAAATTAAGAAATTATGTCAAGAATAGGACAAGCACTTATCAACGTTCCTGCAGCAGCAACTGTTGAGTTTAAAGACAACGTAGTTACAGTAAAAGGTAACAACATTACAATGACAAGAGAGTTGAACGAAGGTTTTGATATCACTATCGAAGACGGAGTTTTAACTGTAGTACGTCCAAACGATTCTAAAGAAAATAAAGCTTTACATGGTTTATACCGTTCTTTAATCAATAATATGATTACTGGTGTAACAGAAGGTTTCAAAAAACAATTAGAGTTAGTTGGTGTTGGTTATAGAGCATCTAACAACGGACAAAAATTAGATTTGTCATTAGGTTTCTCTCACAATATCGTGATCGAATTACCTACAGAAATTAAAGTAGAAACTTTAACAGAAAAAGGTAAAAACCCTATTATTACATTATCATCTCATGATAATCAATTATTAGGAATGATTGTAGCGAAAATTCGTTCTTACCGTAAGCCAGAGCCTTACAAAGGAAAAGGAATTAAATTCGTAGGAGAAATTATTAGAAGAAAAGCAGGTAAATCTGCATAAAAATCATTGAAAAATGGCATTATCTAAAGTAGAAAAAAGACAAAAAATAAAAAGACGCGTGCGTCGAAATATTTTTGGAACAGAAACTAAACCTCGTTTATCAGTTTACCGTTCTAACAAAGAAATTTACGCTCAAATTATTGACGATAACAGTGGAGTAACTTTAGCTTCTGCATCATCTCGTGAAAAAGGTGTTTCTGTAGAAGGTACAAAATCTGATGTTTCTGCATCTGTTGGTAAAGCATTAGCTGCAAAAGCTGTTGCAAAAGGAATTGAAACTGTAGTTTTTGACCGTAACGGTTTCGTGTATCATGGTAGAATCAAAGCTTTAGCTGAAGGAGCTAGAGAAGGTGGATTAAAATTCTAAAAAAGAGAAAGAAATTATGTTAGGATTTAAAAACGTAGAAAGAGTAAAACCAACAGGTTTAGATTTAAAAGATCGTTTAGTTGGAGTACAACGTGTTACTAAAGTAACAAAAGGAGGTAGAGCATTTGGTTTCTCTGCTATCGTAGTCGTTGGAGATGGAAATGGTGTAGTAGGTTACGGATTAGGGAAATCTAAAGACGTTGCTTCTGCTATTGCAAAAGCTATCGAAGATGCTAAGAAAAACTTAGTACGTATTCCATTATTTGACAATACAATTCCTCACGAACAAGAAGCTCGTTTCGGTGGTGCGCAAGTATTCATCCGTCCAGCATCTAAAGGTACAGGGGTAATTGCAGGTGGTACAGTACGTGCGGTATTAGAATCAGTTGGTGTACATGATGTATTATCTAAATCAAAAGGTTCTTCTAACCCTCACAATGCAGTAAAAGCTACATTCCGTGCTTTATTAAGCTTACGTTCTGTAGAAACTATTGCTCGTCAAAGAGGTATTTCTGTAACTAAAGTATTCAACGGTTAAAAAAAAGTAAAATGAGCAAAGTAAGAGTAAAACAAACACGTAGTGCAATCAACCGTGATAAATCTCAAAAAGCTACATTAGTTGCTTTAGGTTTAAAAAAGTTGAATCAAGTTGTTGAGCACGAATCAACTCCTCAAATCGAAGGAATGATTCGTAAAGTTTCACACTTAGTAGTAGTAGAAAGAGCTTAATCGCTTTTAACCTTTAAAAAATTATTAAAATGAATTTAAGTAATTTAAAACCAGCTGCTGGTTCAGTACAAAATAAATTCCGTAAAGGTAGAGGTGAAGGTAGTGGAAACGGTTTGACAGCAGGTCGTGGACACAAAGGTGCTAAATCTCGTTCTGGTTATTCAAGAAAAATCGGATTCGAAGGTGGACAAATGCCTTTACAAAGACGTTTACCTAAATTTGGTTTCAAAAACATCAACAGAGTTGAGTACACTGGAATCAATTTAGATACAATTCAACAATTAGTTGATAACAATAAAATTACAGATACTTTAAACAAAGAAACATTAGTACAGTTAGGATTAGCTCACAAAAACGACTTAGTGAAAATTTTAGGTCGTGGAGAGTTAAAAGCTACTGTTAATGTAACTGCTGATAAATTCACTCAAACAGCTCAAGAAGCTATTGAGAAAGCAGGAGGTAAAGTAGAATTAGTTAACGCTTAAGCATATTTTATAGATGAAAGGGTTTATACAGACCATAAAAAATATCTGGAGCATAAAAGAATTGAAGGATAAGTTACTTGTAACTATCCTTCTATTGTTGGTTTATAGATTCGGTTCTCATATTCCACTTCCAGGTGTCGATATTAACGAGGTTAATCGTTTTGTTGCAGACCAAGAAAATGCAAATTCAGGAATTTTAGGATTATTAAACTCTTTTACCGGAGGTTCTTTTAAGAGAGCTTCCGTATTTGCGTTAGGAATTATGCCTTATATCTCTGCTTCAATTGTTGTACAATTGATGGGATTAGCAGTACCTTACATCCAAAAACTACAAAAAGAAGGAGAAAGCGGACGAAACAAAGTAAACCAAATCACAAGATGGTTAACAATCGGGATTTGTTTGGTGCAAGCACCAGCATACCTTACATTGGTAACATCTCAGATTTTACCTTACGATCCAACTTCGTCGTATGCTATTTATGTAATTCCTCCAACCAACTTCTGGTTCTGGTTTCCATCAACAGTAATTTTAATTACTGGGACAATCTTTGCTATGTGGATGGGAGAAAAAATTACTGACAAAGGTATCGGTAACGGTATTTCAATCTTAATTATGGTTGGTATCTTAGCTGACTTACCAAAAGCAATATTTAATGCCTTTGAGGTTGACCCTTCAAATGGTATTTTCTTCTTGATAGAAATGTTAGGGTTAATCCTAGTTATTGCAATGTGTATTATGATTGTTGCAGCAGTACGTAAAGTACCTGTACAATATGTAAGAAGAGCACAAACTTCAAGTAGTTCTTATATGAGATCTGTAACAGATTCTGTCCGTTCTTATATTCCTCTTAAAGTGAATGCAGCTGGTGTAATGCCAATTATCTTCGCGCAAGCAATTATGTTTTTACCAGGAACATTAGCAAACTATTTCTTAGACGATACAAGTTCAATCAAAGCATTCTTTACAAAAATGGCAGATCCATTTACGTGGGAATACAATTTGATCTTCGGATTACTAATTATTATCTTCACATACTTCTATACTGCGATTACAATTCCAGTAAATCAGATGGCTGAAGACTTAAAACGTAACGGAGGAATTATACCTGGAATCCGTCCTGGAAAAGATACTGCAAATTTTTTAGACGATATTTTATCAAAAATTACGTTACCTGGAGCAATTTTACTAACTTTGCTTGCTGTTTTGCCAGCGATTGTAAAATTATTAGGTGTAGAACAAAGCTTAGCAATGTTCTTTGGAGGTACATCAATGTTAATTATGGTGGGAGTTATCTTAGATACTGTACAACAAATTAATACATATTTATTAAATCACCGTTACGATGGTTTAATGTCTTCAGGTAGAACATCAAGAGATATCTAATAAGATTATTTTAAAAAGATTTATGGCTAAACAAAAACATATTGAACAAGACGGTACGATTACAGAAGCATTATCTAATGCAATGTTCCGTGTCGAATTAGAAAATGGACATGTTGTAACATGTAACATATCTGGTAAAATGCGTATGCACTATATCAAATTATTACCAGGTGATAGAGTTAAAATAGAGATGTCTCCTTACGATTTATCAAAAGGAAGAATATCTTATAGATACTAAAAGAAATAATAACGACTGGTGATAGAGTTAATGTGGAAACGTTAACTCTATCGGATTATAAATAAATTTACAAAGATGAAAATTAGAGCATCCATTAAAAAGAGAAGTGCTGACTGTAAAATTGTACGTCGTAAAGGACGTTTGTATGTGATCAACAAAAAGAATCCTAAGTTTAAACAAAGACAAGGTTAATTATTTAGAATTATGGCAAGAATTTCAGGTGTAGATTTACCTAAAAACAAAAGAGGGGTAATCGGACTTACATACATTTACGGTATCGGAAGAAGTAGTGCTTCAACTATCTTAGCTGAAAATAACATTTCAGAAGATAAAAAAGTTAGCGAGTGGAGTGATGAAGAAATCAATGCAATCCGTGCATCGATCAATGAAGCTTTCAAAGTAGAAGGTGAATTAAGATCAGAAATCCAATTAAACATTAAACGTTTAATGGATATCGGATGTCAAAGAGGTATTCGTCACAGATTAGGTTTACCATTACGTGGTCAAAGAACAAAAAATAACTCACGTACAAGAAAAGGTAAAAAGAAAACAGTTGCTAACAAGAAAAAAGCCACTAAATAATAAGTAGATCATGGCAAAAAATCAGAAAGTAGTAAAGAAAAGAAAAGTAGTTGTAGAAGCTACTGGACAAGCTCATATTCAAGCATCGTTTAATAACGTTATCGTTACTTTAACGAACAAAAACGGTGAAGTTATCTCTTGGTCTTCAGCAGGTAAAATGGGATTCCGTGGATCTAAAAAGAACACGCCTTACGCTGCTCAAGTAGCCGCTCAAGATGCAGCAACAGTTGCATACGAAGCTGGATTAAGAAGAGTTAAGGTATTCGTGAAAGGACCAGGTCAAGGTCGTGAGTCTGCTATTAGAACAATTCATAACGGTGGAATCGAGGTTTCTGAAATCGTTGATGTTACTCCATTACCACATAATGGATGTCGCCCTCCTAAAAAGAGAAGAGTATAATCATTTTTCTCAATTTAATTATTTAATATTTAATAGTACAAATCATGGCAAGATATACAGGACCAAAAACTAAAATTGCAAGAAAATTTGGACAACCAATTTTCGGTGACGATAAATCTTTTGAGAAAAAGAAATATCCTCCAGGGCAACACGGACCTAACAAAAGAAGAGCTAAAAAATCAGAATACGCTATTCAGTTAACTGAAAAACAAAAAGCGAAATATACTTACGGTATCTTAGAGAAACAATTTGCTAACTTATACAAGAAAGCAAATGCATCTAAAGGAATTACAGGTGAAGTATTATTACAATTATGTGAATCTCGTTTAGATAACGTAGTTTACAGATTAGGTATCGCAAACTCACGTAGCGCTGCTCGTCAATTAGTATCTCACAAACACATCACTGTTAATGGTGAATTAGTAAACATCCCTTCATACCAACTTAAAGCTGGTGACGTTGTAGGAGTAAGAACTAAATCTAAATCATTAACACCAATTACTAATTCATTACACGCACGTCGCGAGTATGATTGGTTAGTGTGGAATGATGAGCAATTATCAGGAACTTTCACAAAAGCTCCAGAAAGAGTTCAAATCCCAGAAGATATTAAAGAGCAATTAATCGTCGAGTTATATTCTAAATAAACCTTAAAATCAGACTAATAAAATGACTATTTTAAATTTCATCAAACCTGACAAAGTAATCTTAGTAGAGTCTGACTCTAAATTCGGACAATTCGAGTTCCGTCCATTAGAACCAGGATACGGGATTACAGTTGGAAATGCTCTACGTAGAGTGTTACTTTCTTCATTAGAAGGATATGCGATCACTTCAATCAAAATTGAAGGAGTTGAGCACGAATTTTCAACTATTCCAGGAGTAGTGGAAGATGTTACAGAGATCATTTTAAATCTGAAAAAGGTTCGTTTTAAGAAACAAATTGATGAATCAGATGCTGAAACTGTAACTGCTACTATCTCAGGGCAAGATCAATTAACAGCGGGTGATTTAGGGAAATTTATTTCTGGATTTCAAGTTTTAAACCCTGAATTAGTTATCGCTAACTTAGACTCAAAAGTAAACGTTACAATTACATTTACAATTGAGAAAGGTAGAGGATACGTACCAGCTGAAGAGAATAAAAAGGCTTCTGCGCCAATTGGTACTATAGCAATTGATTCGATTTACACTCCGATTAAGAATGTAAAATATGCAATTGAAAACTATCGTGTAGAGCAAAAAACGGATTATGAAAAATTAGTTTTTGAGATTACTACTGATGGTTCTATAACTCCACAAGATGCATTAACTGAAGCAGCTAAAATCTTAATTCACCACTTTATGTTATTCTCTGACGAAAGAATTACTCTTGAAGCAGAAGAAGTAGCATCTGGTGAAACTTATGACGAAGAAGCTTTACATATGCGCCAATTATTGAAAACTAAATTGGTTGATATGGATTTATCAGTGAGAGCATTAAATTGTTTAAAAGCAGCTGAAGTTGAAACATTAGGCGAATTAGTTTCTTTCGCTAAGTCTGACTTAATGAAGTTCAGAAATTTTGGTAAGAAATCTCTTACAGAATTAGAAGAATTAGTTGATAGCAAAGGTTTAAACTTTGGTATGGACATCGTAAAATATAAGTTAGACGTAGAATAATTTTATTAAAAATGAGACACGGAAAAAAATTTAACCATTTAGGTAGAACTGCCTCTCATAGAAGAGCTTTATTATCTAACTTAGCTATAGCGTTGATTACGCACAAAAGAATCAACACAACAGTAGCGAAGGCAAAGGCATTACAAACATACGTTGAGCCTTTATTGACAAAGTCTAAAACAGACGATACAAACAACCGTCGCGTTGTTTTCTCTTACTTACAAGATAAGGAAGCGGTAACTGAATTATTCAGAACTGTAGCTCCTAAAATTGCTAACCGTCCAGGTGGATACACTCGTATCATCAAAACTGGTTTCCGTTTAGGTGACAGTGCTGATATGGCAATGATCGAGTTAGTAGATTTCAATGATATCTACACTAACGCGAAAGTTGAGAAAAAAGCAACGACACGTCGTAGTAAAAAAAGTACTAAAACAGAAGAAGCTGCTCCTGCTGCTGAAACTGAAGGTACTGAAGAACAAGCATAATCAATTCGATTATAATATGAAAAGCCTCCCAAATTGGGAGGCTTTTTTAGTTGTAATTTGCTTTTGCTATACGCTCTGTTGTTTTAATATACATCTTATAATCGTCCATTGCAAATTTTATTATTTGATTGTTTTGATCTAACCAAAATGTATCTCCCATTATCCTTTCTCCAGTATGTTTAATGCGTTTTGTATTTATCTTATTCTTTCCAACTTGTATCACTTCATCTTTGATATATTCTATCTGATGTATCGGTTTATAATGTAATTCCTCAATTTCGAGCGAATCAAATCGTTTAATAATTCCTTTCTTCTTATAATTTTGTTTGGTTACAAAGTAAAATAAATTAATACTTGTAAATGTATTATTACTCGTTTTTAAAACTTCTTCATTGATATTATTTAACCATTCAAACTCATAATTTGTACGATTTACTTTACCATTTATTTCATAATGCTTTCCATCTTCAAATAGTTTTATATCATAATCTATTGGGGTGAGTATTGAGTCATTTAGATTTGTCAGTTTGATTTCGTAATTAATTTTATCGTTCTCTTTTTTTATTTGTAAGGTAGCCTTAGTAATTAACGTATCATTTATTTGCAGAACTTGATAGTTCATGTACCCTTTATAAGGACTTATGTCTACTTTGTACCAATCATTTTGAATGATTTTTTGGGAAAAAGTACATGCAGGTAATAAAAGTAACAGATATACGATTATATTGTTTATTTTTTTCATCTAGTTGGTTTTTATAAAGATAAAAAAAACTCCCTGAAAAGTCAGAGAGTTTTAAATTCTTATAAATAATTGCTATTTCTTAACGATGTTGTTGCGCATCAATTACAGCAATTGTAACCATATTCACTATTTCGCGAACAGTACTATCCAATTGTAATAAGTGAATTGGTTTTTTCATACCAATTAAAATTGGTCCAACCGCTTCTATATTTCCTAATTCTTGTAATAATTTGTACGAAATATTTGCAGACTCCAAATTAGGGAAAACTAATGTGTTGGCATAAGTTCCTGCCAATTTAGAGAAAGGGAAATTACTTTGTAATTTTTCTTTGTTTACCGCAAAATTAGCTTGTATGTCACCATCTACTTTAATATCTGGATGATTTTGGTGTAAATAGTTTACAGCATCTTGTACTTTAGACACTGTTGTTCCTTTATTTGATCCAAAATTAGAATAAGACAATAAAGCTATTTTAGGCTCTATTTGGAATTTCTTAATCGTTTCGTTGAATTGTAAAGTAATATTGACCAAATCTTCTGAAGTTGGGTCTAAGTTAACGGTTGTATCTCCTAAGAAAATAGGACCTTTTTCTGTTAACATCATATACATACTTGCAACTTTTTGGTTTTCTTCCGCTCCAATTAATTCTAAAGCTGGACGAATCGCTTGCGAGTAGTTTTTCGTCATACCAGAAATCATTGCATCAGCATAACCAAACTCAATCATACAAGAACCAAAATAGTTTCTGTCACGTAACATTTTCTTTGCATCAGATATCGAAACACCTTTGCGTTGACGTTTTGTGTAAATAAACTCAACAAACTGATTGTAGCGATCAGTATCTTCTTCAGCGCTTGGATCGATGATTTCAACATCATCTAAATCCAACGCATAATCCTTGATCATTTGTTGAATTTTATTTTTCTTTCCTAAAATGATCGGAATAGCAATTTTTTCTTCTTTTACGATTTGCGCTGCACGAAGAATTTCGAAACGATCTCCTTCTGCAAAAACAACACGTTTTGGATTTGATTTTGCTGTTTGTGTCAAATTACGCATAATCGTACTCTCGTTTCCGATACGTTTGATTAAGGATAATTTGTATTCTTCAAAGTCAGTGATTGTATTTTTTGCAACACCAGTTTCAATTGCGGCTTTCGCAACAGCAGCAGAAACTTCTGGTAATAAACGTGGATCATTCGGTTTTGGAATGATGTAATCTTTTCCAAATTTTAAAGAATGATTGTTATAGGCTTGCGTTACAACTTCAGGAACGGGTTGTTTTGCTAATTCTGCAATAGCACGTACAGCTGCAATTTTCATTTCCTCATTAATCGTTGTAGAACGTACATCTAAAGCTCCACGGAAGATATAAGGGAAACCTAATACATTGTTTACTTGATTTGGATAATCTGAACGTCCTGTACCCATAATAATGTCAGTACGAGTTGCGATAGCTAATTCATAAGCAATTTCTGGATTAGGATTAGCCATTGCCAAAACAATCGGATTTTCTGCCATTGTGTTCAACATTTCGGCAGTTAAAACATCAGCAGCAGATAAACCAATAAAAACATCAGCACCTTTTACCGCATCTGCTAAAGTAGAAATGTCACGATCTGTCGCCCATTCTGCTTTAGAAGGATCTAAATTATCGCGATCTGAACGAATAACACCTTTACTATCTAACATTACGATGTTTTCTTTCGTAGCACCAACAGAAATATACATTCCGGTACACGAAATTGCGGCAGCACCAGCTCCGTTTACAACGATTTTTACTTTAGAAATATCCTTTCCTTGTAACTCACAAGCATTAATTAATGCTGCTCCAGAAATAATTGCAGTTCCGTGCTGATCATCGTGCATCACAGGAATATTCATTTCAGCTTTTAAACGTTTCTCAATCTCGAAACATTCTGGCGCTTTAATATCTTCAAGGTTAATTCCACCAAAAGTAGGTTCTAAAGCCTTTACTGTATTGATAAATTCGTCTACATTTTTTGTGTCTAACTCAATATCAAAAACGTCAATATCAGCAAATATTTTAAAAAGTAATCCTTTTCCTTCCATTACAGGTTTAGAAGCTTGCGCACCAATATCACCTAATCCTAAAACAGCAGTTCCGTTACTAATTACGGCAACTAAATTTCCTTTAGCTGTGTATTTGTAAGCATTTTCAGGATCTTTTTCAATTTCTAAACAAGGCTCAGCTACTCCTGGAGAATAAGCAAGCGACAAATCGCGTTGTGTATTTGTAGGTTTTGTCGGAATTACCTCAATTTTCCCTGGTTTACCCATAGAATGGTAATTCAATGCGTCTTTTTTACGATTGTCATTCATTTTTTCTGTGATTTATTTTTTTTCCAAGATAAATTTAAGGATAAAATATACAACCTACTTATGATGAATGTTAGATTTTGATATTTTTTGTAAAGTTTTTTTGTCAACTTACATATTTTGACTATTCAAAATTGTGAGGTTGATAATTTTATTTATAAATTTCAGTTATAATAATATCAGTTTTACTATTTTCAAGGACAAGTCTATTATCTTAAAAATTAATTATGAGAAAAATAATATTTATTGCATTAACAATACTGTTTGCTTCTAAAATACAGGCACAAAATGTACAATCAGACAAACAAGCGATTGCTTTAAACAATGAAATTTTTAAAATCATCAAGAACAATTCTCTTTTTACGAATGAGCTAAATTGGAAGAATATTGAGACTGAAAGTAAAACGTTGGCATTAGTAAAAAATGATTCTAATAACGAGCAAATTATTTTTGATTTCTATACAAATAAACTGAAGGAAGTAGGAGATAAACATTCTCATTTTTATTCTTCAAAAAAAATAAATAAAATAAAGGAGTCTCCTTTGGCTGAATATCCTCAAGGGGAATATTTGGGAAATGGTGTTGGATGGATAAAAGTACCAAGATGCGCTAATTTTGATGAAAAGAAAGATGTGGAATTTGCTAATACAATTCGTTCAATTATCAAAAAAATAGATACAGAAAATACGATAATTGGTTGGATTGTCGATTTACGTGGCAATGGAGGCGGAAGTATGTGGCCTATGTTGGCGGGTTTAAATGCTTTGCTTGAAGATGGAACGACAGGTTATTTCTTATATGGTAAAATTAAAATACCATGGTTAAATGACAATAAAAATGTAAATACATATAAAATTAAAAATAAGAAAACGAAAATAGCTGTATTATTTGATGGTAATACAGGGAGTAGTGGTGAAATGACTGCTGTATCATTTTTTGGTTTACCTAATGTGAAATCCTTTGGACAAAAATCTGCAGGATACACTACAGCTAATAATACTTATTTTCTATCAAATGGAGGACAGTTGTTGTTAGCAAGTGCCTATATTATGGATAGAAATGGCAAGAGCTACAAAGATGAATTAACGCCCGATGTAATAGTGTCAGATTTATCGAACACTAAAAATGATCAAGTAGTTAATACAGCAATTAAATGGCTTTCTGAATAATAGTTGAAATTATTTTTATTAAAAACTACAGATCATCCACAACTTCAACCAATTTCTTCGTTAAGTTTTTTCGGTTGAATTGTTGAACTTCCGCTTCATTAGTTTCAAATTTTTGGTTAGGATTTTTTAACCATTGATTGTAAATCGAAAGGATGTATGTTTTGATTTCATTGACTTGTTGATGAGAAAAATAATCACCTGCTTTTGTTTTTTGAAGTATTTTTTCGACATCAGCATCTGCTGGACCAACTGCTAAAATTGGATTTCCAGTTGCCATATATTCGAATAATTTACCTGGAATAATTCCTTTCGAAGCAACATTATCAAAGTTTGTTAACAACAATATATTCGCAGAGTTGATCGCATTTAACGACTCTTGATGCGAAACATATCCGTGAACAATCAAATTATTTTGTAAACCTTGTTCAAGAATTGTTTGTTTGACATCATCAGCCAAAGAGCCATAAAAATCAAGTTTAAAATCTTCTCGAAACGATTGATTTTCGTTGCTAATTTCAGCTAAAGCTTTCCACAAAGCGATTGGATTTCGAAGCATTTCCAAACCTCCAGAATACGTCAAATGAAAGTGATTTTGATCTTTTTCTGTTTGCTGTTTTACTTCTTCAAAACCATTTGTAATTACTTCTACATGTTTTGCACCAATCTTCTTGAAATTTTCTCCATCAGCGTAACTAGTTGCTAAAATAACATCTGCTTTTTGCATCACTTCACGCTCCAAATCTTCGTGTTTTTTAGCTGCCCAAGAAGTTAATTTCAATTCTTTATGATAACTAATTTGCGTCCAAGGATCACGAAAATCTGCTAACCATTTTAGATTTGGTAATTGTTTTTTCAATTTCAACCCGATTAAATGTAAGCTATGAGGTGGACCAGAAGTTACAATCGTATCGATATTTTCTTTCTGTAAAAAGTCTTTTAAATATTCTACAGAAGGATTTACCCAAAACTTGCGCGCATCTGGAATAAAGAAATTTCCACGAACAAAAACCGACAATCTCGACATGAAAGATTGATTTTCTTTCTTTTCGAAATGTCCTCCTTTGTAAGCTTTATTTTTTGGATTCAGTTTTTCTGCCAACTGATAAGGTTCCCAAATTTTATTCTTGACGATTTTAACTTTTGGATTGATATCCTTCGCTAAGGTTTCGTCTAGAATTGGATAAGAAGGATTTTCTGGAATATAAACGTAGGTTTCATATCCAAATTCAGGAAGATATTTTGTGAATTTCAACCATCTTTGAACACCAGGACCTCCCGCAGGAGGCCAGTAATAGGTGATGATTAATATTTTTTTCATTCTAAAATTAAGCCTTTTCAGCGGCTAAGTTTAAATTCTCTTTTGTAGAACATTTTTTATATCCCAAATAAATACCTCCAGCCACAACGATTAAAAGTAAAATATTCGAAACAATCACAATCATATTTCCAGTAGAAATAACTTGTGGTTTAAATTCCATCACGATTGTGTGATTTCCTTTTTGTACAGGAACTGCACGCAAAACGTAATTCGCTTTTTCGATCGGAACTTCTTTTCCATCAACCGTTGCAGTCCATCCATGAGGATAATAAACTTCTGAGAAAACAGCAATTTGATCTGTGTTAGAAGAAGATTTGTACGTCATTTTCATTGGCGAATAATCAACCAATTCAATTTTAGAATTAGCATCTGCCGAAACATTCAAGTTTTTATTCTCAACCAAATCTTTACGTAAAATAACCGTATGATCAATTGGAGTAGAATTTATCGCTAAGATTTCGTCATTGGCATTTTCTGTCCATTTAATATTCGACGCTAACCAAGCACTTCCCAAAGCTGTAGGATTTTGCTGCACTTGCGGCTCAGTTGGACTTCCATGAATAATGTATTTCGTATTCATCATATTCAATACATTAATCAAACCTGTTTCATCTTTGATTCCGTATTTTTTTAATTGCGGATCTTGAGAAAAATAGATATCCACAACATCTTGGTATTTCCCTAATTTCGCTGCATGATAACCACCAATAGAAGGAACAAAATATGAAGTTCCAGCTTCGTTAAATGTACTTAAAACTGTGTTGTATACACGGAAATGTGATTTATCTTGTTTTGAAATATTTGACAACAAATTATTCAACGGAACTTTGTAAGCAATTTGCGCAACATTATTGTTGTTCTCTGCTTCGGTTTGTAAACGAGGCGACATTTCTGTTGGGAAAGGATTGTCAACAATGTATTTAGACACAAAATTATCTTCGTTCAAATATCTTTTATTCACCGTAAATCCATCAATAAAAGCCAACGCACCAATCGCTAAAATAACGATAATTGGTTTTTTGATAAACTTGAATAAATATGCCAGCAACAAAGCCATTGTGAATAAAACAAAAATCAATGTGCGAACTGTATCCGCTTTAAACATTGCAATTCTATCTTGAATTAATGCTTCATCTAATCGTTTTATTAATCCATCCCAAAGTCCGATTGCATTAGGATTTGCTTGCTGAATTTGTCCGATTAATTGTTCTGTCATTAATTTTTCATTTTCTGATGTAAATGGAAAAATCATTCCACCAAATAAGAAGAAAATAATTAAAATCCCTACTGTAGAACCACCAGCTATATAAAGTACTTTCTTTTTGAACTCTTCTGATTCGTCAGAATTAAAGAAATAATATAAAGTCAAAATTGCTAAGAAAGGCATTGTAAATTCGGCAATCACCAAGATTGATGATACTGCACGGAACTTATCATACATCGGAAAATAATCGATGAATAAATTGGTTACAAAAGGTAAATTTTTACCCCATGCCAAAATGAAACTTAAGATCGTTGCTCCAACTAACCATTTTTTATAGGTCGCGTATTTTCCACGAACCATAAACATTCCGATAATAAACAAGAAAACAACTACAGCTCCCTGATAAGCTGGTCCAGAAGTTCCTGGTTGATCTCCCCAATATGCACTTCTCGGCTGACTTGCCACCGCTTGAAAAACTTGTTGATTGAACTCGTCTTCACCAAGGCTATATTGTGTATTTTGTAATTCGGATGTATAATTTTTTAAATCTTCTGGATTGGTTTGTGAACCACCACCCATCAAATTTGGAATAAAAAGATTTAATGTTTCTAATTTTCCATAACTCCATTGTGTGATATAATCGTGATCTAATCCATTCGAATTCTTTTTCAACAACGTCATTTCAGACTTTCCACGCGTCGTTTCTTTACTGTATTCGTAAGTTGACAATAATCGATTTGCATTCAATCCTGCTGCAATAATTACTGCGACAACGACTAATGCAGATGATTTTAAGAAATCAGGTAATTCTTTTTTCTTTAAACTATCAATAAATTGAACTATTGCAAAAACCAACATTGCCAAAAACAAATAGAACGTCATTTGGATGTGATTGGCTTGTAATTGTAATCCCATAAACAATGTTGTGAGTACAAAACCTGCAATGTATTTTTTGCGATACAATAGAAGAATTCCAGCAACTAATGGCGCAAAATAACCAATTGTATGTAGTTTTCCGTTATGTCCTGCTGCAATCAATTCGAAATAATAGGAACCAAATGCAAAGAAAATTGCACCGACTAAAGCATATTGCCATTTTTTGAAAAGTGTTATTCCAAGAATGAAAAATCCTGTAAACAACAAGAAAATGTAATCTGCTGGACGTGGTAAAAATCTGAATGCACCGTCAATCGTTTTGATAATATCAAAACTATATTTCGCACCCGTTTGATACGTTGGCATTCCACCAAACATCGCATCAGACCAATAGACATTTTCGCCTGTTTTGTCTTGATACGTCAACATTTCTTGCGCACTACCTTTGTAGTTGATAATATCGGGCTGAATAACAGATTTTCCCGATAAAACTGGTGAACAATACACCAATGCAATCACCGCAAACAGTAGCAATGAGATAAGAACGTAGAGTAAATTCTTTTTATTTTTCATCCTTTTTTTCTTCGATTATTTCGTAATCCACCGTTTCGGCGTCTATGTTGTATTTTGGTTTCTCGAAAGATGTATTTTGTTGCGATTCTCTGTAAGAATCGTTTGAGTTTTGACTCTGATTATAAGCTTCTCTTTGTTGATTAATCGCTTCTTTAAAAACTTTTTTAATCACAAAGACCTTTCTTAAAAATCTATAAATAAATAAGAAAATAACGCATAAAATTAAAATCCAAAGAATTGTTTTCATTTTTAATTAACTGTTGTGACAGTAGTAACCGACTCAGTTACTGTTTGTTTTTGACCTTGTGCCTCTACTGTACGTTTTAATGTTTCCTTTTTTGTTAAAGTCACTTTATTGATCCAACCAGACTGTGTATCAACTAAAATTTTACCATCAACTGTTGCATTGTTGTTTGCAGACATAGACACGCCTTGTTGCGACTCAGTTCCTTTTAAGTTTTGAGTACCAGAAACAGTGATCGTTGTGTTAGTATCATCAATGTTAGCAAGCGTTCTTTTTAAAGAAATACTTCCTTTCATTGGACCTTTATCAATTTTTTGAGAATCTGACCAAGATTCGTTCAAATCTAAAGTTTTCTTAGGAAAAATATTCATTGTTTCCTCAAATTGAGACGAAATGGCTTCCTTGTTCAATGAATTATCTATTATTTGAGTAAAGAATTTAAATTCTTCTGCTGAAACCTGTTTCTTAACAGAGTTCAAGATTGAAGTTTTAATAGCAGATAAGCCATCAACACTGATTACTTTTCCATTTTGATCGACTTTCATCGTATATTTTTGTCCAGTCATTGCTTTGTAAATAGACCAAGAAACTGCAATATCTTTGTTAGAAGGTTTTGCAGAATTTGTATCATACGAGATAGATTTTCCTGAAGGATCTGTCATCTTTTCACTATATTGTTTTGAGTGAACTTCTAACGTATAAACACCATCTTTGAAATCCTTAACTGTATAATCAATTTGTTTTTTACTTTCGCTAGACATTTTTTGAGATTGTTTTCCATCACTTGCCGAATGACTAGTTTTGATTCCTAAAGTCATTGGGTAAGTTTTACCAATCTCTAAATTATATTTGTAAGAATATTTTCCGTCAGTTCCTTTTGCTACAGCCATAACTTTCGGTGCAGTAGTTTCAGTTTTCAACGAATCTACAGTTTCAGTTTTTGCAACCGTATCTCCTTTTTCGTTTACAACTAATTCTTTTCCGTCTTTATCTTTACCTACAACTTTATCGTCTTTTTTACATGAAGCAACTGCCACAGCGACAGCCATCATGAATAATACTTTTTTCATAATCAATTTTGTTTGACAGTTGGTTTATTGCCAAAATCAATCCAAAAATAAGGATTTTAGTTGGTTTTTTAACATTAAGATTGAAATGTATTGTGAATGAAAGCACTACGTTTATTTTTCTATTTCGACAATTTTATTGTCACTATGTGTTTTGAAATTTTGGTTGTACATACTTTCAGCTTGAGAAATTCCATTATTGAATTTTCCTTGCACATTTGCTTTTACTTCATACTCAAATTGATTTTTTCCTTTTGGTAAATAGTCTATAAAGAAATTTGTTTCCTCATCTTTTATCTCAAAATAATGCGGTGCATTCCTATTCCATTTGTATCCAGAAGGAACAAAAATAGGCTCAAAACCAGTAGCACGGTAATCTTTTAATTGTACATAACTTATATTTTCTTCTGCAATTAATGTTAATCTAATGCGTATTATTTCTCCTAATTTTATTTTTCTATTCAATAGAATCCATTTGTTATTTTCGTTCACAAACAATTCTTTTTCTACGCGTAGTTTATTTTGACTTGCTTTTACTTCATTTATCGGAACCGATTTATAAGTCACAAAACTTCCATTCAAAATTGTTGAAAAATTATTTTTGATTTTAATTGATTTTGGAATCTCGTTTAAATTAGTAGTTTCGAAAATATTTTGTCCAAACAAATGATTAATCTTAGTCTGATCAATTCCTTCTATCAATATTTTTGATGAATTAGTATTGAAATCTGAAGTTGAAATAATAGAGTGTAAAGCATAATTTGTATTCAATGTATTGTGCCAATTATTGTGTTTGAATTGTTGCAAAATCCATTGAACTAAATTAGTTGTTTCGATTTTATATTCCTTAAAAGCTTCGATAATCAAAGATTGTGTAGAAATAGAATTTGACAAATATTGATTATTATTTGTATTCCATTGATTACCATTTATTTTATCAATTATCATTTCAGATTCTATACTTTTTATGATTGTAGCACCATAAGATTTTGCATTCAAATAATTTGCAACTATTGCAGCTTTTGCTCTAAATTCTAAATCATTTTCTCCTGCAAATTTTTCAATATTTCTCCAATCATTCTCGTACATTTTATTTACTTCTTCTATTTTTTTATTCTTAGAAGGATAAAATTGTTCGATATATATTAAATCAACATATTCTGATAAATTAAATTTCTTTTTAGGATTATTTTTCTGAAAATCTAAATTATAATCTATTAAATAATCCACTCCTTTTATATAGGCTTCTTTAAGTTCGTTTGAAACATTTTCTGGATAAAATTTGATTAAACGACCTATGTAAATTAAATTCTGTTTTGTGATAGAATTATCTACTTTACCACCAACAAACCACGGGAAACCTCCATTTTTGGATTGCATCTTCACTAATTTATTTTCCAAAATTGCCAACTGTTTTTGAATATATTTTTCATCCATCGTTTTAGCAATTTCTTCTATTATTTGGTTTTGTGATTTTGCTTGATTATTCCAAGATGTCAGTTTATTCGAAATTTCATATTCTAAAGCTGTTTTAGAGACATTTTTTTCATTTATTGTTCTAAAATATTTTGCAACTTCTGGGTATTTTTTTTGTAAAACATCCAACATTTTATACGCAAACCATTTACTTGTCGTTTGTTCGCTACAATCGTACGGATAAACTGCGAGTTGCTGTAACGAGCTAAGAACGGTAAACAAAGGATTTGTTTCGATCTTTAATTTGAAACGTTCAAATTGATTAGCCGAAATATCCAGTTTAAATTGTTTTGCTTCGTTTGGCAAAATCGCTATTGTTTGGTTTTCTGCTACTGTAACTTTATTTGACAAAATAGACAGAACTTGTTGTTCGCCATCAGAAAAAAGTTCTGTTCCCGCAACAATTTTAACGATAACATCTTCATAGTTTTCAGGAATTTTAATTTTCCATTCAATAGTTGACGTTTGTTTAGCATTTACCTCAAAATTTTGTGTTTCATTTTGTACAGCAAAATCAGAGTTAATGATTTGATTATTCTTAGGATTAATAAACTCAATTTTTGCAATTCCGTTCTGATTTTTATCCGAAATATTTTGAATTTGAGTTGAAATTATCATCTCATCATTTTCTCTAAAATAGCGTGGTAAATGAGGTGAAACCATCAAATCTTTTTGTGTTTTTGTAATAAACGTTCCGTCTCCAGAATTCAACTCTTTATCATGAGCAAAAACCAACAATTTCCATTCTGTTAATGCTTCTGGCGTTGTAAATTCAAAAGAAACATTTCCATTAGCATCTGTTCGCAAATTAGGATAAAAGAAAGCTGTTTCGTTAAGATTTGTTCGCGCTTTTATCGTAGATAAATCAATTGGTTTTTCTTCTGTTTTTTTATTTTTGGTTTGAATAATAATAGCACCATTTGCTCCACGACTTCCATATAATGCAGTTGCTTCATCATTTTTCAAAACCGTCATTTCAGCAATATCATCTTTCAATATATCTGTTATTTTCTTGATTTCTCCATCTATAATCACCAATGCCTCTTTTTGTGAATTTACACTTCCAACACCTCTAATAACCAGATTATTTGAAGCACCTGTCTGTCCATATCCCAACGTTACAACCGATTCTAATTCAACTCCACTAACATTTCCATTTAACTCATAAAGAAAATCCTCACTTTCTTCTTGATTAACTTCATACGAAAGTGACGCTTTTCTTGTAATTTCATCAATATCTGCTTTTCTAAAACTATCAAATAATGACGTATTAATCTGTGGAAAGTTGAATACAATTGGATACTTATCTTTTGGACGAAATAATCTTGCTGAATTTGTCGAAGAATAAAAATGATTCATCAGTTCTCTTGTCGAAAAGGGATAATAAGGAAAATAATTCCAATCGATTTGTTTAAAATAATTATTACTTCGGAATTGATCCAAAGATGCATCATACATTGTTGTCAAAACTTCTGCATTCGCAGATTTATTAGAAGAATTTGTGATTTTTAGCGACCAAGTTTCTTGTTGATTTGGTCGAATTTTATCTCGAAACACTTCTGTTTTTACAATTAATTGATGATTTACATCTTCTGTCGGAATTGTAATAAATGAACTTTGATATTGATTATTTCGAACAAATAAATAATCAATTCTAAATTTGTTTGTAATCATTTCTTCAGTCACTTTTACCGAATAAGATGCTTTTCTATTTACGAAATTTATTTTTTCAGATTTTAAAAATTTATTTTGGTCTTGTGTATAAATATAAACCACTCCATCTTCTTCAAAATCTGTTTCGAAATCTACTTTGTAAATATCGCCGATTGAATAATTTGCTTTTTCTGTACTCGTCATCAAAAATTCTTTATCCGAAAAACGATACGAAATATCCTCTGCAACTTTGATAATTCTCGAATTTGAAATTGTATCATTTTGGATAATAGAAATCGCTTCAACCAAATAATAACCTTTCTTCAAATTTTGTGGTTGTTTTGTAAGAATTGTTTTATCAATATTGGTATCAAAATCAGTTTGTTGAATAATATTTTCTTTGTTCCAATTATCTTTATTCTTTTTATCAAGGTTGTAATTTCTGAAATAGATTTGCTTTTCTTTTGTTGATAATAAATCGTAATCTGAATTAAAATTTAAACCATTAAGTCCATAAATTCCTTTCGGTTCGGGAAGTTTATAAAGAGTAACTTTACCTTTTAGAGGAACAAAAACATTATTTGTATTCTCCGTCTCCAGCACAATTTTGTTCCAATCTTTATTGATGGTTACTTCATCTGAAATTATCTTGATATCATAAGGATTTTTGCCATAATAAAAATTTCTCGAAGTTTCTTGCGATTCTCCAGTTTGCAAAATTGCTGTGACATATAAAAATACACTCTCTATATTTTCTTTTCCTTTTAATAATTTTTCAATTACAAATTCGCCATTCTGATCTGTTTTTATCGTATCAAAATCTTCTTGTATTGTACCATAATTTCTTTCGAAATGATAATGTATGATTGCATCATTTAGTCTTGCTCCCGAAAGCGACTCAACATACCCTTTGAAAGTAGCTTTATCACCTACTTGCAAGGTTTCTTTGTTCTTCTCCAAAACAACTCTAAAAGTTGGACGTTTGTATTCCTCTACATCAAAATTTGTTGCGTTGATAAATTTCTTATTATTAATCTTCGAAAAACGAATTTCAATTTTAAAATCTCCGTTCAAGGTTTCTGCGGGAAGTCTAAATTTTCCATTTATTGATCCGAAATCATTTGTCGTTAAACTTAAACTGTCAATCTTTTCTCCATTTACATTTTTTAATAAAACATCGAGCTCTATATTCGGAAGAATTTTTCCTTTTATCGAAGTTCGTTCATGTAAAATTGCCTTGAAAAACACCTCTTGATTTGGTCTATAAATTCTTCTATCTAACAAAATGGTCGCATCTGTTTCTACGTCAGAATCATTTCCAGAATAATCCAAAATATCACCAATATTATTATTTGATAAATCAAAAAAATCTTTCGTTGACGGAATATATAAATACAAATCATCTAAATCTTCTCGTTTATCCAAGTCGTCATCCGATTTATAAACGAATTCGCCATTTGCATTTGTACGAATATTTTTTACATGATGAAATTTATTTTTTGCCTCTCCATAAAGTTTTATCGTTTGATTAGAAAATGGCAAACCATTTTTTCTATTAATTAATTGACCTTTGTATTTATAACCATCTTCTAATTCTTCGGTTTCGAAAGCAGAAATAAAATAATCCGAAATTTGAATTGTATTATTCTCCACAACATTGAAATAATAATCGTCAATAAAATCTTTGTTATTACTTACAAAAATCTCGTAATATCCATTTGCTAAAGGATTAATTTTGTATAAAACATTATGAAAGTCGTAATCTTCAAAATTTTTCAAGTCTATTTTCTCGGAATAAATTAATTCTCCTTTCAATTGAAAACTTTTGGTAATCGAATCATATTTAGCAAAATCTTCGTCGTGTTTTGGCGAATAATTTATCTTGAAAACTTTGATATAAAGTTCCTTTACTTTTTTGTGATTAATTGTGACAGGAATATATTCATTACTTGGATAAATTTCTGAATGTCCTATACTTAATTCTGGTTTGGAGATTTCATTTCTAAAATCAATCAAATTTTTAGTCCAAATTGTATTTGGGTAAAGCTTTATAACATCATTTAAACAATCAATAATTTTTTGTGGTTTACCATTTCTCGAAAATGATTCAGTTAAATTGTGATAAAAAATTTGTGCATTAAAATCAGCAGAAATGCTATTTAAATCATTTTTCAATTGATTATAACCCTCAAAATCTCTATTGTTATGAGCTAAATAATATTGATAAGATCTTGCTTCATTATAATTTTTCTCTTTGTTTAATTGCTCAATGTTATTTAGAACACGATTAACTTTATTGGCTATAATTTGAAATTTATCTTTTTGTGTAAAGCGATTATTTTGATAAAGTTGATTAATTCCATTGATATATAAATTCCCCAACAAATGATAAAGTGTAGGAATTAAAGTAAACTGATTGTACTCTTTTGCAGAAGTCTTAACTTCCTTTTCTAATGCCTGATTTATAGTTTCGGCATTCAACAGAATTTTCCATTTTTCAGTTGGTTCGTTTTGCAGTAATTCCTTATTTTTTATCGATTCTGTTAGCAAAGAATCAATAGTTTTAAATCGTTTTTCAAAAGACCAATCAACAAAATTAGTAGACAAATCGTTTTTAGTTGTCGTTTCTACATTTATATTGGCATACAATAAATTTGCATAAAACATATGTAGAAATGCTTTATCAACCGGTTTACTTCTCGCAATTTCTTTTTCGATTAAAGGCAAAATTTTATTTACAATTTCTTCTCTTTTTGTATGTTGTTTACTTTGATTTTCAAAATCCAAAATAGTAGCCAATAAATATTCTGGACGCTTATTCTCCTTTAAAGCATGCGATTTTATATCATTGATGTAATATGTAACACGTGTATATTTTAGTTTTGATTGATTGACTTTAATCGAATCAAATGAATTTTTAAAATTATAATTTTGACCAAAGCCAAAAATAGCCGTAAAAAGAAAAAGTAGAAGTTTGAATTTCATAGAGTTAATTATCACTTAAAAATATGAAATAATCAAATTGAAAATTGATTTTTCTTTTTATTAATTCAATAATAGATACTCGTCTTTACAATAGAATACTTAATTTTTAGAAATCATTAACATTTACGCAAAAAAATGCAAAATTTTGATGTTTTTGATATGCTATATTGCTTAATTCAGACCTTAATTTCCACGTTCGAAGTTAATGAAATCAATATTAATCTATTGAGATTCATTTGTTTAAAAATTATTATTAATTAATCTAAATAAACGTTGTGAGATTTAATTCAAGTTTTTACATTTGCGACATTATTTTTATCTATTCCAAATAAACAGAATATGAATTATCAAATCAAATTATTTTTAGTATTTCTTTTCTCTTCAGTTATGGCACTTGCTCAAAGTACTGGAGTGATTGAAGGAAAAATTATATCATCAGACGGTTTTCCTGTATCTGGAGTAACCATTAAAATGGGAAAATCTCATTCTTCAACAATTACAAATGAAAAAGGTGAATTTCATTTCTCTAATTTTCCTGAAGGGCATCACACGTTAACATTAGAAGGTGAAGGATTAAAGAAACAATCAAAATCGATTGATGTTACAGCAGATGAAGTAAGTACAATTACTTTTGTGTTGAACGAAGATATCACGTCTTTGAGCGAGGTTGTAATCAAAATCAATGATTCTCCAAACAAAAAGAAAGAGACCATATTATCTGGATTAGATGTAAAACCAATGGATTTACCACAAAGTTTTCAGATTATCGGAAACCGTACAATAGAACAACAACAAGCTATTAAATTGAGCGAAGTTGTAAAAAATGTGAACGGAGTTTACGTAGGTTCGGCTCGTGGTGCTGCTACGGAATCTTTTTGGTCGCGTGGTTATGATATGTCGTCAAACAATATGTTCAAAAATGGTTTCCGTTTCAATAATGGATCAATCCCAGAAGTTTCTTCTTTAGAAAAAGTGGAGGTGTTGAAAGGTGGTTCTGCTTTACTTTTTGGAAATGTAGCTCCTGGAGGAATCTTGAATATGGTGACAAAAAAACCTAAATTTAATTTCGGAGGTGAAGTAAGCATGCAGGCTGGAAGTAATAATTTTTACAAACCTTCTGTAGATGTTTACGGACCTTTAAATAATACAATTGCTTATCGCTTCACAGGATCTTATGAAAATTCTGAGAGTTTTCGTGATGTTGTAAAAAGAGAGCGTTACTATGTAAATCCATCTTTATTGTTTAAGATTACAGATCGCACAGAGTTGGTATTGCAAGCTGATTATTTACATGATGATTGGACACCAGATTTTGGTACAGCTATTATTGGTAAACAGATTCTTGATTTGCCAAGAAACCTATATATGGGAGCGGTTTGGTCGAATGGTCTTACACAGCAAGCAAGTGCAAGTGCTTTAGTAAAACATGAGTTTAATGAAAACTGGAAGTTAAACTTTAATAGCTCTTTTCAACAATTTGATCGCGAGTCTAAAGGAACAGAACGTATTTCTCCTGATGCAAAAGGAAATTGGGCTAGAGCTTTGGGACAGAATAAAAACTCTGAACAATTATATGCTGAGCAACTTAATTTACAAGGAAATTTTAAGACAGGAAAAATCAAACATCAATTATTTACAGGGGTAGATTTTGATAATTCTGCAGCAAAATCTTATACATTTGCTTTTGAACCTAAAACGTACGGAAGTGGAAATGTTTATGATTTCGAACATTTTGATCAAGGAACAGGAATTCCGAATGCAACGAATACAAAAATTGTAAAAACGAAAACAAATCGTTTTGGAGTTTATTTTCAAGATTTAATTTCTGTTACAGAAAAGTTTAAAGTTTTGGCTGGTTTACGTTGGTCTTGGCAAGAAGCGCAAGCAACAAATTTAGATTTAACAAAAAATCCAGTTGTTGTAAAGCAAGATCAAAAACGAGTAGATCAAGCTTTTTCTCCTAAAGTTGGTTTAGTTTATCAACCAATAAAAGATATGGCAATTTTTGCAAGTTATTCTAACTCGTTTACGCCAAATTCTGGTACAACAGTCGACTTACAAGTGATTAAACCATCGATTATTGATCAATATGAAGTAGGTGTTAAAAATGATTTCTTTAAAGGACTATTAAGTACAAATGTTACATACTACGAAATCAGAAATAATAATTTAGCACAAACTGCAGAATTTAAAGCGGATGGTACACCAAATACAGATTCTAACCTAAAAGTTTTATCAGGCGCTACAAAAAGTAAAGGTGTTGAGGTTGATGTAACAGCTCGTCCTATCGCTGGATTAAGCATTATGGCAGGTTATAGCTACAATGATATGCGTTATACAAAAACATCTGGATTAAAAGGTAGTTTTATTGAAGGAGATCGTTTAACAAGAACTCCTGCTAATACTGCCAATATGAGTTTCTTTTATACAGTACAACAAGGTACATTAAAAGGTTTTTCTTTAGGTGCTTTAGCTAATTATATCGGAAAAAGAGTAGGAGGATGGAACAATCAAATTGATGCTTCTCAACCTAACGGAATTGTTGATAGAGAGATTCCATTATCAGCTTATACAACAATTGATGTTTCTGCTGGTTATTCTTGGAACAAGTTTTCGTTATTAGCTCGTTTATCTAATATTACAAATGAGTTAAACTATACAGTACACGAAAACTATAGTGTAAATCCAATTGCACCTCGTCAATTAATGGCAACTTTGAAATACAAATTTTAAGAAGAATATCAGATTATATATTTTAAGTTTAATATTCAAAAGTCACAGATTTCGATCTGTGGCTTTTGTTTTTTTATAAAGATTTGGATATAAAAAAACCACTCAATTTGAGTGGTTTTTCTGTTTAAAATATGAAATAGATTATTTAACTTCTTCGAAGTCTACGTCTTCTACACCATCATTATTTGCTTGACCTTGATCAGCACCTGGTTGAGCTTGCGCTCCTCCTTGTTGACCTTCGTTCATTGCAGCATAAATTTCTTGAGATGCAGCATTCCAAGCTGTGTTTAATTTCTCCATAGAAGCATCAATTGCAGTAACGTCTTGAGCAGCGTGAGCAGATTTAACCTCAGCTAAAGCTTCTTCAATTGGTTGTTTTTTGTCAGCAGGAATTTTATCTCCGTACTCAGTCAATTGTTTTTCTGTTTGGAAAATTAAAGAGTCAGCAGCATTTACTTTTTCAATTTTGTTTTTTGCTTCTTCATCTTTCGCAGCATTTTCTTGCGCTTCTTTTTTCATTCTTTCGATATCAGCATCAGATAATCCAGATGAAGCTTCAATTTTGATTGATTGCTCTTTTCCAGTTCCTTTATCTTTTGCAGATACACTTAAGATACCATTCGCATCAATATCAAATGTTACTTCGATTTGAGGTACACCTCTTTGTGCTGGTGGAATATCTACTAAGTCAAAACGTCCAATTTCTTTATTATCATTGAATAATGGGCGCTCTCCTTGACCAATTCTTAATGTTACTGCTGGTTGATTGTCAACTGCAGTAGAGAAAGTTTCAGATTTTTTAGTTGGAATTGTTGTATTCGCTTCAATTAATTTTGTGAATACTCCTCCTAAAGTTTCAATACCTAAAGATAATGGCGTAACGTCTAATAATAATACGTCTTTTACATCACCTGTTAATACACCTCCTTGGATAGCAGCTCCTACAGCAACAACCTCGTCAGGATTAACTCCTTTAGATGGTTTTTTACCGAAGAATTTTTCTACTTCTTCTTGGATTTTTGGCATACGTGTAGATCCACCAACTAAAATCACTTCGTCGATATCGTTGATTGATAAACCTGCGTCATTTAAAGCTTTTTTACAAGGCTCCATAGAACGACGTACTAAGTCTTCTGTTAACTGATCAAATTTAGAACGAGTTAAAGTTTCTACTAAGTGTTTTGGTCCTGTTTCGTTTGCTGTAACGTATGGTAAATTAATTTCTGTTTGTGCAGAAGAAGATAATTCGATTTTAGCTTTCTCAGCAGCTTCACGTAAACGTTGTAAAGCCATTGGGTCTTTTTTCAAATCAACACCTTCTTTCGCTTGGAATTCAGAAGCTAACCAATTGATGATTGCATCATCAAAATCATCACCTCCTAAGTGAGTATCACCGTTCGTAGATAATACTTCGAATACGCCGTCACCTAATTCTAAGATAGAGATATCAAATGTACCACCACCTAAATCGTAAACAGCGATTTTTTTATCTGAATGTGCTTTATCTAATCCGTATGCTAATGCAGCTGCAGTAGGCTCGTTGATAATACGCTCTACTTTAAGACCTGCAATTTCACCAGCTTCTTTTGTTGCTTGACGTTGAGCATCGTTAAAGTAAGCAGGAACTGTAATTACGGCTCTTGATACTTCTTGTCCTAAATAATCTTCAGCAGTTTTTTTCATTTTTTGTAAAATCATTGCTGAGATTTCTTGTGGAGTATAGTTACGACCATCAATATCTACTGCTGGTGTATCGTTATTACCTTTTACCACTTTGTAAGGAACGCGTCCGATTTCGTCTGCATCGTTATTAAACTTAGTCCCCATAAAACGTTTGATAGAATAAATCGTTTTTTGTGGGTTAGTAACAGCTTGACGTTTTGCTGAATCACCAACTTTAATTTCTCCACCTTCTACGAAAGCTACAATTGAAGGAGTTGTTCTTTTTCCTTCTGCATTTGGGATTACAACTGGCTCGCTACCTTCCATTACAGAAACACAAGAGTTCGTTGTACCTAAGTCGATTCCGATTATTTTGCTCATATTATTTTGTTATTTTTTATATTAATAATGATTTATCTAATTGTTCACACATCATCAAAAATGATGCTACAACAAATAGTCAATCTTTGTGCCAACATAAAAAAAATGACATCCAATAGATTTTAGATGTCAGGTTGTCAGATTATGACGAATTATTTGATTATTTGTTGATAAAAAAGTCAGTTGACTAGTTGATAAATTGTCAGCGTTAAATTAAGATTAAACTTAATTTCTGCCTTAAACTCAATCTTACCCAATCTTACTTCCATTTTCTACTTTTCGTTCAGGGTTTAGGAGAATAACGTCTTTATTGTTTCCGTAAACACCCATTACAAGGCATTCGCTCATAAAAGTGGCAATTTGCTTTTTCGGAAAGTTAACAACTGCCATTATTTGTTTACCAATCAATTCGTCTTTGGTATATAGTGAAGTTATCTGCGCTGAACTTTTTTTGATTCCTAATGGACCAAAATCAATTTGTAATTGATAAGCTGGATTTTTCGCTTTCGGAAAATCATCTGCTTTTATAATTGTACCAATTCGCATATCAATTTTCTCGAAATCTTGCCAAGAGATTGTTTCAGAATTACTTTCAGATTTTGGTTCTTCTTTTGGTTTATTTTCTTTGTCGTAAATCGTTTGCAGAATTTTTTCTAAATCGGTCTTTTCATCTGCGTATTTTGTTTTCATGTCATCGGGCATTCGATTGTAATAAGTTAATGCTTTTTCGCCAAATTGTTTGATGTAAAAATTACTTAAGACTGGAATTTCTGGAAACTTTTTATGAAAAATCATTTCTGTATAAGCTTGCCATTCGCGTTCTTCTCTCAATTCAATTTGATGATCACCAGAACGTTGGTGAACATGATACATTTCGTGCATTAAAATATTAGAAAGCAAAACAAGATCAAAGTCTAAGACATTTCTCGGAACACGAATGGTAATTCCTGTTGATTCGTCACCTTCAGCAGTTAGTAATAAACCATTTGGATCAATGTCTTCTCTAAAAGTAAATCCTGTAAAAGCACTATGTTTTAATTTCAATTCATCTAAAATTTCATACAAAGCTTCTACTATAAGGTGATTATTTTTTAAATAATTTATTCTTTCTTTAAAATTTTCTGTAATCATAGTTTTTTGCGCTTATTTATCAAATATATAATCTTATTTTTGATATGTTTTAAAAATGACTATGAAGAAATTAGTACTATTACTTGGTTTGATATCGATAACAACAAATGCCCAAGTTTTAAATCATAAACAAGAGTTTTCGCGACAAGACTCGCTTCGCGGTACCAATAACGAGTTCCGAAATTGGTGGGATGTAAAACATTATAAAGTTACGGTAGAACCAAATTCTCAATCAAAAACGATAAAAGGAATTTCTACAATCAAGTTTGATTTATCTGCTAAACAATCATCTGATTTGTTGCAAATTGATTTGCAAGAACCAATGAATGTTGCTGCAGTAAAGTTAAATGGGAAGAATGTTTCTGATTTTAAACGCGACGGAAATGTTTACTTTATTAAAGTAGGAAAAAATCTAAAGAAAAAAGATAATACACTTGAGCTGCAATACCAAGGTAATCCTATTGTAGCTAAAAAAGCCCCTTGGGATGGCGGTTGGATTTTTACAAAAGATGAAAAAGGTAGAGATTGGATGTCTGTTGCGGTACAAGGTTTGGGCGCAAGTGCTTGGTTTCCGAACAAAGATTATTTGGGTGATGAGCCAGATAATGGAATGGAATTAGAAATTATAGCTCCAAAAGATTTGGTTGGAGTTGGTAATGGACGATTAATTTCTAAGAAAGAGAAAAATGGTAAGACAATTTCTACATGGAAAGTTGTCAATCCAATCAATAATTATAATATTATTCCTTATATCGGACATTATGTCAACTTCAAAGACACTTATGATGGCGAGAAAGGTAAATTGGATTTAGATTATTATGTGTTAGATTATAATTTAGAGAAAGCAAAAACACAATTTGAACAAGCTAAATTGATGCTGAAAAGTTTCGAACATTGGTTTGGTCCATATCCATTCTACGAAGATTCGTTTAAGATTATTGATGCGCCACATCTAGGAATGGAGCATCAATCTGGAATTGCGTATGGAAATAAATTTGCGAACGGCTATTTAGGTCGCGATTTATCTGGTTCTGGTTGGGGACTTAAATGGGATTTTATCATTGTTCACGAAGCTGGTCACGAATGGTTCGGAAATAATATTACGGAGAAAGATGTCGCTGATATGTGGATCCACGAATCGTTTACAGCGTATTCGGAAACATTATTTACGGAAACTTATTATGGAAAAGAAGCAGCAGGTGAATATGTGAGAGGAACGCGAAGAGCAATAGCGAATGATATTCCAATTATCGGTGTTTATGGTGTAAATCAAGAGGGTAGTGGTGATATGTACTACAAAGGTGCAAATATGATTCATACACTTAGAACTTGGATGAATGATGATGAAAAATTTAGACAGATGTTAAGAGGTTTGAACAAAGAATTTTATCATCAAACAGTTACAACAGAACAAATCGAAAATTATATTGCGAAATTTTCAGGTTTAGATTTAAATGCTTTTTTCAATCAATATTTAAGAACAATTGAAATTCCAACTTTAGAAGTTAAGCAAGAAGGAAATCAAATAAAATATCGTTACACAACTATTGTTGATGGATTTGTAATGCCTTTGACGTTGAAAAATTCAAATCAAACAATCAATCCAACAAAAGATTGGCAAATATTGAATAATACAGCAATTAAAAATGCAAAAGATGTTACAATTAATCCAAATTATTATATCAAAACTAAAATTGTAAAATAAATTAATCCAAACAAATATCATCAATTATTGAATGATGATAGCATAAATTTGTCACATGAAAAAATACATTGCATACGCAATAGCTTCAGGATTATTGTTAACAGCAGGTTGGCCGTCGTACGGTTTTCCTTTGTTATTATTTATAGGGTTTGTTCCGCTTATGTTAGCCGAGCATCAAATAACGCAACGTGCAGAATATAAAAAGAAAGGACGCAAGATTTTTGGACTTTCCTATTTAACATTCTTTATTTGGAATGCAATTGTAATTTGGTGGTTGCATTATGCCAAAGAAACCGATGCAAACGGAGATTTACAAAACTCGTGGATGGCTTATTTCATTCCCGTTGTGGCTAATGCATTGTTTATGTCGATTGTTTTTCAGTTGTTTCATTTCGTTAAGACAAAAGCAGGAAATTTATATGGACTTGTTTTTCTGCCTGCAATTTGGATGAGTTTTGATAAACTTACACTTAATTGGGAGTTTACTTGGCCTTGGTTTAACTTAGGAAATGGTTTTGCGAAATTCTACGAATGGGTACAATGGTATGAATACACAGGAACTTTTGGAGGAACATTGTGGATATGGTTAGTCAATATTGTCGTTTTCTATTATTTAACGGCTTACATCAATAAGAAAGAAAACAAATATTTAAACAAATTAGGAATCTATGCAGGATTGTTAATTGCCGTTCCAATTGGTATTTCTTATATTATTTATGCAAACTACGAAGAAAAAGGAAAAGCACTTGATGTGTTAGTTCTTCAGCCCGATCTAGATCCATATAATGAAAAGTATATGAAAGACGGTTTGCAGATTTATGATGAGTTGAAACAATTGGCTTTGAAAAATATTCAACCAAAAACACAATTTGTTGTAGCTCCAGAAACTGCAGTTCCGGGTTCGTCCGCTTTAATTTTTGATCATTTGTACGATGATTTGATTGTTCAAGACATTCAACAATGGACAAAATCGAAGAAAGATTTACATTTTGTAACAGGAGCATCTGTAATGAGAATTTATCCGATGCAATCTTTAGCGAGTGAAACGGCCTCTGTTATGAAAGACGGAATTACGTGGTACGACGCTTATAACTCGGCTTTACAGTTAAGTGGAAACGATTCTATTCAGATCTATCATAAGAGTAAATTAGTACCTGGAGTAGAAATTTTTCCATATCGTAACTATTTAATACCAATTATTGGAGAATTTATGCTTAACTTTGGCGGCACAACAAAAACGTTGGGGATTCAACCTCATCGTTCTGTTTTCAAAAATAAAACAAACACTGCTGCTGTTGCTCCGGTTATATGTTACGAATCTATTTACGGAGAGTATACAACAGAATATGTGAGAGAAGGTGCAAATGTTTTATTCACAATGACCAACGATTCTTGGTGGGGCTCTACCGATGGTCATCGTCAATTACTATTATATGGTAATTTGAGAGCTATTGAAAATAGACGCGCTATCGTAAGATCTGCAAATTCAGGTATTTCGGCTTTCGTTAATCAGCGAGGAGATATAATGAAGTCTTTACCATATGGAGAGCAGGGTGCCTTAAATGGTACAGTCTTAATGAACAGCGAGTTAACGTTTTACACAAAGTATGGTGATGTTTTGGCGCGTATAGCATTAATGGTAATGGGAATTATTATGGCTTATACACTCGCTCAGAAGTTACTATACAAGCAAGTTAAGAAAAAAAGTATAAAATAATAACCTTAAACTGTTGTATAAGTAATATATAATTTGTTACTTTGCACTCCGTTTAAAATAAGACAATAGAAAATAAGATGTCAAAAGTTTGTCAAATTACAGGTAAGAAGAGATTAGTGGGAAACAATGTTTCTCATGCTAATAATAAAACAAAACGCACTTTTGAAGTGAATTTGTTTACTAAGAAATTTTTTATGCCAGAAGCTGGTGAGTGGATTACACTAAGAGTTTCTGCACACGGTTTAAAAACTATCAACAAATTAGGAGTTGATGAGGCTGTTAGACGTGGACGTAAAGAAGGTTTAATCAAATAATTTAATTCACCATGGCAAAAAAAGGAAATAGAGTACAAGTTATTTTAGAATGTACTGAGCACAAAGAGAGTGGTATGCCAGGAATGTCTCGCTACATCACTACAAAAAACAAAAAAAATACTCCAGATCGTATTGAGTTGAAAAAATTCAACCCAGTATTGAAAAAGTATACAGTTCACAAGGAGATCAAATAATAAAATTTTAGACGATGGCAAAAAAGACAGTAGCAACCCTACAAACAGGGTCTAAAAAAATGACCAAAGTAATCAAAATGGTAAAGTCTCCTAAATCTGGAGCTTACGTATTTGTTGAAAAAGTAGTTAACGCTGACGAAGCTGATTCTTTCTTCGCGAAATAATCTGTTAGCATAGCTAAAAAAATATTTAAGGTTAATTGAGCTGCCTCTTTGGGCGGCTTTTTTATTTCCTTGAGTTTATGTATCTTCGTACAAAATTTTTAAGATAAATTAACTTTTAATGAGTTGGTTCAAGAAAATATTAGGAAAAGAAAGCAAAGAAAAATTAGATGAAGGTTTAGAGAAATCTAAAACATCTTTGTTTGATAAAATCAGTCGTGCTGTTGTAGGAAAATCTAAAGTAGACGATGAGGTTTTAGATGATTTAGAAGAAGTGTTAATTTCATCTGATGTTGGTGTTGAAACAACAATTAAAATTATTCGTAGAATAGAAGAACGTGTTGAGCGTGATAAATATGTTTCGACTTCTGAGTTAGATTTAATTCTTCGTGAAGAAATTGCTGCTTTACTTTCAGAAAATAATATAGAAGATACAAATGGTTTTGCCATTCCAAAGAAAGATGTACCATACGTAATTATGGTAGTTGGAGTAAATGGAGTTGGAAAAACAACTACAATAGGGAAGTTAGCTTCTCAGTTCAAATCGCAAGGCTTAAAAGTTGTTCTTGGAGCAGCTGATACGTTTCGTGCTGCGGCAGTTGATCAATTAGTGATTTGGTCAGAAAGAGCTGGTGTGCCAATTGTGAAACAAGCAATGGGTTCTGATCCTGCTTCGGTTGCATTTGATACCATTCAGTCAGCAGTTGCACAAAATGCAGATGTTGTGTTAATTGATACTGCAGGACGTTTGCACAATAAGGTTAATTTGATGAACGAGTTGACAAAAATAAAACGCGTGATGCAAAAGGTAATTCCAGATGCTCCACATGAAGTTTTATTAGTGTTAGATGGTTCTACTGGTCAAAATGCTTTTGAACAAGCCAAACAATTTACACAAGCAACAGAAGTTTCTTCTTTAGCTGTGACCAAATTAGACGGAACAGCGAAAGGTGGAGTTGTAATCGGAATTTCGGATCAATTTCAGATTCCCGTAAAATACATTGGTGTTGGTGAAGGAATCAATGATTTACAAGCTTTCAATAAAATGGAGTTTGTCGATTCTTTCTTTAAACGAAATAATTAAGAGAATTTAATTTCTATAAAAACTAAATCCTTCAAGTTCTACTTGAAGGATTTTTTATCTATAAAAATCTTTTTCTTTGAGATTTAGTTTTGCTAAAATTAATGTTATAACTGCATATAATTTGTTAGATTGAGAATCTGATGTTTCTAAAACAATCGTATTATTATCTTCATAACTAGCATTTATACTTAGCTTAGTAGTGTATCCATCAAGAGAAATTGTTTTTCGATCTTTAATAAAATCTGAAAAATTTAAATCAAGAATTTTATCTTCAATTTCTGAAAAATCATTCTTACTAAGAAGGATTTCCTTTTCTTGATTTTTCCCTTTCAACATACTTTTAGTGTAAAGCACAATTACTTTATCTGTGTTTTTTGGATGAAACATAGAAGTTGTATTCGTAAAATCAATTTTAACTCCACTTGGTATGATATGACTTGCATAATTTTCAATAGTCATTGATGTAATTCTATCCTGTCCAAAAGAATAAATAGAAAATAGGAACAGAAAATAAAGAAATTTATATTTCATGATATTAATTTTAACTAATATTCAACTTTTAGATATTCCTTAAAAAACTTTTTATTTGTATTTTTTTGCTTAGAAAGTGTCTTGATAAATTCATTCAAATATTCACGATAGGGCGAATTTTTAGCTAAAGCATCATGACCATTTGATGTTAGGATTTGAACTGTCCCAAACATTTCTTCTTCATTCTCTATACTCGAGGTAATAATTGTAAAAACCTCGGGAGATTCATTAATAACAGCTCTATTTGTCCAGACTAACAAAGCCTTATTGTCTTCTGTGTAGATTACTTTGTTCCATTTTCCAAACCAATCGTACATCATTTTTTTTGCAACCAAAGGAGTTTGGAAACTTTCTATACGATATTCAGTTGGCGATTGATTCGCTTCTTGCGCAAAAAGGACATTGAAACTTAAAAATAGAGCGATAAAAGGAATTATTTTTTTCAAATCAAAAATATTGTTCCGTGTAAAGTTATCAAAAATAATTGCATATAATGTGTAACATCTTGGTTATTCGTACGTCATTATTGTAACACGAATACTTAATTGTAGAATTAACCATGAAGAAAATAATTATCCTTGCCGCATCTTTGGTCGGTATTTTATCCTTTGCACAAGAAGAAAAAACAGATTCTTTAGATTATAATCCAATCGAAATTAAAGAAGTTTTGGTAGTTGCGCAACGTAAAAAAATGTTTGCTGACAAAGCTGTTTATACATTTGATAAAGAAGCGTTAGAAAAAGCTCGTTATGCGAAAGATTTATTAAATACCTTACCAGAATTAATAGTTGATCCAATTTCTAATTCAATTCAAAGTACAAAAGGAGGAACAACACTACTGTTGATAAATGGAATTGAAGCAACAGATATGCAGATTCGTGCTGTGAAACCAAAAGACGTGGTACGAGTTGAGTATTTTGATATTCCGCCAGCTCGTTATGCAAATCGTGCGGATCAGGTGGTGAATTTGATTACGCGAAATCCCGAGAATGGTTATGTTTATGGTGCAGATCTTACAGGAGCATTGACTACAGGTTTTATTAACGGCTCAGCTTATGCAAATATCACAAAAGGGAAAAATAATTTTGGATTAGAGTATAATATTTATTTAAGAGATTATAAAGATAGAACTTCGATGAATATTTATGATTATAATCTAAATAATGTTCATTACCGTACAGAAAATCAACGCAACGAATATTTTGGTTACACTGATCAATCAATTTTATTAAGATATACCAATTCAGATTCGGATAGATATGCTTTTCAAGCCAAATTTGATATGAATATTAATTCAGGGTTTGTTTATGCAAACGGAACAAGTTTGTTTTACCAAAATAATTTATTAACTGATCATTCAACATATAAACATTCAAATTCTAACTATTCTAAACCAACTTTAGATCTTTATTATTCGAGAAAATTAGGAACAAAAGACGAATTAAGTCTAAATTTTGTAGGATCAATGTATACGACGAAATCTATGGACGAAACGCGTGAATGGGTGACAGCTTCAGGAGATGAGCAGTACAATTATTTGACAAATTTAGAAGCTGATCAAAAAGGAATTGTTGGAGAAATTGCGCATACGCATAGTTTTGAGAAAGGAAAATTAAATTCGGGTTACCGAATTTCGAATAATTCGATAGATAATAATTTAGTTAATTTGAATGGACCATCAAGTAATAAAGTAAATTATTTAGAACAATATGTCTATTCTGAATATTCTGGAAAAGCGAAAAAGTTATCGTATCGTTTGGGTGTTGGTTTGACGAATGTTCACAACAAAAACGAAGATACAAAAACAGATACGTGGACTTTTACCCCGAAACTAGTATTGGGTTATGAATTGGCAAAGAATCAGAATCTACGATTTACAAGTTCTTACAAACCGACTAGTCCGTGGAATTCTGCTTTGAGTAAAAACGTAATGCAAGTTGTAGAGAATATTACACAAGAAGGAAATCCGTATTTATCGATTCAGAAATCGTTTGGGAATAATTTGATTTATTCGTTCAATTCAAAGTATTTTGATTTAAATACAAACGCGTTTTATCATTATACAAAAGATCCTATCAATCAATTGTACTTACAGAATATAGTGAATGGAAAAATAGAAGGGTATAAACTAACGTACGAGAATGCTCAAAATTCGCAACGTTACGGCGTTCAGATTACAGGTTCTATCAAGCCTTTTGGAACAGATATTTTAACGTTAAAAGTAAATGTGGCTCCGGCAACAGAGCGCTTCAAAACAAAAGATGGAAGAATTTTGAAGAATGATTATATCGGAAATTATTTCTTGATTTCGTCTGTTTACAAAAACTTTAATATCAATTATCAATTTAATATTCCGTATTATACATTGGGTGGCGCTTTGTTGTATACGCAAGAAAATATGAGTCACGCTTTTGCGAGTTATAAACACAACAATTGGACGTTTACAACAGGAATGTATTGGGTTGGAATGCCGTCAACTTACAAGCAAAAAACAATGGATAAACAATATGTAGATTATTCGCGCGTAGGAAAAATTTGGGACAACAAATCAATGTTTGTACTTGGATTAAGCTTTGATTTTGCAACGGGTAAGAAAACAAATATTAATCGTAAATTAGAAAATCAAACTGCAGGAGCAGCAACGTTTTAAACATAAAAAAAAACCTTCACAAATTTGTGAAGGTTTTTTTAGTTTTACAACTCCGCCAAAAATTTCAGCGTATCAATATTATCAGCGTAATCAGTTAATTTCGGGAATTGAGTTTGTCCAAATTCAACATTGTTCGGATTATCTTTCATATCGTTTCCAACCACGCATTGTATTTGATTTTCATTTTCGATCAAATAATTTTTTACATCATTTACATCTTCATAAACTTCAAAGTTTACAACTGCAATTGGAGAATGTAAAGCGGTGTCTTTTTTCATTAGAACAAAATTGTTATCTAAAAACTCATCTTTTCCTAACAAAAATATTGCACGATTGTAATCGTAATTATTTGCATATTTTGGATGATTAATTACATCGCCCCAAGGAAAAATAGCTTCGAAAATTTTAGGTAATTGTGCCTCATTTTTTACATAAAGCTTTGTCACATTTCGGCAACCTAATCCAAAGTAAATAAATAAATCATCACCCAGTTTTTTCAACTCTTCTTCAGTTTCCGAACCATTCAATACAGCAACCGAAGTTCTATTTTTACGAATAATGTTAGGAACTTTACCAAAATATTGCTCAAAATAACGAGCGGTGTTGTTACTTCCTGTTGCAATAACGGCATCAAAATTTTCTAATCGTTCAATTGTTTGAATAATCGTTTTGAATTCTTCATCAATAGAATACAAATATTTTATAGCTAGTCTGATTAATTTATCATCTTTTGACGATGTTTTAATTAACGCATTATTTCCAGAAATAACAACAGAAAGTAAATCATGAAAACCAACCAAAGGTAAATTTCCAGCCATGATGATTCCGACATTTTTTGGTTTTTTAGCAAAAGGATAATCTTTTGTCCAAGCGAATAAATTATCCGTCGTTAAAGCTTCAGACCAGCTTTTTAAAGCTAACGTAATATTCTCTTTTGTAAACCAATTGTTGTATGCTTCTGCATCGCTAATTGCGTAAGTAGCTTCTTCTTTCCAATTCTCAAATTTATGTTTCAAGTCTACATCCGAAATAGAATCGTTATTTAAAATAAAATTAAAAAACTGTCCTAATTCGTTAAATGCTGAAATCCTTTGTTCAAATGTCATTTTTTCTGAAAATTAAATGTAATTTTGTGGTTACAAATGTAGGAAATAAAAAAACAGATACAATGGCTATAATTATTACAGATGAATGTATAAATTGTGGAGCATGTGAGCCAGAATGTCCAAACAACGCGATTTATGAAGCGGCTGTTGATTGGAAATATTCTGAAGGAACTTCTCTTTCAGGGACTATTGTAAACGTAGATGGTGTTACTTTTGATGCTGATGCGGTACAAGATCCTGTGAGTGATGAGGTTTATTACATTGTTCCTGATAAATGTACTGAATGTAAAGGTTTCCACGAAGAACCACAATGTGCGGCAGTTTGCCCAGTGGATTGTTGTGTGCCTGATGATAACCACGTAGAAAGCGAGGAACGTCTTTTGAGTAAAAAAGCGTTTATGCACTTAGAGTAAAAATCGTCACAACTTTACATATAAAAACCTCTCAAATTTTGAGAGGTTTTTTTGTTATTTATTTTTGAGTAATACCCATCCTTGTAGTTTATTTTTTGTTTCAGAATTTTGTTCATTCCACTCCAAAAAATACCAATATGTATTGGTTGGTAAAACCATTCCGTTAGCTTGTTTACCTTTCCAAATAAAATTATTTTCTCCATTGTCTTTAAAAACAGTTTTGCCAAAGCGATCTACTATTAGGATAGAGGCGTTTTGTTTAAATTTAAGAAAAGAAAAATCTAGTTCATCATTTTTTCCGTCATTATTAGGAGAGATTAAATTATAAAAACTTGGGATTTCAAAAATGACACTTTTTTGACAACCTTCTGCTGTTTTAATTTCAATTGTATGACGACCAACAGCTACATCAGGAAAGAGATTTGTTGTTTGCCACGTTCCTTCATTAATTCTGTATTCGTAAGGTTTTTGACCATTTACAACATTTACTGTAACATCTTTTTTTGAAACATTTACAGATACTTTGACTTGTTCGCACGGATCTGGTGGAAGTAATGTAGTAAATGTAGTAGATACACAAGATACTGCTGGACCAACTGCATTGATCGCAATTATTTTGACAAAATACGTTGTGTTGTGAGTTAAAGTAGAAAGAGTGAACGAATCAACGTTTCCTACATTTCTATCTAAAATATCATTTCCATCTTGGGCTGTACCTATAATTAATTGATAAGAAGTTGCATTAGAGATTTTATTCCATTTTATTGTCGGTGTTAATGATACTCCTTGCTCTCCGTTTGCAGGTATAATAGCTGTTGTACAAGTTGGAATTGTAGGAATATCCATTGTTTTGAATTTAAAAACAGGACAGGTTTCACGTTTTACACCGATAAGCGTATTTTCTGGATGGATCTGCACATGATAAAAGGTATTAGGTTTTAAGTCGGTTGTGTAATTATTAAAGTTTGTATTATTTATAGTAGTAGCGAGAACAGGTAGATTGATTGTTGGATCTGCAAAACCTTGTTCTTGAACTATTAATTGATATTGATTTGCATTATTAATATTATTCCAAGAAATATTAGGACGCAATGCTACATTTTCTTCATTATCGTAAGGCGTTATGATAGAAGGGCAATCTGGGAAAAGAAAATTTGAATCAAAGGTTAATTCGTAAGCTCCTAAATCTAACGAATTTCCATAGTTTCTATTTCTTTTGTCCAAATCAAATGATCCTGTTGTAGCCCTACCTGTAATATTGCTAAACAATTCTTCTTTTCCTGCATTAAATGCAGGGCTAAGAACTTGCATCATTGAATTATTATTGGTAATTTTTAAAGTGAAATTATTATTATTGTCAACAAACAAAGGATCTGCAACAATATTGTGATTCGCTGTAGAGTACTCTTCAACAATATTATATTGGATATCGTTTATTGCAGATTGATTATTTTGAATTTCTGAAGAAAGATCTTTCTTTAAACTCCCCGCATTTCCACGATTAAGATAAAAAATACTATTATAAATGGTGTTTCTAGAATTTGTAGCATAAACAATGGCTGAATTTGTGTTATTTACAAAAGTTGCATTCGTTATCAAAAGTTGTTTTTTATTGTAAATACCACCTGCATAATTAGTTGCTACATTTCGATTGAACAAAGAACTTTGAATTCTGTAATCATTATTACTTTCGTTGTAAATAGCACCACCAATCTGAGCTTTATTTTCTTCAAAATGAATTCTACTTAAATCATTTTTTGAGTTTGGTGTACTGTAAATGGCTCCTCCATTTTTTCTGCTTTCATTATTTTTAAAATAAACAGCCGTTAAACTTAGATTACTATTGTCATTGTAAATAGCCCCTCCATTTTCTAAACTTATATTATTCTCAAAATTGTAGACGTATCCTGTATTTGTATTATTACCAACAATTTGCTCCATTTTTACATCAGCAAGGTCTTTTAGATATAAAGCAGCTCCTTTTGATGACGAATAATTATCTTTGAAAGTAGTGTTATTAATTTTTACTGTTCCTGTATTAGTGATATACAAAGCACTTCCATTATTCGGAGAATTAATTGTAGCTCTATTGTTATGAAATTGAGTGAAATCAGTTTCAAAACTTTGTATATTGTCAATATAAACTGCACTGGTATTTGATAGATTATTGTTGTTAAAAACAATGTGCTCAAATTTTAATTTTAGATTAGGGGAATTGATAAAGGAGATCAAAGAACCATTTTCTGTTGGAGATGTTGGATTAGCATTTCTCGAAGTGAAATTTTTTAATGTTACGTCTAAATTATTTTCAAACTTAAATAGCTTTGTTGCATTTTGACCATCAATAACCGATGTTGTTTCATCACCACTTCTTTCTAACCAACCACCTGTTTCTGGATCAATTTCATATATATAACCACCTGTTATTTCAACTTTAAAAAAACCGCGAAAATCGATAGCATTTGTAGCCAAATAATTTCCTTGGTATAATTTTATCAAAATATTAGAATTTCTATTTGTTATAGAATTTACTTGATTAACCATGCTAGCATAAGACATGGCGTTGTCCCAGTTTGCTCCAGAAGCATTTCCAGTAGCGGTTTCTCTTACATGAATTTGACCAAATATAAGAGCAGGAAGTGTTAGGAATAAGGTTAAAATAAATTTATATAGATTATTCATTAAGTTTTAATTCAAATAGTGTGAATTAAAAATAGTTAAATCTTTTTATTTAAAACAAAAAAAGCTCAAGTATTTACTTGAGCTAAAAATAGATATGAATATAAATTTTATTTAGAATATTTTTTCTTCCTAATAAAGTAACCAATTCCGGCTAATAAACTAATCATTGCAACAGGAACAAGTAGATTAATCATTTGCCAAGTTGACTTTTCTTGGATAACAGTGGTTTCATTCAATAAAGGAATTTCTAATTTACGATTGCGTAAAGCCAAGAAATCTGCATCGCCTAACAAATAATCCATTGCATTCATTATAAATGTTTGGTTGGCGTAAGTTTTCGGTTTTCCATCCGGATTATCTGGGCGAACAGAAAATTTATTTTCTCCTAATTGCATTGGAATTCCTCTCCACAATGCATTCTTTAGAACATCTCCATCCGAAATAACGATCATTTTTCCATCGGTAGTTTTCGGTTTGAAATTAGGAAATTCTTTACGTTCGTAACGCGAAGCATAAGCCGAATTGAAATTACCTTCTAACAAAACTGCCATCGGAATTTTTCCCATTTTATATTCTTCAGGATTTTCGATTTCAACTTCGTTTAATTGAATATAATTTAAAGCAGGTTTCATTGAGCTTTGTTCAGAAGAACTCAATAAAACAGTTTGCTTGATATTTGGATTTTTTAGTAATTCGATTGGATTTGCAAATTGAAATAAAACTGGATCGATTGAACTTGTAATTGGGTTTTCTTCACCTTTAATTCCTAATTCAAAATAAGGCCAATTGTAATAATTGTAACTTGTATTTCCTGCTGTTTCGCCATCTGCCAAAACAATTTGCGCACCGTTCATATCTTTGATAACAGCCGGATGAATACGAACACCATAATTGAATAAGAAATCATTTAATTTCAAATCTCTTGGAAAGGCAACGATTTTACCACTTCGGAAAATAGAATCCATTTCAGCATCCACAGTTTCCACAGCCATCATCATTTTTCCGCCATTCATGATATATTGATCCAAAACCAATTTATCCATATCAGAAAAAGGTAATGTAGGTTTTGCGACAATTAAGGCATCAAAACGTTTCAAACTATCCAAATCCGCAGGTTGTAAAGTAAACGATTTGTTTGCAATTGGATTAAGGTAGATCTCAACATCATATTTTTCTGACAAAGCAGAACCTAATCCTTGAATATTTGCTTCTGGTAATTCGTCATGATGAACGATAAAACCAACTCGTTTGCGCTCAAAATTGGTTGCTTTCTGAATTTTTTCGGCAAATAAATATTCTAATTTTTCTGTTGAAGCCAACGCTAACTTTTCGAATGGAGTAGAAGGATCATTGACCAAAAGCTCCATATAAGTGGATTTGTCGCCGTAAGTTAATTTTGCGTACGGATAAACATTCAAAATTCCTTTGTCGGTTTTAATCGGAACTGGAGCCAATTTATTTTGCTCTAATTCGGCTTGTCCTAAATCGACAGGATCAACAAAAGAATAAGAAATATTGCTGTTTTTTTCGCGAAGTTCGTCTAATAAAAACTGAATTTCGTTCTTCAAAATTCTGTAATCGCCTGTTAAATCTCCACCCAAAAGAATTTCAATTTTAAGCGGTTGTTTTACATTTTCTACTAACTTTTCGGTTGTAGAAGTTAAGGTAAAACGTTTGTCTTTCGTCATGTCAATTCGAATGTAAACAAATTGAGCGATGATAAAAAGCGCGATAAATGCGATGAAAGTAATTAGATGTTTTTTGTTTAATTTTTTCATGGCACTATTTTTTATTTTCAAGATTAACAATTGAAATTTGATTCAGAATTCCAATCAAAATCAAAAAGTAAAGTAAATCTCGTGTGTCAATAATTCCTTTCAAAAACTGGTTGTAATGTGTAAAACTTCCAATTTTTTGAACATAGAAATCCATCGAACCAAGTAAATTGTACGACGCTAAACTTTCGAATCCATAAAAAATAATGAAGCAAAAGAAAACTGCCAAAACATAAGCCATTACTTGATTTTTGGTAATAGATGAGGTAAATAAACCAATTGCAGCGAATAAACTTCCTAAAAAGAAAAGTCCTAAATAACCAGAAAAAATTGTTCCGTAATCTAACTCTTGTTCAGATACCAAGAACTCTTGTAATGTAATTGTGAACAAGAAAGTTGAAAGTAGACAAAAAATGACAACTGAAACGACTGCTAAATATTTGCCCCAAATAATTTGGTTATTTTTTATAGGTAGTGTGAATAACCACAATAATGTGCCATTTGCTTGCTCTTCCGCAATTAATTTCATGGTTAATGCAGGAATCATGAATAGAAAAATCCAAGGTCCAATAAAGAAAAAGCTACTTAAAGATGCATTTCCTGTATTGAAAACATTGAATTCGTTATCAAAAAACCAAAGGAATAAAACCGAAACAATAACAAATGTTGCGGTTGCCAGATAAGCTGTGAAGCCTAAATAGAAATTGGAAAACTCTTTTTTGAAGATTGTCCACATGTTATTTTTTATTATTACGATTAATTAAACGCACAATAAGCATAAGTATTACACCAGAACCAAAGAAACTTATGATTGACCAATACCAATATTCACCAAACATAGCTTTCTGTATCACAGCAAATACAATAGAAAAAAGTAGAATTGTTGCCAATTCGTTCATCATTCGGAGTTGAACAGAAGTGTATTTGAAAACTTTGTTCTGTATTTGTTTCAATGTTCGCCAACACCAATAATGATAAATCAATAGAACACTCACCATACCAAGTTTACTCTTCATCCAAGGCATTTCTAATAATGCTTGATTTTTGTAAAGCATGTTTAGTCCCATTGTAACTAAAATGATCAAAGCAGGGACGGTAATTACATTCCAGAGTTTTTTCTCCATGAAAGTGTATTGATCCTGTAGAATAGTCTTTTTAGGCTCGTCCATTTGTTGTGTTTCGGTATGATAAATCATCAAACGAACAATGTAAAATAATCCAGCAAAGTAACTAACTACAAAAATTACGTGTATTGCTTTGTATATTAGATAATTATAAGTCATATAGTTTATTAAAAATCTCTCAATTAAATTTTATTCAACGTTATTTTCAAATTCAATTGTAATTGTATCACCTTTTTTAAGTCCCATTAACTGATTTGCTCCACCAGAAATTGAAGGATTACTTTTGTATAAAGTAACTTCTAAAAAATCAGCCGAATTAAACAAACAAAGCGTACGACCAAAAGCTTGCACTTCTTTACTGAAATCTTGTACAACTTCGTTGTAATGGTTGTATATGATTGTAATATCTGTCATCGAAAAATCTTTCTGACGAAGTAAAATTTTATATTTTCGATCTTGAACGAGTTCTTCAAAAAAGTCTCTTGAAATATTAGTTACCACATTTCCAAAATGATCAATATAAACCACATTTCCTATGATAAATTTATCATCACGGTAAATAGGTTTTAGCTCATTTAGTTGTTTCATTTCTGTGCGCTTATTTCCTAAAAGAGATTGTACACCACCACGCGCCAAATGGCAAGCAACAGGTACAAAACAATTTTTCATCGGAAATAAACTATCTATTCCTTCCGGATAAGCTGTGATTTCGTAAATTTCTTCAGGTTCATTTTTTTGACAGATTAAAGATAAAATTCCATTATCTGCACAAATAAAATAATGTCCGTTGATTAAGGCACAAATTGGTTTTTGCAAAGGAGTACTTAATGCATTAACACCAATAATATGGATAGTTCCTTCAGGAAACTCTTCGTAAGAATTTCGAATAATATAAGCCGCTTCAGATAAATCGTAAGGATTAACAAAGTGTGAAATATCTACAATTGTAACATCAGCCAATTCCTTTAGAATTGCGCCTTTAACGCTGGATACAAAATAATCTTTTGTACCAAAATCCGATGTTAATGTAATAATTGCCATTATTCTGTAATAATTGCAAATATATTGTTTATTATTCTTTATTTTTGTTTAAGTGAACTAAAAAACTACCCCATTTGACAGAAATTAATATCGAATTAGCTGAAATTAACGCCCAAGATTTCTACGGCGCTAATAACGAACATCTAAAACGCATTAAAGAGTATTATCCCAAATTGAAAATTATTGCTCGAGGTAGAGATCTTACAGTATTTGGAAATGAGGATGTTCTGAAAGTTTTTGACCAGAAAATTCAGAAAATTATTCAACACATTCACAAATACAACCGACTTTCTGATCGCGAACTCGAAATCATTATGACCGAAGACAATAACGAAATGCTTCAAATGAAAAAAGAAGATTCAATTATTGTGCATGGTGTTAATGGAAAAATTATCAAGCCACAAACACCAGGACAATCAAGTTTGGTGCAAAAGGTGTATGATAAAGATATGGTTTTCGCTATAGGACCTGCTGGTACTGGAAAAACGTATACAGCTGTTGCATTGGCTGTACAAGCGTTAAAAAACAAAGAAGTTCGTCGTATTATTATGACGCGCCCAGCTGTTGAAGCAGGAGAGAATCTAGGTTTTTTACCAGGAGATATGAAGGATAAACTAGATCCATATTTACAACCATTATATGATGCGTTGAAAGATATGATTCCGTTCGAAAAGCTTTCTGCTTACACAGAAAAAGGAGTGATTGAAGTTGCACCTTTAGCTTTTATGCGTGGTAGAACTTTAGATGATGCATTTGTTATTTTGGATGAAGCGCAGAATACAACGTATGCTCAGATGAAAATGTTTTTGACACGTATGGGTAAAAACTCTAAGTTTATTATTACTGGAGATCCAGATCAGGTTGATTTACCACCAAAACAAAAATCGGGTTTACGTGAAGCAATTACAATATTAAGAGATGTAAAAGATATTGGTTTTATCTTTTTAGATGATAAAGATGTTGTTCGACACAAAATTGTTCGAGAAGTATTGAAAGCTTATAAGAAGAGTGAAGATAAAGAAAGAGAGAAAATAGATATTAAGAAATAAATTAAAAAGCCAATTGTTTGTAAAAACAATTGGCTTTTTAATTTAACATTTATGGCAGAATATTAATTTAATTTTTTATTGCTTTAGGTTTTAAGATAAAACCAAGTATATTAAAGGCTAAACCTATAGGAAGTATCATTCCTGCAATCAAGCTCATTCTATTAGAATCAGAAAATTCTAAGACTAATAAAATTGAAGTTAATATTAAAGCTAATCCTGTTATATATAATATGTTTTTCATTTTATTATAAATTGTAATTCAGTCAAATATAATTATTTTTTTTTATTTCTTTTAAAAACTTGTTTCTAAAATCAAGTTCAAAATGATGATTTTATTAATGCGAATTGAGTAAATGTCATTCCGACGAAAGGAGGAATCTAAAATAAACCTATAACTCACAACTCAACACTTAAAACTTTTTCATAATCAAACCAACCTTTTTGTAAATTGTTGCATCTTACCTATAAATCAAACTATATGAAAAAGTATTTTCCACTTCTAGTCTTTTTTGTAGCCTTTTTATGGACTACAAAAATAGTAGCGCAAGATATTCGTATCGGAATTCCGAGAATAGAAATAGGTTCTCGTCCTGACGAAAAATCTGTAACGCTACAAGAAATGTCGACACAAGTCGAAATTTTTGGAAATTTAGCCAAAACAACAACGACTTTAGTTTTTAGTAATTCATCATCTCGTAATCTTGAAGGGAATTTAGTGTTTCCTATGCCCGAAAATACGACGGTTAGCGGTTATGCGATAGATATTAATGGAAAAATGCGCAATGCAGTTCCTGTAGCGAAGGCGCGTGCTGTGGAGGTTTTTGAAAGTATTCAGAAACAAAATATCGATCCTGGAATTATCGAAAAAGTCGAAGGAAATAATTTCCGTACGCGAATTTCACCTATTCCTGCAAATGGTTTGCGCACTATTCAGTTGTCGTATTATCAAGTTTTAAAGTATGATAAATCGGCATATCAATATCATTTACCTTTAGATTCGTCAAAGAAAATTGCGAAATTTAGCTTAACAACTAAGGTTTATAACTCAACGGAAAAACCGCAACTAACAGAGTCGCCAGATGGAACGTTTAATTTCTCAGAAAATAGCAATGTTTTTGAAGCAAGTATGTCTAAAACAGATTTTGCTCCAACTAAATCATTGACGATTAATTTGCCAAAAGCAACGAATAAAATTGAGTCTTTTATTCAGAAAAATTTAGATGGATCAGTTTATTTCTACGCAAACTCTGTGATTGATGATAAACCGATTGCTAAAGTTTGGTCAAAAAATATTGGAATCATTTGGGATAATTCATTGAGTGGTTTGAAACGTGATCATAAAAAAGAGATTGAATTTCTTGGTAAAATAATAGAAAAACAACAAAATCTAAATATTGAAGTTGCTTTGTTGAATATTAACTTGGAGAAAGGAAGGTCTTTTCAAATCAAAAATGGTGATTGGTCTGAGTTGAAAAAGTATTTAGAAACGATGATCTATGATGGTGGAACAAATTATTCTAAAATTATCTCGACTACATTAAAATCAGATGAATATTTATTGTTTTCGGATGGAATTTCTTCTTTTGGATCAAATCGATTTGAATTTCAGCAACCAATTTATGCAGTTTCATCTTCAGCTACTTCAAATTTTGGAGTTTTGAAAATGATTTCTCAGCGCAATGGTGGTAAATTCATTAATCTAAACGATACTTCTGTTGATAAAGCTTTTGAACAAATTAATCAAAGCTCCTTACAATTTATGGGAATTATCAATAATACAGCTGGAGAAGTTTATCCGATAAGTTACGATGCAAATCAGGATTTTTCGATTGCTGGAATTTCGCAATATCCAAATGCAAAATTGACAATGATGTTTGGAAGAAACGGAAAAGTTGAGTTTAATAAAGAGTTGGATTTAGGTAAAGCTGCGCAAACTTTTGAAATTAGTAAAGTTTGGGCGCAAAATAAAGTGAATTATTTAGAGTTAAATCCAGAGCAAAATAAAACAGAAATAGAAGAAATTGGGAAACAATTTTCGATTGTAACGTCGAACACAAGTTTAATTGTCTTGGAAAATGTTTCGGATTATGTAAAATATAAAATCAATCCACCAGCGGAATTGCAATCAGAATTCAATAAATTATCTAAACAAGGTTTTGAACAAAAAGAGCGCCGACAAGCTGATTTATTGAAAAATGCAATTGCGAAAGCAAAAGAATTGAGAGAGTGGTGGAAGAAAGATTTTAAATATGTAAAACCAAAATATCCAAAACCTGTTTCGGATACTGTTCCAGTTCCAGTTGCGTTAGAAGGAAGAGCGCAAGGTATTGCAATTGAAGAAAGAGAAGTTTCAGCAGATATACAAGCTGTTTCTGTTACAGCATACGGAGCAAGAAGAGAAAGTAGAGCGAATAGTAGTGCAAATATGCTTGTTGCAGATAAAAAAATGAAGGAAGAATCATCAGTTTCGGTTCCAGAAATTAAAATGGTCGATATTAAATCAGACAAAGAATACATGAAGTTGATAGAAGCGTCTAAAAATCCATATCAAACTTATTTGGATTTGAGAAAAGATTATGCCGAAACACCAGCATTTTATTTTGATGTAGCAACATTTTTCTTTCAGAAAAAAGATAAAATAACAGGTTTAAGAATTTTAAGTTCTATTGCAGATTTAGGTTTAGAAGATGCTGAATTGTATAAAATGTTAGCGTACAAATTGAAAGAAATTGAGGAATATCAAACCGAATTATTTATCACGAAAAAAGTCTTGGATTGGCGACCTTTTGATGCACAAAGTTACCGAGATTATGCGTTGGCGTTACAAGATAACGAACAATATCAATCTGCTTTAGATCATTTATACAAAGTATTGACAAACGATTATTCGATAGAAATTGCAACACGAGATCGCGATATTACGGAGATTATTGTGCCTGAAATTAACAATTTAGTTTCGCTACATCGCAAAGAATTGAATTTATCAAAAATTAATAAAGACATTATTGCGGATATTCCAGTTGATATTCGTGTGGTGATGAATTGGAACAAAGATATGACGGATATTGATTTGTGGGTGACGGATCCAAATGGAGAGAAATGTTTCTATGGACATCGTACAACTGCGATTGGAGGAAGAATGAGCGAAGATGTAACGCAAGGTTTCGGACCAGAACAATTTATGTTGAAAAAAGCGATTAAAGGAAAATATAAAATAGAAACGAATTTTTATGGAGAAAGACAAATGAGTATTTCGGGACCAACAACTATTTCGGTAGAGATTTACTTGATGTATAGCTCAGGAAAACAAGTAAAGAAAATGATTACATTCCAAAATAATAAGCCAAATTCTGGAGGAGAAGGAATTTTGGTTGGTGAATTTGAATTTTAGTAAATGAAAAAGGAATCTTGAAAGAGATTCCTTTTTTTGCATAACGCATAATCACATCCACTGATTTCTATCCAAACTTCTGTACTGAATCGCTTCGCTAATATGCTTCGAAAGAATAGTTTCAGAATTATCTAAATCAGCAATTGTTCGTCCAACCCTAATAATTCGGTCATACGCTCGTGCCGAAAGATTTAATTTTTCCATAACAACTTTGATTAAATTCTTCGAATGATCATCTAAATCACAAAAAGCATCCAATTCTTTTGGTCCCATTTGAGAGTTATAATGAACTTTTGTATTTTCAAATCGTTTGGTCTGAATATTTCGGGCATTAATCACACGTTCACGAATCACAGCACTTTTTTCGCCACGACGTTCTTGCGATAAATCATCAAACGGAACAGGATTCACTTCGATATGCAAATCAATTCGGTCCAAAAGTGGTCCAGAAATTTTGTTCATATAACGTTGCATTTCCGCTAAAGAAGATGTGTTGTTTGGATCATCCATAAAATAACCGCTCGGACTTGGATTCATAGAAGCGACCAACATAAAACTCGCAGGATAATTCACTGTGAATTTTGCCCTCGAAATTGTAACTTCTCGATCTTCCAAAGGTTGACGCATTACTTCTAAAACCGTTCGTTTAAATTCAGGTAATTCATCCAAAAATAAAACACCATTATGTGCCAAAGAAATTTCGCCAGGTTGTGGATAAGAACCGCCGCCGACTAAGGCCACGTCAGAAATAGAATGATGCGGACTAGAATAAGGACGACTTACAATGAGTGATTTGTTAGATAATTTTCCAGCAACGCTATGAATTTTTGTTGTTTCGAGCGCTTCTTGAATAGTCATTTTCGGAAGGATAGAAGCAATTCGTTTGGCTAACATTGTTTTTCCGCTTCCAGGAGGACCAATCAAAATAATGTTATGTCCGCCTGCTGCTGCGATTTCCATCGCACGTTTTACATTTTCTTGACCTTTTACATCAGCAAAATCGAAAGGATAATTATTCATTTCACTAAAAAAATAATCATCTAAATTGACTTGATGAGGTTGCAAAATAATTTCTCCGTTAAAATAATCAACAACTTCTCTGATATTATCAACCGCAAAAACATTGACTCCTTCTACAACAGCCGCTTCATCTGCATTTTGTTTAGGTAAAATAATTCCTTCAAAACCTTCTTCTTTGGCTTGTATTGTTATGGGTAAAGCACCTTTTATTGGACGAAGAGAGCCATCAAGCGATAATTCGCCCATCATTATATATTTGTTCAGTTGTTCAGAATTTACTTGTTCCGAAGCGGCTAAAATTCCAATTGCGATGGGCAAATCGTAAGCAGAACCTTCTTTTTGTAAATCGGCTGGCGCCATGTTAATCGTGATTTTTTTGCCAGGTAGCTTGAGATTCGAATTTTTTAAGGCTGCGTTTATCCTAAAATTACTTTCTTTTATCGCGCTATCGGGCAAACCCACCAAATGATAGCCGACACCTTGATCAATATTAACTTCTACAATAATGGTTTGTGCAGAAACTCCGAAAATAGCACTTGCAAAAATTTTTACCAACATAAAATGTTTTTTTATAAATTTACTTCCTTTTTCTATTGAATAAAATAGCTGAAAGGACTTAAGTATTTAATAATTAATTAAATAATACACTTCGGTGTTAATTCTATATGAAAAAAGAAAAATACTCTTTTGAATTTGATCGATTCGAAAGCAAATCTGAGCTTGCAGCGGATCAAAAAAAAGTAGTTGATCAAGCTTATGAAATTTCATTAAACGCTTACGCTCCATACTCTCAATTTCATGTTGGTGCATCAGTTCAGTTAGAGAACGGTGAAATTTATTCAAGTTCTAATCAAGAGAACGCTTCTTATCCAGTAGGTACTTGTGCCGAAAGAGGTTTATTGGCATATGTTAATGCAAACTTCCCGAATATTAAAGTTGAAAAATTAGCTGTTTCAACTCCTAATGTTAATTACCCATTGCCTCCATGTGGAATGTGTCGTCAATATATTTTGGAAATAGAAAAGAAACAAGAGCATCCAATTGAGTTGATTTTGTCTGGTAAAGAAGGAGAAGTTTTGGTAGTAAATTCGGCTAAAGATTTGCTTCCTTTACATTTTACAGATGAATTTTTAGGGTAGCAATTTTGTACACTAAATAGATTAGTTTAAATTTGTTCCAACGGAATTGTGCAATTATGGAAAAATTAACGCAAGAAACGTACCTACAATGGTATCGTGATATGACTTTTTGGCGTCGCTTCGAAGACAAGTGTCGTTCATTATATTTAAAACAAAAAATTAGAGGTTTCTTACATTTATACAATGGTCAAGAGGCTTTACCAGCTGGTTTTATTCATGCAATGAAACCTGGAGTAGATCATGTGATTACAGCTTATCGTTGTCACGTTTGGCCAATGGCGTTGGGTGTAGATCCGAAAAGTATTTTGGCTGAATTATGTGGTAAAGAAACGGGTACTTCTCATGGTTTAGGAGGATCTATGCACGTTTTCAGTAAAGAACATAAATTTTATGGTGGACACGGAATTGTTGGTGGTCAAATTCCATTAGGAGCAGGAATTGCTTTTGGTGATAAATTTTTCAACCGCGATGGTGTTACAATTTGTTTAATGGGAGATGGTGCTACTCGCCAAGGAACATTACACGAAACTTTCAACATGGCAATGAACTGGAAATTACCAGTTGTTTTTGTTTGTGAAAACAATCAATACGCAATGGGAACATCAGTTTCTCGTACAGCGAATCATGAAGATGTTTGGAAATTAGGTTTAGGATATGATATGCCTTGTATGCCAGTAGATGGTATGGATCCTGTAAAAGTTGCAGAAGCTGCTTACGAAGCTATCGAGCGTGCTCGTCGTGGAGATGGACCAACTTTCTTAGATGTGCGTACATATCGTTATAGAGGTCACTCTATGTCTGATGCAGAGCCTTATCGTACAAAAGAAGAGGTAGAAGAATACAAACAAGAAGATCCAATTTTGAGTGTAGAAAACCACATCTTAATTAATAACTGGGCAACAAAAGAACAATTAGATGCAATTGTTGATGAAGTAAAAGTTATGGTTGAAGAATGTGCAGAATTTGCAGAAAAATCAGATTATCCAAAAGAGAATGTAATGTATGATTATATCTATTCTGAAGAAAATTATCCATTCTTAGATAAAATCGAAAACAACTAAAAACCATGGCAGAAATTATTACAATGCCTCGCTTAAGCGATACAATGGAAGAAGGAACTGTTGTAAAATGGCACAAAAATGTAGGAGATAAAATTGCTGAGGGTGATATCTTAGCAGAAATCGAAACAGATAAAGCGATCCAAGAATTTGAATCAGAATTTGACGGAGTATTATTATATCAAGGTGTTGCAGAAGGTGTATCAACAAATGTTGATGAAGTTTTAGCAATCATCGGAAATGAAGGAGAAGATATTTCAGGTTTAATTGGAGGTGGAGCAAAAGCAACTACTGAAGTTAAAGAAGAAAAATCAACACCCAGCGAAACAAAAACAGAAGAAGCAAAACCTACTGCAGAAATTCCTGCAAATGTGGAAGTAATTACAATGCCTCGTCTTTCTGATACAATGGAGGAAGGAACTGTAGTTGTTTGGCACAAAAATGTTGGAGATCAAGTTGCGGAAGGTGATATTTTAGCAGAAATTGAAACAGATAAAGCGGTTCAAGAATTCGAATCAGAATTTGACGGCGTTTTATTATATCAAGGTGCAAAAGTAAACGAGCCTGCGCCAGTAGATTCTGTTTTAGCAATTATTGGTGAAGCTGGTACTGACGTTTCTGCAATTGTAGCAAACGGAGGTAAAGTTACTGCTCCAGCAGTTTCTACAGAAGTTGTTGATGACGAAAAACCAGTAGTTGTTCAGTTAGATGTAAACAATAAGGTTGAAGAAACTTCTTCTTCTGATCGTATTTTTGCATCACCGTTAGCAAAAACAATTGCAAAAGATAAAGGAATTAATTTAGCTGAGGTGAAAGGCTCTGGTGATAATGGGCGTATCGTGAAAAAAGATATTGAAAATTATCAACCATCTGCTCAACCAAAAGCGGAAGCAAAATCTGAATCAGTTAAACCTGCTCAAACTTTTGTTTCAGGAGAAGATAAAGTAATTCCAAATTCTCAAATGAGAAAAGTGATTGCAAAACGTTTGGCAGAATCTAAATTTACAGCTCCTCATTATTATTTAAATGTTGAGTTGGATATGGATAACGCAATCGAAGCGCGTAAACAATTAAACTCTGTTCCAGATACGAAGATTTCATTTAACGATATGGTTGTTAAAGCATGTGCTATGGCATTACGCAAACATCCAGCTGTAAATTCTACTTGGACAGATGCAGAAATTATTCAACATGGAGATATTAATATCGGTGTTGCAGTTGCTGTAGAAGATGGTTTATTGGTTCCTGTAGTTAAAAATACAGATCAAAAATCATTTGCTCAAATTTCTGCTGAGGTTAAAGATTATGCAGGTCGTGCAAGAGATCGTAAATTAAAAGCTGACGAAATGGATAAATCTACTTTCTCAGTTTCTAACTTAGGAATGTTTGGAATCGAATCTTTCACTTCGATTATCAATCAACCAAACTCTTGTATCTTATCAGTTGGTGCAATTATTCAAAAACCAGTTGTAAAAGACGGACAAATTGTAGTTGGTAACACAATGAAATTGTCTTTAGCTTGTGATCACAGAACTGTAGACGGAGCAACAGGTGCGCAATTCTTACAAACGTTAAGAATGTACATCGAAAATCCAGTAACAATGTTAGTCTAAATAATAGATTTAATATAATTTTCAAAAGACCATTCATCGAATGGTCTTTTTTTTGTAGTAACATTTGTATCTTTATTTTATAAATTCAATGAATGAAGTATTTTAAATTCTACTTTAATATTATTAAACAAACGATAATCGAATTTGGTGAAGACCGAATTATGAAATTAAGTGCTTCGTTAACTTATTATGCCTTGTTTTCATTGTCTCCTCTTATTCTTATTGTAATTTCTAGTGCTAGTTTATTTTTTAAGAAAGATGCAATCGAGAATAGAATGTATTATGAATTGAAAAATATCGTCGGACCAGATGTAGCTCTTGCAGTGCAAAATTTTGTGACGAATTCTACCATTTCCGGAGATAGTTCCGTTGCGCTTTATATTGGTATTGGAGTGTTGATTTTTGGTTCTACCACAATGTTTACTGATATGCAAGATAGTCTCAATCTCATTTGGCGTGTCGAAGCAGTGCCGCGAAGAGCGTGGTTAAAGTTTATTATTAATAGAGGTTTATCGTTTTTAATAATACTTGCATTAGGATTGGTTTTAATAGCGACAGTTATTTTGAATAGTATTTTGATGAGTTTTGGAGAAGAAATTTTTAGTCTTTTTAATTTAGATACTATTATAACTAAAACATCCGTCGTTCTTCTTAATAATGGATTAAGTATCACGATTTCGATAATGATATTTTATATACTTTTTAAAGTTTTACCAGATGCACGTATCAAAACGAAACCGGCTTTTGTAGGTGCTATATTTACGGCGATTCTATTTTTTTTAGCAAAGTATTTTATCGGAATTTATATTGCAAATTCTAAATACTCTACAATTTTTGGATCTGCTGGATCTTTGGTTATTCTGCTTTTGTGGATTTATTATGTTGCTACGATTATTTATTTGGGAGCGAAATTCACAAAAGTATATGCCGAAATGAAAGGTTATCCAATTATTCCGACCAAAAATGCAAAACTTCGAAAAGTATCATTTATAGATCATCTTGCAGAAAAACACGATTACGAGAATATAGATTAGTATCTTTAATTGTAATCCCTTTCACTTCGTTCAATCCCTTCCCCGAGTCGTTAACCACAAAGTATCCGCTGTTGGTTAGCTTGAAACAGCAAACCATCACCGTCTAATCATTCCTCGCAGTATAAATAATATAGTAAAAACAACTGTCCCCTCGAGGGGACTACAGGGGTGTTTTCATTTTGTCCTGCTGAACTCGTTTCAGCATCTCATTCTAAACAAAAGAAAAATTTTTTATCATTCTGAGCTTTTCGAAGAATCTTTCTTGCTCAAAAAACCAAAACTACGGATGAATTTATATACCAAAATCACCTCTCTCAGGACTAAAATCTAAAAAGATCAAAAAATATTTCCCATGTTACCAATTACTTAAGGAAATAATGTAAAATAAATGTAAAGTTGGTTTGGAAAAACGGAAAATAGGGTTGTATATTTGCAATCCCAATACGAAAGACGAGTAGTATTGAAGTTGACATAAGGACTTAAAATAATGCCAAAATTTTTCAAAATAAAATTTGCTAGTTAAAAAATAAGTTTTACCTTTGCAACCGCTTACAGAAACAGAGAAACGCAGTAAGTTTGAAACTGAGAAGTTC
>NZ_JASCQG010000011.1 GCF_030005555.1 Empedobacter sedimenti | reverse complement strand
AGAGCGGGAAACGAGACTCGAACTCGCAACATTCAGCTTGGAAGGCTGACGCTCTACCAATTGAGCTATTCCCGCGTTTGTGAGTGCAAATATAGACCACCTTTTTTAAATACAAAACTTTTACTTGATAATTTTTTAATGTTTTTTTGACACGAATAGCTAAGTTTCTCAACTTAAAAAAATTAACACAAAATAAAATTTTAAACTTTATTTATTCAAACATGAAATCAATTCAGAAATTAATCTAAAATCAGTGAGTTTTTCCAAATTTCAGTCAATCTATCTATAGAAAATTGTGCATTTGCTGGACTTGTACTTGGTAAAGAAATATAAATTATAGTTGATTTTTGTTCAAAATAACGTTTAAAAAGTTGTTCTGCTTTCTTTCCATTAAAAATTATTTGACGAATTGAAGGATTTTTTTGGAGCATTTCTTCTATTTTATTTGGAACAACATCTTTCATATCGACATCCATGCTTCCTTTTCTCATTGCCGAATAAGCAACATCCCAAAGTGCTATATGATTATTCTTAATCAAGTTTTCCCTTACTTGATAATCATTAGAAAATTCTTCATCTAAAATTGTAAACATTATTTTCCAAAAACGATTTCTTGGATGACCATAATATTGATTCATTTCTAAGGACAAATCACCAGGCAAAGAGCCAAGAATTAAAATCCTTGGCTCTTGTGCTATAATGGGTGAAAATGATTGTTTAATCATTTATTATTTACTTTCTTGCATATAAACTTCTTCGTAAGGCTGAATTAAAACCCAACCGCTACCCGAAAATTTCATTTGAAACTCTTCGCCACTTCCTCGTCCTAAAAGACTTTTGAACGAAACGTTTGATTTAAGCTCTGGAGATAGATTACCAGACCACGCAACAGTTGCATTAGGATCTGTAAATACTGGGTTTTCTGGCGTTACCAACAATGTCAATGGATCGCCGTGTGTAGAAATTGCTACCATTCCAGAACCTGATAACTTCACTTGAAATAATCCGCCAGCCATCATTCCTGCAATACTTTTCAGCATCGTAATATCACTTTTTAATGACTGATCGTGTGCCAAAACATCATTTCCGTTTACACAAATCGCTTCATTATTCATTTGCAAAATCTGAACTTTCTTTCCTGAATCCGCAACATACAAACGTCCAGAACCTTCGGCTTTCATTAATTTTGCACCTTCGCCAGACAACGTTTTCTTTAGAAATTTACCTAATCCACCCGAAAGCATTCCTTCGCGTTCAAAATTGATATTTCCCGTATAAGCCACCATGCTACCAGCTTTTGTCCAAACAGCTTGGTTTTTCAAATTAATTTCTAACATTTGAGGTTTTTCTAACTCAAAATAATCATGTTCAGCATCATTTTGCTTAGTTTTTTCGATAAACTGACTGATTGTATATTCACTCATCTTTTAGGTTTTTAAAGTTGTTTTAAAGATAAACTTTTTTGCATAAAAAAAGTGTTACATAATCGTAACACTTTAAAATTTATATTAATTAATCTTTTATATAATTTGTTCAGAAACCTCCTCCCACTCTAGCATTTTATTATCCAAATCATTTTTTAGTTTTGTATAATCGTCTAATTCTTTTTGTGTTTGAGAACCTGAATGCAACTTATTTTCTAAATCAGAAATCTTTGTTTCGAAATCAGAAATCTCTGATTCTATACGAGATAATTTATTTTTTAAACGTTTCTGCTCTTTCTCTTCCTCAAAAGATAAAACTCTTTTCGCTTGTTCAATTTTAACTTCAATTGGTTTTTCTTCTTTTGGTGCAGCTAAATTAACTTTCTCAACATCACGGAAACTTCCCGCTTTAATCTGCGCTAAATAATCGTCAATACCTGAAAGATATTCTTTTACTTGACCATTACGGAAATCGAAAACTTTGTCTACTAAACCTTCTAAAAATTCACGGTCGTGAGAAACTAAAATCAAAGTTCCTGTATATTTTTGTAAAGCTTTTTTCAACAATTCTTTTGATACAATATCCAAGTGATTGGTCGGCTCATCCATGATTAATACATTGAACGGACGCAATAATAATTTACATAAAGCCAAACGATTACGCTCTCCTCCCGAAAGAACCGAAACTTTCTTCTCCGAAGCTTCACCACCAAACATAAAAGCTCCTAAATAATCGCGAACATGTTTACGCGTTTCTTCTGTTGCAGAATTTTCTGCTTCTTCTAAAACCGTTAATTTATCATTTAAAACATGTGCTTGATTTTGAGCAAAATATCCGATTTCTACATTATGCCCGTGTTTTATTTTCCCAGAATGTTCTTGTTCATTGATAATCGCACGCGATAATGTCGTTTTTCCTTGACCATTTTGACCAACAAATGCTACTTTTTCACCACGATTTACATAAAACGAAACGTGATCAAAAACTTGGTGATCGCCAAAAGCAACTCCTACATCATCTAACTCGAAAATAATTTTACCAGGCTGAATTGCATCCACAAAACGGATATTCATCTTCGTTACATCATCATTTTCGATTTCGATGCGTTCTATTTTATCTAATTTTTTGATTAATGATTGCGCCATCGAAGCTTTGTTGGCTTTTGCACGGAATTTAGAAATCAAATCTTCCGTGTGCTTAATCATTTGCTCCTGATTTTTCTGTGCTTGTTCTAATTTCTCACGACGATCTTCACGCAATTCCAAATAACGCGTATAATTCGCCTTAAAATCTGATATATGACGATTCGCAATTTCGATGGTACGATTGGTTACATTATCCAAAAATTGACGGTCGTGCGAAACTAACACAACAGCACCTGGATAATCTTTTAAGAAATCTTCTAACCAAACAATCGAATCGATATCCAAGTGATTGGTAGGCTCATCTAAAAGCATTACATCATGTTTTTGCAACAATAGTTTAGCCAATTCAATTCGCATTCTCCAACCTCCCGAAAATTCTTCTGTTGGACGGTGAAAATCTGAATTTTTAAATCCTAACCCCATTAAGATTTGCTCTATTTCAGCATCTTTTGTATAACCTCCTAAAAGACCAAAACGCTCTGTAAAATGCGAAATATCTTCTATTAATTTTCCATATTCGTCTGATTCGTAATCCGTTCTTTCAGCTAACTCTTTGTTTACAAAATCAATACGATTCTGAATCTCAACTAATTGCTCAAAAGCCGAATCCGCTTCTTGCCAAACTGTTCTTCCTTGTACAAAATCAATATCTTGCGATAAATATCCGATTGTAACGTCACCTTCGTAAACAACTTCACCTTCTGAAGATTGCTGACTTTTGGCTAAAATTTTAAGCAAAGTAGATTTTCCTGCTCCATTTTTCCCTACCAAACCAACACGGTTTCCTTTGTTGATGCGGAACGAAACGTTTTCGAATAAATATCTACCCGCAAAATAAACTCCTAAATTTTGTACTAATAACATTTTGCAAAAATACAATGTTTTTTGTTAGATGAAAACTTAACACTTTAAGGTTTTGTAAGATAACTGAAAAAAGTAAAAATAAATTCTAATAATGATGTATATTTAACTAAAAATAAAGAAGTTATTATGAAAAAATATATTGCATTATTCTCTTTAGTTATGATTGCGACGTTATCATTTTCTCAAAATTACACTTTAAAAATTGATTCTTTGAATAGTAAACAAACAACTAATTTTAATCAATTTAATCGTTTTGTTTATAAAACAAGTCTTGAAAAAGATTTAAAACTAATTCCTTCTAACAGAAAAATAGATATAAATAATCCAAATTTTGGAAAAGTGAATTATGATATTTCTAACCCAAATAAATCGACTGATTTACCAAACTTTTTCATTCATGGCGTTTCTAACTTAATTGCGAGTTTACTGAAATAAATTAATTATTAACCTTGATTTTGTAACTCAAAAAATACAACGCAAAACTAATTAAAATCGAAAAAGTTGCTGGCACAAAATAAGCCAATGCAAGATTTTTGGTTGCAATAAAATTAATTGGAAGATTGATTAACCTGAATTGAAAAATTAAAAAACATAATACCACTATTGATACAGCTATTTTCCAATCGTAATTGCGTTTATGGTTGATAACAGAACATAAAACATACGCTAAGACAATACCAACAAAACTCAAAATTGTTTTCATTGTAGCTAAATTTTTCAGTTTTTGGCTGATTCCGAATTCATCACTTTTTCTGACCAAAAAAGCAAAATTATCTTTTCCCATTGAATGAATTAATTCAATCAAATCTAATTCAGCCAAAACGTAAAATTGTTGAATTCCTAAAAATAACAAAACGCTTGCTACGAGCTGAATCGCGAATATTTTTATATTAAAATTTTTCATTCAAAATTGGTTTAAAATCGATCATAGAAACGTGCAATATCTGCTTCTTTATCGATTGGTTGATTATTCTCTAAAAATTCGTACAAATCATCTACCATCACAGGCGCCAACATTGTTCCACGCGTTCCCATTCCATTTAGACAAATCAATTGTTGATGCGTTGGATGCGCTCCAATAATCGGACGACGATCGACTACCGTTGGACGAATAGAAGCATGTTGTTCTACAACTTCAAAATCATCTTTGAAAAAATTCTGAACACCTTCAACCAAATACTTTTTAGCTTCTTCAGTGTTTTCATAATTCACATGATCGCGATCGTAAGTTGCGCCTACAAAATATTGATTATTTTCTAAAGGCATCAAAAATTCTTTTCCTTTAACAACAGCTTCTGGTAAATTAGCTTCAGTTTTTATTTTCAACACTTCGCCTTTTACTCCAATTACAGGTAAATTTTTGAAATAAGGATTACTCAAAATATTATAACCTTCGGCAAAAATTACTTTCGTTGCTTCGACATTTTTATAGCTCGTTTGATTATCTGCTAATTTTAATTCTGCGAAATCAAAAGTTTCATCTAAAAAAGAATCATTTTCGACCAAATAATCTTTAAAATCAGTCAAAAGATTCGTCAAATCTACACGACCTGTATGCAAAACCTCGCCAGATCCAATAGGAGAATTAATCGAAGAAAAAACATTCAATTGTTCTGTATCAGTTGCTAAATAATCAATCAAATCTGGATGAGTTGTCGCTTTTTTCAACCATGTTTTTTTCTCTTGTTCGTCATTAAAAATTCTAAAAACTGGAAAATTGTAGATATATTTTTTGTTTAATAATTCTTCAAATTCACCAAAAACTTCACGCAAACGATTAATTTGATGCGTTGCATTCCAAACAATTGAAAAACGTTTTAGCACAACTGGATTAAAAATTCCTGCAGCAATCGCTGAAGCTTTATGAAAATGATCATCAATAACGACAAAAGATTTCTTTTCTTGTAATAATTTCATTGCCATACAACTCCCTGCTACACCTTGACCAACGATTATATAATCTATTTTTTTCAACTTCAAAATTTGATACAAAGGTAATTAATGTTTCGGTTTTCGTTATCTTTATGAAACAAAATCAATCTTATGCAACTTCTCTTTTCAATACTTTCTTGCCTACTGATTATTTCAGTTTTAATTCCATTCATTAAACATACACATTGGAGTATTCGTGTTTTTGACTATCCCCGATTTCAGAAACTTATTTTAATTATTGCAACTAGTATTTTATTCATTTTTACACCTAAAACCTCGCTTACAATTGGTTTGTTTATTGGTTTAATACTCGCTTCTATTTATCTACTTTGGGTTATTTTACCATATTCACCATTTGGAAAAAAAATGATTGAACAAGTATCCTTAAAACCAAATGAAAAACCTTTGGATTTACTAGTTTATAATGTTTTACAAGACAATACGAAGTACCAAAACTTGGTTGAGTTAATTAAGAAAAAAAATCCTGACATTGTTTTTTTATTGGAAACGAACAAAGAATGGATGGAACAAATAAAAAGTGCTACAGATAATTTTGAGTACAAAATTGAAGTTCCTTTAGAAAACACATATGGCTTATTGTTTTATTCTAAATTACCTATAAAATACCAAGAGATTAATTATTTAATCAGTACCGAAATTCCTTCTATCATTGCTGATATCGAATATAATAATCAAATTGTGCGATTGTATGGTTTACATCCAACACCACCTGTTCCGCAAGAAAATGAAGAAAGCACAGAACGTGATGCGGAAATTTTGATGATTGGTAAACAAGCAAAAGAATACGGAAAGTCGTGTATTGTTTTTGGTGATTTGAATGACGTTGCTTGGAGCAGGACAACTCGTTTGTTCTTAAAGACATCGCAAATGTTAGATCCTCGTCGTGGTCGTGGAATGTATAGTACTTTTCATGCGCATCACTGGTTTTTACGTTGGCCATTGGATCATTATTTTTTAAGCTCTCAATTTAGATTAGTAGAAATGAAAAGGGAACCCAATATTGGATCTGATCATTTTCCGATTAGTATAAAGTTAGTCCTAAGAAGTGATGATGCTTCGGGAGAAATGAAATTAGATGCTGAAGAAAAAATTGAAGTAGAAGAAAAAATTGAAGAAGGAATTGAAAAAGGTGATGCGAATTAGATTTTAGATTTTAGATTTTAGATTTTAGATTTTAGATTTTAGATTTTAGATTTTAGATTTTAGATTTTAGATTTTAGATTTTAGATTTTAGATTTTAGATTTTAGAAAGTTAAATTCTTATAAATACATAAACAAAAAAAATCCAGTCAATTGACTGGATTTTTTGTATTGTCTTATGATTAGTAATTCCACATATCAGCTTCTGACTGAATGATAGAGTTTCTAATTTTGTGATGTTCTTCTAACTGACCTTTTGAATCATTTGGAATATAATCCTCGATCATCTTCGTACCATACATTGTCTGCGCTTTGTAAATAACAGAACTAAATCTGCGAGCATTTAACATCTCATCATACGTAATAGCAGAATTAGAATTACTTGGATTAAATACTGTTGCATTAACTAAAACGTTACGAGCATCTGGATACCAAATCCAGAATAAATCTACAAATGTTCCGTCAGCAAACTCAGTTCCTAAAGATTGCGCATCAGGTCCCATAATTGCCAATCCTAATAAACGATATTTCAACTCTCCTAAACGACGATCAATGTACCAAAGACCTTTCGTTTTAAGCATTTTGATATCTGCAGATTTAACTTTGTAATTAAAGATAGCTGCTTCATCAGGTTTCTCTCCAGCAGCAACCATATCGTAATAATATTGTTGCGTATCTTTTTTCTCATTACGAGCCATAATCTGTTCAAAACTCATTTTCGTCTGAAAATATTCGTCATCATAGACTTCTTTAATCTTTTTACTACGAACTCCTTCAACTAATACATCGTATAAAGATTTTGAACTTTGAACTAATTCATCACCTGCTAAATAATAAGGCTGATTAAGACGTTCATTCAAATCAATTACTTCCCATACAACTTTCGACCATAAAACATCTTTATCTTCGATAAAACCATATTTCATAGGATCTTGAGCCGTACTGATTGTATCTCCAGCTTCATCAACTCTTGTTTTATTTTCGCGCTCTTTTCTTAACTGTTCCGGAGAAACAGCGTTAAGAACATTTTGCGCCATTGTAAGAGTTGAGAAAAAACTCATTAAACCAAACAAAAGATACTTCATATTTTAAATTTTTACTTTTTAAATTATTGTACTTGAATCGCGATAGATGATGCTTCTCCAGTTGCTCCTGAATTAGTACGATACTTAATATCGAATACACCAATGATATCACCTTTTTTCGCTTTAGATATTGCTCCAGCTGCTCCAGACATTTTACTTCCAGAAACACGAACTGTTGCTTGACCAGGTACACGTACATTAAATGACGTTACTTCTCCAGATACTGGGAATAAGAAATCTGGCCAATCTACACGAATTGTTTGAGCTGCAATTCCATTATCTGGAATAGCTGGACTCGTTTTACCTAAAATTACACCACGAGCTGGTGGAACTGGTTTTACGCGGAATGTTTCGCGAACTGATAATGTTTTACCTGAACTTGCTCTTGCAGATGCAGTAAACACAACTTCGCTTCCTCCTCCTGCTGTATAATTCCATTTATTTGCTCCTGCTCCAGAAACTGATCCCGAAGAAGCATTTAAACTAACTGGTCCGTTTGCTCCATTAATCGTTGCCGAAATTGGATTAGATACTCCACGGTAAACTACACGTAAATTATCTGCAACAATAGATCCTCCTGTTGGATCTTTTTCAATGATCTCAGCAGCTTTTTTATCCAAAGTTTGTGCCACAACTTGGTAAGTTGACGGTGCAATATTTACTGTTTTCGTTTGTCCGTTTGATACATAAGTAATACTACCTGTTAATTGGTGCATACCTACTGATGATGTATTCAATTTGATTGAAGCTTTACCATCAACAACAGAAGCAGAACCAACACTTGTAGAAACAGAACCTTTGATTGAATTATCGTAAGCTCCTAAAACTACATTAAGTACAGCTTCGTCACCAACTTTCACAACACCTGGTGATAAGAATAAACCTTGGAAAGCATCCAACTCAATTTTTTCTTCTAATTTACCAGATAATAATGCTCTTACTAAGTTACCTTCTTCTGTACGCGCATCCATTTGCATTTTAGATAAATTCGTTAACGATGCAACCATTGGTTGATCATAGAATTTCTCTTGCATCCAGCTTTGATTTTTCGATTTTGGAGTTGTTCCAAAGAATTCGTTGATACGAGCTTCAGCATTTTTAGCATCTGGGCTTTGTTTTGCAAAAGTCATTAAGAAATTTCTGAAACCATCAATTTTACTTGTAAACTCTTGCGCTTTATCATTTCCTTGATCACCACCTTTTCCTTTAAAAAATAAAGAAACAACTGGCTCAGTATTAGATAATGCATTGTAGTCTGTATCTTCTGATCCAGAAACAAAATCAGCACCAGCTAATTCTTTTTTCAATCCATCAATATAAGCAACAAAATCATTTGTTTGCTTTTTAACTTCTGCAGCATCTGCTTGAGTTTTTGCATAAGTTGGATCATCCTTCGCTTTAAGATCAATTTGACCATAGAAGGTATCGTTATTTGTTTTTGTTAAAGTCGTTGTCGACTCTAGCGATGTATTTATCGTTTCGAAAGATCTCAATACCTCACGATCCACGTTCAAAGCCATCATTGCAATGAACACGAGATACATCAGGTTGATCATCTTCTGACGTCCGGTTAGTCTACCACCTCCTGCCATAATAATTTATAGAATTAATGAATAATTAGTTTAATTTATCGGTTGCAATGATTAGTTATTTTTCATTGCAGAAAGCATACCTCCGTATACTTTGTTTAATGCATTAATGTTAGCAGAAAGTTCTTGCATTTCTTTCAAGAATTGCTCTGAACTACCTGAAGATTTTTGCATTTCTTCGATAAATTGTTTATTTAATTCTACTTGTTTTTGGCTATTTACGATTTGCTCAGCATATACAGCGTTTAATTGACTGATGTTTGTAGATGCTTTTGCTATTTCGTTACTATATTGTTCTGTAGAAGCTACAGCAGTTGTTGTTGTATTTAATTCGTTAACAGCTGAACCAAATTTATCTAAAGAACCACGTAATCTTTCGAAAACCTCTTTGTCTAATTTAGCATCTGCTAAAACTTTGTCTAATTCGGCAGTTAAATTGTTTCCTGCAGTTGCAACAGCAGCAGTTTTTCTTTGAACTGGTTCTCCACTTAATAATTCTGGGTACGCTTTTTCCCATTCATAACTTCCTTCTGGTTTGTCGAAGAATGCTGAGTATAAGAAAACGAATGCCTCAGCTACTAAACCAATTGTTAAGATTAAGTTAGCCGAAATCGGTCCTAAATTAGTGTGCGTAATTTTACATAATGCCCCGATAATTACTACTGCGGCAAAGAAATTATACAAAAAATTTGTAAGACGTTCTTGTTTTGAAGCTTGTACTGCCATATGAGTGCTTTTTAATTTATTGTTTTAAATAGTTTATTTGGTTTTTCTAAAATTTACTTTTGATCCTTCTGGGAAAGATTGTACTGTACGGAATCCGATGAAACTTCTTGCCGAATCTTTGTTTTCCCAGTCACGAGATGATACCATTAATAAGTATCCTACATCTTTCCAAGATCCTCCGCGTACACTTCTGTTTGTTTCTCCAGACATTGTAATTGATGGATTTAAAGAAGATGACATTGTGTAAGATGATCTGTTGTATGGAGAACTTGTCCATTCAGCAACATTTCCTGCCATATCGTATAATCCGTATCCGTTAGCTTTAAACGTTTTTACTGGAGCAGTATACATATAACCTGTTTTCTTACCATCGTTGATTTCTAAATAATCACCACGTTTTGGTTTGAAGTTCGCTAAATAACAACCTCTATCATCTGTTAAATAAGGTCCTCCCCATGGATAAGGTGCATTTTCTAAACCTCCTTTAGCCGCATATTCCCACTCAATTTCTGTTGGTAAACGGTAGCTAATTACTTTAACTTGACTTCCTCTTTTCTTTTTACTTGCTAATGCTGTATTGTGGTATCTAGTACGGAAATCACAAAACGCTGTCGCTTGATTCCAATTAACACCAACAACAGGGTAATCTGCATAAGCTTTGTGCCAGAAATAATCTTGATGCATAGGATCGTTGTAAGAATAATTAAAATCTCTTACCCAAACTGTTGTATCTGGATAAATATTTAAATTAAATTCTTTACGAAAATCTACACGAAAAGTACCACGTTTCTTAGCAGCAGCTGTTTGGTCAACTGTTACATAAGAGTAGTTTAATTTACGTGTGTCAATACGTCTTTCTCCATTCATACGCTCTTCTGGTGGGTAATACATACCTTCCATCACTTCTGCGTAATCAACATCTGGATACTTATATTTATCCCACTCTAAACGTTGTTTCCAGTTTAACTTTTTACTATCTAAAGACTGTCCGTCTCTTCCTGTATTACTATTTTTAATGTACTCATCATATGGAGTTCCTTGTCCGTTTTGTGAACCAGAAACGAATGCATAATCTCCTATACCTCCAGCTCCGTTATTAGGATTCAAAGGATCAAAACCTAATGATTCTGCTTTATTAGCTAAAGCAGTACGAGCGATAGAATCTTTTACATAATTCACAAAAATCTGGTATTCAGAGTTTGTGATTTCTGTATCGTCCATATAGAAACCTGTAACAGTTACTGTTTTTACAGGAGCATCATTTGTTTTTGTAAAATCGTAATCGGTTTGTCCTAAAACAAACGATCCACTTGGAATCGGAACCATTCCTTTTGGACGAACTGGCGTCCAGGCTGAAGATGCTTTCGAAACTATCTGTCCATCATTTCTATCACTACTCCCTCTGTTTTTCAACATTTTACATGAAGATAAAGAAAGAGATAGCAACAATGCACTTACCAAAATTCTATTCATTCTGTTATAGATTTATTTTTTATACAGGTTTTATACTTTAGTTTTCAACTAATAAGCCTACAAATTAAGGCAATTTATTAATTGGTTTTTTAATTGTTTATTCTTTTTTTAATAAAATTTTTTAAAATATTTCCACCATCTATTCGGTATTTCACCATCAAGCGCTTGCTGATAATCTTTTTCCGAACACGAAATTATTTCTATTTTTCGCTCATTATCAATGGTATTATCTACTTCGATCCACCATTGATTGGTGTAAACATTTCTATAAAAAATATAATTATTCCCTTCTGTAGGAACAAAAATTTTATCAAAATATTGTGTATCGTCAAAACTTTTTATTTCTGGACGATGATTTTTTCCATCTATAAAGTACCAAATCATCTGTGCTACAAGAAGATGATCTAACTTTTTATAACTTTCGATATAATCACAAACGTAAAGCGATGTCAATTTATTGCTAAATCCTAAATATCTAGTCAACGCACAAATTTCACGAGAAGTAAATCCATTTGGCGTCATATTTTTAGATGAAGAAAAATCTGATCCTTGAATAGACGAAAGGTTGATCAAAGCCGCATTTGCGTCTCTTGAAAAAGGTTCAATTTCTTTAACAGACTCCGCTATAACTCCCAAGCGAACAGATTCAAAATTTAATTGATTGATTAAATCTAGTTTTTCTTGAGCGACAAAATAAGTCTGAAAACCGATATTAGTATAATCTAGCAAATTAAAAGGCTCGTTCGAAATAATTTTTGTCAAATAATTTCCATCCGTTGTTTGCTCTTCGTCTTTACCTAATCGTAATTTATGATCTACAGACAAATAATATACTTTACTCACTACCTCATCATAAGCACGATATTGTTGATAACCCAAACTTGGCGAACCTCCTAGAATTACCACAATATAACCATCACGAATCAATCCGTTTGTAACTTCTCTAAAAACCGATTCTGTTTCGTGTTTGTCATCATAATAATGAATATCACCAAAATCATACAAATCCAAAGTCCAATCCCCCATTTGTAACTCGTACAACTGTGTTCTGATTAAACTAAATTCTGCATCTTCAATCAAATCTTTTTGTTTTGATCGTGATTCTGTAACTCCTATAATGGCAATTTTATCAGTTGCATTCTCTTCAATTTCTAAAATATTTTCTTGAAATTTTAGTGATGCACCTAACGAAAAAGAATTACAAGATCTTGCAAAATCTTGTAATTCTTCAGAAACGGGTGTTAAAAAGTCTTTGTACATTACTTTTTAGTCGTTGTTTTTTTAGTCGTTATTTTCTTTGCAGTTGTTTTTTTAGCAGGAGCTTTCTTCGCTGCAGTTTTCTTAACTGGCTTAGCTGCTTCTATCAATTTTTCAACTTCTGCTAAAGTTAATGCTTCTGGATTCGTTTCTTTTGATAATTCAACTTTTATTTTCCCTTGAATTAAATTGAAACGTCCCCAACGAGCTTTTTCTAAACGAATTTCTTGTTCTGGCCATTCGCGCACAACACGTTCAGATTCTTTACGTTTTTTATCTTCAATTAACTCGATGATATCTGCTTGTGATAAATGATCGAAATCGTATTTTTTAGGAACATTGATAAACCATTCACTCCACTTGATAAATGGTCCGAAACGTCCTTTTCCTTTTGTTACATCGTGTCCTTCGTATTGAGCAATCGGCGCATCAGCTTTTAACTTTTCTTCGATTAACTCTACTGCACGATCAAATGATAAATCCATTGGATCTTCCTCTTTCGGAATCGAAATATATTTATCATCAAATTTTACATAAGGTCCGAAGCGTCCAATATTCACCTCCACTTCGTGCGCTTTATACTCGCCTAAAGTTTTTGGTAATTCGAACAATTTCATTGCTTCCTCTAAGGTAATACTGTGAATTGATTGATGCTTTTGAAGACTTGCAAAACGTGGTTTCTCCTCATCTTCTGCTTCTCCAATCTGAATCATTGGTCCAAAACGACCAATACGTGCATGTACTTTTTTACCTGATATAGGATCAATTCCCAATTCGCGTTCACCAGTTGCACGATCAGCATTTTCCTGAACATCTTCTACAGTATGATGAAACTTCGTATAAAAATCATCAATCATATTTGTCCAATTGATTTTACCTTCCGCAATCTCATCAAAACTTGTTTCAACGCGAGCTGTAAAATCATAATCCATCACATTTGTAAAATAATCAACCAAGAAATCGTTTACAACGATACCAATATCTGTTGGCATTAATTTGCGGCGATCAGCTCCAAAAATTTCTTTTAGTTCTGCTTTTTTAATTTGATTATCAACTAACGTTAAGGTATTATATTTTCGTTCTTGACCATCTAATTCACCAACTTCTACATAACCTCTGTTTTGGATTGTAGAGATTGTTGGCGCATAAGTAGACGGACGACCAATTCCTAACTCTTCTAATTTTTTCACCAAAGAAGCTTCTGTATAACGTGCTGCCGCTCTAGAAAAACGTTCAGTCCCGTTTATCTCATCTGCTTTTAACTGCTCATTAACTTTCACACTTGGCAATAAAACTTTATCATCGTCAACATCTTCGTCATCATGCGATTCTTGATATACTTTTAAGAAACCATCAAAGACAATCACTTCTCCTTTCGCTTGAAAAATAAACTTGTTTTTGTTGTTATCAATATCAATGATAGTTCGCTCTAATTCTGCATTTGACATTTGAGAAGCAACTGTACGTTTCCAAATTAATTCGTACAATTTTCGCATTGAATCGTCTGCATTAATCGAATGATTTTCGAAATGCGTTGGACGAATTGCTTCGTGGGCTTCTTGCGCAGATGAATTTTTATTTTTGTACTTTCTTATCTCAACGTATTTATTCCCGTAAGCAGATTCAATCTCAGATTTAACGGCTGCTAATGCGTCATCAGACAAATTCACACTATCCGTTCTCATATACGTGATATGTCCAGATTCGTACAATTGTTGTGCGACACGCATTGTTCTCGATACGGAGAAACCTAATTTGCGAGACGCTTCTTGTTGTAAAGTTGACGTTGTAAATGGTGCAGAAGGTGTACGTTTAGCAGGTTTCTTTTGTAAATCATTTACTTTAAACTCTGCTCCAATACAAGTTTCTAAGAAATCTTCAGCTTCTTTTAAAGTCGAAAACTCTTTTGTCAAACCAGCTTTTAATGTTCTTCCTTCGTTCGTTTCAAAAATTGCAATGAATTTATATGATGAAACTGGAACAAAGTTTTGAATTTCTTTTTCACGTTCAACAATTAATCGAACAGAAACTGATTGAACACGACCAGCTGAAAGTCCTGGTTTAATTTTTTTCCATAAAATTGGTGACATTTCGAAACCAACTAAACGGTCTAAAACGCGACGTGCTTGTTGCGCATCAACCAAATTAATATCTATTTGACGAGGATTTTCTACGGCACGTTGAATTGCTTTTTTTGTAATCTCATTAAAAACGATACGTTTTGTATCTTTTTTCTTTAGATCTAATACATTATATAAATGCCAAGAAATCGCCTCACCTTCGCGGTCCTCATCGGATGCTAACCAAATTGTTTCTGCTTTTGAAGACAATTTCTTTAACTTACTAACAACCTCTTTTTTATCTGGTGTAACTTCGTAAATTGGTTTGAAATGATTCTCAATTTCAATACCCATTCCCTTTTTTGGTAAATCGACTACGTGACCAAAACTTGACTCCACGATAAAGTCATCACCTAAAAACCCTTGAATGGTTTTTGCTTTTGCTGGGGACTCAACAATTACGAGATTCTTCGACATTTTATTTTCTTAAAATTTTCTGCAAAATTAATAACAAAAAAATGAAGCAGCCAAAAATGATTTTCAACTGCTTCATAAATTTCTTTATTTCATGTAAGGATTATCCTTGTAAATATCTGTTCCGATTTGGTCTATTTCTGTTTGTTGATTATCAAAACCAATAACTTCTTTGTATAAACAATACAATGCAATATAAACTAATGGTATTGCAACAATCAATCCAACGATACAAGCTAAAAATCCCAAAACAATTACGCAAAATGTTAATAATCCGAAGACAAAAATACTTCCAAAATTTTTGAAAGAGACACTAATACTTGAAGTAATAGCTTCTCCTACGGTTGCCTTTGCAAACAACACAAACGGGACTGATAAAACAGTTGCTAATTGAAATACTATACCAGGAATAAAACATAAAACGAATCCTATACTTGCTACTATTTGAATTACTAAATAAGTCAAAAATATATTCATGAAATTTCCATTAGAATAATGTTCAAAAATATCATTCATTCCTACTGTTTCACTTTTTTCAAATTTACGAGCCATTGTCACAATACTAAATAATATTGGAGCAGCCATTGCATAAACTACAATACTCACTAAATTAGATACAAAAAACAATGGTGCTGTAAAAGTTTCGATATAATAATCTTCTAAATCATTCACATCAGAAATAGCCACTTCAGCTGGAGCATAAATAAGTTGCGAAACAAAAGACATAATCAAAACAACTACACCATACAATAACAACGCTACAATAGAATAAGCTGCTATACCCGAAAATATTTCCCAAGCACGACTAAACAAGGCACCAATTTCAATTTTAAAACCTTGTTGTTTAATTTCTTCTACACGTTGTTTTACATAATTATCCATAGTTTTTTATTTTTAGATTTCTTCAAATCTACAAAATGTTAATAAAATGCAAAAGAAAAATTTACTGCCAATATGTCACATAGATTTATTATTTTTGCACGATAAAATATCCATTTTAGAATGCATACAGAAGAAAAAAATATAGATGAAGCAAGACAAGGAGAGGCTTTGATGACTGCTCCTACTCGTAATGCAACAAAGAAATTATTCTTAGAAAGTTACGGATGTCAAATGAATTTCTCGGATAGTGAAATTGTTGCATCTATTCTAAATAACGAAGGTTACCAAACCACTCAAAAAGTTGACGAAGCAGATTTAATTCTTTTAAATACTTGTTCTATTCGTGAAAAAGCTGAACAAACAGTTCGTAAACGCTTAGGAACATTAAACGCGATCAAAAAACAAAATCCAAGTCTTAAAATTGGTGTTTTAGGTTGTATGGCGGAACGTTTGAAACATAAGTTTCTTGAAGAAGAACATTTAGTTGATATCGTTGTTGGACCAGATGCTTACCGCGATTTACCAAACTTAATCAACGATGTAGAAGATGGTCGAGATGCTGTTAATGTACAATTATCAAAAGAAGAAACGTATGCCGAAATTTCTCCTGTTCGTTTAGGTGGAAATGGCGTTACAGCTTTCGTTACGATTACTCGTGGTTGCGATAACATGTGTACATTCTGTGTTGTACCTTTTACACGTGGTCGTGAGCGTTCTCGTGATCCACATTCTATCTTGAATGAATGTAAAGAATTAGCAGAATCTGGTTATAAAGAAATTACACTTTTAGGTCAAAATGTCGATTCATATTTATGGTATGGTGGAGGACCAAAAAAAGATTTCAAAAATGCAACTGATATTCAGAAAGCAACTGCTGTAGATTTTGCGCAATTATTAGACATGGTTGCTACGCAATTTCCTAATATTCGTTTACGTTTCTCAACTTCTAATCCACAAGATATGGAAGAAGGCGTTTTAGAAATGATGGCGAAACACAAAAATATTTGTAAATACATTCACTTACCTGTTCAATCGGGTTCTACGACTGTTTTAGAACGTATGAATCGTCAACATACTCGTGAAGAATATTTCGAATTAATTGATAAAATTCGTCGTATCGTTCCAGATTGTGCTTTATCTCACGATATGATTGCAGGTTTCTGCGGTGAAACAGAAGAAGAACACAAAGACACGCTATCATTAATGGAATATGTGAAATATGATTTCGGTTATATGTTCGCTTATTCAGAACGTCCTGGAACACCAGCGCACAAAAAAATGCCAGACGATGTTTTACCAGAAGATAAAAAACGTCGTTTACAAGAAATCATCGAAATGCAACAAAAACATTCTGCAGATCGTATGAATAGTTATGTTGGTAAAACTCATGAAGTTTTGATTGAAGGAAACTCTAAACGTGACGAAAATTTCTGGTACGGACGTAATACACAAAATGCAGTTTTAGTTTTCCCTAAAGTGGAAGGAACTAAAGTTGGTGATTTTGTAAACGTAAAAGCAAATAGCTGTACAACGGCTACTTTGATTGGTGAAATGGTAGAAGGATAATTTATCCTTTTTTTCAACAATCAATCTATCAATTGTATACTAAAAATAAAATTCGTCAATTCGAGTGATTTTTATGAATGAAATGATTAAAAATTGTATCGAGAATAGAATTTTAATAGTTTAAAACCTTTTTCTCGATACAAAATTATAAAGAATTTCACTCGAAATGACGGTTTTAATAAGACAATAATTGAAATTTGATAGATCATTTTTCGAAAACCTAAAAAATTAAAAAATGGATTCTTTACAAACTATCAAACAACGTTTTGGAATCATTGGAAATAATGTAGCCTTGAATCGTGCTTTAGAAAAGGCGATTCAGGTTGCACCTACCGACATTTCTGTTCTTGTTATTGGAGAAAGTGGTGTTGGTAAAGAATTTATTCCGAAAATTATTCACAATCAATCGGCGCGCAAACACAACAATTATATTGCGGTAAACTGTGGTGCAATTCCAGAAGGAACTATAGATTCTGAATTATTTGGACACGAAAAAGGTGCTTTTACAGGCGCAACACAAACACGTAAAGGTTATTTTGAAGTAGCCGATGGTGGAACAATTTTTCTAGACGAAGTTGGTGAATTACCTTTATCAACACAAGTTCGTTTGTTGCGTATTCTCGAATCTGGCGAATTTATGAAAGTAGGTTCTTCTGAGCTTCAAAAAACAAATGTACGTGTTGTAGCAGCAACTAACGTTAAATTGATGGAAGCTGTAGAAAAAGGACAGTTTCGTGAAGATTTATATTATCGATTAAACACAATTCAAATTGATATTCCACCTTTGCGCGAACGTAAAGAAGATATTAATTTATTGTTCAGAAAATTTGCTTCAGATTTTGCAAATAAATATAGAATGCCTCATATAGAGCTTTCGCCAGATGCTCAAAATTACATTGCAAATTATCCTTGGCCTGGAAATGTACGCCAACTAAGAAATTTTGCAGAGCAAGTTTCGGTTGTGGAAAAAGACCGCGTGATTTCGTTAGAAAAAATCATGGAATTGTTACCTAATAATTCGACGATGTTAACGATTACAAAAAAATCAAAAGACGGAAGTTCTTCAGATTTTATGGAACGTGAATTATTGTTCAAGGTTTTATTGGATATGAAAAAAGATTTGAACGATTTACGTGCGTTAACTTTAGATTTGATCAAACACAAAGATGTTGATGATTTTAATGGAAATACACAAGAATTAATTCAGCGTGTTTATCAAGAACAAGAATCTCCAAAAGAAGATTTTATCCAAAATCAATATAATTTGGTTCCGGCAAATTCTAATCCTATTGCTCCGATTACTCCAAGTTATCAACAACCGCAATACGATTATTCGAACGATGTATATGACGTAAGTCCAATCGAAGAGCCAGAATCGCTTTCTTTACAAGATAATGAAAAGGAAATGATTAAATTGGCGTTAGAAAAACATCGTGGAAAACGTAAAATGGCAGCAGACGAATTAGGAATTTCTGAGCGTACATTGTACCGAAAAATTAAACAATATCATTTGTAACATGAAACGAATCTTATTTATTACACTTTCTATTGTAACCTTGTTTTCGTTATCAGGTTGCGGAATGAAATATACTCTTTCGGGAGCTGCTATTCAACCAGAATGGAACACAATTTATGTTGCAACATTCCCTAATTATGCACCTCAACAAAATCCGACTTTAAGCCAAGATTTAACAATTGCTATTCAAGATATTTTCAGAAATAGAACGAAACTGAAGTTAAATTCAAACGAAAACTCAGATTTAATTATCGAAGGTGAAATTACTGGATACGACGTAGTACCACAAGCAATTCAGTCAGATGATATTGCTGCAGAAAACCGTTTAACAATTTATGTAAAAGTGCGTTACATCAATAACAAAGATGAAACAAAAAGTTATGAACGTACATTTTCTGCCTTCCAATCTTTTAATGGAAATGCAATGTTAAGCGCTGTAGAATCTAGTATTGTCCCTAAAATTATCGAAGATATTCGTGACCAAGTTTTTGCATCAATCGCAATGGATTGGTAAAAAATTAAACTTATATTTGAACGATGACGAGAATTGAGTATTTAGTAGCACATCCGTACGAAGTTGAAAAATCGGATATTCCACTTCTTAAAAAAGAGGTTGAAAAATATCCGTATTTCTACACTTTGCGTGCATTGTTACTTTATGGTTTGAAAAAAGAAAATCATCCTTCGTTTGAGGATTATTTGAACAAAACGTCTATACATAGCAGTAATCGTGCAGATTTGTATCATTACATCAATTCTGATAAACTTCCGGAACCTGAAAGTTTGATTGAAGAACCTCAGCCAGAAATTGAAACTATTGAGCAAGTAAATACAGAGGAAATTATAGCCAATGATTTTTCTGATGAAACGGTTTTAGAAGATATACAAACTGAAGAAAATTTAGTAGCAATAGAAACAAATTCATTAGATTCTGAAATCAATATAGAGCAAATCATTCCGCAAGAAACAGAAAAAGAAGCTGTTTCTACCGAAGAAACTATTGAAATCAACACAAACTCAGAAACAGACGAAAATGAAGATATTGTGGACGAAATGATCGAAAATGATACAGAAGAATCTGAACTGAGAACTGATCATGTTGTAGATATTATTTCGGATGACGAATTGAACGAAGTTGCTGAAATCACAAATGAAGTGGTAGAAGCCTCTAGTATTGAGATAAAAGAAGCTTCGGTTTTAGATATCGAAAATGCTATTTTACAAACTTCTTCTATAGAGATTAAAACAAAAGATCCGATTGAAGAAAAAGTTGAATTGATTTCTGAGAAGATTGAAATTGTAGAAAAGAGCGAAGAAAAAATAACTGAACAAGAAACGGAAAACGTTTCTATCGATAATACATTTTCTTTTTCTGATTGGTTGAAGAAAGTTCCATCGCAATCAAAAGATGAAAAAACGATTGCCGAAGAGCAAGAAACAGCGGAAAGGGAAATAAAATATAAATTGATTGACGATTTTCTTGAAAAAAATCCGAAAATCGTTCCGATGAAAAAAACGGATATTACTCCAGTCAGCACACCATCAAATTTCGTTCAGAATACGGAAGAATATTCGGATTTGATGACCGAAACTTTGGCTCAAATTTATATTGAGCAAAAAAAATATGATAAGGCAATTAAAGCTTATAAGATATTAATTTTGAAATATCCAGAAAAAAATAGTTTATTTGCAAATCGAATTAAAGAAATTGAAAATTTAAAAAACTCTAAATAATAAAATGGGACTATTTCAGTTTTTCATGGTAATTATCATGATTTTAAGTGTAATGTTAGTGTTAATTGTATTATCACAAAATCCTAAAGGAGGAGGATTATCTTCTACTTTCGGAGGTGGTGGTGGAAGCCAAATGTTTGGAGTACAAAGAACTAACAAGTTTTTAGATAATACTACTTGGGGTTTATTTATTGCTATTATTGTTTTAATTATTGGAGCTAGTGTATCTCACGAAAATCCTAATGCATTAAAACCAGTAAAAACGAATGTAACGGCACCTGCTAATAATTTACCTGCTCAACCTGCACAAAGTGGAGCAAGTCAAAATCAATTACCAGCACAGCCTACGCAACCAGCGAAGTAATTCATTATTTAACATATAAAGCCTCACGATTTGTGAGGCTTTTTTTGTTTGAGTAATTTTTTTAAGTAATTTTATATCAAATCAACCTTAATATGAAGTTTATTTATACAACTATTATTATAGTTACAATTTTCTTATCAAGTTGTTCAGCACAGAAAAACCTTACTAAGGTTAACCAAAACGATTATCAAATTGTAACAAATTTTGTTGTAAAGTATAATGGATTGTCAACTCATTTTATGATTAATGATACACAATTAAAGAATTTTTATAAAACCTTAAAAAAAGAATATCAAAAATCTCCTCCACGAGTTGTGATCGATTATACAAAACATCATGTAGCGTTGGTTAATTATAAACATATCAACTCTTATAATATCGATTCTATTTCAGGCAAAAAGAATGCTTATTATCTTCATTTATCACAAATAAATAATATAGATTATAAAAAAGATTCATCAAATTTATTAATGATGATTGTACCTAAAAAAATTACAAGTGTTGTTGTTTATAAAAAATAATCAATGAAAAAACTACACTACATTTCTTTCGTTATTGCACTATTATTTTCGCAAAACGTTTTTTCTCAACAAAATTTTTGGAGAACAGCTTCTGCAAAAAAAAATGTAACGAACGAGGATTTAGTTAAACGAGCACATACACCAACAAAATCAATTAAGCTTGATTTTTTGTATGATAATTTTGTCAATTATTTAACAAATATTTCTCAAAAAAGTTCAGAAACCTTAATCAAGTTCCCGAATAATAAAGGTGAATTTAGCAACTATCGAATTGTAGAAAATTCGAGTTTATCACCAGAATTACAACAAAAATATCCATCAATAAAATCTTATGTTGGATACAATGTTGATCAACCATCAGAGATTATTAATTTCAGTTTTTCTCCTCAATTTGGATTATATGGTTCCATCACGAATGGAGAAAAAACAACATTGATTGATCCTTATCAGAAAGATAAATTATCATACATTATTTATAATAAAAATGATTTGGTCAAATCAAAAGATTACAATTGTCTTCTTGATGTTACTGAGTCTGGTCTTGGTGTTGATAACTTAAAATTAGATCGTGTAAAATCTGCCAGAAATCAGGCAAATGATGGTAAATTATTAAAATTTAGACTAGCTGTTACAACAACAACGGAATATTCTAATTATGTCATACAACAAGCTAATGTAACCAACGGAACAGAAGCTGAGAAAAAAGCAGCAATTTTGGCTGCTGTTAACATCTCCATTTCAAGAATTAATGGAATTCTGAAAAATGATTTAGGTGTCGTTTTAGAACTAATTCCTACAACTGATCAATTATTTTTCATCAACTCTGATACATTTGAGGTGACAGATTCTTATCAAATGATTGATGAAAATGTTTTGGTAACAAATACTATAATTGGAGCTACAAACTACGATATTGGCCATTTATTTTTTCAGGTAAATACTGCTAAAAATTCAAACGGATTAGCAAATACACCTGCTGTTTGTTTGGATAATTACAAAGCTGGTGGTGTAACAGGAACTATAATACCTGTTGGTGATGCATTTGATATAGATTTTACGGCACACGAAATTGGTCATCAATTAGGTGCCCATCATACACATAACAATAATTGTAACAGAACATATGCTACTTCGGTAGAACCAGGTAGTGGTTCTACTATTATGGCTTATACAGGAATTTGTCCTCCAAATGTCCAGAAAAATAGTAACGATTATTTTCACACAAAAAGTATCGAAGAAATTAATTCAACATTAAATTCAATTTCTTGTGGGCAAATAATTTCTACATCTAATACTGCTCCTGTTATTACTGTAAATTTAAAGCCAAGTTATACAATTCCTACTTCTACATCATTTGCGTTAGAGACTACTGCAACAGACAAAGAAAATGACCAAATAACATATAATTGGGAACAAATGAATAACGAAGTTTCTGAAACTTCTATTAGTTCGCTTCCTCCAGTTTCATCTAATTTACAAGGTCCAAATTTTAGATCTTTTCCTCCTCAAAAAGTTGGAATCCGTTATTTTCCTCGTTTAGAAAAGATTTTAGTAAATCAAATCATTTTCGAAACAAATCCATATTTATCATCACCATCTCAGTATGAACAAAATAATTGGGAAATTATACCTTCTGTAGCTAGAACAATGAAATTTGCTGTTACTGTTCGCGATAACAATACACAAACGGGACAAACAGCGAGACAAGATGTTAACATAAGTTTTGTAAACACTGGGGCTTCTTTTAGTGTTACATCGCAAACAATGAATGAGTTTTGGAAGCAAAACAATCCTGCTACTATCAAATGGAATGTTGCCGGAACTACTGCAAATGGTATCGACACGCCAAATGTCAAAATCCTTTTATCAACAAATGGAGGACTTAGTTTTGACAAAGTTTTGGCAGAATCAGTTCCCAACACTGGTAGTTACACATTTTCTGTTCCAGCAGGTTTAGGTAATACTAGCCAAGCCAGAATTATGATTAAAGCAATTGATAATGTTTTCTTAGCTGTAAACTCAGCAAACTTTACAATAGAAAGTACATTAGGTACTATTGAAGAAAATCAAAAAGAGACATTCACTATTTCTCCCAATCCATCAAAAGGAATTATTACAATAGACTTAGCTGAATCTGCTAATAATGCTCAATTGAAAGTAGTTGATATAGTTGGTAGAACTGTTTATACATCAAAATTAAATGCTTCGAAATCTCAACAAATTAATTTAAGCCATTTAATAAATGGTGTTTACATCATTTCATTAGAAACGAACAAGCAAACATTCACAAAAAAAATGATTATCAAAAAATAATTATTCAGAATAAATTACTTTAAATGCCAAGTTGTCTGACAGCTTGGCATTTTTATTTTTTCTCATTACAATTAACTTATCCATAATGGCAGAAATTGGCTATTGGCACGTTTTTCGTTGAATTGAAATCATCAATTTTAGAAAAATAAAAAATACAAATATGTCACAATTAAACATTAAACCATTAGCAGATAGAGTAGTTATTGAACCAGCTCCTGCAGAAACTAAAACAGCTTCAGGAATTATCATCCCAGATTCAGCAAAAGAAAAACCACAAGAAGGAATCGTTGTAGCAGTTGGTAATGGTAAAAAAGACGAACCAATGACAGTTGCAGTTGGAGACAAAGTTCTTTACGGTAAATATTCAGGAACTGAATTAAAATTAGAAGGTAAAGATTACTTAATCATGCGTGAAGCTGATATTTTGGCAATCATCTAAAAATGTAAAATGTCTAATTGTACAAAGTAAAATGTATTATTAGATTTTTAATTTATTCAACATAAACAAAACCAAGTACTTTGTACTTTTTACATCGTACATAATACAATAAATAAAAATGGCAAAAGATATTAAATTCGATATTGAATCAAGAGACGCTTTAAAAAGAGGTGTTGATGCATTAGCAAATGCAGTTAAAGTAACATTAGGACCAAAAGGTCGTAACGTAGTTTTAGAAAAATCTTTCGGTGCTCCTCACGTAACAAAAGATGGAGTTTCTGTAGCAAAAGAAATTGAATTGGAAGATCCAATCGAAAATTTAGGTGCGCAAATGGTGAAAGAAGTTGCTTCTAAAACAAACGACGTTGCGGGTGACGGTACAACTACTGCAACAGTTTTAGCGCAAGCTATCGTTCGCGAAGGGTTGAAAAACGTTGCTGCTGGTGCAAATCCAATGGATTTGAAACGTGGTATTGATAAAGCTGTTACTGGAATCGTTGCTAACTTAAGAGAGCAATCTCAAGAAGTTGGTGATTCATCAGAAAAAATCAAACAAGTTGCTTCTATCTCTGCAAATAACGATGATACTATTGGATCATTAATCGCCGAAGCTTTTTCTAAAGTTGGAAAAGAAGGAGTAATTACTGTTGAAGAAGCAAAAGGAACAGAAACTTACGTTGACGTTGTGGAAGGAATGCAATTCGATCGTGGATATCAATCTCCTTACTTCGTAACAAATGCAGATAAAATGATTGCTGAATTAGAGAATCCTTACATCTTATTATGCGAGAAAAAAATCTCTAACTTACAAGAAATCTTACCTTTATTAGAGCCAGTTGCTCAATCAGGACGTCCATTCTTAATTATTTCTGAAGAAGTTGAAGGTCAAGCTTTAGCTACTTTAGTAGTGAACCGTTTAAGAGGTTCTTTAAAAATTGCTGCTGTTAAAGCACCAGGATTTGGAGATCGCAGAAAAGCAATGTTACAAGATATTGCAATCTTAACAGGTGGTACAGTTATTTCTGAAGAGCAAGGAATTACGTTAGAAACTGCTACATTAGAAATGTTAGGTACTGCAGAAAGAGTAGTTATCGACAAAGACAATACAACTGTAGTAAACGGTGCTGGTGATGCAGAACAAATCAAATCTCGTGTTAACCAAATCAAAGCGCAAGTAGAAACAACTACTTCTGACTATGACCGCGAAAAACTACAAGAGCGTTTAGCTAAATTAGCTGGAGGTGTTGCTGTATTATACGTTGGTGCTGCTTCTGAGGTTGAAATGAAAGAGATCAAAGACCGTGTTGACGATGCTTTACATGCAACTCGCGCTGCTGTAGAAGAAGGTATCGTTGCTGGTGGTGGTGTTGCTTTTGTTAGAGCTTTATCTAACTTAACAATTGACACAACAAATGCTGACGAAGCGACAGGTGTTAAAATCGTAACTCGTGCTATCGAAGAACCATTACGCCAAATCGTTCATAACGCTGGTGGTGAAGGTTCTGTAGTTGTTGCAAAAGTAAAAGAAGGAAATGGAGATTTCGGATACAATGCAAAAACTGACGAATATGTAAACATGATTGAAGCTGGAGTTATTGATCCAACTAAAGTTGCTCGTGTTGCATTAGAAAACGCTGCTTCTGTTGCAGGTATGTTAATTACAACTGAAGCGGTTGTTACAGAAATTAAAAAAGATGAGCCAGCTATGCCTCCAATGGGAGGTGGAATGCCAGGAATGATGTAATCATCAACTCATAACAATATACAATAGAAAAAGCCATTCAGAAATCTGAATGGCTTTTTCATTAAGTCATAAATAATAAAAAACTATATAATCGTCGATTTTCCCATCAATACATTTTCAAAATTGAAATATGCATGATGATCATGATCGCTCAATAATATCTTCGCAATATAATTTGCTACAACAGATGTCGAATAATCGCTCGTTTCATCTAAATCTGAAGTTACAATCAAATTATTAATCGCATTTTCCACCGCGTTTTCAATCGCTTTTGCCCCTTCTTCTAATCCCAAATAACGCAACATCATTGCAGCACTTAAAATAGAAGCCATCGGATTCGCAATTCCTTTTCCTTTTGCCTGTGGATACGAACCATGAATAGGCTCGAACAATGCATTCTCTGTACCAATAGAAGCCGAAGGCAACAACCCTATACTTCCACCAATTACACTTCCTTCGTCCGAAATAATATCACCAAACATATTCTCTGTCAAAATCACATCAAATTGTTTTGGATTGATGATTAATTGCATCGCTGCGTTATCAACAAACAAGAAATCTAATTCAACTTCTGGATATTCTTGGCTAATATCCATCGCAACTTTTCGCCACAAACGAGACGTATCCAAAACGTTTGCTTTATCTACCAACGTTACTTTTTTGCGACGATTCATTGCTTCCTGAAAAGCTAAATGTGTAATTTGCTCAATGTCTTTTCTCGCATATGCACATGTATCATACGCATGTGAACCATCTTGCGCCGTAAATTTTTCTCCGAAATAAATTCCATTAATCAATTCACGAAAAATAACCATATCCGTTCCTTCAATATGAGAGCGCTTTAACGGACTTTTCCCCAACAAAGATTCGTAAGCCTTGATCGGACGAATATTTGCAAATAACCCAAGTTCCTTTCTCAGTCTTAACAAACCTTGTTCGGGGCGAACTTTAGCGTTCGGATTATTGTCATATTTAGGATCACCAATCGATCCAAATAAAACAGCATCTGCATCTTTACATAGTTGCAATGTATTATCTGGCAGAGGAGCTCCAGTTTCATCAATTGCAATAGCACCGATTAGTGCTTCTTTAAATTCAAAATTATATTTAAATAATTGTTCTACAATCTTTAATATTTTTACCGTTTCCGAAACCACTTCTGGTCCAATTCCATCACCAGAAAGTACAGCTATTTTATGTGTTTTCATTTAATATTAGTTTAAGTTTTGTTCGTAGGCTTCAATTTTGTCTTTCTGACTAATTAAAAAATCGATATCATCATATCCATTTAATAAACAGATCTTTTTATACGAATCAACTTCAAAGTTGATGGTTTGATCTTTAATTTTTAAGGTTTGATTTTCTAAATTAACTTCAAATTCAGTTAAAGGATTTTGATCAATTGTTTCAAAGATTTGATTTAAAATTTCATCTGAAACAACGATTGGTAAAATCCCGTTATTCAATGCATTTCCTTTGAAAATATCTGCAAAATAACTACTAATCACCACATCAAATCCGTAATCTTTGATTGCCCAAGCAGCATGTTCTCGACTACTTCCGCAACCAAAATTTTTACCTGCAACTAATATTTTTCCAGCATATTTTGAATCATTAAGCGGGAAATTTTCAATTGATTGATTATCTTGATTAAATCGCCAATCTCTGAATAAATTATCTCCAAAACCTTCTCTACTAATCGCTTTCAAGAAACGAGCTGGAATAATTTGATCGGTATCTATATTTTCTATTTTAATCGGAACAGCCGATGATTTTAGTTGATTGATTGAATCCATTTTAAGTAAATTTTAATTGATATCAACAATTTTTCCGTGAATTGCTGCAGCAGCAGCAATCAAAGGACTTGCTAATAATGTACGAGAATTTGGACCTTGACGACCTTCAAAATTTCTATTCGAAGTCGAAACACAATATTTTCCTTCCGGAACTTTATCGTCATTCATCGCCAAACAAGCCGAACAACCTGGTTCGCGCAATTTGAATCCAGAAGCTTCAAAAATTTTATCCAAACCTTCTTCTATCGCTTGCTTTTCTACTTGTTTCGATCCCGGAACAATCCACGCAGTTACATTTTCGTTGCGCTGTTTTCCTTTCACATAATTCGCTACTTCACGCAAATCTTCGATTCTCGCATTGGTACAACTTCCGATAAACACATAATCAATTGGATGATTGATGATTGATTGATTATCTTGGAATCCCATATATTTCAACGCTTTTTCAAAGGATTCTTTTTCATTATCGCTTAACGAATCTTTAGAAGGAATGATATCTTTCACCGAAATTCCCATTCCCGGATTCGTCCCAAACGTAATCATTGGATAAATATCCGCCGCATCAAATTCTATTTCTTCATCAAAAATTGCATCAGCATCACTTGGTAAAGTTTTCCAATACGCTACTTTTTGATTCCACTCTTCACCTTTCGGCGCAAATGGTTTATCTTTTAAATAAGCAAAAGTCGTTTCATCAGGTGCAATCATTCCGCCACGAGCGCCCATTTCAATCGACATATTACAAACTGTCATTCGACCTTCCATCGACATATTCTCGAAAACATCTCCAGCATATTCACAGAAAAAACCTGTTCCTGCATTTGTTCCAACTTTAGAAATGATATATAAAATCACGTCTTTTGGTTGAACATTTGGATTCAGTTTTCCATTCACTTTGATTCGCATCGATTTTGGTTTATTCATCAACAAACATTGACTTGCAAAAACCTGCGCAACTTGACTTGTTCCAATTCCGAAAGCAATCGCTCCAAAAGCACCATGCGTAGACGTATGACTATCACCACAAACCATACTCATTCCCGGTTGTGTAACGCCCAATTCTGGCGCAATAATGTGAACAATTCCTTGATAAGGATGACCTAAGCCATAAAATGTTATATTATTTTTTTCACAATTAATTGCTAATTGCTCTAATTGTTGTTTTGATAATGGATCACGAACCGGCTGATCTTGATTAATCGTTGGCACATTGTGATCCGCAGTAGCAACAATTTGATCTGGACGAAAAATTGGAATATTTCTCTCTTCTAATTCTGCAAAAGCTTGTGGACTTGTTACTTCGTGAATTAAATGTTTATCAATGTAAATCACTTGTGGCCCATTTTCTACTTGGCTAACAACATGGGCATCCCACACTTTATCAAATAATGTTCTCATGCAAATTTTCTTTGAGTTGTTTGGTTAAACTGATGCATTAGTCCAAGTAAATCTTCGCGAACAACTTCTTTCTTCGAATCTGCGATTTCTAAAAATTGTTCATATAAAATATCTAATTCATTTTTAGAAGTATCAAAACCAATATCTTTTAGACGATAAGCCAAAGCCGAACGCCCGCTACGAGCTGTCAAAATTATTGATGACTCATTAACTCCAACATCTGCTGGATTGATAATTTCGTAGGTTTCACGATTCTTAATCACACCATCTTGATGAATTCCAGAACTGTGTGCAAACGCATTCGATCCAACAATTGCTTTGTTTGGTTGTACCATCATTCCCATTGTTTCAGAAGTCAATTGACTTAATTCTGTTAACATTTGAGCATTAATATCTGTATAGAAATTCAATTCTTTGTGTTGTTTAAAAATCATCACGATTTCTTCTAAAGCTGTATTACCAGCGCGCTCACCAATTCCGTTAATCGTACATTCTATTTGGCGTGCTCCAATTATTGCTCCTGCAACTGCATTCGCTGTCGCAAGTCCTAAATCGTTATGATTGTGGCAAGAAATAATCACATTATCAATTCCTTGAACATGATCTTTTAAATACTTAATTTTATTTCCGTATTCAAAAGGTAAACAATAACCCGTTGTATCTGGAATATTAAGAACCGTCGCACCAGCTTTTATCACTTCTTCACAAACTTGAGCAAGAAAAGCATTATCCGTTCTTCCTGCATCTTCAGCATAAAACTCAACATCATCTACAAACGTTTTTGCATAAGCAACCGCTTCAACGGCACGTTCGATAATCGCTTCGCGATTCGAATTAAATTTGTGAATAATATGAGAATCCGAAGTTCCAATTCCAGTATGGATTCTTGGTTTTTCCGCATATTGCAAAGCTTTAGCTGCAGATTCTATATCTTTTTTGTTTGCACGAGTAAGACCGCAAACTGTGGCATTTTTCACTAATTTCGAGATTGCATTTACAGCTTCGAAATCTCCAGGACTAGAAATTGGAAAACCAGCCTCTATAATATCAACTCCTAAATCATCCAATCGAGCTGCAATTTCTAATTTCTGTTTTTTATTTAACTTGCATCCCGGAACTTGTTCTCCATCTCTCAGTGTCGTATCAAAAATTTGAATCTTTTCAGCGCTCATTGCAATTAGTTTTATTTGTTATTGTGATGTAAAATTAAAATTGTGTTAACTTTAATTTTCTTTAATGCAGCATGTTTTACAATTCTTAAAAGAAATTTAAATCACATAAAATATTATTTATAAATAACTTACACCTAATTTTATTACAATGTCAAATTACAACAAAGACGCCCTTTTTAGTTTAATAAAGTCGCTAAATCGTTCCGAAAAACGTCAATTTAAGCTTTATGTAAATCGTTTGCAGATAAATGCAGATGCTAAATTTTTGTTATTATTTGAAGCGTTGGATAAGTTAGAAGAATATGATGAAACCGCTATTTTAAAGAAAAAAATTACAACGAAACAGCAATTATCAAATCTAAAAGCACATTTGTACAAACAGATTTTGTTTAGTTTGAGAATGAATCCTTCGCAACAAAATTCGCGCATGCAAATACGTGAACAATTTGATTTTGCAACTATTTTATATCAAAAAGGTTTGCATAAACAAAGTCTAAAAATGTTAGATAAAGCCAAAACACAAGCCTTGGATTTTGACGAAAAAGCCATTGCTTATGATATTTTAGAACTCGAAAAAATTATCGAATCGCAATTTATTACACGAAGTATTTCTGGTCGTGCAGATCAATTGATTGAACAATCGGAGGAGTTAAGTTTGCAGAATTTACAAGCGAGTAAATTGTCTAATTTATCGCTGAAATTGTATAGTATTTTGCTCGAAAATGGATATGCAAAAGATGAAGAAGAAATTAAGAAAATTCAGAATTTCTTTGATTCAGAAACAAAAAATATCGATTTTAAGAAATTAAAATTCAAAGAAAAGTTATGGTTTTATAAAGCAAATGTTTGGTTATCGATGTTGACTCAAAACCTACATTCTGCTTACGAATTTTCGAAAAAATGGGTTGAATTATTTTACGAGAAAAAAGAACGAATTCTTAGTCATCCCGTTTGGTTTATCAAAGGAAATTCGTATTTATTAAAGATTTTATACCTGAAAAAAAATTCAGAAGAATTCAAATTTTGGTTTGATAAATTGGAATCTGTTTACGAGATTTTGCCTCAAAATGATAATGTTGAAGCGCTTTGGTTTATCAATAAATTTAATAGTAAACTAAATTATTTTTTCATTAATCCGAAAGAAAATATTAGTCCATTTTTGATTAAAGATATTTTACGCGAAATAAAATTGCATCAACATAAAATCGATAATCATCATATTTTGGTGCTTTATCTAAAAATTGCTGCATATTATTTTTTGAACAAAGATTGGGATAATTCGTTCGAATATTGTCAAAAAATAATCAATAGTGAATCGACAATACAGGAAGACTTATATTTCTATACACTAGTTCTGATTATGATGAATTTGTACGATTCTGGGAACGATCAAGAATTGGATACATATTCGTACAAAACACATCAATTTTGCAAAAAAATGAAAAATAGTAACATTATTACACGAAAAATAAGTTTGTTTTTTATTGAATTGAATGATTTGTATCCGCACGAAAAAGTAAAAGCTTTTCGAGAATTAGATGATTTTTTGAAAGATTCGGACAATCAAAATTTGTTACGCAGAAACTCTAATTACATCAATCTTAGACGTTGGATGGAAGATAAAATTTAATTACATTTGGAAAAACCTATTACCTAATTTTATGAAAATAACACAAATTGTGTACGATAATAAAGCAAACCAAGGTTTGCGTTTCTTGAATTTTATTATTGATTATTTATTCATTGCAATTATTTCTTATTTTTTAGTAGTCATAATTTTTTTAATCAAATTTATAATCACTCAAGATCTTTCAATCGTTAATAACTTAAGTAAATCAGTAGTAGAAAATCAATTAATAATACGAAGTTTATATCAAGTATATTATTTTATTATCATCTTTTTTATTGAATTTTTAACCAAAGGTCGCTCATTAGGAAAGCTTATTACAGGAACAAAAGTTGTGATGATTGACGGCTCTATACCTACTACAAAAAATTATTTTTATAGAAATTTATGTCGTATGATTCCTCTTGATCAACTTACTTTTTTAGGAGAGAACGGTTGGCATGATAAGTTTTCAAAAACTAGAGTTGTAAATAAAAAGAATTTTGAAGCTGATTTATCACAAGAGAATAATGTTAAAAATCTTGGAAAACCCGAAGTTAAATTGTGAATAAAATTTAATGTTTATCATATATTTACACCTCATTAACACTAAACATTATGTATCAAGATTACAAAGTTGGCGAACACAAAGCCAATAAAGGAATACGCTTAGCAAATTATTTAATCGACGCTATTGTCTATTTAATATGCACTTTTATAGTTGGAGTTTTACTTGGACTATTGTCAATGGCTTTAAGTTTTGAATTACCTGAAAATGATTTATTTTATAACATATTTGCTTTGTTAGTTTTAATCATTTACTACTTCTTGATTGAGTCTATATCAAAAGGAAGATCATTAGGTAAATTAATTACAGGAACAAAAGTTGTCATGATTGATGGTACAGATCCTACTGCAAAAGATTATTTTACGAGAAGTCTTTGCAGAGTAATTCCATTTGAACCTATCTCATTTTTAGGAGAAAATGGTTGGCACGACAGTATTTCAAAAACTACAGTTGTAAATAAAAAAGCATTTGAAGCAGATTTATCACAACAAGACAGCATTGAAAGTCTTGGTACTACTGAGATTGAATAATTGTCTATAAAATAATTTCAATTCAAATTATCTCAAAAAAATAATTTATGTAAAAAATCATTGTTTTTTCTGCGTATTATTTCGCAAAAAAGGCTATTTATTAATACCTTTGCAATGTAATTATATTTTTGAAAAATGGAAAAACAACCTCAAGAGGTAGTATTGATTGGTGCTGGGATAATGAGTGCTACATTAAGCATACTTCTTAAAAAAATAAATCCGGCAATTAAGATTTCTGTTTTCGAAAAATTAGATAAAATTGGATTTGAAAGTTCTGATGCTTTTAATAATGCTGGTACGGGTCACTCTGCTTTTTGTGAATTGAATTATACACCAATTGACAAAGATGGAGTTGTTAACATTGATAAAGCAATTAATATTGCAAAACAATTCGAAACTTCAAAAGAGTTTTGGTCTTACTTAGTTGAAAATAATTACGTTTCTTCTCCAGAAAAATTTTTACGTCCAACCCCTCATATGTCTTTTGTATGGGGAGATGAAGATGTAAATTTCTTGAAAAAACGTTACGAAAAACTATCACAACATCCTTTATTCAAGGATATGGAATATTCGGAAGATTTTGCAAAAATCAAAGAATGGGCTCCTTTAATTGTAAATGGTAGAAACGAATCTGAAAAGGTTGCTGCTACGCATATGAATTTGGGTACAGATGTTAATTTTGGAGAATTAACACGTCAAATTTTTCAAGGTTTACAAAACAAAAACGAAATCACACTTGAAACAGAACACGAAGTAAAAGACTTAACACGTCTTAGCAACGGAAAATGGGCTGTTAAAGTAAAAGATTTAAAATCTGGTAACAATAAAGCAATAAACGCTGACTTCGTATTTATCGGAGCTGGTGGGGGAGCAATCTTATTATTACAAAAATCTGGAATTCCAGAATCAAAAAAATTTGGAGGATTCCCAGTTGGTGGTCAATGGTTGATTTGTCAAAACGAAGAAGTTATCAAAGATCATCACGCAAAAGTATATGGAAAAGCAAAAATTGGTGCACCACCAATGTCTGTTCCTCACTTAGATACACGTGTAATTGATGGTAAACAATCCTTATTATTTGGACCATTTGCTACATTCTCAACAAAATTCTTGAAATACGGATCTAACTGCGATTTATTTAAATCTGTAAATTTAGGTAACGTAGGATTTTTGATGAATTGTGGGTTAAATAATATGGATTTAACTAAATATTTGATTGAACAAGTCATGTTATCTAAAGCTAAAAAGGTTGAATCTTTACAAGAATACTTCCCAGAAGCTAAGATTGACGATTGGTTTGAGCAAACTGCTGGTCAACGTGTACAAGTAATTGAACAACAAGACGGAAAAGGAACTTTAAAATTTGGTACCGAAATCGTTGCATCAGAAGATGGATCAATTTCTGCATTGTTAGGAGCTTCACCAGGAGCATCTACATCTGTTAGTGCAATGATTAACATCTTGAAAAAATGTTTCCCAGAAATGATGAAAGAAGAATGGACTCCCGCAATCAAGGAAATGATTCCTTCTTACGGAGAAGATTTAGCTCAAGCTGATTTAGTAGAAGCTTCTCGCGCAAGAACAACTAAAGTGCTTAAAATTTTAGATTAAAATTTATTCTAATCATTATATAAAATCCTGATAATTTAGTTTATCAGGATTTTTTATGAAATATAAACTTAAAAACAAAAAAGGTTTAAAATATTAAATCACCTTTCGTCGCCAAATTATTTATAAGAGTCTTTAAATCTTCTAGTATTCTTAAACAATCTCTTACTTTTTACTTCTAAAGGTTCTCCGTTCAAGAATATTTCGTAATCAGAATTATCGGGTGCGACTTTAAATTCCATTTTGGCATTTGAACCTGCTTTCTTAAAAGCCTCACTCATTTGATCAAAATCAAAAAATACGCGTCCTTCATATTGTTCACCTTTACCAGTTGTAAAATAAAATGTTAATTCTCTTGGTACAGCACGTTCGCGCATATTGCTTCCTTTTAACCAAGAAAATAACACCTTTTCTCGTTCGCCATTATAATACTTATTTGTAGTAAAACCTAAGAAACGAAAATCTTTGTGAGTTGAAGTTGCAATGGGTTCCTAAGTATATTTTTGGCGATAAGAAAGCCAAAGATCAGGTGAAGCATCTGCTATAAACTGAGAAGCTTTTACTTCTTTTCTGTTCATACTCCATGTTTTAAAAAGTTTTTCTTCGTATTCTTTATCATTTATAACGACTTCTGCTTGATATTGTCCTATTTCTATCTGTTGTATACCAAAACGTAACCAAACAACGACTACTCCTTTTGGAGCAAAACCAAAAACTAAATCAGACATCTTTCGATAATTATTACATTTTGCTTCTTCTTCCAATACATCTACATATTCTTTTCCTTTGTAACAAGATTCATCATCAGAATTAGCATAAGCTCTACGTGTTAATTCCGTCACTCTTTCGATAGGGAAATCAGCTTTCAAATGATAGAAGGTATCCTCATAATTAGAAAAATAAACAATATCTGCGCCTATTGGTGTTCCTACACGTTCTGTAAACATTTTACCAGACATTCCCCAACTTCCAGAACTATTACCATAGGGTAAACTAGCATTGGTGTCTTCTAACGTAATAATTTTATCTACTACAGGATCAATTGTATATTTATTATCTGGATGTGAAATTTCTATGTTATAAACAGGCATATAGGTTCTTTTTTTTTCTTGACAACTTACCAATTGAAAGATTAGAATAGAAAACAAAAAATAAACACAGCGGCACATAGTAAATTATTTATAAGAGTCTTTAAAAATCATATCATTCTTAAACAATCTCTTACTTTTTACTTCAAGAGGTTCACCGTTCAGAAATATTTCGTAATCAGAATTATCGGGTGCGACTTTAAATTCCATTTTAGCATTTGGACCTGCTTTCTTAAAAGCCCCACTCATTTGATCAAAATCAAAAAACACGCGTCCTTCATACTGTTCGTTTTTAGCTGTTGTAAAATAAAATGTCAATTCTCTTGGTACAGCGCGTTCGCGCATATTATTTCCTGACAACCAAGGTTGGAACATCATTTCTCGTTCTCCATTGTAATATCTATTTATAACTCCTAAAAATCGAAAATCTTTGTTGGGTGATGTTGCAATAGGTTGCCAACTGTATTTTTTACGATAATTTAACCACAATTCTGGTGAAGCATCTGGTATAAATTGAGCTTCTTTTACTTCTTGCCTGTTCATACTCCATGTTTTGAAAAGCTTTTCCTCATATTGTTTATCATCTTTAACAACTTCTGCTTGATATTGACCTATTTCTATTTGTTGTACACCATAGCGTATCCAAACTACAACAATACCTTTTGGTGCAAAACCAAAGACTAAATCAGACATTTCATAATATCCATCAAACTCTTCTTTATCATCTAATGTAATGTATTCTTTTCCTTTAAAATTTTCTTCGTCATCATCATCTGCATAAGCTCTTTGTGCCATGTCTTTCATTAACTCTACAGGGAAATTTGCTTTTAAATGATAAAAAGTATCTTCAGCGGTAGAAAAATAAACAATATCAGCGCCTATCGGTGTACCATATTGTTCAGTAAAAGTTTTTCCTGAATATCCCCACTCACCCGAGCTACTCCCGTATGGTAGACTGGCATTAGTACCTTCTAATGTGATGATTTTATCTTCTACAGGTTCAATTCTATATTTTTTATCAGGGTGTGAAATTTCAACGTTATAAACAGGCATATTTGTTTTTTTTGTTTGACAACTTACCAATTGAAAAATTGATAAGATGAAAAGTAAATATATTTTTTTTATCATAATTATCCTTGTAATATGTAACGTTTTCGTTTATCAAAAGAGGTTACCTCATCCGTATTAGGTCCCATTCCTATTTTATCAGAAACAGACCAATGCAAATATTTGTTTCTTAGGTTCTTTAAGACATCTATCGGGAGGTCACTTAGATACGAAATTTGTTTTATGTCTTTTATATATTGTGCTGTATTAACCGTATTACCAGAATTATACTCTTTTACATATTTTTCTCTTATTTGATTGCATTTGTTCATATAAAATGCCAAATGGGTGTAAACTGTTTTTATTTCTTCATTATTTATTTTTTCTTTATTAGTTAGAATAACATCGTCATATATTACTTCAAATTGCTTGGAATAATGAAACATTTGCTGAAGAGGTATTTTATCGTATTGGTTAGATAATTTTCGTGTACCTCTTAGTTCATAGGTATCCATTTTTTTTAAGATCATTTTTTCTAATAAATTTACTTCTAATTCACCTTTAGTATACCACCCTTCATCTTCTAGTATTTTTTTAAATTTCTCACATTCGCTTTTGTATCCTTTATAAATCTGTCGATCTTCTCTTTCTCCATCAATGTAAGAACCTCCAATATCCGAATGTACACCTGGTAAGGTAAATTCTAATCCATTAAGGCCTGTACTATTGATATTTGTTAAACTAAAATTTTCTCGAAACTCATCATCAGAAGCAATCTGCAATGTAAAATAAGCTTGTTTTATGGCATCTAAGTTTAACTGTTTTGCATCATCATCTACAATATCAACTCCCAAAATTGAGGTACCTCTGTGATTTAGACCAAAAGATGCAACAGTATCATACAAACCAACAAAATTGAAAACTATTTTTTTTATTGAGACATCTTCTTTTATTAAACATGCACCGAAATAACCATAAGCGTCTAAAATAGCTTGTTGTTCTTCTGAAAGATTATTTAATTGAATTATTAATTTAGGTGCTTTTTCTTTAGTAGATATATCATAATAAGCAGGAGGATATACTGTTATACTACCATTGTTTTTGTAAATATATGGGGTAGCGGATAATACAACGTGAACAAAATGCCGAGCAGCTGTAGCCCCTCTACTAAAGCCATATACATTAATTTTTAGGACATTAATTTTTCTTTTCTCAAATTTTCTCTTCAATGTCCTAGCACTTTCAATACATCCCTTGGTTACTTTAGCTTGTACACCTCTATCTCCTTCACCTAGTCCACCACCAATATTATTCGGAACCGCAGAAATAAAAGGCATTGTATCACTTTTACCATCTACTGTTCCTATACCTTCTATATATACAACCGCTTGTTTATCAGCATTGGGATCTATGGCATCGTAACCTCTCGCAATATTTGTAAAATCGTTCATATAACTATCATCATCTTTATTTGATTTTTTGTTATACTCTGTATTATTTGTCAAACGAGATTCAGTATTGGTTTTGTTATTTGAAGTACCATCAAAAAATACATTAAGACTGACATCTATTGTATCATTGGGAGTATCATTTTCATCAATTGTATCTGGATTAGAATAAATAACACCAGTATTCACTCCCTTTTGTTGAACTTCTTGGGTTGAATTATTAACAATATTATCTTTAGAAAATGTTTTATAATCTCCTTTAATATCATATTTCACTTTACCTTCTACAAAATATTGTATACTCATACACTAATAATTTTTAGATTTCTCTCCACTATTATTCTGTACTTCTTTTTCAGAATGTTGTGCAACAATTCCTTGGCTACTTACTTCAACTCCTTGTAAAGTTGTTAACTTATGTTGTTTTTCCCCATAAGTTTCCATATCACCTTTCACATAATGTGTTAATGAACCTGTAACGTTTGTGAAGAAATTTCCAACTACACCTACATTTTTTAATGCTCCTACATTTTCAGTATAATTTAAGGTTACAGATTCCGTCTTGTTCATTCCAATAGTTGTAGACTGATTCATTCCTACATTTGTTGTCATATTTTGTCCGACGGATATATTAAGATTAGCACCTGCGTTAAAATTAATATCATTAGGCGCAGTCACAGTGATATTTCCAGCTCCATCCATAAACCAAGTATTTCCACTTGGATCTAAAATAGTCACACTTTTTTCGTTGTCATTCATCAAAACTTTGATACCGCTTTTCGTTTGGATAGAACGCATATGGTTATTCGCACCACCACCTAATCCGACTTGACCGTGGAACATTCCGCCCATCACAAAAGGTCTGTCAGGATGATTGTGTACAAAACCAACCATCACTTGATCGCCAACTTCTGGAATGGCAACATAACCTCTGTTTTGAGTCACTTGATCTGTTCCTCCAGCGTCTGGCGACATCATTCTTATAAAGTTTGTTGTATCATGTAATTGCCAATCAAATTTCACCGTAACTCGTCCTTGTCCTTTTGGGTCTCTGTTCGAAATTACCGTGGCGATTTGTGGTTGTGCAATAGGGGTTTTGAATTTAGGTTTTGGTAAAAACCCGGTGTCCGAAGCTATCGCTGTAAATCGTCCCGAATAATGCCCCAATGTATCTACATCGTGCTCTACATCCGTAATCATCAAGCGTGTAAAGTATGATGTTTGATTGCTATCTGGTTTTCTCATTTCGAGATCGACCACACATCCAGGGTATAAAAATGGAATAGTTGTTGAGCCATTTACTGTAAAAACTTCAACTCCATTAAAACCTGCTTCACTCTGTTGCGAATTCACCACATCCAAGTCTGTATTGGCTTTGATTGGTGCAACTTGTAAAGCTTTTGTTTTATAAATCGTTTGGTTATTTTGGTAAGACGTTTTCGCTAAATCTCCTCGGTGTTTAAGCGGTGTTTCGCCAGAAGTCAACTTAGCATTATCGCTACTATTGTAACCATAAAACTCTGGTTTTGTATGAACTGCCTTTAATTCTATATTGACATCGTTCACATTTCGTCCATAAACCAATTTAATTGGCTTGTTTTGAGCTGGTAATTTCCCAAAATGCAACACCTCTCCATCGTAATAAAATTGTTCGCCATAAGCCGTCGCCATTCTCGCCAAATAATTGTAATGCGTCTCGTTATATTGCGTGCTGTACAAAATATCCGAAGCGTCATTGGCATCAACTCTGACATCAAATTTGGTTTCGCCCAAACCTTCTTTTATCAGCTGATTTGCGATAATACTCATGTTCACCGATTTTTCGCCACCAAAACTTTGCGTATGTGGAGCGCCATCCAGCAAAATAGTTGGACTAAAACCTGAAAGTACAATATTGCCAAGATTTCCACTTTCTTGCAAAAATCCGACTTTGGTAATCACGCCAACAAACGTTCTTTCCGGACTATCTTCAATATCCTTATAACGCAAAACAACAGTCAAACGTTTTCCTAAAAATTTATTCGAAGATTCTAGTGTGTGATTTTCAGCATTTCCGAGTGTATCATGATCCAAAATAAGTTCGAAATCGTGATGTTTAGACGTATGTTGATTTAATTTGAAGTGTTTATAATGCGAAATTATTTGACCATCAATCACTAAAGTTAATTTAGCTAAACGATTGATACCAAAAACTTCGCTCGCTTGTATCGACAATGCGCTATTGTCGGGCTTATAATTTGTAGTCATAGGTTAGTAGTTTGTAGTGTTTATAAATTTACATTAAATTGTTGTAATCTAATCTATTTGGCAACTAAAATTCATAAAAAAACTCCTGATGCTCGCTAAAAAAGCATCTGCATCAAGAGTTTTATGATAGGTTAAAGGTTCGTTAAATGTATACTTTGATTATCTAGCAGTTGGCCAAACACCGTCGTAAGCAGCTGTTCCGTAATCAATTTTTTCTGCACTCACTACAAATGAAATTAACATGTTGTTGTCGTTTAATGCGTCAAACTCTAATTCGTGTTGAATAACGTAACCGTTTTCCCACTTCAAGTTGATTAAAACACCTTCTTCGTGCGCTTTGTTGAATGTAATATCACCAACAGTTGGTTTGTATTTTCCGTTTAATAAACTTTCTAAAATCGTAGAACTTTCAGTTGCTTCGATTGTAACTTTGATTAAAGCGTTAGATGGATCTGATGCAACACGTCCTGAAACGTCTGTTGTTCTAGAAACTTGATAATTTAATTTGATGATTTTTTGATCTTCACCTCCGTTGAACTTTAAAAGTCCTCTTGAATTACTTGCCATAGTTGTAAATTTTAAGATTGATTATTTTTAATTCTTTTCTACTGCTAAATTATAAGAGAGAATTTTAATTATTCATTTTTAACCATTTACAATCGAATATGTAGTAGTTCTACGATACTTGCATAACATAGTAGCCCTGTTTAAAGAAAAAAGTAAAGTTTAGTGAATTTTTATACAATAAATAATAGTGATTATTTTATTTGTTTGAGACAAATTACTTAAAACAAAAAAAGGTTTAAGAACTTAATCTTAAACCTTTTTGACTTTTTCCGAACATTTTAGTCTTTCTTGTCTTCGCTTTTGATAATTTCGTATTCAACTTGCATCACACCTGTATTTGTGTGACCAATTTCGCTGAATGCAGCTTGACTTAAGTCTAAAACTCTAGATTTAGCGTATGGACCTCTGTCGTTGATTTCTACAACCACAGATTTACCATTTCTGATATTCGTAACTTTTACTTTCGTACCAAATGGTAAAGACTTATGGGCAGCAGTTAGTTCGTGTTTGTCATACCTTTCACCACTTGCTGTCTTGCGTCCGTGGAATTTGTCTCCATACCAAGAGACAACTCCTGTTGAGATCTTAGAAGCTGTGCGCTCCATAATTTCATCAACCATTTTTTCATTTTCAATTGATAGTGTATCTTTTTTAATTGTATCACCATCAACTTCATTACTAAATCTTTTCTCCGATACTGGCATGATAGTTGAACCATCTTTTCCAGAATCCTTAAAAATTTTACCATCAGCATTTGCTATTGGAAAAATCATTAACATTGCAATAAACGCCGTAATGCTTTTCGTCATCCTTTAGATATTTCTGATTATGTGGCAAATTTAAGGCTATCTACCTCGGGTTATTTAGAATAATTCTACCTAAATGATTTTCAATCTATTTATCGTTTCAACACACCAATTTCAGTAGCTTATAGCGATTTGTTAATTAATTGTTAAAATAAAGTCAATTTATTAATTTTTTTGTGAAATATTCATTTAAATCGGATATATAATTTAAAATCATTATTTTAACTGTTTTAAAAATATTTAGATTATTATTCAAATAAGAAATAAAAAAGGTAAAACTATATAAGTTTTACCTTTTCTTAATTTTTAAATAACTAAAAATCAATTATAAGCTTGCTAAAATATCTTTCACTTTAGCCGAAATTAACTTTCCTTCAGCTTTACCAGCTAATTTGGAAGAAGCAGCTCCCATTACTTTTCCCATATCCTTAGGAGAAGTAGCACCTACTTCTGCAACAATTTCTTTAATTGCCTCTGTTAACTCTTCATCGGTTAATTGTGCAGGTAAAAATTGTTGAATAACTTCTGCTTGCGCTAATTCTTTTTCTGCTAATTCTGGACGTGCATTTGCTTCAAATTGTTCAGCAGCCTCTTTACGTTGCTTTACTAACTTTTGTAATAATGCAATTTCTTGATCTTCTGATAATTCTCCATTAGCACTTCCTGATGTTTTTGCTAATAATAATTCTGATTTTACAGCTCTTAAAGCTTCTAAAGCAATTGTATTTTTGGCTTTCATAGCCTCTTTCAATTGCCCCATTATTTGAGTTTCTAAATTCATAATTTGAACTTTTGGTTCTACAAATTTAAGACAAAAAAAGGCTCATCGCAAAAGCAATGAACCTTTTCTATAATAAGAATATAATTACGAGTGATTACAATTAATCTACATTATCATGTAAAAAATTGTTTGGACGAATTTGCGTATCGTTGTTACGATTTGTACCTACAGAAAAATCTGAGTTTTGATTATCGTTACGATCAGCTAAATTAAGTCCTTGACGTTTGTAAGCAGGAATTGCTTCATATTCGTCAACTTGAGAATTAGTCATCGTGTTATTGAATTTAAAATTAAATTGTTTTAGACGATTTCTTCTTTCCTCAATAACATTATTTAAATCTGCATCTATAGATTGTTGAATTGGTTGACTAAATGGATCTACCGCTACTTCTACTGATTGAGCTTGAGGCTCAATTGCATTTGTATATTGAGATGATTGAGTAGGCTCAATATTAAACGTTTCTGCTTTTGGAGCTTGATAACCTGAATAATTATTCTGAGGATAATTAGATTGCTCAGAAGCTACAGGATTTGAATACGAATTATATGATTGATTATTCGTTGGAGCATTATTTGTTGGCTCTTGCGGACGATTAAAATCAGATTTTAGTCGAGGTTCAAAATCATCATACGAACGTTTTTCTTGTATTGGCTCATCATCAATATCATCTAAAACATAACGTTTTGGCGCATTATTTTCTTCAAAAGTTTGCTCTGGCGTATGATTAAAACTTTGATTAATATCAGCTTGACGATAATTATTTTGAGGAGCTTCTGGTGTTTGATTTTGCTGTTGTACTGAATCCGGAGTTGAATTAGAACGTCCAAAATCTAACGTCATTGGCTTAACACGATTAACAAATGGTTGATCTACTGATAACGTCTTGTTAATTGGTTGTTCTTCCTCTAATGTATGAACAATTTTTTGTTCTTCTCTTCCTGTGTAAGCTTGATCTTCTGTAGGAAATCCTGTTGCAACAACAGTTACAGAAATTTCGTCTCCAAGATCTAACTCTTCACCAATACCCATGATAATATTTGCACTATTACCAGCTTCTTGTTGAATGTAGTCATTGATTACTCCAATCTCATCCATTGTAATTTCGTTATTACCTGATAAAATCAATAATAAGACATTACGCGCTCCTGTAATTTTGTTATTGTTTAATAATGGAGAATCTAATGCAGAAGAAATGGCATCTTTTGCTTTATTCTCTCCAGAACCTCTTGCCGATCCCATGATTGCTGTACCAGAATTTTTAAGTACTGTACGTGCATCACGTAAATCGATATTCATAGCATAGTGTTGTGTAATAACTTCTGCAATACCTTTGGCAGCTGTAGTTAAAACCTCATCAGCCTTAGAAAAACCGTTTTTGAAACCTAAATTTCCGTATAATTCACGTAATTTATCATTATTGATAACAATTAATGAATCTACATTTTGTCTTAATTTTTCGATACCTTTTTCAGCTTGTTCTAACCTCATTCTTCCTTCGAAAAAGAATGGCGCTGTAACAATACCTACTGTTAAAATATCCATATCTTTTGCTATACCAGCAATTACTGGCGCAGCACCTGTTCCTGTACCACCACCCATTCCGGCAGTAATAAAAACCATTTTGGTACCTTCGTCTAAGACAGAGCGTACTTCTTCCATACTCTCAATAGCAGCTTGCTCACCAACTTCTGGGTTTGCTCCTGCTCCTAATCCTTCAGTAATAGCTTGTCCTAACTGAATTCTAGTTGGTACTGGGCTATTAGCTAAAGCTTGTGAATCTGTATTACAAATCACGAATTCTACACCCGCGATTCCTTGTTCAAACATGTAGTTTACAGCATTGCTACCTCCACCACCTACACCGATCACTTTGATCGCTTGAGATCTACTTTTCGGTAAGTTGAACACAATATCTCCTGTTAACATATCACTCATATTCTTCTTATTAAATTGGTTCGTAATTTATTCTATTTTCTATTCTTATTATTCTGTTTCGTTGATCATTTGAATGAACTTATCTGTCCATTTTGAAAAGAAGTTTTTCTTCTCTGGTTTAGTTTTACCTTCTTTTTTATCTCCAATTTCTTCACCTAAAAATTCATCAACAATTTCTTCTCTTTTAGGTCTTTCTATTGGTTTTTCTTCTTCAATTACTTCTTCTGTTACAACTTTTGTTTGAATTGGACGAATTCCTATTTCAATATCAGATTGATTATTTAAATTTGTAATAACTGGTTTCTCGAAAATTTCGCGATGATAATTCGCTTCCAATTCCTCAAGACCTTTCATTAATAATCCAACTGATGTTGCATATTCTGGACCAGAAATTTCTTCTGCTTTTGCACCTACAATGTGTTCGTTAGAATATCCGATGCGTACATCCATTCCTGTTACATATTCTGTTAATTGACGAATATGTTTCAGTTTAGATCCACCACCAGTTAATACAATTCCGGCTATCAATTTCTTATTCTGATCTTCGCAACCGTAATTTTTTAATTCTAAATAAACTTGTTCAAGGATTTCCTGTACACGTGCGTGAATAATTTGAGATAATCTTTTTAGAGAAATCTCTTTTGCTTCGCGACCTTTTAATCCTGGAATAGAAACAATTTCTGATTCTTTATTTTCTCCTGGCCAAGCTGAACCAAATTTTTCTTTTAATGCTTCTGCTTGTTTACCAATAATTGAACATCCAACTTTGATATCATCCGTAATGACATTTCCTCCGAAAGGAATTACAGATGTATGACGTATAATATTATCTTTAAAAATTGCAATATCTGTTGTACCACCACCTATATCAATTAATGCAACTCCAGCTTCTTTTTCTTCTTCGCTAAGCGCTGCACTTGATGATGCAATTGGTTCTAAAGTAATGCTGGCCAAACGTAAACCTGCAGCTTTAACACAACGTGCAATATTTCGGATAGAAGAAACTTGTCCAACAACAACATGGAAGTTAGCCTCTAAACGGCTTCCGTACATACCAATTGGCTCGCGAATTTCTCCTTCGTTATCTACTTTAAAATCTTGTGGAAGAACATGGATAATCTCTTCTCCTGGTAACATAACCAACTTATATACCTGGTTTGTTAACAATTTTAGATCATTATCATCAATTACATCTTCCGAATTTGTACGTGTAATGTAATCACTATGTTGTAAACTGCGAATGTGTTGACCTGCAATACCTACAGTTACATCAGTAATTTTAACTCCTGACGCGCGTTCTGCTTTATCGATTGCTTCTTTTATCGAATTAATTGTTTGTGTAATATTATTTACAACTCCTCTGTGCACACCCAAGCTTTTCGCTTGTCCATGTCCAAGGATTTCGATTTTACCATTTTCATTCTTTCGGCCGACAAGCGCTACAATCTTAGTAGTCCCTATGTCTAGACCAACTGCAATGTTACTATTGTTTTCCATTTTTTATACGTTTGGTTGCTACAACTTGATTCACAAATTTTAAGCTTAATTTTTCATAATCCTCTGTTCCAATAAAATCAATGTACTGATTATAAAATAACTTCAGATTATGTATTTTTTGTTCAAAATTATTGAGTGTTCCTAATTCGATATAATAATTTCCTGTGTTTACAATTAAATTATATGAACGTTGTCCCACTTTCTGAACTGCAATAATATGATTTTTCAATAAATCATCCGCTTCTAAAGCCTGAACAAATTTACTCAAATCCTCATATTCATTAGGCTTTACATCACCCGAAACTAATATTACATTTGCCGAACTTAATTTTGAAAGAGGCATTTTTTCTCCTTTTTCTGTCAAATAAAATTCATTTTTCGGTGCACTAATTCGGGCAACTGCCTTATTCGCTTTTATGTCAAGTCGTAAGTGTCCGTTGATATCTTTACTTACTTGTACCGAATCAACAAATGGACTTTTTCTTACTTTTTCTTCTACTTTTTTGACATCAACTTCTCTCAACTTTTGTTTCAAAATATCTTTATCATCACGATTAATCAAATCTCTAATTGATTCTTCGTTGATAAAATAATTGTCAACAGGCTGAACAAAAGCCACATCCAATTTTTTCACTGTACGCGAAGCATTATGAATTGTCGTAAAACTAATCAGTCCGATTAGCAACGCAACTCCAAAAATCACTTTTATGATTTTCAATTTACGCTTCACTTAACCATTCTTTTAATGGTTTAACAATTGTATCAATATTGCCTGCACCAACAGTCAATAACACATCAAAATCTTGTTTTTTGATGTTTGCCAAACTATCTTCTAATGAAGATACCATTTTTTCATTTAAATTTACCTTTTCTAGCAACCAATTTGAGGTAATTCCTTCGATTGGTAACTCTCTGGCAGGATAAATGTCTAATAAAATCAAACTATCTAACTGCGATAAACTTTGTCCAAATTCTTCTGCGAAATCTCTTGTACGTGTAAATAAGTGAGGTTGAAATACTCCTAACACTTTTTTACCCGGGTAAAGTTCACGAACTGAACGAATTGCTGCATTCAATTCTGTTGGGTGATGTGCATAATCGTCAATGTAAATTTTTCCATTTGCTTCAAAACGATTAAAACGTCTTTTTACACCAATAAAACTAGATAAAGCTTCTTTAATCTTATTATGCGGAACACCCATATAATCTGCTACAGCCAAAGCTGCAACGGCATTTTCCATATTATGATGTCCAGGTAATAAAATTCCGACATCTTTCAACGATCCATTTGGCGTTTTTACATCAAACACGTAATGTCCGTCAATAATTCTTACATTATGAGCATCGTAATCTGCGTCTAAATCTACTCCATATGTAAATGCATTATCAAAAGGCAAACCTTTGTGAACAAATAATTTTTCTTCTACAATTGCTGCAAACTCTTGAAACGATTTTTTCACTTCATCACGTTCTCCATAAATATCCAAATGATCTGCATCATCACTCGTAATAATTGCTAATTTTGGAGAAAGGCGTAAGAAAGAACGATCAAACTCATCGGCTTCTGCAACTGTATATTTAGAACCATTTAAGATGATATTAGAATCGTAATTCTCCGCAATACCACCTAAAAAAGCTGTACATTCTACATTCGCAACTTTTAGGATATGTCCTAAAATAGACGAAGTCGTTGTTTTTCCGTGCGTTCCCGCAACACCAATATTATATGTATGTTTGGTAATTTCACCTAACACTTCTGAACGCTTCATGACTTTAAAATCATTCACTAAAAAATAATTTAGTTCTGAATGATCTTTTGGTACCGCTGGCGTATAAATTACCAACGTATTTTCTGGATTAATCCCTGCTGGAATTAACTCGATGTTATCTTCGAAATGAATATCAATTCCTTCAGCAATCAATTCAGTTGTTAGCTCGGTTTGTGTTTTGTCATAACCAGCAACTTCTTTTCCGATTGACTTGAAGAAACGTTCCAAAGCACTCATTCCGATTCCTCCTGCACCGATGAAATAATAATATGTTTTATCTAAAATATTCATTATAATAAATTCAATAATATATCTACAATCTCTTTTGTTGCGTTCGGTTTCCCTAATTGCTTAATGTTTTGAGATAATTTATTTTTTAATTCTTCATTGTTCGCCAAAGCAATTACTTCTTTGACTAAAATTTGTTTTGCATCTGCATCTTTAACCATAATCGCTGCATCTTTCTCAACCAATGCTTGTGCATTTTTAGTTTGATGATCTTCTGCCGCTGTTGGCAATGGAAGCAAAATTGTTGCTTTTCCAACAATACACAATTCCGAAATCGCCATTGCTCCTGCGCGAGAAACAATCATATCCGAAGCTGCATATGCGTCTTTCATGTTATAAATAAATTCGGTAACATGAATTGTTGGATATTTATCGCCAACCAAATTTTTGATTTTTTGATAATCTAACTTTCCTGTTTGCCAAATCAACTGAACACCACTTGCAACAAATTCGTCAAGGTTTTCTAACCAAGCGTTATTCATTGCTCTTGATCCTTGTGAGCCACCAACTGATAAAATTGTTGGTTTTTCTGGATCTAATCCAAAAGCTGAAATTGCTTCTGCTTTTGATGGTAAATTTTGAAAAATCTCAGCACGAATAGGATTCCCTGTGTAATGCACTTTTTCTTGTGGGAACTGTGAAATTCCTTCGTAAGCTGTACAAATTGCACTGGCTTTATTTTTCAAAATTTTATTGGTAACTCCTGGAAACGAATTTTGTTCTTGTAATAAAATCGGAACATTTCTACTTCCTGCTACCCACAACATTGGTCCACTTGCATAACCTCCTGTACCAACAGCTAAATCTGGCTGAAAATCTTTGTAGATTTTTTTTGCAAGACTTAAACTTTTTATCAATTTGAAAGGGAACTTTAAATTCGCTTTCATGTTACTTCTATCAAATCCAGAAATTGGTAAACCTTTTATGTCATACCCAACTTTTGGCACTTTTTCCATTTCCATTCTTCCTTCTGCTCCTACGAACAAAATTTGCGCATCTGGCAAACGTCTTTTAATTTCGTCTGCTATTGCAATGGCTGGATAAATATGTCCACCTGTTCCTCCGCCGCTTATTAAAACTTTAGGCGATGTCTTCGATGTATTCTTCACTTAATACTTTTCTATCTTGTTCTAATTCTTCTTTCGATTTAATTTGAGTACTCACACTCAAAATAATTCCGAACGAAATACATGTCATCCAAATGGATGTTCCTCCGTAACTAATCATTGGTAATGGTTGTCCCGTTACTGGAATTAAATTAACCGCTACCGCCATATTTACCATGGCTTGTATAATAATCGGTAAGCCAACTGCAAACACAAGTAACGTACCAAAAACAGTATGAATTTTAGATGCGATGATACAAATTCTAATTAATATTAATAAGAAGGTCGCTAGCAATAAAATAGCGCCAATTGCACCATACTCTTCTACAATAATTGCGAAAATAAAATCGGATGATGACTGAGGTAAAGTTTGTTTAAAAACACTTTTTCCTGGTCCTGCCATTTCATTCAATCCTCTTGCAATTGCAGCTTTTGCGTGTAATACTTGATAACTTTCTAATCCAGAATCATCATTAAATTTCTCAATACGTGACATCCATGTATGCACACGAGAGTTTGTTACTAAATCTGGTCGAGATAAAGCCATCCATACAAATCCACCGCCAAGAACTAATCCTACAGCAGCAATTGTAAATAAATACTTGAATGGAAAACCTCCAATAATTAACAGTATTCCACACATTCCTGCTAACATCAACGCTGTTGAACCATTAGAAGGAAAGATTAACCCTACAATTACAATTATTGGCAAAAACAACGGAAGTGCTGTATTTTTCCAAGTATATTCTTTGTCTCTATTCTTTGTTAAATAACGAGCTATATAAACTAATAATGCTTGAGATGCAATCATCGATGGTTGAATACCAATACCAGTTCCCGGGATCGTTAACCAACGTGCAGCATTTGCACCACCAATTGTTTGTCCTTGTACGAGGGTAATTGCTAAAACTCCTGAAAGTATAACAACAGCCGTCAAAGCAAACAATCCAAACCATCTATAATCTATACGCTGTAGTCCGTAAATAATTAATAAACCAATTAGTAAAATAACTGCATGTTTACCTAAATGCCCAAAAATAGTACCCGATCCTACCGTATACACCAAGTTTGAACTTGCTGAATAAACAGGTAAAAACGAAAATAGTGCTAACAATAAAATGAAAGCCCAAAGCGGTTTATCGCCTTTAAAATATTTTTGTACGATGTTAGACATTGGTTGGTTGTGTTATTATAATTTGCGTACGTTTTCTTTAAATTGATCTCCACGATCTTCGTAACCTTTGAACAAATCGAAACTTGCGCAAGCAGGTGATAGAAGAACTGTTTCTCCTTTTGTTGCTAATTTATAAGATTGCTCTACACAATCTTTCATATTATTAGTTTCAACAATTGTATCGATGTATGGACTGAAAAAATCAACAATTTTTGCGTTATCAACACCCAAACAAACTATTGCTTTCACTTTCTTTTTTACGAAAGGCAAAACTTCGTTATAATCGTTTCCTTTATCAGTTCCTCCAACAATCCAAACCACTGGTTTTGTCATACTTTCTAAAGCAAAATACGTTGCATTCACATTTGTTGCTTTAGAATCGTTGATAAAATCAATTCCTCCAATTGTTAAAACAGGCTCTAAACGATGTTCAACAGATTTGAAATCTGACAAACTCTTTTTTAGTTCCTCGTTGTTAATATTAATAATTTTTGCAGCTACAGCCGCAGCCAATGAATTAGAAACATTGTGTTTACCAATTAATCCTAAATCATTCACTAACATTGTAAAATCACCATTCGAATCGTTCACACGGAACAATTCATTGTTTGCGTATGCTTCATTTGTTGCATCCATCATTGTGAACGGTTTGCGATGAGCGCGAATATCAATCTGATCAATCATCTCCATTGTTTTTGGATCATCAAGATTGTAGATAAAATAATCGTTTTCATCTTGGTTTTCAGTAATTCTGAATTTAGACTTCGCATACAAATCAAACTGATATTCGTATTGGTCTAAATGATCTGGTGTAATGTTTAGCAAAATTGCAACATACGGTTTGAAATCTGTTTTGATATCATCTAACTGAAAACTACTTACTTCTAATACATAATAATCGAAGTTGTCCTCTGCGACAGATTTTGCAAAACTTTTTCCGATGTTACCACCTAATCCTACATTTAATCCAGCTTGCTTTAGGATATGGAACATCAAACTTGTTGTAGTTGTTTTTCCATTAGATCCTGTAATCGCAATAATTTTTGCATCTGTGTAACGAGACGCAAATTCAATTTCAGAAATGATTGAAACACCTTTCGCTTCTAATTTCTGAATTAGCGCTGCTTTTTTTGGAATACCTGGACTTTTCATTACTTCATCGGCATTCAGAATCAAATCTTCTGTATGCTGACCTTCTTCATAAGCAATTCCGTGCTCCTCCAAAAGTTGTTTATACTTGTCTTTTATTTGTCCCATGTCCGAAAGAAAAACATTAAAGTTTTCTTTCTTCGCAAGAATAGCTGTTCCTACGCCACTTTCTCCTCCTCCTAAAACGACTAATCTTTTCATTTTTATCTAATCTTTAAGGTAATAATACTAATTACCGCTAAAATGATTCCGATGATAATTGCACGTACCACGATTTTACTTTCGTGATAACCTAACTTCTGAAAATGGTGATGTAAAGGAGACATCAAAAAGATTCTACGACCTTCACCAAATTTCTTTTTCGTGTACTTAAAATAAGACACTTGCAACATTACTGATAAACTTTCTGCGAAAAATATACCGCACAAAATTGGTAGTAATAATTCTTTACGGACGATAATTGCTAAAACAGCAATAACTCCTCCTATTGTTAAACTTCCTGTATCTCCCATGAATACTTGGGCTGGATAGGTATTGTACCAAATAAACCCTATCAAACCTCCCAAAAATGCGCCACAGAAAATCAAAACTTCTTCTGATCGCGGAATAAACATGATGTTCAAATAATCTGCGAACATTAAGTTTCCTGAAACGAAAACAAACATCGCTATCGCTGCCATAATCACTGCAGAACTACCTGCTGCTAAACCATCGATACCATCTGTTAAATTTGCGCCATTCGAAACTGCTGTAATGATAAAAATTACAGCGAAAATAAAAATTGCTGCAACTGCCCATGTTGGTCGATCTTGCACATCCATCCAAAATAAAATATCAGAATAGTTAAACTCATTTCCTTTCACGAAAGGCATTGTTGTCTCTAACGATTTTTCTTCTGGACCAAATTTTATTTGTCTACTATATTCTGTCATTTCTGTTCCTGTCGGAACTTTCACTCTATTTTCTTGATGCTTTACAGTAACTGTTGGACTGAAATAAAGCATTAATCCAACCACAATTCCAAGTCCTACTTGTCCTAAAACTTTGAATTTACCTTGTAAACCTTCTTTGTTTTTTCTGAAAACTTTGATGTAATCATCTAAAAAACCAATTACACCTAACCAAATCATTGAAACCAATAAAATGATGATGTAAATATTATCTAATCGAGCAAAAAGTAAAGTTGGAATTAATGTTGCCATAATGATGATTAAACCACCCATTGTTGGCGTTCCCGCTTTTTCGATTTGTCCTTTTAATCCTAAATCTCGAACAATTTCACCCATTTGTTCTTTACGTAAATAACTGATGATTCGTTTTCCGTAAAACAAACTGATAAACATTGCTAATAAAATTGCCATTCCCGCACGGAAAGACGTGTACTGAAACATGCGTGCTCCAGGGAAATGGATACTTTCTAGGTAATCAAATAAATAGTATAACATTCTCTATTTGCTCAATAGTTTACTTAATTCTGATGCAACTTCTACATCAGAAAAATGTGTTCTTACTCCGTTAATTTCTTGATACGTTTCGTGACCTTTACCAGCGATCAAAATAATATCGTTTGGTTCTGCCATTTTAAGAGCTGTTTTAATAGCTTCTTTACGATCAGTGATTTTTAATGTACGATTATAAAATTGTGGTTTTACACCTACTTCCATTTCACGAAGAATTTCTTCTGCATCTTCGGTTCTTGGATTATCTGATGTAAAAATAGCGACGTTTGATTTTTCACTTGCGATATCTGCCATTTCTGGACGTTTTGTTCTATCGCGATCACCACCACAACCTACAACTGTAATTAATTGCTCATTTTTTGTACGAATCGATTCAATCGTATTCAATACATTATCTAACGCATCAGGTGTATGTGCATAATCTACAATAATCACAATTCCTGTTTGCGTTTTAAATGTCTGAAAACGTCCGTCAACATTTCCTAAAGTACTTAATGCTTTTAGAACCTCTAATTCATCTTGTCCTAAAACAGAAGCTACTCCGAAAACTAACAATAAATTATATGCATTGAATTGACCAACCAGAGAAGTCCAGAATTCTTTTCCTTTGAATTCTAGCAACATTCCGTCAAATTGGTTTTCAATAATTTTACCTTTAAAATCTGCATCAGTTTTTAGTGCATACAATCTTTTTGTTGCAACTGTATTCTGCAGCATCACTTTTCCGTTTTTATCATCTGCATTAGAAATTGCTGTAGACGTTTTTGGTAAATCGTCGAAGAATTTCTTTTTTGCAGCAAGATAATTTGCAAACGTTTTGTGATAATCTAAATGATCATGTGTGATATTCGTAAATCCAGCAACTTCGAAATGCAAACCTGCAATTCTATTTTGATGAATCCCGTGCGATGAAACTTCCATAAAAGCATATTCACATCCACGATCTACCGCTTCACGAAACATTTTGTTCAACGTTAAAATATCTGGTGTTGTATGTGTAGAAGGAATTATTTCTCCATCAATCACAATTCTAATCGTTGATACCAATGCACAAGCATAGCCTAATTTTGTAAACAATTCGTACAACAAAGTTGTCGTCGTTGTTTTACCATTTGTACCTGTAACACCAACAAGTTTTAAATCTTTTGTTGGATTTCCATAAAAATTAGAAGCTAAAACACCTAATGCAATTGTTGAATTTTCAACTTTTACATATGTGATTCCGTCAACTAAAGTTTCTGGCAAAATTTCACAAACAATTACTTTAGCACCTAAACTAATTGCTTTTTCTATATACTGATGTCCATCTACAGTTACACCATGTACGGCAACAAAGACATCATCTTTTTCTACTTTTCTCGAATCAAATTGAACATTGTTGACTTCTACTTTCGTAACGCCAACCGTCTCAGAGATGGAAACCTTATATAGTAAATCAACTAAATTTCTCATCCTTCCAACATTAAATAAATTGTCTCACCCTTCTTAAATCTTGTTCCTGCAGGAATGGATTGATTAATTACCTTTCCAAATCCTGAATATTGTACGTCTAAACCTAAATTTTCTAATGCTGGAATTGCTTTAGTACCTGTATGACCAGTTACATTTGGCACAACACTTTTAGATTCACTTACATTTATTTTATCTCCTTTTCTAAACTCTTTTACCGCGTTCTTTTTCACTAAATCGCGAGGCAAAGGTATTGGAGTTTTTGAATATACCCAATCAGCAATTTTCTTAAAAACAGGCGCTGTTACACTACCACCATAATACCCTTTTGCAGTATTTGGTTTATGCACAACTACAATACAAGAGTATTTAGGTTTCTCTGCTGGAAAATACCCTGCAAAAGAAGCGCGATACTGCATTCCTTTTCCATCTTTTTTCCAATAATCAACACGAGCTGTCCCAGTTTTACCTGCAATATCATAATTACTATTACTAATAATACGACCAGTTCCTTGCTCTACTGCACCACGTAGCATTTCTTGCATTTGCTTTACATTTTCTAAGGAAGTCAGTTGATCAACCAAAACAACTGGTTTAAAATTCACGTCAGGTTCACCTTTTTTCGTGATTTTATCCATGAATAATGGTTTCAACATTTTTCCGTTGTTTGCAACTGCATTATAAAAAGTTACAATCTGAATTGGTGTCAATTGTAAACCATAACCATAAGCCATAACTGGCAAAGTAATATTACTCCACACTTTACTATCAGGACGATGCATAATAGGACGACCTTCCCCTAAAATATCAACACCTAATGGTTGTGTCATATGCCATTTATCTAATTTCTCAAAAAATGCATTTGGATTTTCTCCATAATATTGATTAATCAATTTTGCAGTTCCGATATTAGATGATTTTTTTATTACTCCATCTACAGTTAATGTTCCATAACCATGTGTATCTGTAATGGTACGACCATAAAACTTATAACTTCCGCCACCTGTTTGTACAGTAGAATTTTTATTGATATACCCATCATCCATAGCAGCTAACAAAGACACCGCTTTGAAAGTTGACCCTGGCTCTGCAGCTTCTCCTACAGCATAGTTATAATCATCTATATATGTTCCGTCTTTTTTACGAGATAAATTTACAATCGCACGAACTTTACCCGTTTCAACTTCCATTACAACTACACTTCCGTGTTGAGCTTCAAACTCAGAAAGCTGTTTATAAAGTGCATCGTAAGCAACCATTTGTAAATCTGCATCAATTGTTGTGTAAACTGACGAACCAGCTTGTGGTTCTTGCTCCCAACTTTTCATTGGTTTCCATTTACCACGCCCCATGAATTGTTCCCAACGACGACCTTCAACACCACTTAACAAATCAGAATAAGCCCCTTCTAATCCAACTTTTCCGCGACGATCATCGTAACCAATTGTACGTACACCTATATCTTGAACGATTAACTCACGTTTTGATTCAGTTTCATGAATAAAACCTCCTTTGTTTTGACCTTTGTTAAAAATTGGAAATTTTTTGATACGTTGATATTGTTCATAATCCAAATCTTTCACTAACATCATGTAGCGATTCTTCTTTTTACGTTCTGTAGAAAATTTGTCGTAAAAATAAGAAGGAGATTTTGTAAACATCTTACCTAAAGAATCGGCAAGATTATGCATTTCTGTTTTAAATAACTCATCTTTAATCACCGATAAATCCACATAAATATTATGCTTAGTTACGGTTGTCGCCATCAAAGCTCCGTTTGATGCATACAAGTTACCACGCTCTGCAGCAACGGTATCTAATCTGAAATTATTTTTTTCAGCAAAACGCTCTAATTCAACACCTTCTACAATATTGATACGAAACATAAAAACAATAATAAAGATGGCCCATATCGCAAGCGCGCCGGCAAATACCCATCCTTTGATGACCATATTGTTTTTATTTTTCGATGACGTCGTCATAAACTTTGTCTACAATATAATAAGGTTGTCTATCTGGAATTTTTAGACCATACACTGCTGTACGCTCCAAAATTTCCGTTTCTAATTGCATACGCATTAAATCGCGATGCTTATCTGTATACTGAGATTTTAAATCTTCAACTTTATCCTGTAATTCTGCAATGCGAACTACTTTACGATCTACCAAATGCGAACTCGAAATACTCAAAAAAGCTAAACCTACCAAATACAACATAAACTTCCAGTTTTGTTCTGAGCCAGTTTTTATCAAAAACTCACCTCTTAACAAACCTGTAAAAGTTTTTTTCTCTGGTAATATTTTTTTCTTTTTTGCCATTTATTAATCTTCGTTTCTCACTGCAATTCGCATTTTAGCGCTTCTTGCTCTTGGATTCTCGTTAATTTCTTCTTGTGTTGGCACAATTACCTTTGATTGCAAAGGCTTAAAAGGTGCTGACCAATTCCCAAAAACATCACGTTCAGGCTCTCCCTCAAACATTCCGTTTTTCATAAATCGTTTTGTTAATCGATCTTCTAATGAATGATACGAAATAATCACCAATCTTCCGCCTGGTTTTACGACATCCGTACATTGCGAAAGCATATCTTTTAACGCTGCCATTTCATCATTCACTTCGATACGTAACGCCTGAAACATTTGAGCAAAAAATTTATTTTCTTTCATTTTTGGAATAAATGAAAAAATTTGTTTCAACTCATCAATTGTTTCAATTTGTTTATCAGCTCTTGCTTTTACAACTTCTCTTGCCAAACGATATGAACCTTGTAATTCACCAAAATCATAAAAGATTCTTGCTAAATCTTCTTCTTCGTATTCGTTAATAATTGTCTTTGCAGAAAGCTTAGCATTCTGATTCATTCGCATATCCAATTCTCCATCAAAACGAGTTGAAAAACCACGTTCTGGTGTATCAAATTGATGAGACGAAACTCCCAAATCACCTAAAACACCATCTACTTGCTTCACTCCACGAATTTTTAGATTATTTTTTAGAAATCTAAAATTCTGTTCAATTAATTCGAAACGAGAATCGTCCATTTTATTACGAATCGCATCAACATCTTGATCAAACGAAAATAATTTCCCGTTTTGATCTAAGCGATTTAATATTTCACGAGAGTGCCCTCCACCCCCGAACGTACAATCTACATATATACCTGATTCGTTAATAATTAACGCATCAACACTATCTTTTAATAATACTGGATTATGATATTCACTCATCTACACCTAAATTTCCCATTACATCTTCTGCTAACGACGCAAAATCGATATCATCAACATTAATAGATTCTTCGTATTTATCTTTATCCCAAATCTCTATCATGTTAACAGAAGAATTTAACACTACCTCTTTATTAATGTCCGCAAATTTCACTAAATCTTTTGAAATTTGCACTCTTCCATTCGCATCAACTTCAACAATTTTTACACCTGCGGTAAAAATTCGAATGAAATCGTTATTTTTTTTCACAAATCGGTTCAATTTATTCAAATCATTCATCACTTTCTCCCACTCTTTCATCGGGTGAAGCTCTAAACAATTTTGAAACACAGAGCGCTTCAACACAAAGCCATCTTCCAAATAATCAGCCAATTGTTTCTTCAAACCCGCTGGTATTGGGAGTCTTCCCTTTGTATCGACCTTACACTCATATGTACCAATTAGTGAATTCACGATAGATTTTTTTCAAAAATAGAAAAAATATTACCACATATTACCATTTTTTACCACTTTTATTGAAATAGTTATCAACAATTCTAAATTTAGAATCAATGAGTTAAGCTAAAACATCCTTATACACTAGTTTTTAAGATAAATTATTTTTTATATAGACCTTGCTAATATTCTCTTTCTTCATCATTTATTAAAGTTTTTTACATAAACCCCTATTAAAAAAATATAATTAATTAAATTTGTCGACTTAATAACGAGTAAATGTTTTTTAGCTTAAAAAAGAAAGATAAGTTCTCTTACATAGAAGAAGGAGAAGGACAACCTATTGTTTTACTTCATGGATTAATGGGTGAACTTAGTAATTTCAGCTCTCTTACAGAATTTTACGCAAAAAGAGGGTACAAGGTTTTCGCACCAGAATTACCTTTGTATTCGCTATCTGTTATCAATACCAATATCAAGAATATTGCAAAACATGTTGCGAGTTTTATTGAAGAAGTTGTAAAAGAGCCAGCTATTTTAGTCGGAAATTCTTTGGGAGGTCACATTGGATTAATGGTATGTCACAGACATCCGGAATATGTAAAAGCGCTTTGCTTAACAGGAAGTTCAGGATTATACGAAAAATCTTTTGGAGAAACTTATCCAAAACGTGGTAATTATGAATATGTTGAACGTAAAACACGCGAAGTTTTTTACGATCCAAATGTAGCTACTAAAGAAATTATTGATGACGTTTTCAATACTGTTAACGATAGAAATAAAGCAATCAAAACTTTATACATTGCAAGAGATGCAATCAAATCTAACATGAAAGATGATTTGAAAGACATCAAAATGCCTGTATGTTTAATTTGGGGAAAACAAGATAATGTTACACCTCCGGAAGTTGCAATAGAATTTGAAGAAGAATTACCAGATGCAAGTTTATTTTGGATTGACAAATGTGGACATGCACCAATGATGGAACATCCTGAATTATTTAATGAAATTTTATACAAATGGTTGGTCGAAAAACAAATTGATCCAGCAACAAAAGCATAATTTATGATTAAGAAAGCTGAATTTGTAAAAAGTTCACAAAAATATACAGATTGTCCTCCGCCATTCAAACCTGAATATGCATTTATTGGACGATCTAATGTTGGTAAATCATCTTTAATCAACATGTTAGCAGAACGCAAATCACTTGCTAAAACTTCTGCAACACCTGGTAAAACACAATTAATCAATACATTCGAGATGGATGACACTTGGTATTTGGCTGATTTACCTGGATATGGTTTTGCGAAAGCTCCAAAAGGAGTTCGTGGAGGATTTAACCGAATGATTTACGATTATATCGAATTTAGAAAAAACTTGGTTAACGTTTTTTTATTAATTGATTCGCGTCATACTCCACAAGCTATCGATTTACAATTCATGGAATGGCTTGGGAACAAACAAATTCCATTCTCTATTGTTTTCACAAAGTTAGACAAGTTAACAAGTGCTCAAATGCAAAAAAACTTGAATCATTATAAAAATGAGCTTTTGAAAAAATGGGAAGAATTACCAAAAATTTTCGTGAGCTCTGCTTCAAGTAAAGTAGGAAAATTAGAAATACTTGGCTACATTGATAGTTTGAATGAACACCTTGTAGACGAATTCAAGAAAGAACAATACAAAAAAGAATATTAAATAAAAAAGTCGAAACTAAGTTTCGACTTTTTTATTGTTCTATTATTTATTCTCCAATTTCTGCAGACTTTGTTTGCAATTCTTTCAAACAAGGATCAACTAATTTCATTAAGCGATCTTGTAATTCTTTTGACGGACTATTCATCTGCATCATTTCTGCATAAGTAAATTCTCCTAACATTTTATCTGTTGCACAACTGCAGTAATCTTTTACTAAAGCTTTTTTTTCAGCAGACATTGTTGGTTGTAATGCAGCTTGTTCGCAAGAAGTCATTGCTTGTTCTCGCAATTCCGGATCATCTTTATCAGGTTTTGCATTACAGCTAAAAATAGTTAATGCCACACCAAGGGTAAAAAGTACGTTTTTCATAAGATTGATTGTTTTTAGAGTGGTTAAGTTAATGAATAATAATGAATTATTTCAAAAATTCTTCAACCGCCTCTACATAACCAGGCAAACCTTTGCCAGAAATAATTTTCAAACAATTAACTCCAGTCACACTTATTGCACGAAATCCTTCTCTTGCATAAATATCTGAAATATGTACCTCTACAACCTTTGTTGTTACTGCTTTTATTGCATCTGCTATTGCATACGAATAATGCGTATACGCACCAGCATTTAACACAATACCGTCATAAGTAAACCCAACTTCGTGAATTTTATCTATAATATCTCCTTCGTGATTAGATTGATAATAATGTAACGAAACATCTGGAAACAATTTTCTTAATTCAAGAAAATAATCTTCAAAAGTTTGAGTTCCATAAATTTCTGGTTCACGAACTCCAAGTAAATTTAAGTTCGGACCGTTTATTATTTGTATTTGTTTCATTTTCTTTATTTTATAAACTTTTAGGGTCAATTTATTTAAAAAAACTTTAATATTTTCTGTTTTATTAACATAAAAACGACTTTCGTTAACATTTATGGCATGCTTATTGTAAATTATAAATTAACCAACCCAACCCATATTTTACCAAATCTAAACCTTAAAAATCCTGACTAAAATTTAGTTGGGATTTTTTAGTATCCATACTTTCCTTTCCATTTTTGGTTAAGCGATTGCTTATCAACTTGCTCACGTTTATTATTTCCAGGTTCATAGAAAGTCGTTCCTGAGATTTCATCAGGCAAAAATTCTTGTTCTGCAAAATTCCCTGGAAAATCGTGCGAATATTTATACTCTTTTCCATAATCTAAATCTTTCATCAATTTAGTTGGTGCATTACGCAAGTGTAACGGAACAGACAAATCCCCTGTTTGTTTCACTATTTGTTGCGCTTTACCTATTGCCATGTATGTCGCATTACTTTTCGGAGAATTTGCTAAATATATTGCGCACTGACTTAACAAAATTCGGGATTCTGGATAACCAACAACAGAAACAGCCTGAAAAGTGTTATTTGCTAAAATCATAGCTGTGGGATTTGCATTACCAACATCTTCGGAAGCAGAAATTAACAATCTTCTTGCGATAAATTTAAGATCTTCGCCGCCTTCTATCATTCGAGCTAGCCAATAAACTGCTCCATTAGGATCTGATCCGCGAATTGATTTAATGAATGCTGAAATAATATCATAATGTTGTTCACCTGTCTTATCGTATCTGGCTAAATTTTGTTGAATACGCTCATGAACAACTTCATCATTGATGATGATTTTATCCGTTGGAGAAAAACTATTAATCACTAACTCTAATCCATTCAGTAATTTGCGCGCATCACCACCAGAATATCTTAATAAAGCATTAGTCTCTACTAATTCGATATTTAATTTTGATAAAACAGCGTCTTTTTTTATAGCTCGCTCTATTAAATCAACTAAATCTTCTTTTTCGAGATGTTTCAATACATAAACTTGCGCACGAGAAAGCAAAGCTGGTACAACTTCAAAACTCGGATTCTCTGTTGTTGCACCAATCAGCGTAACTAAGCCTGTTTCTACAGCACCCAACAAACTATCTTGTTGCGATTTATTGAAACGATGAATTTCGTCTATAAACAAAATCGGATTTTTAGTTCCCGAAAACAAATTCTGATTCTTTGCTTTTTCTATTACTTCACGCACTTCTTTTACTCCAGAATTTATTGCACTCAACGTGTAAAAAGGACGATCAGTTAATTCAGAAATTAATTGCGCCAAAGTTGTTTTACCTGTACCTGGAGGTCCCCAAAAAATCATAGAAGCAATCATATCATGTTGCAACATCATTTTTATCGGTCCATTTGGACCAACTAAATGTTTTTGATTAATATATTCTTCAAGCGTTTTCGGACGCATTCTTTCAGCTAAAGGCGCATTCATAAAATCCTATTTAGATTTCAAAGTTAGGTAAAGTTTCAACAAAATGTAAGTGTTTTTTCAGCGACGTATTTTGTCTTTTTGAATTAATTTATTTGCAATAGATAAAAATTACAAATGATGAAGAAAGCGTTAGAATGTGCTTTGATATTAACAAGAAAGCATCAACTTTTGGGAGATAAAATTGCTTTATCAACTGATTATTTAAAAAAAATTGAACTGAAAGATAAACAAGCAGAAATTAATAAACAAATGATTGAATTTTTGACAGAAATGCAAGAGTTTATCGAGTTTATCAAGCTTAATCAAGAATTAAAAATGATGTATAAAGAGTTGGTTAACTATTATTTTAATCAAATTCATCATCAAATTAATTTTTACGAAATAGAGTTGGATCGCTTAGAATTTGAATCAAAGTTTTCAATTAATGTTGTCAATCAAAGTAAAAGATTTGAAAAAAATTGTGAGATCAGTTCTGTTCAAGAAAAATTAAATTCTTGCTACAAATTAATTAAATCGTAATAAATTCAATTTGGCATAATTTTTTATTGTATTTTCGATTGAATATTTAGTATCGAAAATGAAAAAATTATCACTTTTCTTGAGCTTAATGTTGCTTACATTAAGTTTTGCGTTCGGACAACAAACCGAGAAACCAAAAATTTATAACGAGGAAGCAAATCCTAAAACTGATATTGCAAATGCTGTAAAAAAAGCTTCAGCAGAAAAAAAACATGTATTATTACAAATTGGTGGCAATTGGTGTGCGTGGTGTATAATGTTTGATAAATTGACAAAAGAAAATCAAGAAATCAAAGATTATATGGCTAATAACTATGAAGTTGTACATGTTAATTATTCTCCAAAAAACAAAAACGAAGCAATTTTAGCAGAATTAAAACATCCTGAGCGTTTTGGTTTTCCTGTGTTTGTTATTTTAGATGATAAAGGAAATTTAATTCACACACAAAACTCAGCGTATTTAGAAAGCAAAGAAGTAAAAGGACATGACCCTAAGGTTGTGTTAGAGTTTTTACAAGGTTGGTCTTACAAAGCATTAGATCCAGCTTCTTACATTAAAAAATAATTTTTATTTATAAAATCATTCAGAATCAACTAAAAAGGACGAAAAGTTTTTTGTTGGTTCTTTTTTTATTTAGACGAATGATTAACTTTGCGAGATGAACAAAATTTTGGTTACGCCATTTATTCTGTTGGTTAGGTTTTATCAATTAGCAATTTCGCCTTGGTTAGGTAGTAATTGTAGATACCAACCAACTTGCTCAGCTTACATGATTGAAGCATTAAAAGAACATGGTTTACTAAAAGGTTTGTGGCTCGGAACAAAACGAATTGGCCGCTGTCATCCATGGGGTGGACACGGTTATGATCCAGTACCTAAAAAGAAAAATTAATGATTAATTTAATCGCATTTATTGATTGGGATCCGAAACCTTATTTATTTGAATTAGGCGGATTTAAAGTACACATTTATAGTCTTTGTTGGATAGTAGCTTTTGTAATGGGCTGGTATTTGATGTCAAACATCTTCAAGAAAGAAAATCAGAAAAAAGAGTTGTTAGACCCTTTGTTCTTATACACTTTTATAGGTGCTATTGCAGGTGCACGCTTAGGCGAATATTTATTTTATGATCCATCAGCTTTTATAGAAAGACCACTAGAAGTCTTTTTACCTGTACAACACTCGCCTGGAAAAGAAGCTTTTTTTGGATTGTTACAAGATTACGAATTTGTAGGTTTTAGTGGACTAGCAAGCCACGGAGCTGCAATTGGTGTTATTATTTCTTCTTATTTATTTAGTAGAAAATACTTGAAACGCAATGTTCTTTGGTTATTAGATCGTATTGCTGTAGTAGTACCTTTTGGTGGAGCTGCAGTAAGAATTGGTAATTTTTACAACTCTGAGATTGTAGGAAAAGCATCAGAATTACCTTGGGCAGTAAAATTTCATCAACAAAGTTTGGGTTATGGTGAAATTATTCCTCGTCATCCAGCACAAATTTACGAAGCAATTGGCTACATTATTTTAGGTTTTGTAATGCTTTATTTCTACAATAAAACGGACAAAAAGAATTATTTAGGAGCTTTGTTGGGAATCTTCTTATTTTTCTTATTTTTAATACGTTTTGTAGTCGAATTCTTTAAAGAAAATCAAGGAGAAGAAGCAGTTGCTGAAACTTTAAATATGGGACTAAACAACGGACAAATATTAAGTATTCCTTTCATGTTGATTGGTTTATACTTATTTATCTCATCAAAAAACAGAATTAACACAATACAACCAAATTAATATTATAAACTTTGAAATAAATTTAAACTTATGGGATTTTTTAAGGAATTTAAAGAGTTTGCCGTTAAAGGTAACGTAGTAGACTTAGCTGTCGGTGTAGTAATCGGTGGTGCATTCGGAAAAATTGTAACTTCTTTAGTAGAAGATTTAATTACTCCGGCATTGTTAAACCCGGCATTAAAAGCAATTCATGCTGAAAATTTAGCTGCATTAGTTATTCCAGGAACTGCTATTAAATACGGAAGCTTTTTAGCTGCCGCTATTTCTTTTATCGTAGTTGCATTTGCTTTATTCTTAATGATTAAAGGAATCAACAAATTGAAAAAAGAAGCTCCTGCTGAAGAAGCTGCTCCAGCTGGACCAACACAAGAAGAATTATTAACTGAGATTAGAGATTTATTGAAAAATAAACAATAATATTTTTCTCTATTTTAAGAAAATAAAAAAGGATCGCAATTGCGATCCTTTTTTATTTTTCGATTTCCTAAGTACGTTAAGAAGCTGATTGCATTTGCATCTCTTCTCCTCCTCCCATTTCTTCTCCATCTGGGCGTTGCTTATTTTTTTGGTCTTTATCGTTAGAGTTTTTAAATCTATATGTAAACGATAAATTATATGATCTTACCATCCATCTCATACTTTCATAGTTTGTATAATCTTGAGCGAATGTTGTTGTTTCTCTTTTTCTTGAGTTAAATACATCACGAACATTAAAAGTTAATGTTGCTCTTTTATTAAACAAATCTTTAGATAATGAAAAATCCATTGATAAGTTATCTTCTGTTTTCTGTTGAGCAGTTTTTATGCTTCCCATATAGTTACCGGCAACCTGCACTTTAAAATCTGCTGGCAAAGTAAAGTTAGACGATAAACGTCCACGAGAACTAAATCCGTCACCAGAAAAATCCTGAGAATCTAACTTTGTAATTGTACCTCCTGTTGCAGGATCAATACTTTCGTTATACTCTTCATAATATCCAGTTCTTTTGTAACCAAATAAGTTAACATTCAACATCAAATTCCACCATTTTGCAGGGCGATAAGTAGCTGTTAAATCTAATCCATAACGATCTTCTTCACCAACATTGATTGGTTTTGTGATAAAAATATCTTCGTAAGTCATTGCTCCTAATTCGTTAAGACCATTTTCTCTGATATTTTTACGTTGAAATTGGTTAATCATATCAGTTGTTCTTTGATAAAACAAACTTGGTGTAACCATTAATTTTCCTATACTTGTGATGTAAGACAACTCTAACGAATTAGTATAAGTTGGATTTAAATCTGGATTACCATATCTAACATTTCTGTCATCTGTTGCAGAAAAGAAAGGCATTAACATGAATCCCATTGGACGACGAATACGACGTGAATAACTTAATTGAAATTCATTTTTATCAGTCAATTTATAGTTTAATGTTAACGTCGGAAATAAATCTGTGTATTTTTTAGAAATAGATTCGTTCGTAGTATAGTTTTTAATTTCCATATCCGAAGACTCTAAACGTAAACCTGCAAAATATTGGAATTTTTCACCAATTGCATTTCCGTATTGTGCGTAAGCAGCAAAAATATTTTGTTGATTATCGACATTTGAGAAGAATCGATCATCTGGAACTAAATTTCCAGCAGCTAATTGATTGAATGTTTTATTATCCGTTTTTGTATCATTAAAATCTGCACGAGCTCCTAGCTCAAACTTACCTTTTTCGCCAATTGGACGTACATAATCTGCTGTTACTACAACTGTATTTTGTTTTTCTAAGTTATCTGTTAATCTTAAACTTGAATCATTTGCTGATTTATATCCAAAGACATTACCATCTTCATCTTCTTTCTGAGTAGAAAATCTACCTGTAAAAACTAACTCGTGACCTTTTTTATCAAACTCATGTTTGTAATTAAAATCTAAATCAAAATTGTTTTCAATTTCTTTCTCATTCTGTAAATTATATTCATTTCTCAACAAAGTCATTCCATTGTCAAAATAATTATAATCAACTAATGATGTATTGTTACCATTATTATATCTGTAACCTGCAGATAATCCTAATGTATTATTATCATTCAGATAATATTCTGTTCCTAGACGAATGTTGTAATTTCTTCTAATTCGATCATTTGAACGATCTGTAGCTCTATAACCTGTAATTGCTTTAGATGCTGCATCAAAATTTGTCATAAAAGCAGCTCCTTCACCTTCACGGTCTGCATAACGTGTTCCTAAACTTGTAAACCAGTTAAATTTCTTTGTTTTGTAGTTTAAATTCACATTAACACCAGCCATTTTAGGAATTCCTCCATTTACTGTTACAGATCCATTGAAACCAGTATTTGTACCTTTTTTCAAAACAATATTAATAATACCTGCAGACCCAGAAGCTTCGTAACGAGCAGATGGATTAGTAACCAATTCTATTCGCTCTACATTTTCTGCTGGTATATTTTTCAGCGCTTCTGCAACATCAGAAACACCTAACATACCAGAAGGTTTACCGTCAATCAAAAACTTTACATTATCATTCCCTCTTAACGACACATTACCTTCCGCATCAACTTGTACAGATGGCACGTTAGCTAAAGCATCTGATAAATTTTGTCCTTGCGACATTGGATCGCTAGACATATCGTAAACTTTTTTGTCTAACTCTACTTTATAAAGTGGTTTTTCTGCTGTTACAACTGCTGTTCCTAACGAAACTGTTTGAGCAGATTTCACAGTAAACGTTCCTAAATCTATTGAACTATTAAGGTCGATATCTTTCTGAATTAAGTCATATCCCATTGGCTCTATAACCAAAATATAACGTCCTTCTTTTGCTTCCACAACAAATTCTCCTTTAGCGTCTGTCGCAGCTTCTGCAACTACGCCTTCTTCAGTATTCTCAAGCGAAATCGTCGTATATTCTACGGGTTTGTTATCGCCAGATAAGACTTTTCCTCTAATTTTTAAAAGTTCTTGCGCATTAACTCCTGCACAAATACAGATAAAAAGTAAAGCAAATAAATTTCTTAACTTCATTTGTTTAATTTTTCGTTTGTAGTTTTTAAATTTTACTATATTCTTTGACAAGCTATTTTGCAAAAGGTTTAATCAATTTCAAAATATTTTTTCAAAATAATATGCGTCGTTTTATGTTGAAATATGTTACAAGAATTGACGTGATAAAAATTATAAATTTTAACATTTGCATTTTAAACCTTTTCTAAAATTTAGTGTCAAAAGGACATAATAAATAATTTAAACTATTGGTTATTATGAAAAATATCGTTTACAAATATTTATGCTTAGGAGCAGTTGTTTTTACATTTACAACATCTACAGCACAGGATAGAAACAGAGATGGTTCGAGAGAACAAAAACTAGAACAATTAAAAAAAGATCTTAATTTAACGGATAGTCAAGTTCTTAAAATTAAGCAAATTGAAGATAGTTATAAAGATGAAAAGCTTGAATTGAAACGAAAAATGAGAGAAGTAAGAGAAAAAGAATTTAATGAAATTAATGCAATCTTCTCAGCAGAACAAAAAGCTAAATTAAAAGAGCTACACGCAAAAAGACATCAAAAATAAAAAAGGAGCTGTAATAGCTCCTTTTTTGATTATTTTATTTCAAAAATTAATACGCTTTTGCGTACAAAACTCTATATTTTGCTGGTTTTCCTGAGAAAATATCAACACCTTCCGTTGGTATTTCAAACGCTTGAGGAATACAACGAATTGTTGCTTTAGTCGCATTTTTCACTGCTTCTTCTGTCTCTTCAGTTCCATCCCATAAAGCTGAAACAAAACCTCCTTTATTCTCTATAATATCTTTGAATTCTTCAAAAGTTGAAGCTTCTGTTAAATGAGTGTCTCGGAAATTTAATGCTCTTTCAAATAAATTTGTTTGAATATCTGCTAACAATTGCTCTACTTCTGTTGAAACATTATCTAACCCAATAAATTGTTTTTCTAATGTATCACGACGAGCAACCTCAACATGTCCTTTTTCTAAATCTTTTGGTCCAATTGCAATACGAACAGGAACACCTTTCAATTCGTACTCAGCAAATTTCCATCCTGGTTTTGTTTGATTATCATCATCAAATTTGATTGAAATTCCTTTCGCTTTCAATTCAGATGAGAATTTATCAACTACTTGACGAATTTCTTCTAATTGCTCTTCTGTTTTATAAATAGGAACTACAACTACCTGTATTGGTGCTAATTTTGGAGGTAAAACTAATCCTAAATCATCTGAATGCGTCATAATTAATGCTCCCATCAAACGAGTAGAAACTCCCCAAGATGTTGCCCAAACATATTCTTGTTTTCCTTCTTTGCTAGAAAATTTAACATCAAATGCTTTCGCAAAATTCTGTCCTAAAAAGTGAGAAGTTCCAGCTTGTAAAGCTTTACCATCTTGCATCAATGCTTCGATTGTATACGTATCGTCTGCTCCTGCAAAACGCTCCGAATCTGATTTTCTTCCTTTTACAACAGGAATCGCCATAAAGTTTTCTACAACATCTGCATACACTTCTTGCATTTGTTGTGCTTCTGCAATTGCTTCATCTTTCGTTTCGTGCGCTGTATGTCCTTCTTGCCATAAAAACTCGGCAGTTCTTAAAAATAAACGCGTACGCATTTCCCAACGAACAACATTTGCCCACTGATTAATCAAAATTGGTAAATCGCGGTACGATTGAATCCAGTTTTTATAAGTACTCCAGATAATCGCTTCTGAAGTTGGACGAACAATTAATTCTTCTTCTAATTTTGCATCAGGATCTACGATTAGTTTTCCTTTATTATCAGGATCATTTTTTAGTCTGTAATGTGTAACTACTGCACATTCTTTTGCAAAACCTTCTGCATTTTTTTCTTCTGCTTCGAATAAACTTTTAGGAACAAATAAGGGGAAATAAGCATTTTGATGACCAGTTTCTTTAAATCTTTTGTCTAATTCTGCTTGTAGTTTTTCCCAAATAGCATATCCGTATGGTTTTATCACCATACTACCTCTAACCTTCGAATTTTCAGCTAGATTCGCTTTCACAACAAGCTCATTGTACCACTTAGAATAATCCTCAGCACGAGTTGTTAATTTTGCCATAATCTTTTATATTTGTTGATAAGTTTCGTATATTTACTTGGCATAAATATTGCCTATAAATTTATGCAAATTTAATTATTACAAACGACGTAAATTTATAATTATGAACAAAGTTTATAAAATTTCAGCAACTACACTAATTTTAGTAGCTGCTTTAGGAATTTCTTCTTGTTCTACATATCAACCTAGCGGTTACGAGAGTGATGGTGTTTATTATAATCCAAAAACGGATAAAACATACCAACAAGCTCAACCTCAGTATGAAAATGAACAAGAAAATACTGGCGAAATCAAGGTAGGAAGTCCTTATTTTGATGCTGAAGGAAATGGTGCTGAACAATTTTATTACAATGATGATGCTGACAGCACATCTGATACTTCTACTTCTTCTAAAACAAATAATACTAAAGTTAAAGTAAACTATAATGGTTGGAATAACTGGAATTATTTTGGAAACAACAATTATACATTATCTTATAACGGAAACAATTCTTACGATTGGGGAAGAAATGATGGTGTAGAAATTAATATTTGGAATAACTACCCTTGGTATGGAAGCGGTTTCTACAATCCATATAGATGGGGTTGGGGATGGAACTCTGGTTATTATGGAGGTTTTGGACTATCATGGAGCTGGGGATGGAACGATCCTTGGTATAACGGATACTATGGTTGGGGATACAATCGCCCATATTACTACGGATACGGAGGATATTATGGCGGTTGGAACAACTGGTACGGTGGTTACCCAGGCTACTACGGTAATGGATACTACAACGGTTACTATGGAAATGGTTACTACGGGGGATACTATGGCTGGAACAGACCTAGAGGTATATACTCTCAACCAGGTAATAGATACGGTGGTAGATACAATAACTCTATCAATTCTACAAGACCAATTTCTTCTATGAATGGAAGAGGTCCTGTTACAAACGGAGTTAGACCAAGTAGAGATAATTCATCTATTAATAATGGTACTAGACCAACACGTGAAATAAGATCAAATGATCAAGGTCAAATGAATACTCGTCCAACTCGTGAAGTAAGATCGAATGACGGACAATTAAACAACACAAGACCTACACGTGAAGTGAGACAAAATGGAGACCAAAACACACGTCCTACAAGAGAAATAAGACGTACAGATGATGGTCAAATGAATACTCGTCCAACTCGTGAAGTAAGATCAAATGACCAAGGACAGATGAACACTCGTCCTTCAAGAGAAGTTAGACAACAATCACAAAGCCAGTACAACACAAGACCAACAAGAGAAATGCAACAACCAACGAGAACATATGATTATAACCGATCAGAATCTCGTTCTACATACACACCATCATCTCCAAGTAGAGGTAGTAGTATGGGAAGCAGCAGCATGGGCGGAGGCTCACGCGGAAGCAGTGGAGGTAGCATGGGAGGCGGATCTCGTGGAGGAAGAAGATAATTTAATTCTAGATTAGATAATGAAAAAAATATTATTAAGCCTTTGTACCTTAGCTGGTACATTGGCTTTTGCACAACAAGGAAAAAGCTACGACTACAAATATTCTACAAATGCTATTAACTTATATTCTCAAGATATAAATAGCGGTAATGCAAAATACATTGGTGTTGGTGGCGCTGTTGGGGCTTTGGGTAGTGATATCAATTCGGTAGAACAAAATCCTGCTGGTTTAGGAGTCGCAATCAATTCGGATGTACAAGTTACAGCTGGTGTTTCTTCATTTAAAAATGAAACTACTTTTGGTACAAAAATCAAAGAAAACGACAGCAATTTTGATTTTCAACAATTTGGAGGAACTTTTGTTTTCGAGAATGAAGGTTCTAAATGGAATCGTTTTTCTATCGGTGTAGCTTATCTTAATCAACGATTAGATAATTATTCTACTATCGGAACTAATGAAGGTATTAAGTTTTCTAACGCAGCTGGAGATACTTGGACTTTTGGTGGACATGTAAAAGATATCGAAGGTTACAAATCTAAATTCTCTGTTAACTTAGGGACAAGTTATGATGATCAATTCTATTTAGGATTAGGATTAAATTTCCACGAATCTAATTTTTCTTCTTACGAACAATATGCAGAACGTAACGATAAAACAAATCAAGTTAACGTATACAATGCAGATGGTTTCCCAGGAAGTGAAATTGGACAAGGATTTTCTTTCTCTTTAGGAGGTATTTATAAAGTTAACCATAATGTACGCTTGGGAGCAGCTTTCCATTCGCCAGTTTGGTATAATGTTGCCGAAGATTATTATGCAGCAACAGGATTTAATGACAACAACGGAACTGTTGAAAACTACTACATGTATTCTTCTGATTACGATATGACTCGTGGAGGACGCTTAGTAGGAAGTTTAGGATTTGTAGTAGGTAAAGATTTATCTTTTGGAGTAGATTATACGTATCATTTAAATAATGAAACAAAGCTAAAGCCTGAAAGTATAAATGCTTTCCGTTATGGAAATAACTTCATCAATGATTTCGTGAAAAACTCGAGTGAAGTTCGTGTTGGAGCAGAATACCGCATCGATCGATTCAAGGTAAGAGCAGGTTATAATTATGTTGCTTCACCATACGACACTTTCTATATTGATTTAGCAGATCAAAACAATCATGTTACACAATCTAGTTTATCAAAAGCTTTTCAAGGAGACATTAACCGAGCAAGTTTTGGTTTAGGATATGATTTTGGAGGATTTTATATCGATGCAGCATATCAATATCAAACACAAAAATACCAACAAGTAATTGGTGGAACTGATTACATTGATAATTCAAACTATTTTGTTCAATTAAAGAACTCTTATGCACCTCAAGTTAAGTTAGACAACAATACTTTCTTATTCACTTTGGGTTGGCAATTCTAAAAAAAATAGTAGATATATAGATAAATAAAAAAACTCGAATGAAATTCATCCGAGTTTTTTTGTACTAAAAATTAAAACTATTATTTACTTATTGACTTCACAGAAGACATACCAGAAGTATCAACAACTGTTTTTAATCCATTTTGTTCAATATAACGAACCGAACTTGCGCCAGAACTATCAGCAGTCAAATTATCAACAGCCCACACTGTGGCAGAACTAGCTCCAGAACAATCTATTGTTACATTAGCAGCCTTCAAATCTTTTGCTGTTAACGAAGAAGCTCCAGAAACTTCGATATTAAAATTTTGTGTATTTCCTGAAATCTTCATTGAAGACGCTCCCGAATTATCAACAGAAACTAGATTTGAAACGACATCCAATTTCAACACACTAGCTCCTGATAAATCAATCGCCATCTTATCCACTTTCATCGTTGGTAAAACTGTTACATTAGATGCTCCTGAAATATTAAAAGAACGTATTTTTTTGTGAGGAAAAGTCACTTTTATCTTTTCGTTTTTAAGACTTACAGTACCTTTTATCTTAACCACCAAAACTCCATTCTGAACTTCAGTTACAATTCTGTCCATTATATTATCAGGCGCTTCTATTGTAATTTCGCCATTATAATTACCTTCATTCACAGTAACATTAATTGCACTACTAATATCAATTCCTTCAAAATCAGAAATCGTTCTTTTTTGTGTAATTGTATTATCACTAGCTGTTACTCTATCCAAATAAGTTGTTGCAGGTGATTTAGAATTTAAATCAACCGAACAGCTCGCAAATCCTAACGAACTAAAAATTAATATTGGTATAAGTATGTATTTCATAATATGTGTTTATTGTAAGACGCAACAATTAATTAAAAGTTACAAAAAAAATAAACTTTATTGAATAATCTAAATCGAACCGTCATAAATATTTAGTAATTTCGCTTTCTATGAAAATCATCAGTTACAATGTAAATGGAATTCGCGCTGCGATGACCAAAGGTTTGGTTGATTGGCTACAAGCTGCACAACCAGATGTATTTTGTATTCAAGAAACTAAAGCAATGCAAGAACAGGTTGATACAATTCCTTTCGAAGAATTGGGTTATCATATTTACTGGCATGCCGCAGAAAAAAAAGGATATAGTGGAGTCGCTATCTTCTCTAAAATAAAACCAAATCACGTACAAATAGGTACTGGAATAGATTATATTGATTATGAAGGACGTGTATTACGTTTAGATTTTGACAATGTATCAGTTATCAGTTTATATTTACCGAGTGGTACAAATATTGATCGTTTAGATTTTAAATTACAATTTTGCGAAGATTTCAAAAATTATGTAAAAGAACTTAAAATCTCACATCCCAATTTAGTTATCTGTGGCGATTATAATATTTGTCACGAAGCGATTGATATTCACGATCCGGTAAGAAATGCTAAAGTTTCAGGATTTTTACCAGTTGAGCGCGAATGGATGACTTCGTTTATAGAAGAGTGTAACATGATAGATTCTTTCCGTTATTTTGTAAAAGAACCTCACCATTATTCATGGTGGTCGTATCGTGCAAATGCACGTAATAATAACAAAGGTTGGAGAATTGATTATAATATGGTAAGTGATTCTTTACGCGAAAAAATGACTCGCGTAGCCATCTTACCAGAAGCAAAACATTCTGACCATTGTCCTGTATTAGTTGAATTAGACGTTTAAGATTATAAAAATGAAAAAAATTGTACTAGGTTGTTTAACAGTTTTCGCCATTACAAGTTGCGTTCCTCAAAAACAACATCAAGAATTAGAAAGTAGCTATTACAAAGCATTAGACGATCAATCAAACACGTCTAAGGAATTAACTTTAGCTAAATTGAAAATTGAAAATTTAGAGCAAGATTTAGCTCGAACAAAAAGTGAGTTACATATAAAAGATACTGCATTACTAAATGCGCAATCTACAATTAGAGCAACTCAGAAAGAGCACGATACTAATTTACAAGAGTTATATTCTGCTTTAAATAGTTCGGGAGAAAAATCGAAATTGTTTTATACTCAATTGAATGAAAAAGAAAAACAAGTTTCTGAATTAACTCAAAAAGTAAAAGATCTTGAAACTAAAATTGACACAAGAGATACCGAAATCTTCAATTTGAAAAGACAGATCTTAACAAATGAGATTAACCAAAAAGTTTCGGAAGCAACAGCTACTCCACCTAAAACAGCTCCAAAAACAACAACTCCAGCAAAAACAACTGGAAAAAAATAATCTAAAAAGTCTTACAGTAATCGTAAGGCTTTTTTTATTCTCTAAATCGAACTAACTTTGCAACAAGTAAAAAGTTTTAATGAAAGTTATTTGTGAAACAAAACAATTAGTTTTACGCGAATTTTTCGAAATTGATTCTTTCGAGTTATTTCAAATGAATTCGGATAAAGAATTGATGAAAATAGTGAACGAAAAACCATATAAATCTGAAGAAGAAGCGCAGTTTTTTATAGAGAATATGGAGAAACATTACCAAGATTATGGTTTTGGTTTATGGGGCGTTCACGAGAAAAAAAGTGGACGATTTGTTGGTTGGGGAGGATTACGCCAGACAAAATTTGGTCCTGTAATTAATATTAGACTAAAACGTAAGTTTTGGGAAAAAAGATATGGAACCGAAGTTTTGAATGCAGTGATTAATTGTGCTAAAAATGAATTGAAATTAGAACGAATTTCTGCAAAAGCAAACCCGAATGCGCCAGCAACAATTATGTTGTTACAACAATCTGAAATGAAACAAAGCGACGAAAACGAATTAGTGTTTAGATTATAAAAAAACGAGAAATTACTTTCTCGTTTTTTTATATAAATTTATTTTTTCTTCACTTTATATGGAAAATTTTTCAACATTTTGAAAACTCCATTCTGTATGTTTTGTGAACGAACTTCAGGAGAAGCCTTGACAGGCATTTGAATTTTAAGAATTCCTTGCCAAACCATTTGTCCCTCATTGTACATAGAAACAGTATAATTTTGATTCAATTTTTGAGTCATAATCGGAATACCAACCGAAACTCCTCCTCCAAAACCGTAACCACCAGTTCCCATTCCAATCCCAACATTAGAGTTTTGTTGTTTCAATACATATTCTTCTGGTTTGATTTGAACCGTTAAATTTCCTTCACTCGTTTTCTGAAAACCTTTGAACAACATTCCTTTCTCAATCGAATTATATAATCGAGCCGAATCTAAATCATTCAATCCTAAATTTCCTTCATTAGAAAATGAAAAGGTTTTATTTGAATCAAAGTTAAAACCTCTATCATAATCAACAGAAACATTTTGCGTACTACAAGAAACTATTGTCAAAAAAATAGCTCCTAATAAAAGTATCTTCTTCATTTTATTTTACTGATTTAATATACATTTCGACTACACTTCTTAGCGAATCAAAACCGATTTCTTCTAATTTAATATCATCAATCGCAATCCATTTTACTGCCGATATTTCTTCTTTCTCTAACACAATTTCTTCATCAGGAAAATCTGCTACAAAAGCTAAATCACACGTTTTATATGGAATTCCTTTGTATTCGTAATCATTTGGTCGAGAAAGAAAATACTTGAAATTTTCTAACGGAATTGTTATTCCTAACTCCTCTTCTATCTCACGTTGACAAGTTCTTTCTACAGACTCTTCCGGATCTGTAAATCCACCTGCCAAATCTAACATTCCTTTTTTAGGTTCTTTATTACGAACGGTAAACAAAATTTTATCGTCTTTTCGTAAAATCACAGCAACTGCCGAAGCTATATTCTGATAATAAACTAAATCACAATGATCGCACGTCATACGACGAAAATCAAAGGTTTGAATAGAATTTCCACAATTTGGACAAAAATTGAATGATTTTATCATAGGTTTATTTATTTCTTGGATGAAACTTAATAATCGCATCACGAATATATTCTTGATCGACATGCGTATAAATCTCGGTAGTAGTAATACTTTCGTGTCCTAACATTAGCTGAATAGCACGTAAATCTGCACCATTTTTCAGTAAATGTGTTGCAAAAGAATGACGAAATGTATGCGGACTAATTGTTTTTTTTACTCCAGCAATTATCGATAATTCTTTCACAATTGTAAAAATCATGACACGAGTTAGATTTTTACCACGTCTATTAAGAAACAAAAAATCTTCGAAACCTGTTTGTATAGCCAAATGATTACGAATTGTTTCTTTGTACAAGTTAACATATTTTATGGTATAATCGCTAATCGGAACCAATCTTTGTTTGTTTCCTTTTCCGATAACACGGATAAATCCATCATCAAAAAATAAATCTGAAATTTTTAGATTAATCAACTCCGAAACACGTAAACCACAACCATAAAGCACTTCTATAATCGCTCGATTTCGTTGCCCTTCTGGTTTGGAAAGATCCACAACCTCAATCATTTTATCAATTTCTTTTTCTGATAAAACGTCTGGCAATTTCATTCCTATTTTTGGAGTCTCAAGTAAAGAAGTTGGATTGTCTTCTCTAAAATCTTCGAGTTGTAGATATCCAAAAAAACTTTTTAGACCCGAAATAACACGCGCTTGCGATCTAACACTATAATCACTTGTTGCAAACTCGTGAATAAAAGTTGTTAAATCATCTTGCGTATAATCAAGAGGTTGTTTTTCCGAATAATTTATTAATTTTTGTATGTCGCGCAGATAACCTTCAATTGTATTGGCAGAAACTCTTTTTTCTAATTTCAGATACATTTGATAGTCATACAAAGCATCTTTCCATTGCATTTACTTCGTAATTTTTTCAAGTTCAAAAATACGCTTTATCATTTCATCTTCGGGCATCCAAACTTGATAAAAAGCACGCGAACCAAATAAATCTTCTGCAATTGTTGCTTTCATATAGTTATCAACCGTTGACGAATAAACAGGATTAAATTCATTAGCCGGAATTCCTAAAACACCTAAAAACTCGTTTCGATACATTCCTGCATTAAAATATTTTTGAAAAACCACTTCATTATGAAACATAAAAAAGTCGTGAATAGAATATATTTTTTTGAATAAAAAGTCATTAAAATAATTAGCATCTTGATTATAGTACAACCAATTAGCAACCGAATTTGTATCAAGTGCTACAAATTCGTCTGGAATAATACCTCCACCTCCATAAACTTTTTTACCGGAAGGCGCTGTAAACTCAAGACTTTTATCAATTTTGATAGAATCTTTATTGGTTAATTCACCAGATTTTAATCGTTTATATAAATCGTCGCTGTATTTCGCAGTTTTTTTATCGTAAGGCTTTTGAATTGAGCGTCCAGAAGGTGTAAAATAATTGGCTACAGTTAATCTAACGCGTGTATTATCACCTAAATTAATTTCGCGTTGCACCAATCCTTTTCCAAAAGAACGACGACCAACAATAATTCCTCGTCCATAATCTTGTAATGCTCCTGAAACAATTTCACTTGATGAAGCTGAACTTTCGTCAATCAAAACATAAACTTTTCCCTTCTCAAAAAGTCCATAATTCGTTGCGTAGACGTATTTCTTCTTTTTAGATTTATCTTGCGTATAAACAATTAATTCATCTTTTGTTAAAAACTCGTCTGCAACTTCTTCTGCGACACGCATCAGACCACCAGGATTACCTCGTAAATCAAACACCAAGGTTTTCATTCCTTTTCCGATTAAGTTTTCTAAAGCTTGATGAACTTCTTTTCCAGAATTTTCAGAGAAACGAGTTAATTTGATATAACCCATATCTGCAGTCAACATATGTTCACCAGTTACAGTTGCAATTGGTACAGTTGTTCGTTTTAACTGAATTTTTATGGGTTGATTATCTCGGATGACAGAAAGATTAACCTCTGAACCTTTTTTACCTTTTAATAATTCCTCTATTTTTTTGTTATCTGCACCAACTAAAGTTTGGTTGTCTGCAGCAATTAATTGATCTCCGAACTGAAGTTTACTTGTATTAGGAGTTCCGGGAATTGTACGTTCTACAACAATTGTATCATTGATAACTCTAAATTGCATTCCTACACCAAGAAACTCTCCTTTTAGCTGCTCTTCTGCTTTTTGTACAGAAGCTTTATCGATATAAGTACTATGTGGATCTAGTTTTGATACCATAAAATTAATCGCATCATCAACCAAACTATCCGAGTTGACATCATTTACATATTCATTGTCAATCAAAGAAACTAGTCGACGTATTTTCTGTTCGTTATCAGAATATTGTAATCCAACAATATCTTTGTTTTCATCGAACGCAAAATCGTATTTTTTTCCAACTAAAAATCCTAGTAAAAATATAATTATTACGACTAGAACAATGTTAATAACTTTGAAAAAACGTTTCATTTAATTGTATAATTCTTCTTCTGAAATTTGTTGAATGATGATTCCTGTTTTTTCTAGAAACTCTAATCCAGAACTATCTTTGTATTGTTGTATGTAAACAATACGCTTGATACCAGCCTGAAGAATTAATTTGCTACAATCTTTACAAGGCGATAATGTAATGTACAATGTTGCTCCTTCTGCAGATTGTGTAGATGTGGCACATTTTAGAATTGCATTTGCCTCTGCATGCAAAACATGCCATTTTGTATTACCTTCTTCATCTTCGCAATTGTTCTCAAAACCGCTTGGTGTTCCATTATAACCATCAGAAATAATCATTCGATTTTTAACAATAATTGCACCAACTTTTTTTCGTTGACAATACGAAAGGTTTGCCCATTCATAAGCCATTCTAAGATAAGCTTTATCGTAACGAAGTTGTTTTTCAGTATTTAGACTCATCTTACGCTTCTTTTTTTGTTTTTGTCCAAAGTGGTGGCACAAAAAATGGTAATGGATTTCTGAAAAATGCCTTGAAAGTATGCGAAACCATTGAGAATATTTTGTAGAATGGGATATTATTAGACCTCATCGCCATTAAAAGAGATAACGTGAAACTCACCAAGAAGTTACACCATCCTACCATAAAAATTGCAATAAAACCAATAATCATAGGTCCTACATCGAAATGATAATTCATTCCGCCAATACCAATCGCAAAATTACCAGAAACAAATGTAATATGTCGAATATCAAATGGTTGACCTGTAAAATCTCCTACCAAAAAGGCGCATCCCATCATAAAACCGAATGCTACATTACCTACAACACCACCCATATTTTTCTCAAACCAATTCGAAATTCTTCTTCTTCTACGTTCTGAAAATGATTTTTTCAGGATTGGATGATTGTAAATACGTTCAGGAATATTATTGAATCGTTGGCTATTAATTGTCATTCCAGAAATTAATCCTGAAAGAAATAAAAACACACCTGCAATACATCCAAAATAGAAAATATGCCAATCCATTGTTACTACTTCTTCCCAGTAATGATACGCTTTAGAGTATTTTATCACTTCTATTCCAAGAACGTTGCTTAACAAATAAAAGATTCCTAATGAAACCACAAAACCAGCCACTACATTTCCTAAAAAAGCTATCATTTGGCTTCGTACCAACTGAGCAAAAAGCGTTGTAAAATCTTTTATATTAAGATCTGATCCTGATTTCGGAACTAATGATTGTGCCAAACGCGCTGCGGTCATCGAAGGTTGTTTGGTTGCAAGCGTCATGTGCGTTAAATAAATTGTACTAAAACCTATCGCATAATTTAAACTAAAGAAAAACGCTTTGAATAAAGGAGAAGTTCCGTGTATATTTCCGATTCCTGTTTTTATGAAACATAAAAAAGCAACAATAAAACCACCTCCACACGCTGTCCAGAACATTTTGTTATATTCTTTTGCTGTTTGAGTAATGTACTTTTCTCCTGTTTTTCCGTTATGATAAGTTACCAAGAAAGTGATGAGATAAACCGTAGAACTTAATTGATTACTCATAAAATTCTTTGGCGCATAAAACTCTGTCCATTTTTTTGCAGCCAAACTATAAAAAGAGATGATTCCGTGTGTTCTCAACTCATTATAGCTATTCAAAATACTCTGTAAACGAACCAATTGTTGTTGAAGACGATTCAACTTTGCAGCAACTTTCAAAGAAATTCCTTTGTAATCTTTTTGTGTTAAAATATCATTCAACATCTGCTTGCACTTCAAGATACTTTCTTTAATTTCTAACATATCAAATCCCGCTTGAGGATTTTCGACAATGTTACTTACTTGAATTGAAAGCTTAGAAAATGGATTATCTAAATAATTAACTTCATTACTATAGCGCATCATTTCTTTATCAGAAAATCCACCTGTAATACGCACAGTTAAAATAGAAATTGCTTGCAACAATTGATTTTGAATGATACTAATAGAAGATTTAAAGTTTTCTTCTGGAGTATCTTCGTATAAAACTTCGAATAAATTTTTCCAGCGATCACGTGGAATAATACGTAATGTATCTAAGTTTTTAGAGTTATAAAATATTTCGTTTGCAACAGATGTTAACTCATTATTATCTTCGATATCAGGTAATAAAGAATCCATCAACTTTTTACGAAACAATGACAACAAACTATCCTCAATATGAATTCCGCTGTCTACAAGATAGCTTACAATGTTAATTTTACCGAAAGTTTTTTGTAACTCTTCTTTAAAAATTAATTTATAAGTTGGATTATTTTTAAGCTTAGAAGTTAGATCATCTATGAAAGAAATTGAATCGGGATAATCTTTTCTTGCTTTCTCTAACAAACGTAGAAAAAAGCTCTTCTCATACTTTTTATTTTGTTCAAATATAGAATCTAACGCCATATTTTAATTTCTTCATTCTGTGTACAAAAGTAAAAAACTTATCGGTCTAAGTTGTATAAATTACTAGAAATAAAAAAGTGATTCTTTTGGAATCACTTTATATGTTAGAATTTAAAATTTTTCTTATCAATAGCTGGATTGATTTTTATATCATTAAACTTGATAATGTATTCGCCACCATCTGTAGGTTTACCTACAACTTTTGTTGCGAAAGACAATCCATTAAAACTCTTGAAATTAGAATAATACAAAGTTTCTTCTTTGTTTTTTTCCATCACTATTTCATAAGAGTTTTTATCAAAGCAATAGAGTGTAGAGTTTGCATTTTTTGTTAATTCAACCTTATAACAGTTGTTTTTTGGATCAACGCCTACGTATTTTACTTTAAATCCTTTTTGTTGATATTTCAAAACATCAGAGTCGAATGCATCTGGTTTATAATCTGGCACTACAACATTTTTCTTAGCAACTTCGCTGTATGTCCATCCATTTTTACCATCATATCCTTCGTTCAAAATTTCCTTACCATTCATAATAAAAACTACTTTTTTATTGTAAGGTCTTTGATGATAAACAACCATAGAGTAAGAATCTCCAACATTAATGATTGCTTCTCCTTTCAGAATGATACTATTCAAATTATTCCAAGCTGCTTCTCCTCCTGTTTTCTGAATATGTGTTTCTATTATCTTTTCTGCATTTTGCCCAAAAGCTGCTACAGAAAACAGTGATAAAACCAACACACTCAATTTTATTTTCGACATAAACCCTTTTTGTATATGATTTGGCTGAACAATATACAAAAGTAATTTTATGTGTTCTGTAGAAAATAGTGGGTTTTAATCTTTTTTAACTTCTATATGCGCCCAGTTTTCTCCTCTTAAAATACGATAAACTTGTCCTTGAGAGATATTAAACTGCTTTGCTAAAGTCGAAATTTTTGTTTTTCTATTTGGATCCAATAATTTCTTTTTCAGACGAACAACTTGCGCTTCTGTTAATTTGCTATTCGGAATGCTATCTAAACGAGAACGTCCCTTCATCATTCTAAACAAATCTTTGTTGTGCTCTTTCCACTCTTCCAATGTTGCCCATTGCAGATTATCAGCCACGTTATTCAGTTTGTTATGATCCAAGTGAACAACATACTCTTTATTAGCTGGATTTGGCAAAAAAGTTTCTGCAATCATTTTGTGTACATACTTAGCTGTTCTTTTTCCGTCAGCTTTTGTTACCCAAATTGCACGATAACCATTGTTAATTGCTCCTTCTAAAATTTTATATTTATCTTGTCCAGTATAGAGTTTTTTTACTAAACCATCTTTTGAGACTAAAAAAGATCTTTTTTCTATAAGACCTTCAGCTCCGTATTCTTTCCATGAATCACTCATAATCACTATTTTAACTTACTTCTTCATTTTACAACAACATTCATACCGAAATATCCAATTAAGCTTTTTTTAACTTAAAGATTTCATTATCATTGATTATGTAGTTTAGTTTAGAGCGCAAATGTAATTCATAAATCAATTGCAAAATGTTATTTCACAATATTGGATAAATATTTTTTTGCACGCTCCAAATCTTCCGGAGTATCAATTCCTACTCCTATTGATTGCGTTTCAATAACTTTAATTTTCATACCATATTCTAAGTAACGTAATTGTTCCAATTTCTCTGCTTTTTCATTTTGACGCATACTTAATGTAGAAAACTTTAACAAAGCTTCTTTCCTAAATGCATAGATCCCTAAATGACGAAAATAGTTTGGAGTAAAATTGGTTTCACGAGCAAACGGAATTGGAGAGCGAGAGAAATAAAGTGCAAAATCATTGATATCTGTTACAACTTTCACAAAATTAGGATTGTTAATATCTTCCGATTCAGAAATAGATTCTTTCAAAGTTGCAACATCAACCGTTTTTCCCATTTCACCTTCAAAAGAGGATAAAATATCTGCCAATGCTTTTTCGTTTACAAACGGTTCATCACCTTGCACATTTAATATGATATCACATTCTATATTTTGGATAGCTTCTGCAATTCGATCGCTTCCTGTTTCGTGATCTTTGATACTCATAATTGCTTTTCCGTTGTTCGAAACAATTTCTTCAAAAATCAAATCAGAATCTGTTACCACAAAAACATCATCAAACAAGTAGGTTGCTACAACATTTTCGTACGTCATCCTTATCACAGTTTTATCGCCCAGTTGTTGCATTAACTTACCAGGAAAACGTGTTGCTGCATAACGAGCTGGAATTACGGCTATTTTTTTCACAATTTTTAATTTCAAATTTCTGTAAATTTAAAGAATGAAAAAACTAATTTCACCTAAATCTATCATTAAATGGATATTTCTTGTTCTTACACTCTTTTTCTTCTATAATTTAATCTCTATTTATACATTTAGTTCTAAAAATGAAACACAAAAAAGTGATGTCGCCATTGTACTTGGTGCTGGAATTTGGAAGGATAAGCCATCACCAATTTTTAGAGAAAGAATCAATCATTCTATTTGGTTATATAAAAAAGGATATGTCAAAAAAATAATTTTTACAGGCGGAAAAGCAGAAGGTAAAAATTATTCGGAATCAGAAGTAGCAAAAAAATATGCAATTCAGCAAAACGTGAACATAAATGACATTTATATTGAAGAAAAATCTACTATTACTGATGAAAATTTGAAATTCTCTAAACCAATTATGGATTCGTTGAACTACAAAACTGCTCTGATTGTCAGCGATCCTTTGCACATGAAAAGAGCAATGATATTGACAAAAGATAATCATATCAAAGGTTTTAGCTCGCCAACTAAAACAACAAAAATTGTTTCTACGAAAGAAAAACTGAAGTTTATTTTTAGAGAAAATCTATTCTATTCTTTATATTTAATCTATCGTAATTTTTAATAATTATCAATTCGAGAGAAATTTAATTCTAAATATTAAAGTACTATCTTTACCAAAATAAATTTTCTGTATGAAGATTGCTTTCAAAATTTTGTTATTTTTGATTTCATTAGGATTAATATACATCTTAATCAGCGAGTTAAAAATTCAAGGATAAAGAAAAATTTATGTCAAAAACAACTCAACGTTCGTTAGCGATTTTACTATCTCACGATATGCTTAGTTATATTACCAAAACAACCGACGGAGAATCAACTTCGTATTCGGATGTGTATGACTATTCTGTGGATTTTACAAATCTTAACAAAACGGAAATTGAGATTGAGCATGAATTACGTTCTAATTTGACTTTGTTACAAGAATATGATTTTGTGCACATTTGTTTTTTATCGACATCAATTAATGTTGTTCCAAATCAGTTTTTGCACCAACCAATGAAAGATTTATTATCTATATCCAATTACAATCCTATAAAATTGGCTATTGATTGTCCTTTGGAAAGTGTTGACGCATCTATTGTTTACAATATTCATTATCCGCTAAAAGATATTTTGCTTTCGTTACCAAATTTGCAGAATGCACGTTTGTATCATTCGGGCAAATTTTTGGTTGATTATGGAATGATTAATTCTAAGAACGATGAAATTTATATCAATTTAATGCATCAAAAATTAGAAGTTTGTGTGTTAAGCAATGGAGAATTTATTTTTTATAATCTATTTGAAACAAAAACGAAAGAAGACTTTTTGTTTTACATTTTGTATACATTAAATCAATTAAATATTAGTCCAAACACCGTTTCACTTTATGCTTTTGGAGATTTACTAAACTCTCCTAACTATTATGAAACCTTGAAAAAGTATGTCAGAAACATTTCTTTTAATGAAGATGACAAACAACTTGGGCAATATTTTACATTATATAAATTATTCGAATGCGAATTATTTCAGGAACATTAAAAGGAAGACGAATTACCGCACCAAACAATTTACCGGTGCGCCCAACTACAGATTTTGCTAAAGAAGCATTATTCAATATTCTTAACAACGAATGGTATTTTGATGAAATCACAGTATTAGATTTATTCTCTGGTATTGGAGGAATTTCGTTAGAATTTGCTTCTCGTGGAGCTAAAAAAGTAACATCGGTTGATAATTACTATGGTTGTATAAAATTTTTAGACGAAACAGCACAACAATTAAAGTTGGACGACATCATTACAACTGTAAAAAATGATGTACTAAAATACTTAGACAAACAGCCAACAAAAAAGTTTGATATTATTTTTGCTGATCCTCCTTATGATATGGAAGTGGAATCTTACAAAAAAATTGTTGAACTTATCTTTACTAATCAATGGCTAGATGAAGGTGGAAACTTTATTTTAGAACATCCATCAAGTATTTCTTTTGACGATCATCCAAACTTCGTACAACATAAGAAATACGGAAACGTACACTTCTCTTTTTTCGAGTAAAACTGTTTTTAACAATATAAATTAACCAAATCGGCTCATAGATGATATCTATCAGCCGATATTTTTTTTATTTATAATAAGTCTAATTAAATTTGCAGTATTAATTTTATTTAGAATAAATACAGATAACATATGAAAAAGAATACTCTATTTCTTGCCACTATTACTCTATTAAGCTTTTCTCAAGCTTTTGGACAAGAAGATCATAAAAAGGATTCGATTAATAATTTACAAGAAGTTGAAATTTTTGGAGACCGAAATAAAAAACAAAGAGGGTTAGAAGCTATTACCCGTTTTCCTGTTTCGCCAAATCAACAAATACAAACTATATCTACAATTTCAGAAAAACTAATTGAAGAACAAGGAGCTCTAACCATTACAGACGCAGCTCGTAATGTCCCTGGTGTTACTTTATTCGGTTCTTACGGAGGAAATAGAGAATCTATGTCAATTCGTGGATATAGAGGAACTCCAGTCTTAAGAAATGGAGTTAGACAAGATTCAGATTTTAGAACTGCTGGCGCAATAGCTGATATGCAGGGAATAGAGTCTATACAGGTCATCAAAGGATCTGCTGCAATTACTCAAGGAGTTGGAAACAGTCTAGGTTCTGCAGGTGGTGTAATTAATTTAGCTACAAAAACGCCTCGTTTTATAAATGCTGGAAATATAGGTTTACGTGTAGGGTCTTGGAATCAAGTTCGTACAACTTTTGATGTTCAACGCGTAATTGATAATGCTAAAACCTTTGCATTTCGTCTAAATGGTGCATATCAACAAGGTGATAGTTATAGAGATGTTGTAAACAATAAAAGATTCTATATTCAACCTTCTCTTGCTTGGAGACCTGATGATAAAACTGAAATTATTGCAGAAATGGATTATTTAAATTTTGAAGGTGTTCCTGATGCAGGTACAGTAAATTTAAATAATGACTTCACGCAAGCATTAGCTAATATGGGACATCGCTTCTTAGGTTTTGATACTGACTTTGATAAAAGTGAAGCAACAACATACTCATTACGTGCTACTCGTCAATTAACTGATAAGATTAGTGTACGTGCTGCATATTATGGTTCTATTAATGATAGAGATCAACAGAGCACTTCATTAGCTACAATAAAAGACAAAGCAGGAAATGTAACCGATTACTCTTTAAGAACTAGATCATTAGGACATTCTACTAGAAATGATAGAAATACAACAATTCAAATTGATGTAATGGGAAAAGATTTTCAAGCTGGAATTCTAAAATGGAGTTGGCAAGCTGGTTATGATTATACAACTTATCGTGTAGATTCTCGTAGCGCACAAATCGATTCAGGAAGAAAAGATAAAGATGGTAATCCTATTATGACATCTACTATTCCTGTGGTAGAAGAACCTATTAATGTACTACAAAATATCAATAATAAATTACCTAATAATTTTGATTTTTCTCAATTAAAAATCAATACATCAAGTCCTCTTGATAATGGTTATTACTACGGATTTATGACTCAACACCATCTTAATATTACAGATTATGTAAAAGTTGTTGGAGCTTTGAGATGGTCATATTCTGGTGTAAATTCAAAAGATATTTTAGATCCTATGATTGGATTAATGGTTTCTCCTATTAAAAATATTAATTTATTTGGATCATATACAACAACATCATCTTTACGTTCTGCTTCAAATCCTTTACAAGGTGGAGGAACAGTTGGAACTTCTCGTACAAAACAATTTGAAACTGGTATTAAAACAGATTGGTTTAATGACAGACTTAGAGCAAATGTTACATACTTCGATATGGTTAACGAGAACTTTGCGTATGAAATTGTAAATGGAAATACACGAACTGGGTTATATCAACTAGCAGGAGATTTAAAACGTAAAGGAATAGAATTAGAAGTAACAGGGCGTCCTTTACCTAATGTTCAAGTAATGCTTGGTTACTCTTATTTAGACACACAATACCAAGGTTCTCCTTCTTATGTAGATGGTTCTCGCCCAATGAATGCTCCTCGAAATACAGCTAATGCATGGGTACAATATAAATTCCAGAAAACAAACACTTTTATTGATGGATTATCTATTTCAAGTGGTCTTTATTATGTTGGATCACGACCTGTTAATGATAGAAGCACAACAAAAGATGCACATGGAAATGTAATGAATGGACAAGCTCCTTTCTTAATGCCAGAATATACAACGCTTAATGCACAAATTGGATATACTACAAAGAAATTCGATTTCCGTTTATTCTTTAATAACATAACTGACGAAATCGGGTATAACTCATACTACAGAGGTGGATACATCAATCAAATAGATCCATTTAACATGGCAGGACAAGTAGTATTTAAATTTTAACCATCCTCAATTTCTAAAACATATTTTTTAGCATTTAAATATAAAAGCGATAGTTTTAAACTGTCGCTTTTATTATTTATAGATTTAAACTAACTTTCGATAAAATTTGAAATAAAACATGAAAACAAAACTATCTTCTTTATTTATACTACTTTTTACTGTTTTTACTTTTGCACAAACTGAAAATACATTAAAATCTATTCCAGAGTTTTCTTTTGTTAAAATGCAATCGGACGGAATTTTCAGTTCCAAAGATATCAAAAAAGGAAAACAAACACTTATCGTATTATATTCTCCAACATGTATCCACTGCCAATTAGCATTGAATCATTTGAGTAATAATTACGAGGAACATTTAAAAAACACTCAAATTTTGTTAGTTTCTGAATACAAAGCTGAAGAAGTTTTACCATTTCTAAAATCAAATGCACCAAAATTTGTAGACAATAAAAATGTAGAATTATTATTTGACTCTAATTACGAATTTGGTCCTATATTTCAACCAACATCAATTCCTACCTTTTATTTATTTGACAAAGACAAAAACTTAGTTACGATAAAAAAAGGATCTGTTGAAGTTAATCAACTTTTTAAAGATTTGAAATAATTTTAAAATTAATCCATAAAAAAATTCCACTCAATTGAGTGGAATTTTTTGTTATATCTAATCTACGATTATTTACCTTGTTGTGCTTGAGCCTCAAATTGTTTTTGTAACTCTTTAATTTGCTCTTCGCTTAAACCTTGTCCTTGCGCACCTGGTTGTCCACCTTGTGGAGCAGCTTGTCCTTCTTTGAAGTCGATTAATTCTACTTCAAACTCTAACGCTTGGTTTGGTCCAATTTGTCCTCCAGGAGCTCCCATTTCACCGTAACCTAAGTTAGCAGGAATATAGAATTTATATTTAGCACCTTTTGTCATTAATTGTAAACCTTCTGACCATCCTGGAATAACTTGTCCTAAAGGAAATTCAACTCCATTCTTAGTCTGAGGATTATTATCAGAGCTATCAAATACTTTACCTGTAGCTAAAATTTTTCCAGTATATTTTACTTTTACAACACTAGCAGCATTTGGTTTAGCACCTGTTCCTTCTTTCTCTACAACATAAACTAATCCTGTTGGAGTTGCTTTAGCACCTGATGCTTTTTTCTTCTCCTCGATTAATTTAGCAGATTCGTCGCTATTTTTCTTAACCAATTTTTGTTGGTTATTTTTAGCATAAGTATCTAAAATACCCATACCAGCTTCCTGTGTAATCAACAATTTTTTGTGACGTACAACATCCATAATCCCCTGAACAATAATATCTTTGTCCATTTGATCTAATTGTTGTTGATTAATTACAGTTTCTATTTGTTGACCAACTTGTTGACCAATAGAATAAGACTCTCTACCTTCTTTACCAGCTTTTAAGTAATCACGAATCCCTTTCTCTAATTGATCGTAGTTGATACTGTCTGTTTCAACTAAACGTCCTCCAAGACCTTTGATTTGCTCACCAAGACCAGTACCGAAAGCATAAGAAGCTTTTTGATCTTCGCTTTCTAATTTGTCTACAGATTTTCCTTTGTTACAAGACGCTAACGACGCAACAACAAAAATCCCTAAAAGAACTTTTTTCATTGTTTAATAAAATTTAGTGCAAGTTTAATAAAATACTTTGACTTAATCATACAAATCTAACCCAAATTCTTCTTTTAATTTTAACAAAATTGGGTTTTTCTCTGATAATTTCTCAAATTTTTCTTTTTTCGATAAGATATGATTCTCAGCCTCTTTCTCAGAAAATTTAATTTGAATTCCGAAATAATGATTTTTTAAATGAGCTCTCAAACTATTTCTAATTCGATCTTTATATTCATCAAACTCTTGTTCTGATGAATGAGAACTAAACTCAAAAACAATTTCATCATTCTCTAACGAAAGATTAGTTGTCATCAAAGCATTATAAGACGGAATATTATGTTCGATTTTAAGTCTATCCAAAAATCTTTTCCAACCTTCCTTTACCTGATCCAATGTAAACTTTTCTCGAGGCAAATCACTTCTTAGAATTTCTTCTTGATGCTCTTCTACTTTTGCTCCAGGTAAAGCCATTTTAAGACTAAACGACGAATTACTATTCGTTTTAATTGGTTTTGAAGCACGCGTATATTCTTTAACTTCTTCCGAAATCGATGTTTTAACGTGTTGCGTATTTACCTGCTGTGGAGTTTGTCCATTTTGTGGAATAGAATTATTTTGCTGAATTTGAGGAACTTCAATTCTAGAAGTTTGTTGTTCAGAAAAATAAAACGTTGGCGGAACTATCCTATACTTTTTTTTTTAAGCCCGTTTTCTTCTGCCGTTAACGAAGCCAATTGCATCAATGCAATTTCAACTGTTAAACGTGGATTCTTACTCGATTTGTAGTTTAAATCTGCTTCATTACAAATTTCGATTGCGCCAAATAAAAAAGTTGCTGAACATTTTTGTGCATGTTCCAAATATTTTGCTTTTATACGCTCTCCAACTTCCAACAAACTTACTGTATTAGCTGTTTTCGCCATCAATAAATCTCGGAAATGAGCGCCCAAACCACAAATAAATAAATGTGCATCAAAACCTTTGTTCAAAATATCATTCAATTGCAACATCGCTTGCGGAATATCATTTTCCAAACACGCATCTGTCATCTTGAAATAGTAATCGTAATCTAATACATTCAAGTTTTCTGCAACAGAAGAATAAGTCAAATTTTTATTGGTAAAAGTTGCCATTCTATCAAAGATTGACAATGAATCGCGTAACGCACCATCAGCTTTTTGAGCAATCAAATGCAATGCATCATCTTCAAAAGTTACTTGTTCTTTTTCAGCAACATTTTTCAAATGTCCTTTGATATCTTCAACTCCAATTCGTTTGAAATCATAAATCTGGCAACGAGAAAGAATCGTAGGAATAATTTTATGTTTTTCTGTAGTTGCCAAAATAAAAATTGCATGTGCAGGTGGCTCTTCTAACGTTTTCAGAAACGCATTGAAAGCCGCTGTTGACAACATATGAACCTCATCAATAATGTAGACACGGTATTTTCCAATTTGAGGAACAATACGTACCTGATCAATTAAATTTCTGATATCATCAACCGAATTATTAGACGCCGCATCTAACTCAAAAATATTGAAAGCAAAATCTTGATCGCCTTCTACTCCATTTTCTTCGTTGATTTTACGCGCTAAAATTCGAGCACATGTTGTTTTTCCAACACCTCTTGGTCCACAAAACAAAAGAGCTTGTGGCAATTGATTTGACTTTATCGCTTGCTCCAAAGTATTTGTAATAGACGCTTGTCCAACTACATCTTCAAAATTTAGCGGGCGATATTTTCTGGCTGAAACAACAAAATTTTCCATACAAATGCAAATATAATAGTTTTAAGTTTCTAATAAAAATTCTTTCAAACCTCATCAATTAATTCTATTTTTATTTATAAATTACACAAGTCAAAAAAAATAATATTTCAAACAATTCTTTTGATTATTGAACACATTTTTATCTTATGCAAAATTCAGAAAACCACGATTTGGTACCCATTATCAGCATACAAAGTTTTCGAAAAGGACAATTGGCTGGTCGTGACGAATTGTTGTTTAATGAATTGCACGGAGAACGACATATAGATAAACCACACAAGCACGATTTTTTTGTAATTATTCTTTTTGACAAAGCTTCTGGTATTCACAATATCGACTCGAAAGATTATCCAATCGATGATAAAGAAATACATATTTTGTTTCCTGGACAGATGCATAAATGGCAAATAAATGATGGAACAATTGGTTATCAATTGATGACAGAACGCTCATTTTTCGAACAATTCGCTCCTTATTTCCGCTTTTCATTTACCAATTATCAAAATCATCCCGTTATAAAATTATCAGACGAAGCTTTCTCGAAATTGATGTATGAATTCAATGCGATAAAAGAAGAACTAAAATCTGAAAATTCATTGGTTCATTTGATTAACGCTCGTGCAGCGGTTATTGCGGCAATTGTGAGTAAAGAAGCGGAACAAGTTTTTACAGAATTTAAAGTTTATCAATCCAATCCGAGATTAGCGAAATTTAATATGTTGATTGATGAATTTTACAAGGAAGAAAAATCGGTCGTTTTTTATGCTGAAAAACTACATATTTCGGCTAATTATCTAAATATTTTATGCAAAAAACATCTAAAAGTTTCTGCTACACAACTTATTCAACAACGAATTATTATCGAAGCAAAACGACTTTTAAAATCAGGAGATTTATCCATCAAAGAAATTGCTTTTGACTTAGGTTTTACGGATCACGCCTATTTTTCGAACTTTTTCAAAGCTCAAACCAATATTACTCCATCAGAATTTCGAAATCTGTAATCATTTATAAATCTTACAAGTTTTAGAAGTTATTATACTAACCATTTGTTTTGTTTCATTGTAATTTAGCTACAATAAATTTGAACACAATGAATAACAATATATCACGTAAAGATTTTCTTAAAAATTCAGCTTTAGGATTAGCTGGTTTTTCTTTCTTACCAGGATTTTTACAAGCTGCATCAGACTCTCAATTAGATAAGACGAATCTTACAAAACCTGGGAATTTCACGTTAAAAAATGTTTGTTTAGAAACAGGTTTCGAATATGAAAACGATGAAATCATTGGAACAAAAACAGATCTTTTTACAATTGAAATTGCCAATGGAAAAATCAAAAAAATTAGCCCAAATCAACCAAATGCAAAAGTTATCGATGCGAAAGGTTTGTTGATGTTACCGTCTTTCAAAGATATGCACATTCACTTAGACAAAACCTTGTACGCAGATAGATGGCGTGCGGTTCGTCGTTCTGGAGGAATCAAAGGAATGATTGAATTAGAACAAAAAGTTTTGCCAGAAATGTTGAAAAAATCAACTTACAAAGCAGAAAAATTAATTGAATTATTACAATCGTACGGAACAGGTTTTGCACGTAGTCATGTAAACATCGAACCAACTTCTAAATTAGATTCATTGAAAAATTTAGAAATTGCTTTGGCGAATAAAAAAGATTCGTTTGGAGCAGAAATCGTTGCTTTTCCTCAACATGGTTTATTCTACACAGATTCGATGCCATATATGAAAGAAGCTGCTAAAATGAACATCGATTTTATTGGAGGTTTAGATCCTACAAATGTTGATGGCGCTATTGAAAAAACAATGGACGCTACAATTCAATTAGCGTTAGATCATAACAAAGGAATTGATATTCACTTACACGAATCAGGAAAATCTGGTCATGATACAATAGATTATTTAATCAAAAAAGTAAACGAAAATCCTCAATTAAAAGGAAAAACATTCGTCAGTCATTCTTTTGCTTTAGCGACTTTAGATAAAACAAAACAAGAAGCCATTGCTGAACAATTAGGCGCAGCGCAAATCGGAATTGTTTCTACGATCCCATTTGGAAGCTTAGTTATGCCAATTCCAACTTTATTGAAACATAGTGTAACCGTAATGACAGGAAACGATAGTATTGTAGATTATTGGAATACGTTTGGAACAGGAAGTGTTTTACAGAAAGCAAATCTTGCAGCACAATTATACGGACAAAGTTCTGAATTTGGATTATCAAGAATGTTGAAACTAGCAACAGCAGGACCAATTCCTTTGAACGATAAAGGCGTACAACAATGGCCAAAAGTTGGTGATGATGCAGATATTATCTTGATTGATGCGAGTTGTTCTGCAGAAGCTGTTTCGAGAATATCGCCCGTTCGTTCTTTAATTGTAAAAGGAAATATTGTGTATTAATATTTATCATCATGCAAACAAATTATAAAACAATCGCAAAAGGAAATTATACTTTAAAAAATGTACGATTAGAAACAGGTTTTATTGAAGATGAATTAGGAATTATTGGAACCAAAACCGATTTGTTTTCTGTCGAAATTAAAGATGGAAAAATTGCAAAAGTAAGTGCAAATAATCCGCAATTAACAGATTCAATTGATGCAAAAGGATTGTTAATGTTACCAGCTTTCAAGGATATGCACGTTCATCTGGACAAAACTTTGTACGGTTTACCTTGGCAAGCGCTTTCACCAAAACGCCGAACTGTTACGGATATGATTGCGTATGAACAAGAAATCATTCCAGAATTATTAAAAACTTCTGTTGAGCGTGGCGAGCAATTAATCAATCTTTTGCTACATTACGGAACAACTTTTGCGCGTACACATTTCAATGTTGACACAACATCTGGACTGAAATCTTTAGAAAATTTAGAAAAAGTCTTAGAAAATAAGAAGGAAACATTCAGTGCAGAATTAGTTGCTTTTCCTCAACACGGTTTGTATTATACCGATTCTGCTTCGTTGATGAAAGAAGCTGCGCAATTAAAAAGCGTTGCTTTTATTGGAGGATTAGATCCATTTAGTATTGATAAAAACATCGAAAAAGCAATCGATTTTACGGTTCAATTGGCTTTGGATAATAATAAAGGAATCGATATTCATTTGCATGACACAGGAAAAGAAGGAATGCGTACAATTGAATATTTAGCTGAATTAACGATAAAAAACCCTCAATTAAAAGGAAAAACATATGTAAGTCATGCTTTTGCTTTAGCACATTTATCAAGAAGTGAGGAACAAGAAATTGCAGAAAAATTAGCTGAAGCAAAAGTTGGAATTGTTTCTTCTGTACCTTTTCGCAATAAAGTCGCGATGCCAATTCCTACTTTAGTTAAAAACGGTGTTGAAGTTTTAATCGGAAATGATAATATACAAGATTACTGGAGCACTTTTGGAACGGGAAATATGTTGCAAAAAGCAAATCTGATTTCAGAATTATATGGTTTAGAAACTGAATATGATTTATCGAGAAATTTAGGTTTTGCCACAAAAAACATTACTCCATTAGACAACAAAGGAAATCAACAATGGCCAAAGGTTGGTGATAATGCAGATATCGTTTTGATTGACGCAAGTTGTTCTGCCGAAGCAGTTGCACGTTTGTCTCCTACTATTGCGTTAGCGCACAACGGAAATTTAGTTTGGAAAAAATACTAATATTAATTATTTAAAACGCTTTCAACTGAAAGCGTTTTTTTGTAATTATTTCAAGAATTAACCAAAATTGATAGTAATTTGAGTTAAAATTGATTGCGATTTTAGTAAAATTAAATACTTTTTCGTTAGATTCGTCCTTAAAGATTTATTATTTTTGCGATATATACTCAACCTTTATAATGGCTATTAAAAACACTCAGGAAGTTCCTAAAACTCCTAAAAAGCAGATCATCAAAACAATTATCGGAATCATTTTCTTGGTTCTAGGCTTGTTATTGTTTACTTCATTTATTTCTTATTTTTTTAACGGAATAATTGATCAAAGTCAAATCTCAGATTTATTAGATAAAAGAGAAACTGCTGAAAATATATTCGGAAAGTTTGGCGCTTTACTTGGAGAAATCTTTATTCTACAAGGAATTGGTGTTGTAGCTTTTTTTATTCCAATATTTTTCATCCTATTAGGTGTAAAAGTTGCTACAAATTTGAAAAGAATTAAACCTTTTACAACTTTATATCAAAGTATATTTTTTATGATTTGGTTGCCAATCTTTTTTGGCTGTATACTTCCAGACCAACATATGCTTTGTGGAGTAATGGGATTTGAGGTAAATGATTTCTTGAATAGTTTTATAGGTAAATGGGGTGTTATTTTACTTTTAGCTGTTTCGTTGCTAATGTATTGTGTGATTCATTTCCGAATGACATATCAATCTATCCAAGCTAAAATGGAAGAACGTGCTAAGCAGAAAGAAATAGAACGTATAGAAAAAGAGCAAGAACGCATCAAAAAAGAGCAACTTGAACTTAGAGAGCGTAAAGAGAAAGAGGAGCAAGAAAAAATAAATAAATTCAACAAAGAAGCGGAAGAACAACAAGAAAAAGATATGTTGGAAGAATTGAATTTGGTTCAAAAATATGAAGATGAAGCAATTCAACAACAAAACATTTCTCCAAATCAACCACTTCATCAAGAGTTTACAATTAATCAACCGAAAGAAGAAGATACGATTGACGAAACACCTTTCAATATTACAGAATTGGTTGTTGAAGATTTAGAAGAAGAGGAAGAAACAACAGATGTTGATTTCGCACCTACATATGAAGAAAATATTGTTGATGCTCAAATTGTATCAAATCCAAGTATTGAAAAAGAATCTGAATCGAATGGATTAGAATTAAAAGTTCAGTCAATTGATGAAGAAGAAGAATTTGAAGCGACATCTGCAAGATTAGTACAAGAACAAGGAGAATATGACCAACGTTTAGATTTACCTAATTATCAATTTCCTCCTATTTCCTTGTTGAAAAAATACGATAACGGAAATACTTTAATCGATCAAAAAGAATTAGAGTCGAACAAAAATAGAATTATTGAAACTTTAGGAAACTACGGAATTGGTATTTCAGAAATTTCGGCAACAATTGGTCCAACTGTAACATTATACGAAATTGTACCACAAGCTGGAGTTCGTATTTCTAAAATCAAGAACTTAGAAGACGATATTGCGTTAAGTTTATCAGCTCTTGGAATTCGTATTATTGCTCCAATTCCAGGTAAAGGAACAATAGGTATTGAGGTTCCGAATAGTAATCCATCAATGGTTTCGATGCATTCGGTTATTGCTTCTCAAAAATTCCAAAATTCTGATATGGAATTACCAATTGCATTTGGGAAAACAATTACGAACGAAACCTTTGTAGCTGATTTAGCAAAAATGCCTCACTTATTGATGGCTGGTGCTACTGGACAAGGTAAATCTGTTGGATTGAATGCTATTATTGCTTCGTTAATTTATAAAAAACATCCATCTGAGTTAAAATTTGTCATGGTCGATCCTAAGAAAGTAGAGCTAACGCTTTATTCGAAAATCGAGCGTCATTATTTAGCAAAATTACCAGATGCCGAAGAAGCTATTATTACAGATAACGCAAAAGTGATTAACACGTTAAATTCGCTTTGTATTGAAATGGATGATCGTTACGAATTATTAAAAAATGCTTTTGTACGAAACATCAAAGAATATAACGCGAAATTCAAACAACGTAAATTAAATCCAGAAGCTGGACACAGATTCTTACCTTATATTGTATTAATTGTAGATGAGTTTGCAGATTTAATTATGACAGCAGGTAAAGAAGTAGAGTTACCAATTGCTCGTTTAGCACAATTAGCACGTGCCGTTGGTATTCACTTAATTGTTGCAACACAACGTCCATCCGTAAATGTAATTACAGGTACAATTAAAGCCAATTTCCCTGGTCGTGTCGCTTTCCGTGTAACATCAAAAATCGATTCGAGAACGATTTTAGATTCGCAAGGAGCTGATCAATTAATCGGAAAAGGTGATATGTTGTACACAACAGGAAACGAATTAGTGCGTTTACAATGTGCTTTTGTAGATACACCTGAAGTGGATAAGATTACAGAATTCATTGGTGAACAACGAGGATATCCAGACGCTATGCTTTTACCTGAATATATTGGTGAAGATGGTGGATCTCCATTAGATATTGATTTATCTGATCGTGATGCTTTATTTGAAGATGCTGCTCGTTTAATTGTTATTGCTCAACAAGGTTCTGCCTCATTACTACAACGTAAACTAAAATTAGGTTACAATCGTGCTGGTCGATTAATCGATCAATTAGAAGCTGCTGGAGTTGTGGGTCAATTTGAAGGAAGCAAAGCCAGACAAGTTCTCATTCAAGATGAAGTTAGTTTGGAACAGTTGTTGAATAATTTGAACTAAAATTTATTAAAAACAGATAAAAAATTAAATTGTATGAAAAAGTTAATGTATTCTTTCATACTCTTATTATTAGGGGTTGGAACTTTAAATGCTCAATCAGCAAAACAAATTTTAGACAAGGTTTATGCTAAATACACAGGAGCAAGTTCATATTACATCAAGTTTGATTTTAACTCAACAGTTAACGGAAAAACTGTTAATCGTACAGGAGAAGTTTATTCTCTCGGTAAAAAATTCAATTTGAATGTTGGTGATATCAATCAAATTTTTACCGGAACAAAATTATATACAGTTGCCAAAGATGATAAAGAAGTTACTATTTCTGACGCATCTAATACAGACGACTTTTTAACACCGACAAAAGTATTAAATACATATCGTACTGGTTTTAGCTATGCTTTAACAGACAAAAAAACAGTTGGAGGAAAAACAATTCAATATATCAAATTAACACCTACAGGAACTTCGTCTATGAAATCTTGTACTTTAGGTGTTAATACTTCTAATAATCAAATTTATGATTACAAGGAAATTGGTAAAAATGGAGAAACAACATCTATCGTTGTAAAAGATTACGTTCAAAATTTACTTATTCACAAAAGTTACTTTAACTTTGACCAAAAGAAATATAAGTCGCAAGGCTATATCATTACTCAATTATAATCAATGTTAAAGAAGCTTGACTGGTATGTAATTAAGACCTTTTTGGGTCCATTTATTTTCATTTTTAGTGTTCTATTTTTCATCTTTATCGTTCAGTTCGCATGGCAGCAAATGGAAAAGTTTGTTGGTAAAGGATTGGAATGGTATACCATCGTAGAATTACTTTTCTATCTAGGTATCAACGTTGTGCAACTTGTACTTCCATTGACTATCTTATTAGGATCAATTATGGCAATGGGTGGTTTTGGCGAACGCTATGAATTAGCCGCCATGAAAGCTTCAGGAATTTCGTTAACTCGAATTCTTGCCCCTTTATTTGGTTTGATTATGCTGATGTCAGTCGGTTTGTATTTTTTTGGAGATAAAATAATGCCTTACTCACAAGAAAAAGCACGAACAATGCTTTACAATATTCTGCAAACAAAACCTGCTATGAATATTAAGGAAGGAATTTTTATCGAATCTATTCCTGGTATACAAATGAAAATCAATAAGGTTTCTGGAGAAAATTCAGAAAAATTAGAGAATGTCTTTGTTCACCAAAATGCAGCTTATGGAGAAAACACCATGACAATCGTTGCAAAAAAAGGGCATTTAGCACCAGATAAAAAGGATAATAGATTCCTTAAAATGGAACTTTACAATGGAGTAGCTTATACTGATAATATTAAAGATAAAAACTTTGATGACCGACAACGCCAAGAAAATCAATACACAAAGTTTGACACTTTAAATTACTATATTGATATCACTGATATCTTAAACTCTGGGAAAGATGAAGACCCTGGAAACTCCTACAAATACCTTGATGGTAATGGGTTAAAAAAATTAATCGATTCTTTGAATATTGATTACAAAAAATATTATAAAGAATTACAGAATAATACATTTACGCAAAGTTATTATTACAAGAACAAAATAAAAGAAGTTGATTCTGTTAAGACGAAATCTGTGTTTAATCTTAGTAAATATTCAACTCAAGAGAAAGATCGAATTCTAACTCAGGCAATCCAAATGGTTGACCGCGATAAAGAAAATCAAATCTTTACCGAACAAGAAATTACTGGTAGAGAAAAATTATATTCAAAAGTAAACATACATTATCATCGTAATTTTTCGTACGCAGTTACATGTATCATTTTCTTTTTAATTGGCGCACCACTTGGAGCAATTGTAAAAAAAGGAGGAATAGGGATGCCGGTGATTATTTCGATCATTATTTTCGTGATCTATTTCATCATCAATTTCTCAGCAGAAAATATGGCAAAAAACGGAAATTTAGATCCAACATTAGCTGCTTGGATTGCTAATTTAATAGCTCTACCATTCTCTTTACTTTTCTGTTACAAAGCCAATCAGGATTCAGAATTATTTGACGTTAGTATGTATGTAGATCCAATCGTTAAATTCTTTAGCAAGTATAAAAAAACAAACAAAAACGAGGAGCATTCCCGTTATCAATAATAGTTAAAATGGAAAAAAGATCATCTCAATTAAACACAATAGAGGAAGCTTTAATCGACTTAAAACAAGGAAAAGTTATCATTGTTGTTGACGATGAAGATCGTGAAAATGAAGGAGATTTCCTATGTATTGCCGAATTTGCAACACCAGAAGTAATCAATTTTATGGTTACACATGGACGCGGATTGGTTTGTACACCTCTTACACAACAAAGATGTAAAGCATTAGGTTTAGACCTTATGGTTGGACACAATACAGCGATTTACGAAACTAATTTTACGGTTTCTGTCGATTTACAAGGACACGGATGTACAACAGGAATTTCGGCTTCGGATCGTTCTAAAACTATTCAGGCTTTAATTGATGAAAATACTAATCCAGACGATTTAGGAAAGCCAGGACATATTTTCCCTTTAATTGCGAAAGATGGTGGTGTTTTAGTTCGTATGGGACATACAGAAGCAGCTGTTGATTTAGCGCGTATGGCAGGACATTATCCTGCTGGATGTATTGTCGAAATCTTGAAAGAAGATGGAGAAATGGCTCGTTTGCCAGAATTATTAGAGATTGCAAAGAAATTTGATCTAAAAATTATTTCGATTGAAGATTTAATTGCATACAGATTAGAGAATGAATCGTTGGTAAAACGTATTGAGCAATTTCCAGCAAAAACAAGATTCGGAGAATACGAATTAATTGCTTATCAACAAACAACAAATAATCAAGTTCACTTTGCCTTGAAAAAAGGAAAATGGACAAAAGATGATGTAGTTCCGGTTCGTGTAAAGTCTACAAATAGTTATTACGATTTATTTAGCGCTTTACAGAATGGAGAAACGCCATTGTTAGAAAAAACAATGAATATCATCAACGAAGAAGAAAAAGGTGTTGTAATTTTTATTAATAACATTCAAAACTCTGAGTTGGTTGAACAAAAATTAGAGATTTTCAAAAGTTTTTCTGAAGGAAAGTCTAAATCAGGTGTTTTACCAGCTGATGAAAAAGATCACGGAATTGGTTCACAAATCATCAAAGATTTAGGTATTCAAAAAATGAATTTAATTACACGTACTTTAGAAGAACCACATACAACGCAATATGGTTTAGAAATTGTAAAATGCACTAAATTGTAAAAGATAATTTATCCGATATACAAAAGCAGTTCTTAAAAGAGCTGCTTTTTTTTGATATTGATAAAAACTTTAAACACAAAAAAAGCTTCTCGGTAACCGAGAAGCTTTCTTATTAATAATCACATAATATTTAATGCGCATAATGTTTACGAGAAACAAAATGCAAAAATTTCTGAACAAGTTTTGTGTTTTTGTAAAGATTCCAATTCATCAATACAACACTAAATAAAATAACAATCAACCCATAAATTTGTAAATGAGTTACAACATCGTCAGTAAAAAAGTAACTTAACGCAACTGCTACAATCGGGTTTACATATGCATAGGTAGAAACCTCTACCGCTGGTCGATGTTGTAATAACCAAACATATGATCCGAAAGCAAGAATAGATCCGAAAGTCGTTAAATAAGCCATAGATAACCAATCTTCCGTTGCTACATTATCTATATTGAAGTTTGCATATTCCCCATTAAAAATAGCAACAGTATTGAATAAAACTCCGGCAGTAATCATTTGCCAAGCAGTTTTAACCATAATATTCAAATCTTCTTTTGGTTTAGTAATATCTTTTTTCTGTTTATCTGTTACATATTTTGAATAAAGAGAACCTAACGTCCAGGCAATAGAACAAAAGATTAGAACAATTAAACCAATCATATTTAAAAGCTGTTGATCAGCATCTGCGTGCACTGTAGTAGTTTGTTCATAGAACAACATCAATACACCTAGAAATCCCATCAAAACTCCTAAAATTGTCGGAATACTTGAAAAGTTTTGCTTCCATTTCGGTTTGTCTAATACAATAAACCAAATTGCTGCAGACGCTGCCATAATAGCAACAATTCCACTTGGTAAAAATTGTTCGGACCAAATAATACCAGCCATATCAATAAACAACAACATAAAACCTGTAAACATACATTGCTTTACTATTTGTTTATCCCACAACTTATAACCTTTCAATTTACAGTATCCCATCAGCAAAGTACTCGCTCCTATAAAACGGAACGACCCTAAAATAAATGGACTAAACCCATGTAAAGCCTTATCTATAAAAAAATAAGTTGATCCCCAAACGACATAAACCACAAAATAGGCTGCTATAATTAGCCACTTACTTGGTTGATTCCCTTTCATTCAATCTCTATTTTAATTCGTTGGTATAACGATATTTTGTTCTTCTTTTATTGTTTGTAAAACAATTGTTGTACGTGTAGAAGTAATTCCACCTATTTTGCTCAAATGTTTACGCATTAATTCAACTAATCCTTCGTTGTCCGAAGTTCTTACTTTGATCAAATAACCATCATCTCCAGCAATATCGTGTACTTCTAATACTTCAGGAATTTCAGCCAATTGCTTACCCACAGTTTCATCACCAATAATATCAACTGTTTTAATAAACATATACGAAAGCAATTTCTGTCCCACTGCCACAGGATTAATTTTTGCGTGATAAGCCAAAATAACTTGCTTATTTTCAAGCTTTTTTACACGTTCTAAAATTCCAGAGGGTGCCATACCTAATTCTCTTGCGATATCTGCATTATTAATGCGTGCATTTTCTTGCATTAATCGCATGATTTTCAAATCAGTAGCATCTAAATTAAATTCTAACTTTTCCATTTCGACTGCAAAATTAAGACTATTTTGAATAATATTCACTAAATATATCAAAAAATGTACGTTATTCTTGATATGATTTTAAACCATAAATTATATTCAGTATTTAAACCGAGATAATAAACTCAGATAATAAAAAAAGCTGTCCATAAAATGGACAGCTTATGTTATTTAAAAAACTTTGGTCAGAGAATTAGTTTCCTCCTTCTTCCATTTTCTTTTTCAATTCTGCTAATGAATCGATATCTCCTAAAGTAGAAGTTTCGATTGTGTTAGATGAATTGTTGTTGTTATTATTAGATGATTTCTCAGCTTTAACTTCTTCCTCACGGAAAGTTGCTGTATGAGAAACTACTACACGACGGAATTCTTTGTTGAATTCGATTACTTTGAAAGATGTTTCTTCACCTTTTTTGATACGAGATCCGTCTTCTTTCTCTAATGTACGAGCTGGAGCGAAAGCTTCAACGTCAGCATCTTCGAATTGTACTGTAGCACCTTTATCAAATACGTCAACAGCTACACCTGTATGAACAGTTCCTACAGCGTATTTATCTTCGTATTTATCCCAAGGATTTTCAGTTAATTGTTTGTGACCTAATGACAAACGACGAGCTTCTACGTCTAATTCTAAAACTACTACGTCTAAGATATCATCAACTGCACAGAATTCTGATGGGTGTTTGATTTTCTTAGTCCAAGATAAGTCAGAGATGTAGATTAATCCGTCAACACCTTCTTCTAATTCTACGAATACACCGAAGTTAGTGAAGTTACGAACTTTACCTTTGTGAGTAGAACCTACTGGGTATTTAGTTGTAATATCTGTCCAAGGATCTGGAGTTAATTGTTTGATACCTAAAGACATTTTTCTTTCTTCTCTATCTAAAGTTAAAACTACTGCTTCAACCTCATCACCTACTTTCACGAAATCTTGAGCAGAACGTAAGTGAGTAGACCATGACATTTCAGAAACGTGGATTAAACCTTCTACACCTGGAGCAACCTCAACGAATGCACCGTAGTCAGCTAAAACAACTACTTTTCCTTTAACTTTATCACCAACTTTGATATCAGCATCTAAAGCATCCCATGGATGAGCTTCTAATTGTTTAATACCTAATTGGATACGAGATTTATCTTCATCGAAATCTAAGATTACAACGTTGATTTTTTGTCCATCTTCTAAGATTTCAGATGGGTGGTTGATACGAGACCAAGATAAGTCAGTAATGTGGATTAAACCGTCAACACCTCCTAAGTCTACGAATACACCATAAGATGTGATGTTTTTAACTTCACCTTCTAATACTTGTCCTTTCTCTAATTGAGCAACGATTTCTTTTTTCTGAACTTCGATATCTGCCTCGATTAACGCTTTGTGAGAAACTACTACGTTTTTGAATTCTGGGTTGATTTTAACAACTTTGAACTCCATAGTTTTTCCTACGAATTGTTCGTAATCACGGATTGGTTTAACATCGATTTGAGAACCTGGTAAGAAAGCTTCAATTCCAAATACGTCAACGATCATACCACCTTTAGTACGAGCTTTGATGTAACCGTTAACGATTTCTTGAGAATCGTGTGCTTTGTTAACAGCATCCCATGCATTTAATGTACGAGCTTTTTTGTGAGATAAAATTAATTGACCATTTTTATCTTCACGTTGATCAACCATTACTTCAACGATATCCCCAACTTTCAAGTCTGAGTTGTAACGGAATTCGTTTAATGAAATAACACCTTCTGATTTGAAGTTGATGTCAACGATAGCTTCTTTATCTGTAATACGTACAACTTGTCCTTTGAATACTTCATTCTCATGTAAGTCTTCTAAAGTTGTATCGTACATTTGCTCTAATTCAGCTTTTTCTTTACGATCTTCTTCGTTTAATCCTGATTCGAAAGATTCCCAATCAAATGATTCTGGCGCTACGTTTGCATTAGCAGACGCATCTAATACTGGAGTGTTTAATACAACTTCTTGTACCTCCTCTTGTTTTGTTTCTTTAGACATAATTCTAAAAATTTGTATCTCAATCTATTTTATTTCGGAATCTTCAAATGCAAATAAATGACCGAGAGATGTTTAACTTAATAATTAATCGCTTGATTCCTAAACCATTTTAGCGAGTGCAAAGTTAAACAATTATATTTTAATATTTGGAATAATTTTAGCTTCAACTCAAAGAAATTTAAGATTTTATAAACAAACTTCAGTCATCTTTATTTGTAACTTGTAATCGAATCTCAACTTTATGGATAGTCTAAAGAAAATAAAACGATTTTCTAAAATCGTAAAAGTCGTTTCTAAATATGGTTTCGAAGAAATTCTTTCTCGCGGAAATGATTTGTTTCATTCTGATCATAATACCGAATTTTTTAACCAATCTTTCAATCAGCGTTTCCGAATGGCTTTGGAAGAACTTGGTCCCACCTATATAAAATTTGGACAATTATTAAGTAATCGAAAAGATTTGGTTCCTGAAGCATTGATTCTTGAATTAAAAAAATTACAAGACAACGTTCCTCCAGAAGAAATCGATATCAAACAAAAAATTAGAGACGAATTTGGAATTGAGCCTAACGAGCATTTTCTTTTTATAGAAGAACAACCTTTTGCTGCCGCAAGTATTTCGCAAGTATATCGCGCAACTTTACTGAATGGAGAAAAAGTTGTTTTCAAAGTAAAACGATCTAATATTCAGAAAATAATAGAGTCCGATTTAGCTTTGATTCGAGACATTGTTCATTTTTTGGAAAAAAAATATGAGAAACTTCAAAAATTATTCATTTCTGAAATCGAAAAATCATTTGAAAATTCAATTTTGAAAGAACTTTCGTTAACCAATGAATTTCAGAATATCGAACGTTTTAGAAAAAATTTCGAGAATAGTAAAGATGTTTATGTACCAAAAACTTACGAAGATTATTCCAACAATAATTTTCTTTGTATGGAATTCATCGAAGGTTTCAAGGTAAATGATGTTGAGCAATTAGAAGCTTTGGGACTTGATCCGAAAAAAATCGTACAAAAAGGTTTTGATATTTATTTGAAACAATTACTTGATGACGGATTTTTTCATGCAGACCCACATCCCGGAAATATTTTTATCTTAAAAGATGGTCGAATCGCTTTTATAGATTTTGGTTCGATGGGAATTTTAGCCATCAACGAAAAAGAAGCTTTAGAGAATGTTGTGATAGATTTTGGATTAAAAAATCCGAAACGTATTGTTCGTTCACTTAAAAAAATGGCGATTAAGCATTACATCGAAAACGAAAAACAATTAGAACGAGATATTGCAGATATTTTTGATTATTTAGAATACAATACTGTTGACACGATAGAAGTTCAAATCATCATCAAAAAATTCAATCATATTCTACAGCGAAATCATGTTTTATTACCCGAATATGTTTATATTTTACTACGCGGAATTGCGCTTATAGAAGGGATTGGACAACAATTACACGCTGATCTTAATGTACAACGTTCAATGCGTCCTTATGCAGTAAAATTGGCTCGACAAAAATTTCATCCAAAATATTTGAGTAAAAAAGCGATTGATAATTTTAAAGATATTCAAGATTTAATCAACGATTTACCAGAAGACACGTTGAAATTAATCGAAAAAGTGAATAATGATAAATTAGCTTTAAACTTCAAAATTGATGAAATAGATAATATTCAGAAGTTAATAAAAGATAGTATTAACAAACTCGTGCTAGCTATTCTAACTTTAGCTTTTGGAATTGGTGCTAGTATGCTAGCTAATACAAATGTTCGCCCAATGATTTTGGACATGCCTTTACTTTCTTGGATAGGATATTTACTTTCTATGTTTACGGCAAGTTGTATTATTCTTTTAGTCTTTAGAAAAAAATAATAATCATAAAAAAATATTAAAAATAAAATAGCCACCTCATTGAGGTGGCTATTTCTATTGTAAGCTATTTAAAGAATTATTTTTTCTTTTTTGTAGCTGGTTTTACAACTTTAGTTTCAACAACTGTTGCAGTTTTAGGTAAAACTTCAACACGTCTGTTTCTTTGGTAACATTCTTCTGTTTCCTCAGTACATAATAATTGAGTCTCTCCTAATCCACGAGCAGTTAAACGGTTTGTATCAACTCCACCTCTTTCTCCTAAAACTTTAACTAATGCTTTAGCACGTTTTAAAGATAATGCTTTGTTGTAAGCGTCTTTACCTCTTTGATCAGCGTGACCGTCGATGTAGAAGCTTTTCGCTTTTAAATCATCAGAGTTTAAGATCTGAGCTGCAACTTTTACATCTTCGTAAGAAGAAGGAACGATTTTATCTGAGTTGTACTCGAATAAAATGTTAGATAAACGTTTTGCTACGTGAACCTCAGACCATGGACAACCATTGTTTTCTTTTGGTCCTTTTTCAGTTGGACAAGCATCATCTTTATCTGGAATACCATCTCCGTCTGTATCAGGACAACCTTGGAATTCTGGTAAACCTGCAACCTCTGGACAAGCATCATCTTTATCTAAGATTCCGTCATTATCTGTATCAGGCCAAGGACATCCGTTGTTTTCAACTGGACCTGCAACCTCTGGACAAGCATCATCTTTATCAGCAACACCATCACCATCTGTATCAGGACAACCTTGGAATTCAGCTAAACCTGCAACTTCTGGACAAGCGTCATCTTTATCAAAGATTCCGTCTCCATCTGTATCAGGACAACCGTTTGTAGCAGGATCTCCTGTAACGATACCTGGAGTATCTGGACATGCATCTTCGTCATCAGCAATACCATCATTATCTCTATCTTGTTTTCCGAAACGGAAAGTAACTCCTACTGTATGTTGGAAGAAGTCAAAATAGTTGTTTCCTCCGTGCGCTGGTAACCAGTTATAATCAGAAGCAACGTTTAAACCGAAGTTTTTAGTTAACCAAAAGTTAATACCTCCTCCTAAAGAAGCTACAAAGTGGTTTTTCTCTAAAGTTTCAACTTCTGTTAATTGGTATGGACGCTCTCCATATTTCTCACTACCTCTATAAGCAGTTAATGGGAATTGTAATCCTGTGTAATCATATCTGTGGTAACCTGCACCAACACGTACATAAGGATCAAACCAAGAATCTTCTGGTAAGATGTATCCATTAGCTAATTTATAACGTAAACCTAAACCAGCGTTGATGAATAATTCATCTTTAACACGTAATCTTACGTTATCAACTTCTCCTACAGAAGCAGTTAAATCAACATCAAAAGATCTGTTTAAGTTACGGATAATAGATAATTTAGATAAAGGAGGAACGATATCCCAATTATCTGTTTTGAAATACTGGTTGAATGGACCAACGATCGAGTTGTGGTCAACCGCGTGAGCACCAACTGTAATTGCCCAAGGATTCTTAGAATTTTGAGCATCTACAAAAGAGTTACCCGCTAGGAATAACACTACTGCAGACAATAATAGATTAAACTTTTTCATTATCAAATATTTAGCGTTTTAAATATATTAAATTTTAATAAATTTTATACAATAATAAGACAAATTTAAGAATTCTTTATCATTCTATCCAAATCTCTTTTCAAATCTTTTCCTTTTATTGTGTTTCTTTTGTCAAAAAGTTTTTTCCCTTTTGCCAAATATATTCTCAATTTTGCCAACCCTTTGTTGTTTATATAAAGCGTTGTAGCAACAATTGTTAATCCAGTTTCTTTTGTTTTTCGTTCTAACTTTCTAAGCTCAGATTTTTGTAACAAAAGTTTTCGGTCTCGTCTTGTTTTATGATTAAAGTAAGTTCCCCAATCATATTCGTCAATAAACATATTAACAATATAGAGTTCTCCATTTTTCATTTGGCAAAAGCTTTCAGTTATTGAAGCTTTTCCCATACGAATGGATTTTATTTCAGTTCCAAATAATTGGATGCCGGCATCGTACGAATCCATTAATTCATATTCAAACCTAGCACGTTTATTCTTAATCGTAACTTCTTTTTGCACTTTATTTTATTCCAATTAAAATTTGTAACTTTGCCGGAAGGTCAAACAAACATCATACCAAAAATTATGTTAAATGTTTCTAATTTATCGCTTCAATTCGGCAAGCGTGTACTTTTCGACGAAGTTAATATAAAATTTACAAATGGCAACTGTTACGGGATAATTGGTGCCAATGGAGCAGGAAAATCTACTTTCTTAAAAATATTATCAGGTGAAATCGATCCAACTTCTGGACAAGTTAGTTTAGAAAAAGGAAAACGTATGTCTGTCTTAGAACAGAATCACTTCAAATATGACGAATACACAGTATTAGACACTGTTTTACGTGGAAATAAAGTATTATACGATATAAAAGAACGTATGGATGCTTTATATGCTAAAGAAGATTTTTCTGAAGAAGATGGTATCAAAGCAGGAGAATTAGGTGTCGTTTATGAAGAAATGAACGGATGGAATGCAGAATCTGATGCAGCTACATTATTATCAAATGTAGGAATTGAGTCGGATATGCATTATACATTAATGGGAGATTTAGATAATAAAGCGAAAGTTCGTATTTTGATTGCGCAAGCTTTATTTGGAAATCCAGACGTGTTAATCTTAGATGAGCCTACCAACGAATTGGACGTTAATACAATTCAATGGTTAGAGGATTTCTTAGGTAATTTCGAGAACACTGTAATCGTTGTATCGCACGACCGTCACTTCTTAGACGCGGTTTGTACGCATATTTGTGATTTAGATTTCTCTAAATTAAACCTATATTCTGGTAACTACACATTCTGGTACGAATCTTCTCAGTTAGCTGCAAAACAACGTGCTCAACAAAACAAAAAAGCAGAGGAAAAGAAAAAGGAATTACAAGATTTCATTGCTCGTTTCTCTTCTAACGTTGCCAAAGCAAAACAAACGACTTCTCGTAAAAAAATGATCGAGAAATTAAATATTGAAGATATCAAGCCTTCTTCTCGTCGATATCCAGCACTTATCTGGGAACAATCACGCGAAGCTGGTGATCAAATCTTAGAAGTAAACAATTTATCTGCTTCTGTAGATGGAGAAGTTTTATTTAAAGATGCGAACATCAACTTGAAAAAAGGTGATAAAATTGGTATTTTCTCACGTAACTCTAAAGCAGTTTCTCAATTCTTTGAAATTCTTTCAGGAAATGCTCAACCAGATTCTGGAGATTTTGCATGGGGAATTACAACAACACAAGCGTATTTACCTTTAGATAACACAGATTTCTTTAAAGAAGATATCAACTTGGTTGATTGGTTACGTCAATATACAGATTCTGATGAAGAGCGTCACGAAGAATTTATGCGTGGTTTCTTAGGAAAAATGTTATTCTCAGGAGATGAAGCACTTAAAAAATCTTCTGTTTTATCAGGAGGTGAAAAAATGCGTTGTATGTTCTCTCGTATGATGTTATTACGCGCAAACGTATTATTGTTAGACGAGCCAACAGGTCACCTAGACTTAGAATCGATTACGGCATTAAATAACTCTTTGGTTAATTTCAAAGGAACAATTTTAATGGGTTCTCATGACCACGAATTGATTCAGACAACGTGTAACCGTATTATCGAGTTAACGCCAAACGGAATCATCGATCGTTATATGACGTATGATGAATTCTTAGATGATCCAAAAGTAAAAGAATTAAAAGCAAAATATTACGCTTAATAATATCTTTCACAATAATTCTAAAAATCCAGAAGGTTCTACTTTCTGGATTTTTTTGTTCGTAAATTATTTTATCTTTGAGTTAGTATTTTTAGCATGATTCAACTTCCTACCATATTACTTTATCTCATTATTGCATTGATTATTTTTCTAATCATTATGATTACTTATTTAATCAATACTTTAAAATCTGAAAAAAATATAAACCAAGAGCAAACACAACGTTTAGATAATTTATCAACTAAAGTTGATGAATTAAAACTAGAAAGTTATGATGCTAAACTAAATCCACATTTGTTCAAAAACATACTTAATTCTATTCAGTCAAACGCATATCAAACTTATTATACAATTGATAAATTAGCCAACGTGTTGGACTATATTTTATATGAAAGCAAAGCAAACTTTGTCACTGTAAAGGATGAAATTGATTTCACAAAAAACTTTATTGAAATTAATAAGGTAAAAGTTTCTCCTTTGTTTGACTTTCAAATCAAAACGAAAATTGATGAACAATCACCTTTCTATCAAGAAAAAATAATTGCCCCATTAATCAGTATTGATTTTATTGAAAATGCTTTTAAACACACAGATTTTCAACAACAAAACTCATTTATAAAAATTGCAATTGAGCTGAATCAAAAGAGTTTTCAAATTCAAGTAATGAACAAAATTTCGCCTAAAAACAGCCTGAAAAAAGAAACTGGTGGTCATGGAAGCGAATCTTTGGAACATCGTTTACGAATGATTTACGAAAATAGTTTTACACTTTCTAAAACAATTGAACAAGATATTTTTGTCGCTAATTTAAAAATCAATTTACATGAGTTCTACACTAAAATGCATTCTAATTGATGATGAAATTTTAGGTTTAAAATACCTAAAAATGCTTTGCGAACAAATGGATGATATCGTAGTTGTAAAGGCTTTTGTTGATCCTAAGTTATTTATCAATGAAATAGAAAATCTTGATTTCGACTTTTGTATTCTAGACATAGAAATGCCTAAAATTAATGGTTTGCAGGTTGCAAATTTATTAAAAGACAAACCTTTTATTTTTTCTACAGCTTACAAAGAATATGCGACAGATGCTTTTGATTTGGACGCGACAGATTATATCCAAAAACCGATTAAAAAAGAACGTTTACAACAAGCGATAGACAAAATTAAAAAACGTATTCAACAAACTGATAATCAACAAAATTCTTTTGTACAACTAAACTCTGATAAAGGAAAAATATTACTTCATTTTAATCAAATCCTTTATATCTCTACTTCAACTTTAGAAAGCAGAGATAAAATTGTTATTTACAATGATTTATCCGAATTAACTTTAAAAAACATTACGTTAGATAATTTGACTGAAATTTTACCCGAAAAAAACTTTGTTCGCATCAATAAACGCGAAATTATCAACATACAACATATCAAGTATTTTAACTCAGAAAGTATTACATTGGATACGCTATCTAAGGATAATAAAGAGATTAATTTGATTTTGAGCGAGGTTTATAAGACTAATTTCTTGAACAGAATTTCCATTTAACTACAAAATATTACCATTTCATTACATTTTTGCCAGATTTGATATTTCAAGGCTTTTTTTCGTAAATTAATTTCAGATTTTTGCTAAAAATATACGCCATGAAAAAATCGACACGTAATTCAATTTTTTACATCGTAACCATTCTACTTTGTTCTTTAATGATGTATTTCATTGTAATGAGAGCAGAAGAGATGGAAGCTGGTAAACATGTGGTACACGCTGCAAGCGAAAGTAATTATTTCAAAGACTTTCTTAATAGTATCACTCACAACATTGGACATCCACTTGCTATTTTGTTAGCACAAATCGTAACAATTATATTTACAGCCAGAGTTTTTGGTTGGATTTTTAATAAAATTGGACAACCAACAGTAATCGGAGAAATCATTGCGGGTATTTTTCTTGGACCATCTTTTATTGGAATGCATTTTCCAGAATTTTTTGGTGATCTTTTCCCAAAAGAATCGCTAGGTAATTTAGAATTTATCAGTCAAATTGGTTTAATTCTATTTATGTATGTTATCGGAATGGAATTGGATTTAAAAGTTCTGAAAAAGAATGCGCAAGACGCAATTGTTATCAGTCACGCAAGTATTATTATTCCATTTACACTTGGTTTGGCTTTAGCTGGATTAATCTACATGGAATTTGCGCCAGAAGGAATCAATTTCTTATCATTTGCTTTATTTATTGGTATTTCGATGAGTATTACTGCTTTTCCGGTTTTGGCTCGTATTGTACAAGAACGCGGAATTAGTAAAACTCGCTTAGGTTCTATTGTTATTACATGTGCCGCAGCCGATGATATTACTGCTTGGTGTTTATTAGCAGCTGTAATCGCTATTGTGAAAGCAGGATCTTTTGTAAGTTCACTTTATGTTATCTTACTTGCTGTTATTTATGTAATTGCAATGGTACGATTTGTTCGTCCTTTTCTTAAACGAATTGCAGATGTACATTCGAGCAAAACAACGCTTACAAAACCAATTATCGGAATATTTTTCTTGGTCTTGATTATTTCTTCTTATTTAAGTGAAATTATCGGTATTCATGCATTATTTGGAGCTTTTTTAGCTGGAACAATTATGCCAGAAAACATCAAATTCAGAAACTTATTCATTGAAAAAATTGAAGATGTAGCATTAGTTCTTTTATTACCTCTATTCTTCGTTTTCACAGGTTTACGAACTCAAATCGGATTATTAGACAGCTCGCATTTATGGCAAACAACAGGTTTAATCATTTTAGTTGCCGTAACAGGAAAATTCTTAGGAAGTGCAATCGCTGCCAAATTTGTTGGTCAAAATTGGAAAGATAGTTTAACCATTGGAGCCCTCATGAATACACGTGGTTTGATGGAATTAGTCGTATTAAATATTGGTTATGATTTAGGTGTTTTAACTCCAGAAATTTTTGCGATGATGGTAATTATGGCACTTGTCACAACATTTATGACTGGTCCTGCACTTGACATCATTAATTGGATATTTAGAAAACAAAAAACGGAAGATGAGTTAGTTGAAATCAGCAATAGTCGAAAATACAAAATATTAATCGACTTTCAAACTCCAGAAAAAGGAGCCGAATTGTTGCGTGTTGCCAATAGTTTTATCAAAAAACAAGATGATAATTCGCTTGTTTCTGCTATTCATGTTATGAAAAGTAGTGAAGTGCAGCATTTCAATCTTGAAGATAGAGAAACAGAAATTTTCGAACCAATTATTGAAGTTTCAGAAGAATTACATCAAGATGTGACAACAATGTTCAAAGTGTCTACAGATATGGTTTACGACACTATTGATGTTGCTCAAAAAGGTGATTACGATTTGATGTTGATGGGAGTAAGAAATTCTATCTATTCGGGTTCTTTGCTTGGAAATATCCTAGGATTTACAACTAAAATTATCGATCCTGATATTTTAATTGGTCAAGTTACAGGAAAAGAAAACATGTTTGATCATTCCGTTTTCAACGAAAGAACAAAACAGTTATTAAATAAATCAACTGTTCCTGTTGGCGTTGTTTTGGACAAAGATTTCAGAAAAGCAGAGAAAGTTTTTCTTCCTCTTTTCGGAAACAAAGATGCCGATTTATTAAAATATGCGCAGCGATTAATCTCTAACAGCGAATCTCAAATTATTATTGTAGATGTTAGCGGTTATACGAAACGTCATTCTGAGGTGAAAGAAATTATTCGTAGTATCGAAAATATTGCACCAAATCATATTAGTCTTTCTTACAAACAACAATTGGATAAAGAGTTTTTAGAAGAAATGGATTTGATGATGATTAGTATGGAAAGTTGGAGAAACTTAATTGACACTAAAAGTATTTGGATTTCGAATGTCCCAACAACTTTGATTATTTCGGAGTAATCTTTTTCTTAAGATTCATTAAATAATCACAAAAAAATCCAGCTTTTCAGCTGGATTTTTTATTTATATTGTTCAAAACCGATTAAGCATCAATTTTTGCATAATGTGCATTTTTCTCGATAAAATCACGACGAGGTGGTACATCATCTCCCATTAACATAGAGAAAACACGATCAGCTTCTGTAGCGCTATCTATCGTTACTTGACGCAATGTACGGAATTCAGGATTAAGAGTTGTATCCCATAATTGTTCCGCATTCATTTCCCCAAGACCTTTATATCGTTGTATTGTAACACCTTTACCAGAACCGTCTGTAGAAAATTCTGCAGTTAAACGCTCACGATCCTTTTCATTCCAAGCGTATTCACCTTTAGCTCCTTTTTTAATCAAATATAAAGGTGGTGTTGCAATGTAAATATGTCCTTGCTCTACCAACTCTTTCATATATCTAAAAAAGAAAGTCAAAATTAATGTCGCGATATGAGAACCATCGACATCAGCATCGGTCATAATTACAACTTTATGGTAACGTAACTTTGATAAATTCAATGCTTTTGAATCCTCTTCAGTTCCGATAGTTACACCTAAAGCTGTATAAATATTTTTAATCTCTTCGTTATCTAAAACTTTGTGAGCCATCGCTTTCTCTACATTCAAAATTTTACCACGTAATGGTAAAATTGCTTGAAAATGACGATCACGACCTTGCTTTGCCGTTCCTCCGGCAGAATCTCCCTCGACTAAGAACAACTCAGATTCTTCTGGTTTACGAGAAGAACAATCTGCTAATTTCCCTGGCAATCCGCTTCCTCCCATTGGATTTTTGCGTTGTACCATTTCACGAGCTTTCTTCGCTGCCTGACGAGCTTTTGCTGCTAAAATTACTTTATCAACAATTTGTTTTGCTTCTGTAGGATTTTCTTCTAAGAAATTCGTTAGCATTTCTGCCACAATTTTATCAACTGCAGGAGAAACCTCAGAGTTTCCTAATTTAGTTTTCGTTTGACCTTCAAATTGAGGTTCCATTACTTTTACCGAAATAACTGCTGTTAATCCTTCGCGGAAGTCATCTCCAACAATTTCAACTTTTTCTTTTGCAAGATTAAAGTTTTCTTCAGCATATTTTTTCAATGTACGCGTTAATGCACGGCGGAAACCAGACAAATGTGTTCCTCCTTCGTGTGTATTAATATTATTTACATACGAATGTACATTTTCGTTATACGACGTATTGTATCGCATTGCAACTTCAACTGGAATACCATCACGTTCACCTTCCATGAAGATTACTTTGTCCATGATAGCTTCGCGGCTACCGTCGATAAACTCAACAAATTCTTTTAACCCTTCTTCAGAATGAAAAGTTTCTGTTACAGGATTTCCATCTGCATCTTTCTCGCGTTCGTCAACCAATACAATATTGATTCCTTTGTTCAAGAAAGCTAACTCACGCAAACGATTTGCTAAAGTAGAATAGTTATATGTTTGTACTTCTTGGAAAATTGTATCATCTGGCGTAAAAGTTACTGTTGTTCCATTTTTATCTGTTGTTCCAACTTCTTTTACATCATACAAAGGCTTCCCTTTTGAGTACTCTTGAATATATTGTTTACCGTTTTTGAAAACTTCTGCCGATAAATGATTAGATAGTGCATTAACACACGAAACTCCAACACCGTGCAAACCTCCAGAAACTTTGTACGTATCTTTATCAAACTTACCTCCTGCACCAATTTTAGTCATTACAACTTCTAATGCAGATTTCCCTTCTTTTTTATGTAAGTCGACAGGAATACCACGTCCGTTATCTTCTACACGAATCGAGTTTCCTTCTAAAATTGTTACTTTGATTGTATCACAGTATCCTGCTAAAGCTTCATCAATAGAGTTATCAACAACCTCGTAAACTAAGTGGTGTAATCCTCTAACTCCGACGTCTCCAATGTACATCGATGGACGAAGACGTACGTGCTCCATTCCTTCTAACGCTTGGATATTATCCGCCGTATATGTGTTATTACTCATAATATGTCTCTAACTTTTTTAAACAAACAAATATAGTGAATTTTGACGAGAAAACCTCTTAAAAAGAACTTAAAGTATTGGATAAAATGACGTTTTAAGGTCCATTTTTTGGATTAATTCAATAATTATTAAAATAAAAAACCGAAATCAAATTGATTTCGGTTTTTAAGATTTATTTCTTTCAGATTAAATATCTTTCTTTTCTAAATAAACGACTTTTTTTGTCTCGAAGAAATCTTCCTCAAAAAAGTTTTGAATATCAAATAAAACAGCATTCGGAAAACCTGCTAATTCTTCTGTTAAATCACCTCCTTTTAAATACAACAATCCATTAGGAAAAGGATTGATGGCTTCTTTTTTAAATTTACCACGAATCCATTCCGCAAATCTTGGCATTGCTGTTACTGCACGAGAAACCACAAAATCATATTTATCTGTTAACTCTTCGGCGCGCTTTTGTTCGGCTTTTACATTCGTCAAACCTAAACCATCAGACACACCTTTTACAACCTTGATTTTTTTACCGATAGAATCCACCAAATGAAATTGTACATTCGGAAACAAAATTGCCAACGGAATTCCTGGTAAACCTCCTCCAGTTCCTACATCCAGAACAGAAGAACCATCTGCAAACTCCATCACTTTTGCAATCGCTAACGAATGTAAAATATGATTGGTATAAATTTCATCTATATCTTTTCGAGAAACAACATTGATTTGATCGTTCGACTCTTTGTATAAATCGCCAACTTTAGAAAATTGCTCGATTTGTTTTTCCGTTAAATCAGGAAAATATTTTAAAATTAAATCAATCATTGCTTAAATAATTTCTGAAACTCGCTGACAAACATAATCTAACAACTTTGTATCGTCCTCTGTAAACGGATTAATTTTGTGAGAATCGATATCAATTTGCCCAATATTTTCTCCATTTTTGAAAATAGGAACAACAATTTCTGCTTTCGTTTCGATTGAACAAGCCAAATAATTATCTTGCGCATAAACATCTGGCACAACAAACGTTTCATTAGACTCTGCCACTTGTCCACAAATACCTTTACCATAAGGAATTATTGTATGATCGGTAGCTGCACCAACATAAGGTCCAAGTTTTAGCTCGTTTTTATCTCCATTCTTGAAATAAAATCCAACCCAATTGTAATAATCAACTTCATCACTTAACAATTGACAAATCTTTTGCAACTTGTCTTCTGTTGAAATTGTACTATCGACAATTACATCGATACGTTTATTTAATTCTTGCATTCGTTTAATAATCTAGAAGCAAATTTATTGATTAATCTCAACTTTATCAAAAGTTAGTGTTTTTGATTTATATTTGTTTGATATAAACCAACTAATGAAAGAATTCAAACCATTATTATTATTCCTTGCAAGATTTTTGGGAACTTACATTATTTTAAGTTTAGTTTATAAATTGTATTTGGATCAATATTTACCACACAATAATCCTGATCCGTTTACAAAATTAACATCTGATATAACAGCTTTTGACTTGAACAAATGTGGTTTTTTCTCGTTTTCTAATATTGCAGAAAATCACCCCTGGATGCGTTTGGTTGTGGACGGACAAGTTGCGTCTATTGTGAATGAAGGTTGTAATGCGATTTCTATTCTGATCATTTTTGTTGCTTTTATTATTGCTTTTTACACGAATTTAAAACAAACTTTTTTGTTTATTTTGTCTGGTTTAGCCATTCTTTTTGTGATGAATATTGCAAGAATTATGTTGCTAAATTATATTTTTAGATACCACGCAGAATATGATAAAATGGCGCATGATTATTTGTTTCCAGCAATTATTTATGGTTCAATTGTGATTCTTTGGATTGTTTGGATTAAGTTTTTTGTAACAAAATACAGTAAGCAAAATGCCAAATAAATATTTACGTTACGCAGTTGCAGTTTTACTTGTTTTTGGATTAGTTTTAGTCCGAAAATTTGAAGATGTTTTATTTTACGATCCTTTTTTGCAATACTTTCATCAAGTTGGTCATTCAACATTTCCTGAAATTGATTTACCAAAACTCAACGCAAGTATTATGGTTCGCTATCTTATCAACACACTATTAACTGTATTAATTGTTTGGTTTATTTTCTTGAAAAAAAGTTACGTTAAATTCTCTATCATTATTCTGATTGTAGGCTTAATTGTACTTTTACCAATCTATAATTATTTGATTTCGACACAATTTTCTTCAGGTGAAATGGTCTTCTTTTACGTGAGAAGATTCCTTATTCAACCTATGTTTTTATTGATTTTAGTTCCTTGTTTTTATTACCAAGAAATTCAACATAAAAAAACGGTCGAAAATTAATTTCCGACCGTTTTTATTTATACTATTTTTATAACAATTCATTTAACAATTTGCTCGAAGTACATACAGTTGCAAATTCATTATTTAAATTTGCTAAAGCTGTTAAATGAATCAATTCCGAATCATATTTTTCTCCATTTATTCCTATTCTATCAAAAGTAGCAGTAGCATCTGAAACCAAATATGTTTCATATCCAAAATTCCCAGCCATTCTCGTTGTTGTAGAAACACAATGATTCGTCGTAATTCCTACAATAACTAACGTTTCTATTTTGTTTTCATCAAGTACTTTTTTTAAATCCGTTCCAATAAATGCACTATTTACATTCTTTGTAAAAATAATCTCATCATCTAAAGGAATCACATAATCATTAAATTCATATCCAATATTAGATTGATGAAGTTTTGAATTCGGATTATCTGAACTATGTCTAATATGATAAATGGGTAAATTAATTTCTCTCCATTTGTTTAAAATCTTACCACAAATTTCTTCTGCGTTTTTATTATTCCTATTCCCTCCCCAATAATCTTCATCAAGAAATCCTTTTTGAACATCAATAAGAACTAAAGCAGCGTTTTTATCTTTTAGATTCATTACAAACAATTACAGACCTGATTCTTCTTTTTCTTTTTGCGCATCTAACTTAGCTTGCTCTTTAGCAGCAGCTTCTTGTGCTTTTTGTTCTGCAACTTTACGTTTTTCTTCGTTTGCAATTTCTGCATTTGCTTTATTCACCGCTTTGTATTTATAAAGCCAGCCCAAAAATCCTCCCAAAATAAATCCGATACCTGCACCTCCAGTAATTCCTACCAAAAATTCTTTATCCGAAAATAATCTAGAAACATCCAAATTTGTAAAATAATACATTGCAACGCTAATCGCAATCAACAAAAATCCAATAAAAGTAGAATAGGTCATCGTTATATGTTTTTAAAATAAATCTTGTAACATTCTTTGGCGAACAGCTTCGTACAAAATCGCTCCAGCCGCAACCGAAACATTCAATGAAGCAGTTTGTCCAGCCATAGGCAATTTAATAATCTTATCTGAAATTTTAATAATAGAATCCGAAACTCCATCTTCCTCGCTTCCCATCACAATAGCCGCAGGAACAGAGAAATCTGCATCGTAAATAAATTCTGCTGATTTTTCAGAAGCACTAAAAATTGAGATTCCAGCTGATTGTAAATATTTAATAACATTTACTAAATTTCCTTCTTTACAAACCGGAATATTATACAACGCTCCTGTCGAAGTTTTGATTGCATCTGCATTTACAGAAGCCGAACCTTTTGCTGGAATAATAATCGCATCAACACCTACACATTCTGCTGTACGAGCGATTGCACCAAAATTACGAACATCAGAAACACGATCTAAAATCAAGATAAAAGGCGTTTTTCCTTGTTCCCAAATTTGAGGTAATACATTTTCAATCGAATCAAATTCGATTGGAGAAACGAATGCGTAAACACCTTGGTGATTTTTTCCAGTAAAACGATTTAGTTTTTCTAAAGGCACATAACTTACAGGAATTTCATATTCAGTGATTAATTTTCTTAATTCTGAAAAAATTTCTCCTTGTAAACCTTTTTGAACAAAAATTTTATCGATTGTTTTTCCTGCTTCAATTGCTTCTATTACTGGTCTTAAACCAAAAATCGCTGATTCGTCTTTCATAACTGCAAAGATAATGCTTTTCTATGATTGTGAATAATTTTATTAAATAGAATTCGCTGAACCAATTAGTATTCAAAAAAAACAATCAAACCTTTTATATCCAAATCATTTTAACGTAATTTAACATTTTGTAATATAGCTAAAGATATTCAATCAAATTTAATGAAATGAGTGAAAAAAGTCACCTTCTAAATTCAAAACCAAAATGAATAATAACTGTCTGAATTGTAATGAAATAATCACAAATAACTTTTGCTCAAATTGTGGACAACCTGCAAAATTAAAGCGCATTAATCAACAATATGCATGGCAAGAATTACTAAATCTTATTGGCTATGAGAATGGCTTTGTTTTCACTGTAAAAGAATTGATAACAAGACCTGGAAAAACAGTTCAGGAATACATTCATATAAATCGAAAGAAAATAACAAAACCCATTACATTTCTTATTCTTTCATCTATCATTTATACTCTTGTTTCTCAATATTTTTATACTGATATCATTTCGAATAAACAGATGGAAGCTTTCTACGGCAATTCTACCTATTACAAAATATTAATTTGGGTTAACAATAACTACGGATATGCAAATTTATTGATGCTTTTACCGATTACATTATGGACCAAAATCTTTTTCCGTAAATACAATTACAATTTTTACGAAACATTTGTAATGGTTTGTTTATTTATGGCAGAAGCAATGTTGTTTTTAGCTTTCACCATTGTTTTAAATAAGTTTTTAGAGTTTCCAAGAATCATTTACGACAGTCTCACTTCATTTGCTATGTTTCTTTATATCAGTTGGATGATCTCAATATTTTATAAAAAAAACATTAAAAATTATATAAAAGCATTTCTTGCGTATACATTCGGTTTTTTAACATCTCAAGCTATGACTTTTCTCGTCGCAGTTCTATATGACTCATTGATTAAAAAGTAATTATTTTCCTATCTTTCTTTTTAATTGTTGTAAATAATTCGGAAGACTCAAATACAACATGCAGCCCAATATAATAAGTGAAATCATCGAAATTAAATTGAGTTTGAGATGAATAATTTTCGATACAAAAACAACAATCAAAACCACTATAAAAAAGGTTTGAAAGTAAAAATGTTGCATAATTTTTCTTCCGAAATCTGACTTTACTCGAGACGAAAAAAACATAAAAATGACCAAAATTGTCAAGATCAAACTGAACTTCATTCTAAAAAATTTTCCTTAAATTTGAAAGGTTAAATATACTCAAAATGCAACAATATCACGATTTATGTAAAAAGGTTTTGGCAGAAGGCGCTTTTAAAGAAGACAGAACAGGAACGGGAACGAAAAGTATTTTTGGTTACCAAATGCGTTTCGATTTGTCGGAAGGATTTCCTTTGGTAACGACGAAAAAATTACATTTAAAATCGATTATCTACGAATTGTTGTGGTTTTTGAAAGGGGATACAAATATCAAATATTTAACAGATAACGGCGTTAGAATTTGGAACGAATGGGCTGATGAAAATGGTGATTTAGGTCCTGTTTATGGGCATCAATGGCGCTCTTGGGGAAAACCAAACGGAGAAGTTGTCGATCAAATTAAAGTTGCAATTGATCAAATAAAAAATAATCCCGATTCACGCCGAATTATTGTTTCTGCTTGGAATGTTGGCGAATTAGATCAAATGGCTTTGGCGCCTTGTCACGCATTTTTTCAGTTTTATGTAAATGACGGAAAATTATCGTTGCAATTGTACCAACGTAGCGCCGATATTTTCTTAGGTGTTCCATTCAACATTGCGTCATATGCATTATTACAAATGATGGTTGCGCAAGTTTGTGAATTAGAAGTTGGCGATTTTGTACATACGTTTGGAGATGCACATATTTACAAAAATCATTTCGAACAAGTTGAATTACAATTAACGCGCGAGCCTTTTCCACTTCCAACTATGAAAATTAATCCGAATGTAAAAGACATTTTTGATTTTACATACGAAGATTTCGAATTAGAAAATTACCAAGCTCATCCTCATATCAAAGGAATTGTAGCGGTTTAATCATAAAATATATTTAAAGTCTCCAAATTGGAGGCTTTTTTTGTAACTTTTCGAGAAAATTATTAACCAATAGAAATAAATTTTTACAATGAAAAAACGCATTCTTTGGCTTTCATCAGCCTTCATTATATCAAGTCTTACGTATGCACAAGTAATGACGCCACCTCCGAGTTACAACGAAAACCAAACAAATAAATTAGACATTTATCGTGCAGAAGCAGAACGCATCAATTCTCTTGTTCATACCAAATTGGATCTTAAATTTGATTATGCAAAAGAACACGTTTTAGGTGAAGCTTGGGTAACATTGAAACCACATTTCTATGCTACAAACAAAGTTACATTAGACGCTAAAGCAATGTTGATTAGCGAAGTAGCTTTGGTAAATGGCGCTACAAAAAAGAAATTAAATTATAAATATGATGATTTACAATTGGTCATCGATTTAGATAAAGAATACAAAAAAGATCAAGAATACACACTTTACATCAAGTATACAGCGCGTCCGAACGAAGTAAAACAAGAAGGAAGTGCGGCGATAAACGATGCTAAAGGTGTCTATTTTATCAATGCTAAAGCGGATCGTCCAAATTACCCAACTCAAATTTGGACACAAGGTGAAACTGAATCTTCTTCTTGTTGGTTCCCAACAATTGATAAAACAAATCAAAAAACTTCGCAAGAAATCACGTTAACATATCCTGATAAATATGTTTCATTATCAAATGGAACGATGAAATCTTCTAAGAAAAATTCGGACGGAACAAAAACTGATTATTGGAAATTTGATAAAAAACATGCACCATATTTATTCTTTTTCGGGATTGGAGATTATGCAGTCATCAATGATAAATGGAAAAATATCAATGTTGATTATTATGTAGAGCCAGAATATAAAGATGTTGCGAAGCAAATTTTTGGTAATACGCCTGAAATGATTCAATTCTTTTCTGATAAATTAAACTATCCTTATCCTTGGGACAAATATGCACAAATGACGGCTCGCGAATATGTTTCTGGAGCAATGGAAAATACCACAGCTTCTTTATTTCATGATGGTGTTCAGCAAAAAGCTGGTCAGTTAGTTGATGAAAATACAGCTGAATATGTTATTGCGCACGAATTATTTCACCATTGGTTTGGAGATTTAGTAACGGCAGAAAGTTGGGGTAATTTAACAGTGAATGAATCTTTTGCAAACTATTCCGAATATTTATGGTTTGAGCATAAATATGGAAAAGAGAAAGCGGACGAACATCGTTACAACGAAATGTTTGGCTATAAACAAGGTGATGGACCAACGAAAAATTTGGTTCGAGTTCATTACAATTCTCGCGAAGATATGTTTGATGGTGTTTCGTACAACAAAGGAGGTTTGATCTTACATATGTTGAGAAATTTCTTAGGAGATGATGCTTTCTTCAAAGGTTTGAATAAATATTTGAAAGATAACGAATACGGAAAAGCAGAAGCAACACAATTGCGTTTGGCTCTGGAAGAAGTTTCTGGACGTGATTTGAACTGGTTTTTTAATCAATGGTATTACGAAAATGGTCATCCAAAATTAACAATTGTTTCAGATTATTCTTCTTCGAATAAAAAAGTAAAAGTTGTTGTTCGTCAAGATGCTTCAAAATTATTTGAATTCCCTTTTGCGATAGATATTATCGAAAATGGAAAGGCAACTCGTAAACAAGTTTGGGTTCCTAAACAAGCCGAAACTACTTTTGAATTTACAGCAAATCAAAAACCTGATGTAATCATTCCAAATGCTGATCAAGTTTTATTAGCAGACATCGAGGATAAAAAACCTGTAGAAGATTTTATTGCGCAATACAAAGCTGGAAAAGGAAATTACACGACGCGTTTATTAGCGATTGATGCGATGGCGAATGCACAAGCAACTAATCCGAAAGCTGCTGATGCGTTGATTAATGCGTTAGATGATTCATTTGATGGATTAAGAATTTATGCGATTCATAAATTGGACACAAAATCAAAAACGATTGTTGATAAAGCTTCATCAAAATTAAAACAATTGGCTTCTAACGATCCTAAAACATTGGTACAAGCAACAGCTTTAAGCGCTTTGAATGATGCCAACATTTATGATGCGACAATTTTTGAAAAAGCTTCAAAAAGCCCTTCATTTAGTGTTCAAGGTGCTTCGTTAACTGGAATTGCAAAAAATAACCCTTCAAAAGTTAACGAATTAACTACAAACATTGATGATGAAGTTATTAAAGGTGCTTCTGATTTAGCAATAATTTTAGTTCCAACTTGGATTAAAAATAATGATTTGAATAAATCTTCTCTAATTGCGGAAACTGCTGCTTTATATGAGTTTATTAAGTTTCAAGATCCTGAAAAAGGTAAAGTTGCAGAGCAAGCTTTTAACTGGATTATGAGTAATGATACACCAGATGCAACATCAACTGCGTCTAAACTATACACCAATTATTATACTTATTTTCAGAAGGAAAATCCGCAGGCTGCAATGGCTGTAAAAATGATGACAGAAAAGGCTATCAACTTAAAGAAAGCCGTGAAGTCGTCAGCAGGAGAAAAACAAGTTAAACAATTACAAGATGCATTAAATAAATTGAAATAATTCGCTAAAATTATTATATTTGTTAAGCTATCCTTGCAAGAGGATAGCTTTTTTTACCTTATAACTTATGATAAACATTGTAGTAGCAAAAGCAAGCAACAACGTAATTGGTGCAAAAAACGATTTGATTTGGCATTTGCCAAATGATTTGAAACATTTCAAAAATATAACTTCTGGACATCCTATTATTATGGGACGAAAAACGTTTGAATCATTGGGTAGACCTTTACCAAATCGCACCAATATTGTTGTAACAAGAGATCAGAATTGGAATGCAGAAGGTATCGAAATTGTTTCATCTTTATCAAAAGCAATAGAAGCTGCAAAAAAAATTGATGATGACATTTACATTATTGGTGGTGGAAATATCTATAAACAAGCGATGGAATTTACAGATGTTTTGTACATCACAGAAGTTCATCACGAATTTGATGGAGACACCTATTTTCCAGAAATTGACTCGGACGAATGGGAAGAAATTGAACGAGAAGATTTCAAAAAAGATGAAAAACATCCGTATGCTTACTCGTTTGTGACGTATAAAAAAATTACGGAGGAGTAATTAATGTAAAAGGATAAACGTTAATATTTCGAATAACTCCATAAATAATTACTAGGAAAAATAAAGTCCAGACAAATTTATTGTTATAAAATAATTTGATTCTAACCTGTTTTTCAAACACAAAATTATATAACCAAATAAGTGTTATATAAATAATAAAAGGAAATGTAATTGTTAGTAGTGCATTAAACCTCAATGCTTCTAAAAACTCGAAATGCAATATATGATGTATTGCTCGTTGAGAGCCGCAACCTGGACAGTTAATTCCAAAAATAAAATTAGATGGACAGCGTAAAAACACTGTTCCTTTATCAGAAGGATTATTAAAAAAAAAGTAATAAATAAATGCTCCACCTAAAAGTAAGATGGAGCATAATTTTATAATAATTCTACTTTTTTTAGTAACCATTGCTACCTCCTAAGGCTGCACTACCTACTCCTAATACTACAATAAATATAATATAAAGAACAATTCCGATTGCTGCTGCTGCTACACCCCAAATAGCAAACTTCTTGGCATCTGCTGCAGCTTGTCTTGCAGCATCATATTGCCCTTGAGCCCACAAAGTATTTACACTTGTAGATTTAATAATAGAAACTATTCCTAATGGTAAACAACATAATACTGTAGATAATATCGCCCATACTAAATTATTATCAGGCGGAGTTCCGTTTTCAAATTGTTTCAATCCTTCGTTTGGTTGGTCATTCATAAATTATAATTTTAACATTTTATTTAGATTTTATAAAGATATACAAAAAAAGCAAGAACCAAAATTCTTGCTTTAATATTTTAATAGTTTAACAACTTAATGTTTTACATCTTGTACTTCGTTTGGGTTGTGTTTGTATTTGAACACAATTGCGAACAATATCGTTACAACCAATGCATAACCCGCGAAGATCAACCAAGAATGTCTCCATCCTTCTAATTGTAAAGTTAAATCAGTTTGACTATACACTAAATGATTCACAATGTATTGAGCAATCAACATACCTATTGTTGCTCCAAAACCATTTGTCATCATCATGAAAACTCCTTGCGCAGAAGAGCGAATTTCTTCATTTGTTTCTTTATCTACATACAATGAACCTGATACATTGAAGAAATCGAAAGCGATTCCGTAAACAATCATTGATAAGATAAACATCCAAACACCTGAACCTGGATCTCCAAATCCAAATAATCCGAAACGTAGAACCCAACCTACCATTGCCATTAACATCACGATTTTGATCCCGAATCGTTTTAACACAAAAGGAATTAATAAAATACACAATGTTTCTGAAACTTGAGATAACGAAATTAAGGCATTCGCATTACTTGCTCCCCACGTATTGGCATATTCTGGAATATCTTTAAACGTTGTGATAAATGGATTTGCATAACCATTTGTAATTTGTAAAGAAACACCCAAAAGCATCGAAAAGATAAAGAAAATTGCCATTTTTCTATCCTTGAATAAGGCAAAAGCTTTTAAACCAAACGCATCAGAAATAGACTGTTTTTCAGAACTTTTGTTAACCGGACAATTTGGTAAAAAGAAACTGTATAAAAATAATACAACACCTAAGACTCCTGATACAAAGAACTGATAATAATTGGATTGAAAACTTACGAATGTTGGATCATTTGAAAAATTAAATCCAAAAACTCCATCTTTAAATCCAGAGAAATTAACAAATAACATCGCTACAATGAAGCCAACTGTACCAAACGTTCTGATTGGAGGAAAGGCTTTGATTGTGTCTAAATTATTTTGTTTTAAAATTGTGTAGGCTGTTGAGTTAGAAAGGGCGATTGTTGGCATAAAGAAGGCCACACTAACCGAATAAAGTGCGAAGATTGTTGTGAAATCTACATTGTCTCCAGCTGTCATTCCGTAATAACCTGCTGCAAACATAAAAATCGCAGCTAATAAATGATTCAATCCCAACAAACGTTGTACAGGAATCCATCTATCCGCTACAATACCCATTATTGCGGGCATAAAAATCGATACAATACCTTGCATCGCGTAAAAAAGACCAATTTTTGGACCTAAGCCAACTGATCCTAAGTAATTTCCCATAGAGGTTAGGTATGCTCCCCATACCGCAAACTCAAGGAAACTCATGATTGTAAGTCTAAGCTTTACAGACATAATTATTTGAAATAGTTATTAGTTTTCCATGTTATCGATTTGATCACGAAGGCGAGCTGCCAATTCGTAATCTTCATTCTTCACAGCTTTTTCCATCTCAGTTTCAAGTTCAGATTTTGTCCAACCTTCATATTCGTTGATATCAGACAAATCATTTTCTAAACCAGCCAAGATATCCAAATCATCTTCGAAGTTATTTGCTGCGCGACGTATATTTTCTTCTTCTTCAATAACGTCCAAATGAATTCCGGCTTTCTCTACAACATTATCATAGGCATAGATAGGTGCATTGAAACGGACAGCCAATGCAATTGCATCAGAAGTTCTCGAATCAATTTCGGCACGTTGTCCATCGTCATTTATAAAAACAATATTCGAGTAAAAAACGCCATCTTCTAATTTATAAATATAAATAGAGTCAACATTCAACTGAAATTCTTTTCCTAATGACACAAACAAATCGTGCGTTAATGGACGAGGTGGATTAATATCTTTCTCTAAAGCTAATGCGATTGATTGTGCTTCGAAGCTCCCAATAATAATTGGCAACTTTCTTCCTCCTACATTTTCCTCTAAAATCAAAGCGTATGCTCCGGTTTGAGTTTGACTGTAAGAAATTCCTTTAATATTTAATCTAATTAAATTGTCCATTTGGGCGTAAATCTATGAAAAACTGACGAATATTTAATCTTTTTTTAATCAATAAAAAAAATCCGAACCACCTAAATGATTCGGATTAAATTTATAAGCTTAAAATGTTAAGCTTGACCTTTATATTTTTTTAACTCTTCAGTTAATTTAGGTACAATCTCAAAAGCATCTCCTACGATTCCGTAATCAGCTGCTTTGAAGAAAGGTGCTTCTGGATCATTATTGATTACAACAATTGTTTTAGATCCGTTAACTCCAGCTAAGTGCTGAATAGCTCCTGAAATACCAACTGCGATATATAAATTTGGCGCAATTGCTTTTCCTGTTTGTCCTACGTGCTCAGCATGAGGTCTCCAACCGATATCAGCAACTGGTTTAGATGATGCTGTAGCAGCTCCTAAAACTTTTGCTAAATCTTCGATCATTCCCCAGTTTTCTGGACCTTTCATTCCACGACCTGCAGAAACTACGATATCTGCTTCTTTCAAATCGATTTTATCAGAAGAAGCCATTTCTGTTGAAACAACTTTTACTTTAGCATCTGCATCAGAAACTGATACTGAAGCTGATTCTTCTGAACCAGAAACTGCATTTTCTTTTGCTCCGAATGCGTTTTGTAAAACTGTAACGACAACTTTTCCTGAAACTGCAACAGTTTCTACTCCTTTTCCAGAGAATGCTTTACGTGCAACTGTGAATGGAGAAACTGCTGTTGGAGCTTTTTCTACATTAGTTACTAAAGATGCTCCTGTTTTGTATGCTAAAACTGGTGCTATAGTCGCTCCTTCGTTTGTTGATGGTAAAACCACAACATCTCCTTGAGCAACTTCAGCCAAAGCTTTTGCGTAAGAATTTGCATCAAATTTTGCTAAAGCTGCATTCTCAACTTTAACTACTTTAGATGCTCCATATTTATATAATTCGTCAGCAGCAGCATTTCCAAAAACGATTGCTGTAACAGTATCTCCAGCAACGTCAGCTGTAGCTTTTGCGTAAGAAACTGCTTCTAATCCTGCTTTTTTATATTTTCCGTCGTGTGACTCTGCGTATACAAAAATTGCCATTTTTTTTTTCTTTTTAGATGAATAATTAGATTACTTTAGCTTCTTCGTGTAATAATCTTACCAATTCTGCTACATTGTCTTTGTCGATTAATGTTACATTACCTCTTTCAGCAGGTTTTACATAACCAACAACTTCAACTTTAGTTTCTGTTGCTTCTGGTGCAACAACTGTGATTTGTTTTGTACGCGCTTGCATAATTCCGCGCATGTTAGGAATTCTTAATGCTGCTTCATCAACCAATCCTTTTTGTCCTGCGATAACAGCTGGTAAAGCAACTTCTACAGTTTCTTTTCCTCCGTCAATTTCGCGAACAGCTTTTGCAGAAGAACCTTCTACATCAAGACCGATACATCCGTTTACAAAACCATAATCTAACATTGCTGCAACTAATCCTGGCACAGATCCTCCGTTGTAATCAATTGATTCTTTTCCTGTTAAAACTAAATCGAAACCACCATCTTTAGCAGCTTTTGCAATTTGTGTAGCAACAAAGAAATCATCTCGAGCATCAGCATCAATACGAATTCCATCATTCGCACCAATTGCTAAAGCTTTACGCATTACAGCATCTACAGAAGCGTCTCCAACAGTTAAAATTGTAACTGTAGCACCTTGCTTCTCTTGTAATTCTACTGCTTTGTTTAAACTAAATTCATCGTGTGGGTTTATAACGAACTGAACGCCATTCTTATCAAATGATTTTCCGTCAGCTGTGAAGTTGATTTTTGCTGTAGTATCTGGTACACTACTAATACAAACTAATATCTTCATAATTTTGTGTTTACTTTTTTAAGTTATGTAAAAATAAATAAATTATTTTATTATGCAAGCATAATATCGTTAATTCTTTACTAAGTCTTGACTTTTGGCTTTTAATTGCTTCTTATAAACTGAATTTGATACAATTACACTCAATTCATACAACAACCATAACGGTACTGTGACCAATACCATACTATATACATCGTTTGGTGTAATAGCTGCTGCTATAACTAATACTACAATGAATGCGTGCTTGCGATACTCTTTCAAAAATTTTGGTGTAAGAATACCAACACTTGTTAAAAAGTATACAAATACAGGCATTAAAAACATTACTCCCATAGAAAGCAATAATTGCACAAACAAATCAATATAGCTTGGTAAAGTCCAAGTATTTCCTACTCCAAATGGATCGTAGGTAAATAAAAATTGTGTACACAATGGTAACAACATATAATAACTAAACAAGACTCCTAAAACAAAGAAAAATGTTACTGCAAAAATCGTAAATCCTGCATATTTACGTTCTGTTTCTTTAAGTGCTGGTTTTACAAAACGCCACAATTCATAGATAATGTATGGTATTGCTAAAATGACACCACAAACTATTACTGCAAAAAATTGTGATGTAATTTGTCCTGATGGATTAAGATTGGTCAAATCTTTCGAAATATCAAAAGAGTCTGTGTATATCTTTCCGAAACCAGTCAATTCTCCGAATTGATTAAAGACATCAAACGTAGGGAAACTAGACTTTAATGGCGCCATAATCACATGTTCTACCAATTCGTCCCAATAAATTGCAACACCTATTGAGGTTACAATTAATGCTAAAATAGAACGTACTAAATGTCCTCTTAACTCACCAACATGAGCTAGAAAAGACATATTTGTTTTCACTTCTTTTGCCATACGCTTATTCTATTCCTTCGTTTAAGATTGAGTGAATATCTAAAATTCCGAAATAATGATTTTCTTCATCCACAACAACTAATTGTCCGATACTATTATGACGCAAAATAGCTAATGCCTCTCTTGCTTTCTCAGCTTTATTAATTGTTTTCGGATTCATTGAAGCAATATCTTTTGCTGTTAAATGATGAAAAGTTTCATTATTTAATAACATTCGACGTAAATCACCATCTGTAATAACTCCTACGATTTTATCTTCATCAATCACAACAGTAATTCCATGGCGACCAGAAGTCAACGAATTTATCACTTCTGTAATCGAAGAATCTGGATTGACAAATGGTTTTCTTTCTGGATCAACAATATTTTCAACTGTCCATAAAAGACGTTTTCCTAAAGCTCCACCAGGATGATATTTCGCAAAATCATTTTGCGTAAATGCTCTCATTTTCATCAAAGCTACAGCCAAAGCATCTCCCATTACCAACTGAGCTGTTGTAGAAGTTGTTGGCGCTAAATTAACTGGACAAGCTTCTTTTGTTACATTAACATCTAAAACAATATCCGAATTTTTTGCTAATTCTGACTTCAGATTTGATGTTAAACCAATCAAGACGGAAGCATACTGTTTAAGAATTGGTGCCAAATAAGTAATCTCTGGTGTATTTCCACTTTTAGAAATACAAATCACAACATCCTCTGGTCTTACTAATCCTAAATCTCCATGTATTGCCTCTGTGGCATGTAAAAATTGACTTGGTGTACCTGTAGAATTCAAAGTTGCTACAATTTTATTTGCAATATGTGCACTTTTTCCTACTCCAACAACTACCAACTTTCCTTTCGTGTTATATATCGCATTTACCGCATCTACAAAAGATTCGTTAATACGAGAAGCTATCGCTCCTAACTCCTGAATTTCTTCTTGAAAAACTTCTTGAGCAATCTGTATTAAATCTGAATTCTTCACAATAAAATTTCTATTGTCTATTTTTAAAATTTGTCGTACTTTTACTCTCCTTTTTTATTATCACTCAATTATATAAAAATTTTGTGTATATTTAGAGGTATCAAATATAGGAACTATTTAATTTATAATATTAATTTTAGTCTTTTGTGTAGATGGAAGCCACTTCGAAAAACCTAACATCTTACCTAAAAAAATATTTTGGTTTCGACCAATTTAAAGGACAGCAGCATGAAATCATTACAAGCTTACTCAATAAAGAAGATGTATTTGTTTTGATGCCAACTGGCGGAGGTAAGTCTTTATGTTATCAATTACCGGCATTAATGTCAGATGGAGTAGCGATTATTGTTTCGCCTTTAATCGCTCTAATGAAGAATCAAGTAGACGCAATTCGTGGAATTTCAGAAAATAATGGGATTGCTCACGTTTTAAACTCATCTCTTAATAAATCTGAAACCAAAACGGTGATGACAGATATTAAAGATGGCGTTACCAAAATGTTATATGTTGCACCAGAATCTTTGACTAAAGAAGAATACATTGATTTTTTTAAATCGGTAAAAATTTCTTTTTTTGGAATCGATGAGGCGCATTGTATCTCCGAATGGGGACATGATTTTCGTCCAGAATATCGCAATTTAAAAGCGATTATCAATAAAATTGGTGATGCACCAATTATTGCACTTACTGCAACTGCAACACCTAAAGTACAAGAAGATATTCAGAAAACTTTAGGAATGCAAAGCGCCAAAGTGTTCAAAGATTCGTTTAACCGTACCAATTTATTTTACGAAATCCGTCCAAAGGTTGATCAAGACAAACAAATCATCAAATTTATCAAACAAAACGAAGGTAAATCTGGTGTAATTTATTGCTTGAGTCGTAAAAAAGTTGAAGAAATTACGCAACTTTTACAAGTAAACGGAATCAATGCAATTCCTTATCACGCAGGTTTAGATGCCAAAACACGTAGCAAACATCAAGATATGTTTTTGATGGAAGATGCAAGCGTGGTTGTCGCAACTATTGCTTTTGGTATGGGAATCGATAAGCCAGACGTACGTTTTGTTATGCATTACGATATGCCAAAATCGTTAGAAAGTTATTATCAAGAAACTGGACGTGCTGGTCGCGATGGTGGCGAAGGTGTTTGTATTTCTTTCTATGATTATAAGGATATAGAAAAATTAGAAAAATTCTTAGCGAGCAAACCAGTTGCAGAACGAGAGGTTGGAATGCAATTACTTTCGGAAGTTGTGGCCTATGCAGAAACTTCTATGTCGCGACGAAAATTCTTACTGCATTATTTTGGAGAAGAATTTGACGAAAAGAATGGATTAGGAGCAAACATGGACGACAATATGCGCAATCCTAAAAAAATGATTGAAGCAAAAGATGATGCAATCATTGCTTTAGATGTTGTTCAAAAAACCAATCAAAAACTAAAACTGAACGATATTGTAAATGTAATTGTAGGAAAAGAAACTTCTATTACAAAATCTTACAATTTGAGTTCAGAAGCATTTTTTGGTATAGGAAAAGATAAAGAAGACTATTATTGGAAATCAATTTTGCGCCAATTAATTGTTCGAAATTTTCTTGAAAAAGAAATCGAATCGTATGGTGTTTTAAAAGTAACAAAAGCAGGAAAAGAATTTATTTCCAAACCTACTTCTTTTGATATTGCTGAAGACATCGATTTCAAAAAATTATTATCAGAAGGAAGCTTTGAGAAAGAAGAAACGTCTACAACTCCAGCAGCTTTTGATGATATTTTACTGAAACAATTAAAAGAATTACGTAAAAAAATCGCAAAAAAACATCAAATTCCTCCATTCGCAGTATTTCAAGATACAAGTTTGGATGATATGACGATGCAATATCCTACAACCATCAAAGAATTAACAAATGTATTTGGAGTTGGAGAAGGAAAGGCTCAAAAATTTGGAAAAGATTTTGTTGATTTTATTGCTCAATATGTAAAAGACAACGATATCGTTCGTCCAGAAGATATGGTGATTAAGCAGGTTGCGGACAAATCTAGCCACAAAGTTTATATCATACAGTCAACGGACAGAAAATTAAATTTAGAAGATGTTGCTGAAGCTAAAAATCTTTCAATGAGCGATTTACTTTCGGAGATGGAAAGTATCGTTTACCAAGGAACAAAGCTTAACATTAATTATTATATTGACGATATTTTAGACGAAGATCAACAAGAAGAAATTTATGACTTCTTAATGGAATCTGAATCTGACTCGATGTCAACATTATTAAAAGAATTTAGCGATGATTATGATGAAGAAGAATTACGTTTAATGCGTATAAAATTCATCAGCGATGTAGCAAATTAATTATCATCATGAGAAATAAAATTTCAGCCCGAGGATTTGTATCTTTGGGCTGAATTATTACAAGACAAAATGAATAACAAAGCAATATTAATGATTTTAGATGGCTGGGGAATTGGACCAAATCCTGCTGTCTCTGCTATCGCAAAAGCAAATACACCTTTTATTGATAGTTGTTTCGAAAAATTTCCACATTCTACTTTAGATACTTTTGGTTTAGCTGTTGGTTTACCAGAAGGGCAAATGGGTAATTCTGAAGTAGGTCATATGAATTTAGGTGCCGGACGCGTTGTTTTCCAAAACTTAGTTCGTATCAATATGGCTACTGAGAACGGAACTTTTCAGACGGAACCTATCTTAAAAGATGCTTTTGAGTATGCTTTAAAAAACAATAAAAAAGTACACTTCATCGGATTAGTTTCTAATGGTGGTGTACACTCACATATCAATCACCTAAAAGGTTTGTTGGATGCAGCAAAAAATTTAGGATTAAATGAAAACGTTTTTGTTCATGCTTTTACAGATGGTCGCGATACTGATCCGAAATCTGGCGAAGGATTTATTACAGAATTAATGAATCACATGACAAAATCGACAGGAGAACTTGCTTCGATAACAGGTCGTTATTATGCAATGGATCGTGACAAACGTTGGGAACGTGTAAAACTAGCCTATGATGCAATGGTAAATGCAGTTGGTCAAAAAACGACAAATCCATTAGAAGCAATTCGAACGTCATATAACGAAGGCGTAACTGACGAATTCATCAAACCGATTATTGTAACAGACGAAAATGGTCAGCCAAAAGCAAAAATTGAAAATGATGATGTAGTCATTTGTTTCAATTTCAGAACAGATCGTGGACGAGAAATCACAGAAGTTTTAACACAGAAAGATTTCCCTGATTATGAAATGCATAAACTGAATCTTAAATACATTACACTAACTGAGTACGATGCAACATACACAGGTGTTGCCGTTATTTATGATGATAGTAATATTGTAAATACGTTAGGAGAAGTTATTGCAAATGCAGGTCGTAAACAAATTCGAATTGCTGAAACAGAAAAATATCCGCACGTTACATTTTTCTTTAATGGAGGTCGTGAAGAGCCTTTTGAAGGTGAAACACGTATTTTATGTGCTTCTCCAAGAGATGTGGCGACTTACGACTTGAAACCAGAAATGGCTGCTTATGATATTACAAACGCAATAGTACCTGAAATTGAAAAAGAATCAGCTGATTTTATTTGTCTAAACTTTGCCAATACAGACATGGTAGGACATACTGGTGTAATGTCTGCAGCAATAAAAGCTGCCGAAGTCGTAGATTCTTGTGCAGAAAAAATTGTAAATGCAGCATTAGAAAAAGGATACAATGTAGTAATATTAGCTGATCATGGTAACTCTGACTTTATGGTAAACGAGGACGGATCGCCAAATACACAACATACAACGAACCCTGTTCCGTTTATTTTAGCTCAGAAAAATATCGAATGGAATGTTGAGCATGGTAAACTTGGAGATATTGCCCCAACTATCTTAACTTTGATGGGAATTGAAATTCCGGCTGAGATGACTGGAAACATTATCGCTCATAAAATATAACTTAACAAACATACTAAACACGAAATAAATATGATAAATAAAATTATTGCTGTTGATTTTGATGGGACAATTGTTGATGACAAATATCCTGAAATTGGAAAAGCGAAGATTTTTGCTTTCGAAACATTGAAACAATTACAAAATGACGGTTATCGTCTTACTTTATGGACATATCGTAGTGGAAAATATTTAGACGAAGCTGTAGAATTTTGTAAACAAAATGGAATCGAGTTTTACGCAATCAACAATAGTTTTGATGGCGAAGATTTTGACAAAAACACACAAAGTCGAAAAATAAATGCAGATTTATTTATTGACGATCGCAACTTAGGTGGTTTCCCAGGTTGGAGTGACGTTTATCAAATTATTACTAAAAAAATTGAATTAAGTGTTCACGCTAACGGACAAGAAGCGCCTAAGAAGAAAAAGAAAAGAGGATTTTTCGGATTATGATACATTTAAAAAATAAAGAAGAACTTGAGTTAATGTACCTAAGTGCTCAATTGGTTTCAAAAACCTTGGGTATGTTAGCCAAAGAAGTAGTACCTGGTGTCACAACCAATCATTTAGATAAATTAGGAGGAGAATTTATTCGCGACAATGGTGGATATCCTGCATTTTTAGGAATGTATGACTTTCCTAAAAACCTTTGTATTTCTCCTAATCAAGAAGTTGTTCACGGAATTCCAAATGATAAACCATTAAAGGAAGGTGATATTGTATCTGTTGATTGTGGTGTTTACATGAATGATTTTTACGGAGATCACGCTTATACATTCGCTGTTGGAGAAGTAGATGCTGAAACTGAAAAATTATTGCGAATTACAAAAGAATCAATGTTCAAAGGAATTGAGCAAATGAAGAAAGGTAATCGTGTGGGTGATATTGGTTATGCAATTCAGAACTATTGCGAAAAAGAAGGTTACGGAATCGTTCGCGAGTTAGTTGGACACGGATTAGGTCGTAAAATGCACGAAGAACCACAAGTGCCAAATTATGGACGTCGTGGATCGGGTAAAAAAATCGAGGAAGGAATGGTTTTAGCCATCGAACCAATGGTGAATATGGGAACTGAAAAAGTTTTCTTTCATCCAGATGGCTGGACAGTGACAACGCGCGATGATAAATATTCGGCTCACTTCGAACACGATGTTTGTGTGGTAGATGGCGAACCAAAATTGTTATCAACTTATCAGTTTATTTACGATGCTTTAGGTATTGTATCTGACGAAGAAAAACCATTTTTATTCAAACCCTAAGAAAACTTTTGTGAAAAAGCTTTTAAAAAAAATCATGAATCTTCTACCTCGTCCATTATTGATACAAGGTAGTTATGTTGTACGACCAATTTTAGTTTGGTTTATGAAAGGAAATCGTTTCGTAGATCCAATTGATAATCAAGGTTATTATAGTTTATTGCCTTATGGCTACGAAAAACAACGCGATAATGTACTTTCTCCGGGAACTTTCTCGTTAGAAAGGCACCGTTTGATGTGGTTGTACTTAAAAAATGAATCGTCTTTTTTTACCGAAAAAGCGAAAGTTTTGCACATTGCACCAGAGCAATCTTTTATCAAGCGTTTTCGTGCGATGGACAATTTAGAATACATTACAAGCGACTTAGAATCGCCTTTGGCAGATGTAAAAGCAGATATTTGTGATTTACCTTTTGGTGATGATACATTTGATATTGTTTTTTGTAATCACGTTTTGGAACATATTCCTGACGATCACAAAGCAATGAGTGAATTATTTCGAGTGATGAAACCTGGAGGTTGGGGAATTTTACAAGTTCCGATTTCGTATCAGCGCGATGTGACGTACGAAGATCCTACTGTTACAACAAAAGAAGAACGTAAAGAAAAATTTGGGCAATACGATCACGTTCGTGTCTATGGTTTAGATTATTACAAACGTTTGGAAGATGTAGGTTTTATCGTCGAAAAAGTAGATTACACGAAACAAATTCCGTCGGAAGATGTTCAAAAATATTGCCTAGAAAAAGGTGAAATTTTACCTGTGGTTCGCAAACCAAAAGCTGAATAAAATATAAAATCCAAGAAAATTATTTCTTGGATTTTTATTTATTTAAAGCTTCTACGAATGTCCATTTTCTCATTCACCGATTTGTTGAATTCTGGAAAAGGTTGCGTGCTAAAATCTTTGACTTCAAGGTTTATTCTTACATCATTTGTATGTTGACTCTTATCTTCTTCTAAATAAGTTGAATTCCAATTTCTATAACTTTCCTTTAAAATCCATTTATTTTGATAAGGTCTGTATTTATAAACAACTTCATTATTATTTATCGTATATCCAAGTTCTTCATTGTGATCATTTTTTCTTATTATCGAACTTTGAATAATTGCAAAAGTTTCCTTATCAATTAAAAAATTACAAACAAAATCAACTTTCAAATTTTTAAATTCTACTTCATAAATATATCTATCAGCATATTTAGAAATTCTAACAGTTTCCTCATCATATTTTTTTTCAGATAATCGTAATTGCATTTTCTTTACAAAATCTAATAAAGATATATGATTAAAATAATCATTCATTCGATACAATGATTTTTGCTGTAAACCTTCTCCAATTATTCTATTATTTACTACATTCTTTGAATAAATTTTCACTTGATCTTTTTTGAATCTAAATTGTAAATCAACATCAATTAAATCTCTGTTAATTGAATCTATAACTGCATCAAGAATAAAATTCACTTTATAAAAATGCTGTTCTGTATTGAAATTCTTATCATAATTTTCAATCACTTTTTTCAAAATATCTTCTGCCTTCAGGTTTGTAATGAACGCTTCTTGAAGTTCTACTTCCGAAACTTTTTCGAGTTTAATATTGAGATCAGATTTCAAATCCGAAACTTTCAAAACTGCATCTTGATAATCTTTTTTCGAAACAATTAATTCATCCGTTTGCGAAACATTAGTCAAATGAACAATCGCTTTTCCTTGTTGATCCGTAACAAAATTCTTAGTCGAATTTTTGAAATAAATATCCGCATCATCAATTGATAAATCATCCGAAAAGTCGGTAATTTTTATGTTTACAATTTGTCCATTCACCGAAATTGTAAATAACATAAAAAGATAAAATAGTTTAATCATCTTTTTTGATTACAATAGGATTATCAACAATTTCTTTTCCTTGTTTAATTTCGATAAGAATATCATTTTTAAAAATTAAAATATTTTCGACAGTCACATGATCGTTTCCTGTCCATAATGCCTCTTTGTAATACAATAAATCCATTTTTTCGGTAGAATTCTCCATTCGAGATTCTATTTTAAATGGTTTTCCTAATTGCTTTTCAACTTCGGTTTTAGACATTTCTAATCGAATATCTTTTTTGACAAGCATACTTTGTCTGTTCACAATACAGGAAGTTAAAACCAAAGCGCTTGTTAAAATAAGAAGTAGTTTTTTCATAGTTATTTAAATGATTTACGATAAAGATATATTTTAAAACTGTTAAGAATTTGTGAATCATGAAGTTTTAAATATATTTTAACAAAAAAACGCCACTCAATGAGTGGCGTTTATAAAATATTGTAATAGTTAAAATTTTAGTGTGCTTCTAACCAATTCGCTCCTACTCCGACTTCTGCAATTAACGGAACATCCATTTGCATTGCCGCTTCCATAGTCGATTTGATTAATTCAGAAACTTTTTCTACCTCATCTTTTGGCGCATCAAAAATTAACTCATCATGCACTTGCAAAATCATTTTTGTTTGATAATTTTTCTTCAATTCTTTCTGAATTTGAATCATTGCCATTTTCACGATATCCGCCGCAGTTCCCTGTATTGGCGCATTTACAGCATTTCGCTCAGCATGCGAACGCACTACAGCATTACCTGAATTAATATCTTTCAAATAACGACGACGTCCCATCAACGTTTCTACAAAACCTTGATCACGAGCGACCTCAACTTGTTTTTCGATATACGCTTTCAACGTTGGATATGTTTCGTAATACGCATCAATCAATGCTTTGGCTTCTTTTCGCGAAATATTTGCTTGCTCCGCCAATCCAAACGACGAAACACCATAAATAATTCCGAAATTAACTGTTTTTGCTTGACTACGTTGTTCACGCGTAACCTCTTCCAACGCAACATTGAAAACTTTTGCGGCAGTAGAAGCGTGAATATCTTCTCCATGTTTGAAAGCTTCTACCATTGCAGGATCTTGTGACATTTGCGCAATCAAACGCAATTCAATTTGCGAATAATCGGCAGAAATAATCACATGATTTTCATCTCTCGCAACAAAGGCTTTACGAATCTGCTGTCCAGCTTCCGAACGAATCGGAATGTTTTGTAAATTCGGATTTACAGAAGACAAACGTCCCGTTGCAGCAACTGTTTGCGCATAAGTTGTATGGACGCGACCAGTTTTTGGATTCACCAATTCTGGCAACGCATCAATATAAGTCGATTTTAATTTTTGTAATTGACGATATTCTAAAATATCATTGATAATTGGATGTTTATCTTTCAGTTTCGATAAAATTTCTTCTCCTGTTGCGTATTGTCCAGTTTTGGTTTTCTTCGCTTTTGGATCTAATTGTAATTTATCAAACAAGATTTCTCCCAATTGTTTTGGCGAATTAAGATTGAATTCTTCGCCAGCATCTTCCTGTATTTTTGCCTCCAAAGCACGCAATGTAGCTTCGTGTTTTACAGAAAGTTCTTTCAGAAAAGGAACATCCAAATTAACACCTTCCAATTCCATATCAGCCAAAACTTGCATCAATGGCATTTCAAGATCAGTGAATAATTTGTGCGTATTTGCTTTGATTAATTCAGGCTCGAAAAGATTTTTCAATTGATTTGTAATATCAGAATCTTCTACGCCATATTCGGTTTGCTCCATTAACGGAACATCACGGAAATTCTTTTGATTTTTCCCTTTTTTACCAATCAAACTTTCAATTGAAACGGGTTGATAACTCAAATACGTTTCCGACAATACGTCCATATTGTGACGCATATCTGGATTAATCAAATAATGAGCAATCATCGTATCAAAATTTTGACCTAAAACAACAATGTCATATTTGTTTAAAACTTTGATATCATATTTTAGATTTTGACCAATTTTCGAAATTGATTCATCTTCAAAAAATGGTTTAAATTCGTTTATAATTGCTTTTGTTTCTTCGAAATCTGCTGAAAAAGGAACATAATAACCTTTTCCTTTTTCCCAAGAAAATGAAATTCCAACCAATTCTGCTTCTAAAGCATCCAAAGAAGTTGTTTCCGTATCGAACGTCACTTCTTTTTGTTTTAGTATATTTCGTAATAAAATTTCACGACCTTTTTTCGTATCGATTAATTGATACAAATGATTCGTTGTTGAAATATCTGTAAACGCAGAATTTTGAGGAATAATCTCTTCATCAGAAGTAAAATCAAACAAAGATTGTTGAGCTGTTTGTGCTTGATTAGACGAAACTTGACTTGCCGCAGAAATTTCTTCTTGCGCTTCTTTAATAATTCCAGAAGCATCCAAACCATAAATTCTGTAAACCGTTTCTAACATACGACGGAACTCTAATTCCGTGAACAATTCAGTTACTTTTTCAATATCTGGTGGACAAACTGTTAAATCTTCTTCATCAAATTCAACTGGAGCATCAGTAATAATTGTCGCTAATTTTTTCGAAAGAATCCCAAGTTCTTTATTTTCTTCAATCTTTTCTTTGGCTTTACCTTTCAGCTTATCTGTATTCGCTAAAAGTCCTTCCATCGAACCAAATTCCTTCAAATATTTACTCGCTGTTTTCGCTCCAACACCTGGTAAACCTGGAATATTATCCACTGCGTCACCCATCATTCCAAGATAATCAATCACTTGAATTGGATCGTCGATTTCGAAACGTTCTTTTACTTCTTCAATTCCCCAAATCTCCACACCTTTTCCGTTTGCAGCAGGACGATACATCTTGATTTTATCCGTAACCAATTGCGCAAAATCCTTATCTGGCGTCACCATATAGGTTGTATAACCTTCTTTTTCTGCTTTTTGAGCCAACGTTCCAATTACATCATCTGCTTCGTAACCTTCGGCAAAAAGCACTGGAATTTTTAACGCTCGTAAGATATCTTGAATATACGGAACACCTTGACGAATAGCTTCTGGCGTTTCATCACGATTTGCTTTATATTCAGGAAAATCTACCGTACGAACTGTTGCTTGACCAACATCAAAAACAACTGCTAAATGCGTTGGTTGTTCACGACGAATAACATCGAACAAGGAATTTGTAAATCCCATAATTGCCGATGTATTGAACCCTTTTGAGTTGATTCGTGGATTTTTGATAAATGCATAATATCCTCTAAAAATAAGAGCATAAGCATCTAACAAAAAAAGTCTTTTATCTAATTGATTCATATAATTTTCGTTATGCGAAAAGCGATGAGCGTTAAGCGAAAATTCTCGCAAATCGCTAACCGCAATACGTTTATTTTAATATTCTGGCGCTAATTCTACGACCAAACCATTCATTTCTTCTGCAATATGTAACTGACAACCTAAACGTGAGTTATCTTTCACATTAAAAGCCTCTGCTAACATTGCATCTTCGTCTGGTGTCATTTCTGGTAACTGAATTTCTGGTGTCAACACATAACATTGACAAGAGGCACACATTGCCATACCTCCACAAACACCTATTGTTCCTTCTGGCGCTAATTCGTATGCACGAACTAACTCCATAATATTCATATTCATATCAGTAGGCGCATCAACTTCATGTGAAACACCTTCTCTATCTATAATTGTAATTTTAATATCTGACATAATTCTTTTTCAAGTTAGACAAAAATACGGATACTTTGTCTGCAAAAAAAGAATATGATTCATTGGATGATATTTAATAATAAATTTAAATAAGGATTAGAATAATCAACCAAGTTTATTTTAAATTTAACAAAAGAACCTATCGATTAAATTCTATTTTGATATAAAAATGGATTTTAAAAACTAACTAAAAACTATTATTGTATTTTTGTAATGAAAAATTAAATTAACACTCATTGAATAAATTTTTACCACTAATATTATTTTGTTCTACATATGGACTTGGGCAAAATATTTTATCATTTAGTAACGATCAGTTTATTGGAATAAATGGAGCCACTTTCTCTCCTACAACTCCGTATTTTAATCCAAATAAATGGGATATAAATGTGATATCTGAAGATGTTATTTTTAAGAATGATTATGCTTATATCTCGGATCAAAGTGTATTAGGATTAACTAAAGGAAAAATAAAGAGAGCCAATCCGCACCAAGGAATAACAGGTGATTCAGAATCAAATGTTTTAGATTTTTATAAAAGTAATTTTGTTAATTATCAGATGGAAAATGATGTAATGGGACCTTCCGTTTCTTTCAAGAAAATGATTAACAATCAAACTTTTAGATTTGGAATTTTCACTCGTTTACGCACGCATGGATCTGTCAAAAAGTTTGACAACTATATGCGTTATTCTAACGAACAAATTTTAGAGCCTGAAGAATATTCTTTTCAACCTGTTAAAACAAATGCAATGAATTGGGCTGAATTGGGTCTAAACATTTCTACCAATCTTTACACAACCAATACTGAAGAGTTAATTATTGGAGCTAATATTAAATATGCATTGGGATTAGATGGTGCAATTATAAATAGTCGCAATCCTATTTCTCTTGAAGCTTTTCTTAATCCAAGTAGTACACTTACAAATCCAGAAGCTGATATTTATGCGTCTAACTATAATATTGAAGCAAGCTATGCTACAAATTATGATTTTGACCGAGATAAATACGTCCTAAGAAATAGAGGTAATGGAGCTGGAGTTGACCTGGGAATAGCGTATGTAAAACGAAGATTAAATGATGAGTTGTACGATTTTAAATTCGCGGCAAACTTAATGGACATAGGAATGGTTAACTTTAGAGGAGAAAATCATCATTTTTATAACCCCTCTCAAAGTGTACAAATTAGAAATAATCCAAGATTAGATAATATTCCATTTGAGAGTGTGGATCAGTATTTAAAACTTTTGAGCAATGAGGTTTACGGAAACGAAACACAATCTAAAGTTGGTGACAAATTTAGTATTGGTTTACCAACTAGTTTGCATATCAATACAAGTAAACAAATAAAACCTAATCATTATTGGAGTATTAACTGGATTCAGCGAACACCTATTTTTGAAAACAGTTTAAAACGAACAAATGTTTTACAAACCTCTTATTCTATTCAGAAAGATGGTTTCGGTATTGGAACTTCATTATCGATGTACGAATATGAAAAACTTACTTTTGGAGGTTACGTAAGAATTGGACCTTTAATATTAGGAAGTGATAATGCTATACCTTTAGTTTTTAAACAGAAAAAATTAAATTCTGCGAACTTTTATTTTGGACTAAAATTTTATCCTTTTTGGGACAATGAACAAAAAAGACGAAGTAGAGAAACATGTGATTGTGAATAAAAAAACCTCCCAAAAAAAGGGAGGTTTTTACAATTTATAGCTACTATATTTATTTAAATACTTGCTTTGAATTTAGGTTTTTATCAACCAAATAACCATCAATTGGTTTTAAGTTGAATTTTACATTTTTCTTTGCTTTCAGTTTGATCACAAATAATTCTACAGTTCCTTCTACGAAAGGTTTTTTACCAATATTTACAAAAGTTGGGTACAAAGATTTAGAACCATTTGTATGTAAACGATCATTTGTCAAGTTTTCCATTTCTTTCATATTAATTGCCTCGATGCTTACAAAGTCGTAATCCGCTTGATTGTAAGGTAATGCAAAACTTAATGCATTTACAGATTTTAGATCTGTACCTTTCACTTTAATTTCAATTGTTTCACCAGCAGAATAAGTTTGTTTTGCAGTAGAAATTGTAATGTTTCCATCTACTTTTTCTATCTTATCTTTACTTACTCCTCCGCGCATACGAACACCTACGTTAGAAATATCAAATGCATCAATCAAATTATTTTTGTTCACATCTCCATTACTCACATAACCTTCGAAATCACTATCTCCTAAACGTAAACCTGTATAATTAGTATAAGATGTCAAATCATTTGCATCAACCAATCTATCATTGTTAATATCTCCTGGAATATAACTTTCTGTTCCTGGCACTTTGAATACATATAGTTCACGACCAGAACCAAATCCTCCTACAGCATCAGTAATTTCAAATTTGATATAACGAGCTGTTGGATGATTTTTGAAGATAAACTCTTTTACTTCATCATTATTTTTCCATTCAAAAGTTCCAGCTTCAACCAACTCATCTTTACTCATTCCTGCATAAACTTTACCTTTAAGTAAATTACCATTACCACCACTTGTACGAGGTAAATATTGTAATTTATCTAACTGATTAACAGAACTTAAATCAATCACCATTTCGAAAGGTAATGCATTTACACCCCATTTTGTGTGCCACATATTTCCTTCGTCATAATCAAATAAACGATTAACTCCTTCACCTTCTTGATTTTCTGCAGAAGTATCACCTTTTAACCCTCTAATTGCATACAATAAAGGATCTGTATTTGTTTTAGAAGAAATTGATTGCCAATCCGAAACGCCATCCTTATTTACCGAACGAACTTTGAATGAATATGGTGTTTCTGCTTTTAGATTCTCAAATAACAACGAATTGTCTTTGATATAAGAATATTTTCTACCCTCAAACTCTATTTCGTAATAATCTGCATTATCCTCTTTTTTCCAGCTTGGCGTTAATGTATAAGCTGTTTTATCTTTATCACTTATCGCAACTTGTTGAAGTTTAGCCAAACTACCAGTATGTTTTAAAAACTTATTTTCAGGTTGATAAACGTATCCATCAATCAGCACATCAATTGGTGTTGTTGTAATATCAACTTGTGAAAGGTTAATTTTGATTTGAGGATTTTTGATGATTTCAACTTTAGAAAACTCAGTATTTGGTGTCGAAAATTGATTTAGGTTTGGCTGAGCATCATAAAAGAAAACATTTGTTTTTGAATTGAATTCTTTCACCGAACTAACCTCAGTTAATTTCACTTTTTTTCCTCCAATTTTTACGTCAATTTTCTTTGGTTTAGCAGTTGTATTAATTCTAAACTCTGTTGATTTATTTTTTACAAATCCTTTATAATTTCCTTCAGTTGCAAGAATCTTAATCGAAGCTTTTTGCCCATCTAAACTTTGTTCAATCTTCGTTTTAGTTCCTTCGCTGTATTTATAAGCCTCTGTTGTTCCATCATCATCATATTCTGTAAACGACGAATTTCCGAAAGGATAAACTTCGTAAATACGATGATTTTGGTTGATTTCGTGTACATTATTACTTGGATTTGCAGTCGGAATAATAGCACCACGTTTTACAAAAACAGGTAATTTCCAGATTGGCGCATCATAATTGTTTACAATTTCGTTTCCTTCGTATTCATCTCCAGAGAAATAATCTACCCAATTTCCTTCAGGTAAATAAATTCCGTTTCTTATATCATTTCCTTTATCATCTGCTTTTGTTGCTTGATAAATTGGCGCAATAAGAAAAGACGAACCATATAAATATTGATATTGCGTAGAAGTTCCTAAGGTATACTCGTTTGGATATTCTAAGAACATCGCACGAATCATTGGCAACCCATCTACAGCTTCTTTTGAAATACTGTACGAATAAGGCATCATCTCTGATTTTAACTTCAAATACATTCTATTAATTGATGTATAAGGCTCTCCCAATGCATGTGGATATTTCTCATTTCTTCCCCAACCATCCATGTTCAATTCCATTGGTGTAAAGGTTTTCCACTGAAAGTCACGTGTATTAACATCAGTTTTCATTCCTCCGAAAATTCCATCTACATCTGATGTAATATTTGGCTGACCTGATAATCCTGAACCAATATAAGTAGGAATATGAAAACGAATATATTCCCAAACTCCACCTGTTTGATCCCCAGACCAAATAGTTGCATAACGTTGCGTACCAGCCCAACCATCTAACGAAATAATAAAAGGACGAGCATTATTACCATAGTAAGGCATCGTTTTTCCAACGTCAGTTACACCATTTAATCCGAATGAATATCCGTATCCTACCCAGGCTACGTCAGTTTTTAGTACTCTAACACCTGCATCTCTTACTTCTTTTACAATATCACGTTGCAATAAAGCAGAAATACTATCTTTTGGATGAAGATCAGATTGTGTCCAAAGACCAATTTCTACACCATTTTTACGCGCATAATCTCCAAAGGATTTTAAATTCTGAATATTCCCATCTAAAGTTTCTGTTTGACCATAACCAGCTCCATAACCATCATTTGGCAATACCCAACCCAAAGGCATATCGTGTTTTTTGTAACGATCGATTACTGCACGAGCAGAAAACTGGTAATTATTACCCAACTCGCCATTCAACGATTCTTTAATTCCTGTTTTATCTTTTTGGCTTTCCTTATATTTTTTACCATCTTCAAACAAAATTCCTTTTTCATCTTCTTTCCAATAATCTCTATTGTAAGCATTCAAATGACCTTGATAAAATCCAAATTTTGGTAATAAAACAGGCTCTCCTGTTAATTGGTAAAAATCTTTCAACAAATCAACTGGCTTTTCATTAACCATAAAGAAGACGTCTAAATAATTTTCCTCATGCGAAAGATTTACGATTCCTTTATCTTTTGCTCCAAAATCATATTTACCTTTTTTGAAAGTGTACCACATCATCCCATAACCATTTGTTGACCAATAAAAAGGCGTAGGCGAAGCCACTCCTCCATCTGTCCAACTATTTTGATTTTCGATAGAAATGATTTTTCCTTTATGCGAAAAACGTCCGTTCTGAACCCCTCCTCCATAAAAATATTCAGAAGGATTTTCTTTTAAATTTAAAGTAACTGATTTTTCATCAAATCGAATTGGCTTAATCGATTCAACAACCGTTTGATTTGTTTTTTTATTGACAATTTTAAACAATGAAGATGCTTTATTCATTGTTACAGTAATTTGATCCGTTGAGATCACTACATCGCTTCCATTATCTTTAACCGAAAGATTTTCTATTTTTTGACGAGGTTGATCTACTAGAATATTTGCCTGAGGTTTTGCTTCTGGATCGCGAATAATTCCACCATGTATATCTTGAAATAATCGAAAAATATTACTTGTATAAAAATCGAATGTCAAACGTTGATTATCTTCAAAAATAACTTCAACTGTTGATGAATTGATTTGCTGAACTTTTGTGATTTTCTTTGCAACAGACTGTTCTGTAACGTTGTTTACTTTTGGTTGTTGCGCAAAAGAATAAGTCATAAAAAAAGGAAATGACAACGCATAAATAAGTCGTTTGTCTTTCAACAATTTTAGAAAATTTTTCTTCATGTATTTATTTTTCTTGTGTGAGTTTTGACGAAAAATAAATATAGAAAGATCCTTTTAAAGAAGGAAAATAAAAAATAAAAACCTTTTACGCAAAACGTAAAAGGTTTAAAAAATATTTCTATTTATTTAGTTAAAATTAGTCAATTGCTTTGACAACCGCTTTTTCGGCTTCTTTTCTTGTCCCATCGAAACCATCAACCCCAGAAACGGTTGTGTATTTTAAGACAAATTTTTTCCCAGGATTCATTCTATTGTAAACAGATTGACACATTAGCGTTGCTTCGTGGAAACCACATAAAATCAACTTCAATTTTCCTGGATAAGTATTGACGTCACCAATCGCGTATATTCCTTCAATATTCGTTTGATAATCTAACGCATTATTTACTTTGATCGCATTTTTCTCAATCTCTAATCCCCAATTTGCAATTGGACCTAATTTTGGAGAAAGACCAAATAAAGGAATAAAATAATCTGTTTCAATCTCAAAGGTTTCACCATCTTTCTCAATAACCAAACCTTCTACTTTTCCATCACCTTTAATTCCTGTAATTTCGGCAGGAGTAATTAAATTAATTTTCCCTGCTTTTTTCAATTCAATTACTTTATCAACAGAATCTAACGCACCACGAAACTCATTTCTTCTGTGTACCAACGTAACTTCTGCAGCCACATCAGCCAAGAAAATTGACCAATCTAATGCAGAGTCTCCACCGCCAGCAATCACAATTTTTTTATCACGGAACAATTCAGGGTTTTTCACAAAATACTCTACTCCGTTTTCTTCGTATGCTTCTATATTTTCAATAATTGGTTTACGAGGCTCAAAAGATCCAAGACCACCCGCTATCGCAACCGCTTTTCCGTGTATTTGCGTTCCTTTATTTGTTGTTACAATAAAAGTTCCGTCTTCTTGTTTATCTATTATTGTTGCTTGCTCATTTAATGTAAAACCTGGTTCAAATTGTTTGATTTGCTCCATCAAATTATCAATCAATTCTCCAGCTCCAACAGAAGGATAACCAGGAATATCAAAAATTGGTTTTTTGGGATACAATTCTGTCAATTGTCCTCCAGGCTGAGGAAGTGCATCAATAATATGACATCTCATTTTTAATAAACCTGCTTCGAAAACGGCAAAAAGACCAGTTGGTCCAGCCCCGATTATAATTATATCTGTTTGAATCATTTTTTTGAATTTTATTTAGAACGTTACTAAATTGAATGCAAATTTAATGAATTAGAAAGGATTAATCGATGATTATCATCAGAAGTCTAATAATATTTATTGATAATAAAAAAGACAAATTCGATAATGAATTTGTCTTTTGAAGTTGTAGCGAAGAGCAGAATCGAACTGCCGACCTCAGGGTTATGAATCCTGCGCTCTAACCATCTGAGCTACCTCGCCTTGTTTTTAGTGGTGCAAATATAAGAGGTTATTTTCGATTAAAACAAATCTTTTTTGAAATATTTTCAATAAAAAGTCGCTTAAATAGGCTAATCAATTGAAATTCATTAAAATTAAAATCACATTTTTTTAAAGAAAATATCATCCACAAAAAAATCCTCAAGCAAAACTTGAGGATTTTGATATTTTATCTGCTTTTCTACTTACGCTAAAGCATTTTTGATACGTGTCATTGCTTCTTTCAACTCTTCTACAGACGCAGCATACGACATACGAATACAATTTTTAGATCCGAAAGCCGAACCAGAAACAACCGCAACTTGCGCATGCTCTAATAAATATAAAGCCAAATCATCTGCATTGTTAATTGTAACGCCATTATACGTATTTCCGAAAGTTGCCGTAACATCTGGGAACAAATAGAAAGCTCCTTTTGGTTCGTTTACTTTGAACGTTGGAATTTCTCTTGCCCAACCTAACATCAATTCACGGCGTTCTGCAAATGCATCAACCATATATTTAACTGAACTTGGATCTGCTTCTAAAGCCGTAATTGCTGCACGTTGCGCAATAGATGTTGCTCCCGAAGTCACTTGTCCTTGTAATGTTTCGCATGCTTTTGCTAACCAAGCTGGCGCTCCAATGAAACCGATTCTCCAACCTGTCATCGCGAAAGCTTTTGCTAAACCATTTACAGTTACTGTTTGGTTATAAACTTCTGGGAAAGATGCTATCGAAACATTTTTTTCTCCATAAACAATGTGCTCATAAATTTCGTCCGAAATAATAATCACATCTGGATATTTTGCTAAAACCTCAGCCAAACCTTTCAATTCTTCTCTTGTATAAACTGATCCTGACGGATTACAAGGAGATGAATAAATAATAGCACGTGTTTTATCTGTAATTGCAGCTTCTAATTGCGCTGGAGTAATTTTGAAATCAGCTTCTAAAGTTCCTTCTACAAAAACTGGCGTTCCTCCTGATAATTCTACAATATCTGAATAAGAAACCCAATAAGGTGTTGGAATAATTACTTCAGTTCCTTCATCTACAATTGCTTGTAAAACATTATAAATAGATTGTTTTGCTCCTGTAGAAACAACAACCTGGTTTGCTGTATACTCAATATTGTTATCACGTTTAAACTTCTTACAAATCGTTTCCTTCAAATCTGCATACCCAGCAATTGGTGGGTATCCCGAATAATTTTCGTCGATTGCTTTTTTAGCAGCCTCCTTAATAAAATCTGGCGTATTGAAATCTGGTTCTCCAATACTTAAACTAATCACATCGATTCCTTGTGATTTTAATTCTCTTGCTTTCGCAGACATTGCAATAGTTGCAGATGGTTTCAAATTTTGTAAACGCTTTGAAAGTTGCATAATATTTGTGTATTATTTGTAATGTAACAATTTATTGTTGCGAAGATACTTTTTTCTCCGTAGAATTTTGTTACATTTAATCATTAAAAATATAGAATCAAAACAAAAAATTATGTCTGAAATTACATTCAAAGGAAATCCTATTCATACAGGCGGAGATTTACCAACAGTTGGTGAAAAAGCCCCAAGTTTTGCTTTAACAGCAGGAGATTTAAGCGACAAAACATTGGCTGATTATGCAGGAAAAAATGTTGTTTTAAATATTTTCCCAAGTGTTGACACTGGTGTTTGTGCACAATCTGTACGAACTTTTAATAAAGAAGTTTCTTCTGCTCCAAATACAGTTGTATTATGCATTTCGAAAGATTTACCTTTCGCTTTATCTCGTTTTTGTGCTGCCGAAGGTTTGGATAATGTAGTCACTTTATCTGATTTCAAAAATGAAGAATTTGCAAATGCTTATGGTGTAAAAATGGTTGATGGACCATTAAATGGTTTATTATCTCGCGCAGTTGTGGTGATTAATCCTAATGGAGAGGTTGCTTACACTGAGCAAGTACCTGAAATTGGTCAAGAACCTGATTACACTCACGCTTTAGCTGCAATTAAGTAATCAAAATAGTTTTCAAAATAAAAAGCGTTACCCGAAAAGTAACGCTTTTTGTTTTGACTATTTTGTGTAAGATAAATTACTTTGCAAACTGAGCTGCTAATTTTTCTGCTTTTTTAGATTCTGAATAATCATAGAATCCTTCTCCAGATTTCACTCCTTTTTTACCAGCAGTTACCATGTTTACTAACAATGGACAAGGTGCATATTTAGGATTTTTGAATCCGTCGTACAATACTTCTAAGATTGATAAGCAAACATCTAAACCAATAAAATCCGCTAATTGTAATGGTCCCATTGGATGAGCCATACCTAATTTCATTACTTCGTCAATTTCTTTCACGCCCGCAACACCTTCATATAAAGAATAAATTGCTTCGTTAATCATTGGCATTAAAATACGATTGGCAATAAAACCAGGATAATCGTTCACTTCAACCGGAACTTTTCCTAATTTTTCTGACATTTCCATAATCGCTTTCGTTACTTCGTCTGTTGTATCGTAACCGCGAATAATTTCGACCAATTTCATCATCGGAACTGGATTCATGAAATGCATTCCAATCACTTGTTTTGGACGACTTGTAACAGATGCGATTTTTGTAATCGAAATAGAAGAAGTATTTGACGCTAAAATTGCATTTGCAGGCGCAGCTTCATCAATTTGTTTGAAGATTTTCAATTTCAAATCTAAATTTTCTGTTGCTGCTTCTACAACTAAATCCGCATTTTTCACAGCTTCCGCAGTATCTGTAAATGTTGTAATATTATTTAAAGTTGCTGTTTTATCAGCTTCTGTAATTTTTTCTTTAGCGATCATACGCTCCAAATTTCCAGCGATTGTTTTCAATCCACGGTCCAAACTATCTTGAGAAACGTCAACCAAATTCACTGCAAATCCTGATTGTGCAAAAACGTGAGCAATTCCGTTACCCATCGTTCCAGCTCCAATAACTGTAATGTTTTTCATCTTTTTGTATGTTTGTTTTTATTATTTTTTTTCGAGATTCGAAACTCGTTTTGCGAAATTTGACTTTTGGGATGAGAAGCTGAAATGAATTCAGCTAGACAAACTTCCGTCATTCTGAACTTGTTTCAGAATCACATCATATTTTTTTCGAGATTCGTTTTGCGTTTTACGAAATTGTACTTCGATTATTCCTTTTCGATTGTTTGATTTTTGATGACTTGTTGCTCTTTTTCAAAATAAGCAATAATCTCCAATGCAACTTTCAAGGCATTTCGTCCATCTTGTAACGAAACTTTGATTGGTGAATTATTCACAATAGAATCCGCAAAGCTTTCTAATTCATCCAAAATTGCATTATTTGGTAAAACTTCAGGATGTTCGAAACAAATCTCTCTACGATCTCCTTTATCATTCTCCAAAATCATTGCAAACTCACTTGGATTTTCTGGCGCTTTGTGCATTTTAATAATTTCTGTCTTTTTCGTCAAGAAATCAATCGAAATATATGCATTTCGTTGAAAAACACGCATTTTTCGCATATTTTTCATTGACATTCTACTTGTTGAAACATTAACCACACAACCATTCTCAAACTCAATTCGAGCATTTGCAATATCAGGCGTATCACTAATCACCGAAACTCCAGACGAATGAATTGATTTAATTTCTGATTTTACAATCGATAAAATCACATCCAAATCATGAATCATCAAATCCAACACAACAGGAACATCTGTTCCACGCGGATTAAATTCTGCCAGACGATGCGTTTCGATAAACAATGGTTCTTCGATAAAAGGCGCAGCCGCTGTGAATGCAGGATTGAAACGTTCTACGTGTCCAACTTGCGCTTTCAGACCTTTTTCATTTGTCAATTTCAACAAATGATCTGCTTCTTCTAAGGTATGCGTAACTGGTTTTTCGATAAAAAAATGTTTATTTTTTTCGATCACTTTCAATGCAACTTCATAATGTGATAACGTTGGTGTCACAATATCAACAACATCAACAGCATCAATTAATTCGTCCATCGAACTAAAATATTTATACCCAAATTCAGCTTCTACTTTCTTTCCATTTTCTTCAAAAGAATCAAAAAAGCCAATTAATTCGTATTTTTCCGATTGATTTAATAACTTTAAATGAATTTTCCCAAGGTGTCCTGCACCTATCACTCCTACTTTTAACATTTGGTAGATTTTGGGTTAAAATTAATGAGAATTAGTTGTATTTAATGCATTTTTGTAAAAATTTTGGAACATGCCAGTAGACGATTTTAAACATCAAGGAAGACGAAAGATGTTGGTTGATTTGTTAAGTTCGAAAGGAATTGAAGATAGAAAAGTCTTAGAAGCGATCAATATTGTACCTAGACATTTGTTTTTAGACAGTGCTTTTGTAGAATTTGCTTACCGTGACGAAGCCTTTCCTATTGCGGCTGGACAAACCATTTCGCATCCTTTTACCGTTGCGTTTCAAACTCAACTATTAGACGTTCATCCAAACGAAAAAGTATTGGAAATTGGGACTGGATCTGGATATCAAACAGCTGTCTTGGTAGCTATTGGCGCAGAGGTTTTTACGATTGAACGTCAAAAAGAATTGTTTGATTTCTCTAAAATTATTCTCAAAAAAATAAATTTAGAACCGCGCTATCAAACGTATGGTGATGGTTACAAAGGTTTACCTTCTTTCGCTCCTTTTGATAAAATTATCGTAACAGCTGGAGCTCCTGAGATTCCGAATGATTTGTTACAACAACTAAAAGTTGGCGGTGTGATGGTAATTCCTGTTGGAGAAAAATCACAACAAATGATTGTGATCATTAGATTAGATGAAGAAAAATATGAAAAATACGAATTTGGTGATTTCAAATTTGTACCAATGCTAGAAAGTCGAGATAAATAGAATTCAACAAAAAACTCCAATTAAATATTTATTGGAGTTTTTTTATCTAGTTAAGGTAAACGCTCGATAAATTCACCATTTTTATTGAATTTTAAATCAATATCGTGTGCTAATTCTACGATAAATCCTTCTTTGATTCGTTCAATTTTTTCAATCGTTTGATTTTTATACGCTTTAGAAATATAAAGCTGAATTGATTGATGAATAATATTTGCTGGGAAAATATTTTTTCCCGTTTTCTCAATTGATGTCCAATTACCTACTTTATCAAAATCAATTAAAAACTGTTCATCTAAATTAACCTCGTAAATTGAACCATCTGGTTTTAACGGTTCAAATTGATTAACTTCTTTTACACTAAATTGATTAAAATTAGTTTTCAAAAAATTATTCATTTGTGTTGATAAAACAGTTTGATCAACTTTACTTAATTCATAACTAATTCCGTCATCACTTTTACAAGCAAAAATGAATAATGTAAAACTAAAAGTTACAACAATTGGTAAGATAATTTTTTTCATTAGAACAGATCATCAATTACGCAGTAATGCGCTTATATGTTTTTCAAATTTATCAAATAATATGATATCTAAACAAGTATAATGGTATAATTTTACATAAACAAAAAGTATATATTTTGAAAAAACATAGCTTTAAAAACGATTATAGCGAAGGCGCTCATCCAGCAATTTTGCATCGATTAATCGAAACAAATTTAGTGCAAACTGATGGTTACAGCGAAGATGAATTTTGTAACGAAGCAAGAGAATTAATCCAAAAACATTTAAAAAAAGATGCTGCAATTCATTTTGTTTCTGGCGGAACACAAGCAAATTTGATTGTAATTTCTTCTATTCTAAAACCACATGAATCTGTAATTTCAGCAGAAAGTGGGCATATTGCTGTTCACGAAACTGGCGCGATAGAAGCAACAGGACATAAAGTAAATACCATTGCGACCGATGATGGTAAAATTGCGCCAATACAAATAGCGAAAACTCTACAAACACACACGGACGAGCATATGGTAAAGCCAAAATTGGTTTATATTTCTAATTCTACGGAAGTTGGAAGTGTTTACACAAAAAAGGAATTGCAAGCACTTTATCATTTTTGCAAAGAAAATAATTTATATCTTTTTGTTGATGGCGCGCGTTTAGCTTCCGCTTTAACCTCTCCAAAATGTGATTTAACCTTAGAAGATATGGCGAATTTATGCGATGTATTTTATATAGGTGGCACTAAAAACGGTGCATTGATTGGAGAAGCCATTGTGATAAATAATCTAAAATTGGACGAAGATTTTCGTTATCATATCAAGCAAAAAGGTGGAATGCTGGCGAAAGGACGTTTGATTGGAATTCAGTTTTTTGAATTATTTAGAGATGAATTATTTTTCGAGATGGGAAGACACGCGAATCAAATGGCAGAAAAATTAGCAAATGCAATTTCAGCAAAAGGTCACAAGTTTTTGACAGAACCATCTTCCAATCAGATTTTTCCGATTTTACCAAATAAAATTATCGAAAAACTACAACAAGATTTTGAGTTTTATATTTGGCAAAAAACAGATGAGAAAAACTCTGCTATAAGGCTTGTGACCTCGTGGGCAACAACAAAGGAAAGTGTAACAAACTTTATTAATCAACTATAAAAAATTCCACTAATTAAAGTGGAATTTTTGTTTAAATTAAATTTTAACATATTGAATATGCAATAATTATAATAATTTACTAATTTTGCACTAACCTATAATCTAACCTACTGCTATGCCTAAGCTAGTAAGAAATATTTTTTTTCTTATCTTAACTTTGTTAACATTTTCCTATTCTAAAGGAGAAAACATTGTTAATAGGGCATCTGATGTTAATACTCAACAAGACTCACTTAACGATTCATCAAATAACAACAAAAGCACAATTGTTACTGGAAAAATTTTTGTAAAAAAAGGAACTACTATATCTTACAAAACAAATAGTCCTGAAAAATTGGAAATTGTTGTTATAAACAAAAATGAAAATCATTCTAAAAAACCTGATTTAAAGAAAGAAAAAGCCTTAAAAAAAGAGGTAAAACTCGTAAAGGTTTTAAATACTAGTAAATCAAAACAAGTTCAAACAACGTTTTATTTACCTTACGAATTACCTTCAATCTACAATTCTAATAACTTAAAAAACTTTGCTGTTGTTTCTTCTCAAGACTCAATAAGAAAGATTGCGACAAAGACTAAATCAATTGTCGAAGAAATCGTTTTTACGGAAGAAACGAAAACAAAAATAAATACAACCTCATTATCAGTTATTCAAATTGGTATTTATAAAACTTATGGTATTCGACCTCCTCCCTTTATAGGATAATACGAAATCAATTTAATAAATACTCAATTTAATAATTATATTAATGAAAAAAAATCTATACCTATTTTTTGCACTTTTACTTGGAATAGTAGTACAAGCGCAAAACATCAGATACCTTGGAAGCACAAAAGTTACTTTATCTGGAACTACACAGGCATCATCTTTAAACTACACTATACCAAATGGTTCTAATAGAATTGTAATTGTCTCTTTTGATACCGAGAGAATACATTCTTATAATGGAGGAGATAATCATATTACTTCAAATTTTAAAGATGGGACTAGTTCTGCAAACTATGATTCTAGATTTTTCCCTTTTAAAATAGGCTCAAAAACAGCTACACCTTTAGCCAACTCGTACAACTTTAGTTGTAGATGTCCTACTGCTACTGCTTCAAATGCAACCCTTACTAATTACTATACATCATACTATTTAACTGAAGCTGATGGTATACCAATTGGTAATGTTAGCTTTGACTGGTCAGGAATATACAGAGGTAGACCAAATGCAGGAGATGAAATGTCAGTTGTTGTAACTGTTTTTGAAAATGTATCAAGCAATTTAGTACCTAAAGTTGTCGCTTATTATGGCCCTGTACCTGGAGGAAACAATACTGCTACAATTACCACTTCAAGCGCTGGACGAACACCAAATCCAGTCCAAGTTGGTAGAACAGCTGCTGATAGAATGTTTTTATCTGGAGCAACACTATCAAAAGACGAAAGCATCTCTAACACATCTAGCCCTAGTACTTGGATACAAATAGATAATTTCAGAATCACAAATAGTGGCGGTCCTAATCTTGGAAACACTTATACAAATTATATATCATCTAGTGCTCCAAATGAAGCAGATGGTATGTCAGTTCGTTATGATTACGCTACCAACTTCTTAAATATTCCTAACTATTCAGTAAGAAGAAGTGATGGTTCTGCAGTTAATAATTATAAAGCAACTATGATTGCTCTTGATCCTTTAGCTAAACCTTCTATTAGTGGTACAGTATACTTTGATTCAAATGGTCCAAGCGAGATATTTGGTTCAGGAAATAATGCAGGAGGAAGCTACGTTAATTTAGTTGACTCTAACGGAAATCTAGTTTATTCAGCTCCAGTATCATCTAACGGAACTTACGTTATACCTGTAGGTTATACAACGGAAGGACAAACATATTCTATACAACTATCTAAGAATACAGGAGTTATTGGACAACCAGCTCCAATTACTGAGTTAAATCAAGGTTGGTCTTATGTTGGAGAATCTGCAAATACTTCTGGAAATGATGGGACTCCTGACGGAAAAATAACAAATATCCTTGCTAACTTATCTAATTTTACTGCATATAATTTTGGAGTTAATAAAACGAATGATAATGATGGAGATGGTATTACTGATGATGTTGATTTAGATAATGACAATGATGGTATTTTAGATGCGACAGAAATGTATTGTGATCTGTATGTTGTCAAAATAAATGAGACACCTCTTGCTAAAAATTAAGAGAGTGTTTGGTTTATAAATTTATTATTTTTT
>NZ_JASCQG010000010.1 GCF_030005555.1 Empedobacter sedimenti | reverse complement strand
TCGGGGTGGCAGGATTCGAACCTGCGACCTCCTGCTCCCAAAGCAGGCGCGATGACCGGGCTACGCTACACCCCGATAGATTTCATTATCGTGGGTGCAAATGTAAGGCGATTTTTAGGAACAGACAAATCTTTTTTAAGAATATTTTTCCGAAACTTTCATATATGTTTCTAAGTCTTTATCTCCTCTTCCCGAAAGATTCAGAACCACAATGTCTTGCGGTTTAAAATTAATTTTTTCTAAAGCAGCTAAAGCGTGAGAAGATTCTAGTGCAGGAATGATTCCTTCCTCTTTTGTTAGCATAAAAGCAGCATCTAAGGCTTCATCATCTGTTGCATTTAAGAATTCAGCACGTCCAGTTTTGAACAAATGTGCATGTAAAGGACCAACTCCAGGATAGTCTAATCCAGCCGAAATTGAATAAGGTTCAACTATTTGTCCATCTTTATCTTGCATCAATAACGTTCGGCTTCCGTGAATAATTCCTTCCGTTCCTTTGATCGTTGTTGCAGCAGTTTCGCCAGATTCTACGCCCAACCCAGCCGCTTCAACCGCGATTAATTTGACAGAATCATCATTTAAAAAATGATAAAAAGCTCCCGCAGCATTACTTCCGCCACCAACACAAGCAATCACGTAATCAGGATTTTCTTTCCCATATTTCTCTTTCATTTGGACTTTAATTTCTTCCGAAATAATCGCTTGAAATTTCGTTACCATTGCTGGATAAGGGTGAGGTCCAACGACAGAACCGATGATGTAAAAAGTTTCAGGATTATTGATCCAATAACGAATTGCTTCATTTGTGGCATCTTTTAATGTTTTACTACCTGATGTTGCTGGAATAACTTCTGCGCTTAACATTTTCATTCGCGCAACATTTGGTGCCTGGCGAGCAATGTCAATTTCTCCCATAAAAACTATGCATTCTAATCCCATCAACGCGCAAACTGTTGCTGTTGCAACACCATGTTGTCCAGCGCCAGTTTCGGCAATAATTTTAGTTTTACCCATTCGTTTTGCTAATAGAGCTTGACCAATTGCATTGTTGATTTTATGCGCTCCTGTATGATTTAAATCTTCTCGTTTTAGAAGAATATTGGTGTTGTATTTTTTCGAAAGATTTGGTGCGAAATACAATGGACTTGGTCGACCAACGTAATCTTTTAACAACAAATTAAATTCTTTTTTGAATTCTTCCGTATCAACATATTTTGCTAAAGCTTGCGATAATTCTTCACAATTATGATGTAATAATTCTGGAATAAATGCTCCTCCAAATTCACCATAAAAACCTCTTTCGTCAACTTCGTATTTCATTTTGTTTCTTTTTTAATTTTGTTCAATTCGTCCATCAATTGTATCGATAAACTGTTTTACTTCGTCAGTTTTTTTAATTCCTGGTGCTGACTCAAAACCACTATTGATATCAAATCCGATACACCTCGGATGTTGAAAATTTTTCAAGATAAATGCATCTTCCAATGTTATTCCGCCACTTAATAAAAAGGGTGTTGATAACTGATAATTTGTTAACAATTGCCAATCAAATTTCTTTCCTGTACCACCGTAATCACTTGATTTTGTGTCAAAAACAAAACCATCAACAACTTGTTGATAAGTGGTTAATTGTTGAAAATCTTCAATCGATTTTACACCAATGGCTTTCCAAATTTTAAAGTCTAAAAAGCTTTCATCAGTTAGTAATCGTTGATGTTTTTGATTGATTAATTCTTCACAAAAATGTACCGTTTCATCACCATGTAATTGCACAACATCTAATTTATATTGTTCAACTTTTTCGAGAATATTTTCGATTGATTCATTCACGAAAACGCCAACTTTTTCTGCATTCGGAAAAACTTCGAAAATAGATTCATCTTCTACAAATCGTTTTGATTTTGAATAGAAAATAAAGCCAACATAATCGGGTTCGATTACTGCAATTTTTTTAAAATTTTCGATGTTATTATTTCCGCAAACTTTTACTTGAAAACGTTTCATTTCGACTCTTTTACAAATTGTTCAAAAGTTTTGGTTGGATCTTCAGCTTTCATAAAGTTTTCTCCAATCAAAAAAGCTTGAAATCCTGCTTGTCGCAATTCTTTCACTATTTTTGGATCAGAAATTCCGCTTTCCGCAACTTTGATTAAATCGGTTGGTAATTGTTTCAAAATTTGTTTTGATTTTTCAATATCAACTTCAAAATTTTTCAAATTACGATTATTAATTCCAATCAAATCGATGAATTCATTTACTTTTTCCAATTGATCTTCCGAATGTAATTCCAACAAAACTTCCAAACCAATTTCTTTAGCTGTTTTCGCTAAATGATAGACTTCATCTTTTGTCAAACATTCTGCAATCAACAACATCAAATCCGCACCAATTGCTTTTGTTTCGTATACTTGAAATTCATCAACAATAAAATCTTTGCGCAAAACTGGAATATTTAAAACTTCTTTAGCTTGTTGTAAATCATCAAAACTTCCGCCAAAAAATTGTTCATCCGTCAAAACAGAAACAACAGAAGCACCAAACTTTTCGTAACCTGAAACGACTTCTTTTACGTTTGCATCTTTGTTGATAAAACCTTTTGAAGGTGATTTTCGCTTAAATTCTGCAATAATTCCAGATTTTGTATCATCTAAAATTGAAGCTTTTGTAGATTTTACAGGAAGTAAGAAATTTTCCGAATTTCTAAAACTTTCGATTGATTGAGTTCTCTGTTTTTCTAAAATTTCAACACGTTTTTGCGCGACAATTTCGTCTAATATCGTTTTCATGACTTCATTAATTTTTGGAATACATTCAATGCATTTTTACTGTCTAAACTTTCGTTTGCAATCGCTACACATTCGATTAAATCTTTGGTTGGATAAATTGTTTTCAAGGCTAAAGCAGTGTTTGCTAACACAACTTCTTTTTGAGCTTTAGTTGAATTTCCTTCTAAAACACTCAAAAATATTTTAGAATTTTCTTCGATTGATTTTCCACCTTTTATCTCATCTGGTTGAAGAATATTTAAACCAAAATCTTTACTTTCTAACACAAATTCACCCGAATTATTATATACTTTTGTTGGTGATGTTAACGAAATTTCATCATAACCAGCCAACGCAGTCGAAATCGAATATTGTACGTCCGAATTTTGCATTACATAATGATATAATCGAGCGGTTTTGACATCATACGTTCCCAAATTTTGGAATTCTGGTTGAACTGGATTCACCAAAGGACCCATCAAATTGAAAAATGTTTTTACCGCCAAACCTTTTCTAATCGGAGCAACTTTCGCCAAAGCCGGATGAAAAAGTGGCGCATGTAAAAATGTAATTCCAACTTCGTCGAACTCACGTTTCAATTTATCTTGATTGACAGAAAATTCGTATCCAAAATTATCCAATATATTCGAAGAACCGCTCACAGACGAAGCTCCATAATTTCCTTGTTTGATAATTTTTTCGCCAGCTCCAGCCAAAACAAAACAACTTAATGTCGAAATATTAAAAGTATCTTTTCCGTCACCACCCGTTCCTACAACATCAATCGCTTGCTTTGGCAAATCTACTTTGATGCATAAATCTAACAAAGCTCGGCGATAACCTTTTAATTCCTCCAATGTAATGTTGCGCATATTAAAAATGGTCACAAAAGAAGCTAATTCGACAGCTGAATATTTTTCTTCCGAAATTTCTACCATAATTTGATACGCTTCATCTTCGCTCAAGGTATAATTTTCGAATAATAAATTTAATAATTTTTTCATCGTTTTAAGCTTCTAACCAATTCTTAATCATTTCATCTCCAAGTGGCGTCAAAATAGATTCTGGATGAAATTGAACACCACGGACATCATAGGTTTTATGACGCAAAGCCATCACTTCTCCTTTTGGACCAACTGCTGTAATTTCTAATTCTTCAGGAAAATTTTCGTTTGAAACTACCCAAGAATGGTAACGTCCAACTTCTAAATTTTTTGGTAAATTTTGGAATATCACTTCTTCTTTTATCACTTCAATTGTTGATTCAACTCCGTGAAAAACTTCTTGCGTGTTTAATAATTTTCCACCAAAAACTTCTCCGATTGCTTGTTGACCTAAACAAACACCAAAAATTGATTTTGTTGAGGCGTATTTCTCGATGATTGGTTTCAATAAATTCGCTTCATCAGGGATTCCTGGGCCAGGAGAAAGTAATATTTTATCATAATTATTCACCTCTTCCAAAGCGATTCCATCATTGCGAACAACAGTAATATCATCGGCGAATTTCTTTAGCGAATGCACTAAATTATAGGTGAACGAATCGTAATTATCGATAACTAAAATTTTCATAGTTTATAGGTTTTGAGCGATTTCTATTGAGCGACGAAGCGCTCCTAATTTATGATTGACTTCTTGTAATTCATTTTCTTCGACCGATTTGGAAACAACTCCAGCACCAGCCTGAAAATATAAAGTATTTTGTTTGCTGACGAACGTACGAATCGCAATTGCCATATTGATATCTCCGTTAAATCCTAAATAGCCAATTCCGCCACCATAAACGCCACGATTTTGATTTTCGTAACCGTCTAACAATTCCATTGCTTTGAATTTTGGTGCGCCAGAAAGCGTTCCAGCGGGAAAAGAATCTGCAAAAACTTTCATTGTATTCACGCTAGGATCCAATTGCGCAGTCACTTTCGAAACCATGTGAATCACATGCGAGAAATACTGAATTTCTTTGTATTGAGCGACTTTTACATCAGCAGAATTTCGACTCAAATCATTTCGAGCCAAATCAACCAACATTACATGTTCTTCATTTTCTTTTGGGTCAGCGATTAATTTTTCGGTCAATTCTTTGTCCAAAGTTGGACTTCCTGTTCTACGAACCGTTCCTGCAATTGGATGAATTTCTGCATGATTATTATTGATGATAATTTGAGCTTCTGGCGAAGAACCGAATATTTTATAATTTCCATAATCGAAATAAAACAAATAAGGCGAAGGATTTACCGAGCGTAAAATGCGGTAAACATTGAATTCATCGCCCGAAAACTTTTGTTTGAATTGACGAGAAGGAACAATTTGAAAAACATCACCACGAAAACAAGATTGTTTACATTTTGTGACCATTTCTTTGAATTCATCATCCGTTAAATTCGATTGAATTTCAGATTCGACGTTAAATGGATATTCAACAATTGATTTGTTATGAACAACACTTTTAATTTCAGAAAACTTAGAAATTGTTTCTTCATTTTGATATTCGATAAATTGAATTTCATTGTGAAAATGATTGAAGACCACAATATTTTGATAGAACGAATACGAAAATTCTGGAATTGTTGCTTCATTTCCTTTTGCCGAAAATTTCACTGTTTCGAAATGCGGAATAGCATCCCAAGCAATGTAACCAAATAAACCATTTACAGGTAGATCTTCACCATTTTGAATTGTAAATTGATTCGTAAATTCCTTGAATTTTTCTGTCAATTCTTGACCATTCAACGCATATTCTTTTATTTCTCCATTTGCGTATGTTTCATTTACCATTCCGTTAGTAACTTTGAAAGTTGCGATCGGATTTAGGCAAATAAAAGAGTTAGCATCTGTCTTCGAATGATAGTCAGAACTCTCTAATAATAAGGCGTTCGGATAAATGTCTCGTAGTTTTAAATAAAGCTGAACTGGAGTTGTTAAATCCGCTAAAACAGTTTCTTTCTGTATGTTAAAAGTTAAATTCATTTGTTAAATATTTAGGTTTCGAGCACAAAAAAAGGCTTGTCGGTTACGACAAGCCTTTTCTACATATAACTGCATAGAGGTCTTACGAACCAACGTTTTGTTGTCCGATATTCCACCACCAGTTATTTGTAAATAATGTTTTCATTGTGACAAATTTAGAAAGGATTTTGAATTATGCAAATTATTTTTTGATAAATTTTTTAGTTCTTTCAACAATTAATATTTTTGAGTAAATAATAAAAACACAAACAAAATGGAATATAATTATAACAATCTGATTGTTGAAGTAGAAAATAAAATAGCATTAGTAACTTTAAATCGTCCGCAAGCGTTAAATGCGTTGAATAAAGATTTATTGGATGATATCTCTAACTTTTTTACGGATGCGGATTCAGATCCAGCAATTCGAGTAGTTATTTTGACGGGGTCTGGTGAAAAATCTTTCGTTGCAGGGGCGGATATCAAGGAGTTTGCAAACTTTGATGGACGTCAAGGTGAGCAATTAGCTGCAAAAGGTCAAGAAAATGTTTTTGATAAAATTGAAGATTTTAAGAAGCCAGTAATTGCAGCTGTTAATGGTTTTGCATTGGGTGGAGGATTAGAACTAGCAATGGCTTCGCATTTCCGTATTGCGTCTACAAATGCAAAATTAGGTTTGCCAGAGGTTACATTAGGCTTGATTCCTGGTTATGGAGGAACTCAACGTTTACCAAAATTGATTGGGAAAGGACGTGCGATGCAAGCAATTATGACAGCGGATATGTTTACAGCAGAACGTGCTTATGAAATTGGTTTAGTAAACGAAGTTGTAGAACAAGCTGAATTAATCAACCGTGCAAAGGAAATTGCTACTAAAATTTCAAGAAATTCTTCTGTAGCAATTCGAGATGCAATTAAAGCAATTAATGCTTCAGATAAAGAAAATGGTTTTGAAGTAGAGATTGAAAGCTTTGGTAACTTATTTGATGAGGCTGATTTTAAAGAAGGAACAACAGCTTTTGTTGAAAAAAGAAAGCCAGATTTTAAGTAAATTTTAATTTAAATAAATTTCTAAAAAGCTTCAGGTTTTCTTGAGGCTTTTTTAATTTTACACTATGAAAAAAATAATTTTTGGATTCATTTTAATGATGAGTTCTGTTGTGTTTTCACAAGAAATTTATCAAGTTATTGCACAAGAAGGTTTGACGGTTAGAACTAGTCCAAATGGAAAACGAATTGGTAAAATTCCATACGGTTACCCCGTAAAGATTACTGAGAAAGGCGAGGCATTTTCGTTGATGGATAATGGTAAAGCAAAAAGTGGAAATTGGGTAAAAGTAGATGTTAGCTCTTCTAAAGTTATTTTAGATGAAGGTATTAGCGAATCTGTTTTGCAAGATAATTTGTATACATTTAGTGGTTATTTGATTACGCAACAAAGTTTTATCAGTCAATTTGAAAAAGAGATTTCTACTCATCCAGCTTTTAGTGAATTTTATTTGGCAACAGCTTACAAATGTTTTGCAATAAAAGGTGATTTTTTTGGAGACGGAGTAGTTGATTATTTATACAGAATGATTGATACAAAAGGAAATATTAGATTATTTATTGTAAATAATTTGAAGAAAGGAAGTCAAATTTATGGTTTAGGAGGAGCTAAAGATCCATTTAAAATCACTAATTATGATTTCGGAACGTTGACAGTCGTTCCTAAAGGAACACCACTTTATTCGAATAATGTAAATGGAGTTAAACGTAACTTGAATGGAATTTCTAAAAAGGAAATTGTAACTTTAGAGTATGATGCTATTTATGTGCATCAAGAAAATGCGAAAGAAGGTGGATTTATTTACCGAAAAGATGGTAAATGGAATTGGCTGAATCAAAAATAAGAGGAAAAACATGCAAAAGATAGAAGGTAAAGTAGCCTATATAACAGGAGGAACGAAGGGAATTGGATTGGGAATCGCCAAATCATTGGTAGAAAATGGTGTAAAAGTGGCAATCTCTGGTCGAAATATTGACGATGTAGAAAAAGCACGTCAGTATTTAGGAAAAGAAAATGTCTTAGCAATTCAATCAGATGTACGTTTTTTTGAGGATGAACAGAATGCTGTAGAGCAGATTATCTCTGCGTTTGGACGTTTGGATATTGTAATTGCAAATGCAGGTTTAGGGAAATTCGCACCAATTGATGAACTTTCTTTAGAAGATTGGAATGCAATGATTGATACTAATTTAACGGGTGTTTTTCACACCATAAAAGCGTCTGTTGAAGCGTTAAAAGTTTCGAAAGGATATTATATTTCTATTGCTTCTTTGGCAGGAACAAATTTCTTTGCGAATGGAGCAGGTTACAATGCTTCAAAATTTGGAGTTGTAGGATTTACGCAGGCTGCGATGTTAGATTTAAGAAATTATGATATCAAATGTACAACGATTATGCCTGGTTCTGTAACGTCAAATTTCAATGATCATGTGCCAAATTCTGAGGACGGATGGAAAATTCAGCCCGAAGATTTAGGACAAATGGTGGTAGATTTATTGAAAATGAATCCAAATGTTTTACCAAGTAAAATAGAAGTTCGTCCAACGAAAACAAAATAATGCTAAGACCTCAAATTGAGGTCTTTTTTTATGAAAAAAATATTTCGTAATTACCGATAGTTTACATAGTTTCGTAATACAATAGCGAATAATTTTCTTAATTCTATAATAATCAATAAAGCAATGAGTTTCAAGTTAAAAGTAAATGCCTACCGTCGAAAAATAATGAGAGGTTTGACAGGAGGAATCGGTAAAGGTTCTCTTGAAAACATTAATAAAAATGAAACAATTAATATTGAAAGAGTGTTGATAAATCGACCAAATCAACGTTTGGGAAATACTTTATTGATTACACCACTTGTTCAGGAAATTGTGAAAAACTTTCCGAAAGTTAAGATTGATTTATTTGTAAAAGGAAAAGTTGCTCCAATTGTTTTTGAGAATTATCCACAAGTTGATCAAATTATAGAATTGCCAAAAAAACCTTTCAAAGAATTGATCGATTATATCAAGGTTTGGTTTAAGATTAAGAGCAAAAAATATGATTTAGTGATTAATGTTGACAAACAATCTTCTTCTGGCAGACTTTCTACATCATTCGCAAAATCTAAATACAAGCTTTTTGGTGACGAATTTATTGCAGATACTACGCAAGAAAATCAATTGCATCAAGCGCAATATCCAGTTTATCAGTTCAGAAAATTTTTAGAATTATTTGATGGAAAAGTAAGAAATGAGCCTATTCCTTCTCAAAATATTCAATTATCTGATAAAGAAATCGAAAATGGGAAAAATTTATTGAACGAAATTACCAAAGATCCTTCTAAAAAAACATTGGCTTTTTTCACTTTTGCGACTGGTGCAAAATGTTATAGTGAAGATTGGTGGACCGAGTTTTACAATTTATTTTACCCAAAATATTCACAAGAATATAATTTAATCGAGATTCTTCCTGTTGAAAATATTTCGATGCTGACACATAAATTACCTGAGTTTTATAGTAAAGATGTACGTGAAATAGCGGCTGTTATGTACAATTGCGAGGTTGTAGTTGCGGGAGATTCTGGAATGATGCATTTGAGTTGTGCGGCTCCTACAAAGACAATTGGATTGTTTAAAGATGAAAGTTTTTTAGATCGATACAAGCCTTATGGGAAAGGAAATTCTGCTGTAATTGCGATTGATGATAATCAAATTGGAGTTATGCAAAAAATAGAAGAAACGCTTTCTTAAACGCAATTTTTCGGTTATTTAAAATTTTCATCACAAAAAATCGTTATTCTATAAAAATCTTTTGCAGTTTCGGATTCTATTTTTTCTATGGTTTTGGTTAGTGAACAGTTTTGTTTTTGCTCAACATTTTGGGTGGAAAAATCCTAATTTTAGACAAGATTCTGTTCAACTTTCTGATACGATAAAACTTCAAAATAAAGGAATTTTATCCGAAAAATTTCAAATTTTAGATTCGACAGGAAATCCAATTTCAAAAGAATTTTATACGATAAATTTCGAACGAAACGAGGTTTATTTCAATTCATCAATCGCCAAACAAATGGTTAAAATTCAGTATTTTGTTAATCCAAAATTAGCCGAATATGTTTTTTATGCTAAAAATCCAAACATTATTGTCAACGATGCGAAACCAGTTGATATTTTTCATCAAATAGAACCGAATTCAAAACAAGCGAACAAAGATGTTTTTGATGGTTTGAATAGCAAAGGTTCGATGGTTCGTGGAATTCGTTTTGGAAATAATCAAAGTGCGTCTGTGCAATCTTCGTTGGATTTGGAATTATCTGGAAAATTATCGGATGACATTACGGTAAATGCGGCGATTGCGGATAATAATGTGCCAATAGAATCGGATGGTTACACGCAAAATCTGCAAGAATTTGATAAAGTTTACATCGAATTAGCGAGCAAAAATTCAAAAATTCGAGCTGGTCATATTGATATTAATACGAATCAAGAACGAAATTTTTTCAATCCATTTAATCAAAAAGTAACAGGTTTACAATTATCAACTCAGTTGAAAGGCGAAAAATCGTCGACCAATATTTTTGCTTCGGGAAGTATTACACGAGGCGAATTTATGCGCGTTAATTTTGTTGGACAAGACGGAAATCAAGGTCCTTACAGGCTTTCTGGGAAAAATAATGAATTGTATGTGATTATTATTTCGGGAAGTGAAAAAGTATATATTGATGGCGTTTTGTTGGAGCGAGGCGAGCAAAATGATTATGTGATTAATTACAATACGGGCGAAATTTCTTTTACTTCAAATCGATTGATTACCGCAAATACACGCATTAATGTGGAGTATTTGTACAATTCTCGAAATTATTCACAAGTTTTACTTTATGGCGGAGCTGAATATGAATCGGAACGATTAAAATTGTCAGGTTTTTTCTTTTCTCAAGGAGATTCGAAAAATAATTCACTTGGAAATGATTTGACAGATGCTGAAAAGCAAATTTTGGCAAATGCAGGAAATGATCCTGATAAAATGTACACTGTTTCTGCTGAGAAAACGACTTATGATTCGAATAAAATATTGTATCGAAAAGTGAATCAAAATGGGTTAGATATTTTCGAATATTCAACGGATCCAAATGATGAATTGTATCAAGTGGCTTTCACCTATGTTGGTGCGAATCAAGGAAATTATCGACAAATAAATGCGAATCAAAACGGAAAAGTTTTTCAGCATAATGAAGCAATTGCTGGCGTTTTACAAGGTGATTATGAACCAATAAAGCAATTAATTTCGCCTAAAAAATTGCAGATTTATACGTTGAATGGTCAATATCAATTGAAAAATAATGGAAATGTTGGTTTTAACTTTGGTTTGAGTAATTATGATCAAAATTTATTTTCATCGATTGATGATCAAAACAATTCTGGTTTAGCAACTCGTGTTTATGGTGAAAAAACATTTTCTTTCAAAAATTGGAAAATTACACCTTATGCAGAATGGAATTTTATCAATAAAAATTATAAAAGTGCCGAGCGTTTACGAGCTGTTGAATTCGCGAGAGATTTTAATTTGGAACAAGAATTAAGTGGTGTTAATCAGAGTTTTATCACAGCGAAAATTAATTCATCTTGGAAAGAAAAATTTATTGCGCAATATAAATTCGATTATCTTGAAAATACTGGTTTGTACAAAGGTTTGAGAAATCAACTTGATGCGAATTACAAAACAGAAAAAGACGAAATAGTTGCGCAAGCAAATATTTTATCAACAAAAGCAACGCTTCAAAATACCAATTTTGCACGTTATATGGTAGATGGAAAACGAAAAATTGGAAATAAATTTTGGGTTGGAGCGAGAGTTTGGGGCGAAAATAATGACATGGATGATTTGACAAAAAATCAAAAATCAGAGTTGAGTTTTAAATGGAATGAATTTCAATTGAAAGGAGGTTTTGCAGATTCGATAGGTCATAAAATTGATTTAACAGTTTATCAACGTCAAGATGATTCGGTTCGTTTAGGAACTTGGCAAAATATTCAACAAAGTAAAGGCGCTATTTTTAATTCAACTTTAATTCAAAAACAAAATCATCAATTGAGTTTAAATTTCCATTATCGACGAGTTAATTATCAATTTTTAGATGCGTCGAACGAAGATTTTATGACAGGAAGCGTAAAGTGGTATAAAGCTTTTTTCAATCAAGGTTTACAGTTAAATGTAGATTATGAAGTGGGAAGTGGAGTAGAACCGCAGCGTGAATTTCAGTATATAAAAGTTTCTGATGGAATGGGAATTTACAAATGGACGGATTATAACGGTGATGGAATTGAGCAAATTGATGAGTTTGAAGTGGCAGAATTTATTGATCAGGCAAATTATATTCGCGTTTATACGAATACAATTGAGTATTTGAAAACGAATAAAAATCAATTCAATTTTACGTTGCGTTTTCGTCCAAAACAAGTTTTCAATACCGAAAATGAATTCTGGAATCGTTGGATGTTTCAACAAAATATCTCGGCAAGTAATTCGTTACGCAAAGAAGGAACGACGTTGGAATGGAATCCTTTTACAAATTCGGCTCAAATTTTAGGCAAAACAAGAAGTATTCGTTCGTCGATTTTCTTTAATCAAGGAACACAATATAAATGGTCGTCAAATTTTATTTATAATCAACAACAATCCCAAACGTATGTTTATACAGGTTCTGAATATCGTGATTCGGACAGTTATTTGTTGCAAACACGTTATAAGATTTTGCAAGATTTAATCGCAAGTTTCGATACCGAATATATGATGATTAACAGCGATTCTGAATTATTTTTGAGTAGAAGATACAAGTTAAATAATCTTCGTTTATCACCAAAAATGACTTATCAAACAGAAAAAAATCTTGTTGCGTCATTGTTTTATAATTATCAAAATAAGAAGAATATTTCGGGTGAAGAGCAATTAAATCAGTCAGATTTAGGAACAGAAGTTCAATGGAATAGTTCGGATAAAATGAGTTTGTTGGGAAGTTTTAGTTTTATCAATAATAAATTTATCGGAAACCAAGAATCTGTTGTTGGAAATCAAATGATGGAAGGTTTACGTGCCGGAAATAATTTTGTTTGGCAGTTGCAAATTCAACGACAAATCACAAGCTTTTTACAATTGAATATTTCATATGACGGAAGAAAAACTGAAGAAAATAAACCAATACATACTGGAAGTGTGCAAGTGCAAGCTAGGTTTTAGTCGCCACCGCCACCGCCACATCCTCCACAACCGCTACCGCAAGAACTACCGCAGCTACTACCACACGAACTATCAGAGTTTCCACTTCCGCAGGAATTATGGGCTCCTGAATTGTTTTGAGGCATAGAGTAAAATGCATTTTTTGAGGTAACTACAGCAGGGACTAAAACTGCAGTTCCTACAAATAAAAATTGCCAATCCAAACTACTTTTAGTTTCTTCTGAAACATAGCTATGGTAATGACGAGGTAAAATATTTTGAAAGAATAAATTGATTAAGAAAATTAAATAAAAAATAATCGAAATTGCTAAAATAATCGTGAATATTGTGATATATAGAATAGGTTTGTCTCTTGCAAATCCTGTGACAATACGAGTAAAAGAAAGTAGAAGAACTATATTTAAAATAGAAAAATTCATCAAAAATAATTTAGCAAAAAAATTAGATTTAAAAATATACTTTTTAAACGCTAACATTACGTTTGGAATATTATTAAAAAGAGGAGTAGAAGATAATAGTTGAAATGTTTCTAAATAAGTTAGTCCTTTATTTGCTTTTTTTATTTGTCGAACGATCTCAGCTTCTTCATTAGAATTCGCTTTTGCATGTGTAGAAACGTACAATTTATCATTTAAAAAATAAAGTGATTTATCATCAACCATTTTATTGATTAACATTAGAATTGAATCTTTCAAACCATCATTTTTTAGAAATACTAATTCACTTGGCAATAGATCAAAAACAAAAGAAGATTTATCGAAATTCTTGATTAATTGACTGAATTTTGAATGATTGTAAAACGAAAGGAACCCAAATGCAGCTATACTTAAAAGGATTATTCCAATAAAAAATTCTTCAGAATCAACGGTTGTATAAAATGGCTTTAAGAGAAAATAAAAAGGAATGGAAAGTATTACAAAAATATTGAGACCAATAATAAGAGCTGTTCGCAATTTGAAATTACTTTTCTTAAGATTTAAACTATCGAACATTGACGAATACTCCCAAATACTTTTGTCTTGTACTCCAAAATTTTCAAAATACAATTCTTTTGTTCGTTTTTTTGCATTCGAGAAAGTTTCAAAATCTTCCTTATTGTGTGTAGAAGGCACATGTTGAATTTTTTTTCCTAATAGTTTACAAAACTTATTATATGATTTTGTGAAAATTAAATGTTGATGCCAAACCGTATCTACAATTTCTGATGGAGAAACCATTTCGTCATTCGTTGCAGCTAAAAACATGAACTTTTTGTACTCTAAAATTGCTTTTTGAGTAAATTCATATGTCCAATAATTTTCTTTCGCTAATCGAACTGTAAAACCGTAATTATCAGTTTTAGAATCGAATTCGAATGCTAAAGTATCATTCCAAATTTTGTCAAAATTCATAAGTGTTGTTTAGGAAATCAACTGATAATAATTTAAGTTGTTTAGATTGTTATCAGTCAATATTTTAAATAAATTTAAGTATTTTTAATTTATCTTTCCTTCATAATAAACAGGATTTCCTTTTTCGTCGAAACCAATTATAGTTAGTTTGTAGTTTCCTGGATTATCATTGTTATAGTACTCGATTACCGTTTCTTTATTTGGTTCTGAGATTAAATGAGGGTTCCAGTACAATGTTTTTCTGTTATCATTAGGTATCTTTTTATATAAAGTCTCATAATCATCATTACTCAAAAAAGGAACAGATTTATCATAACCTTTTATTGACAATATATTTTGCGGTTTTGAAGGAGAACGTTCTTCCATATTTCCTTTTTTATAATAAAAAGCAATTGCATCCGCAATTAAACCTTTTCCTTTAAAAACTTTTACCATTGCAATATCACTGATGTTAATACTATTAACCGACTCGTAAGGAATTAGGACTTCCTCTAAATAATATTTTACAGGACCGTTTCTAAGCTTATAGATTAGAACTCCTTCTTTTATTTCTGTTGTTAGCCCAGAAACTCTTCCTAGTAAATAGTCTAAAATATTACTATAAGTGTTTGCATTTTTATTTTCGTTGACAAAATCAAGTACGGTTTCATTTACATCTTGAAACAATGGACTACTCAACTCTTTGTTTAACTTATATGTTTTTGAAGTAGTTTGAGCCCTCACAACAGCTTCTTTTAAACGAATGCTTTTATCATTTACAATTTTATTGATTTTGATTTGTTCTGTTTGAGCTTTAATCTCAGTTAGTTTATCTGTACTAGTTTCAGACAAAATATATCCACTTGGAGGAAAATCTGAATTGTATTTTTTGTTTTCGAATGAAGGTAAAACAGATATTACTATATTATCATTTTGTTTTTTTGACTTTTGTGATTGATTGCTTAAATAATAAAAAATATTGAAATTATCATATGAAATAAAATTATCTAACTCGAAATTTCCGTTTGAATCTGTAGAAGTTGGGATTAAAATTTCTTCTGTTTCAGGAGATTCAATGAAAAGATTCAAATTAGCGTTTTTTAGATCTTGACCATTTATATAGGCTTTTCCTTTGTAAGATAAATATGAATTAGTTGCAGAATGGGGTATTTTTTTAGGACTATTCATAATCTCGTTCCAATTAAATCTCTTCCAACTTTCGGACAATAGTAAAGCATCCAAAGCTTCTGGATTGTTCTTTTCCTGAAAATATTGTGTTGGATTTGAGATTTTATCTGTAAAATCTTGCGTTAACCAAAGAGTAGAAAGTAAATTTTCTTTTTGGTTATTTTGTTGTGCAACTACAGTTGTTAATTCTTGAGGGAATTCAGATTTTAATGTAATCGTATTTATTGTTCTTGCGCCGTTATTTGTGTCAAAATTTAAAACTGGTTTTGATAAAGGTTTAGAAAAATTGATGAAAACTAAACGTTGAGCTACAATATTATCTGTTGCATCAAAAATACTGAGTTGTAAAATTCCGCTTTCGTCAATTAAACTATCATTCAGTATTTTTTGAGAAATAGATTGAATTTCTTTTGTGAATTTTGCTGTATAAACGACAGAATTATTGAGCGTTCCAATTACTTTGTAGTTTTTTAATTGTTGTGGAGTATTATTGCTTATTAGTTGATATCCAATATGATTTTTTTCGTTAACTACTTTGAAAAATATACCAGATTTACGAGCATTCGGAAGGTCAATTATCTGTTGTTGACCATTTCCATCATCTATTTGTACTTGATATAATTTATTTGGTTCAGCTTTAAAATAAAAGGAAGCAACGTTTTCATCAAGATTATTAAATTCAACTATTTTGGTTGAAGGATTATTTTTCTCAAAAACAAAACCAGTCCACTTTTTTGGTAAATCACCAAAAGATTTTAATCTTACTGCAAATTTTGTGGTTTGATTCTCTATAAATGTTCTGCCTTCAGGATGTACAGAAGCATTCCATTTTAGATTATCGTTTTGAACTAATTTTAATTTAGAGTTAGGGTTGTAAATTAATAGAGGTTTTATGTATTGAAAATCTTCGGAAAAGTAGGTCATATAAGTTGTATAAGCTCTTATATAATAAACATTTTCTTCTAAATCTTCTTTTAATGTAAAACTTCCATCACTTTGTCCTTTAATAATTGGTAGAAGTTTTTTATCGACTAGATTTTTATTCTTGTCATATAATTCTACAAAAAGATTGGTAGAAATCGTAGCTTGTCTATAACCATCAAATACAAATGCCTTGAACCAAATGTTCTCTCCAGCAATGTAATCTTCTTTGTTGAATAAGATATAAATCTTTTCTTGTGCATAATTTTCTTCAAGATTTTTAATAGCTAAATCAAGCTTGGATTGCGCATTTACGCATAAAGAAATTATCGAAATGATAACGAGGAAGTAGAGTTTCATAGAGATTAATTGTTTGATACTGTTAAGATAACAAAAATGGTAAATAATAAAAATAAAAAAACCTCGAGAAATTCTCGAGGTTTTTAGGTTAATTTATCTTCCCTTCATAATAAACAGGATTTCCTTTTTCGTCGAAACCAATTATAGTTAATTGAAAACCTTTTGGATTATCGTTGTTAAAATATTCGATAATGGTTTCATTATTGGCTTCACTAGTTAGTTTCGGATTCCAAAAAAGTGTTTCTCTATTGTCATTCGGTATGTTTTTGTAAAGAGTTTCATATTCATCAACACTCATAAAAGGTAAGGTTTTATCATAACCTTTTACAGGCAGCACATTTAGCGATTTCGCCACATTGTTGTTACCCATGTTTCCTCTTTTAGTATAAATTGCAATTGCATTTCCAAGTATTCCACTTCCTTTATATACTTTTACAAGCGCAATTTCATTAATATTAATACTGCTAAGTGTTTCACTAGAAAGTAACATTTCGTCTAAATAGACAGCTGCTTTTCCGTTCCGAATGATTGGTGTGACAACGCCTTGTTGCAAAGTTGTTGTTAATCCTGCTACTCGACCTGCTAAAAACTCGAAAATATTATTGTAGGCATTCGCATTTTGATTATCGTTTATAAAATCTACTAAAGTTTCATTAATGCTCCTAAACATACCAGTACTTAATTGATCATTCAGTTTTTGGGTTTTGATATCTTTTTGGGCTTGTACTACAACTTCTTTTAGTTGAATACTTTTGTTATTGACAATTTTATTGATTTTGATTTGCTCAGTTTGTGCTTTAATTTCATTCTGTTTATCATCACTAACTTCAGATAAAATATATCCGCTTGAAGGAAAATCTGAATTGTATTTTTTGTTTTCAAATAACGGTAAAACAGATATTATTACTTTGTCATCTTGTTTTTTTGACTTTTGTGCTTGATTGTTTAGGTAATAAAAAATATTGAAATTATCATACGATACTAAATTGTCTAACTGGAAATTACCGTTAGAATCTGTTGAGGTTGGAATTAAAATTTTCTCTGTTTCTGGAGTTTCTATAAAAAGATTCAAATCTGCGTTTTTCAAATCCTGTCCATTTATATAAGCTTTTCCTTTGTAAGATAGATAAGGATTAATTGCAGAATTAGGCACTTTTCTAGGACTATTCATAATCTCGTTCCAATTAAATCTTTTCCAGTTTTCTGATAACAGTAAAGCGTCCAATGCTTCTGGATTATTCTTTTCCTGAAAATATTGAATTGGATTGGAGATATTATCTGTAAAATCTTGCGTTAACCAAAGCGAAGAAAGTAAATTATCTTTTTGATTATTTTGTCGATTAATTACTGCTGTAAAATCTTGAGGAAACTCAGATTTTAATGTAATCGTATTGATTGATCTTGCATCATGATTGGTGTCAAAATCTAATTCTGGTTTTAAGAATATTTTAGAATGATTGATAAATGTCAAACGTTGAGCGACAATATTGTCATTCGCATCAAAAACACTAAGCTGTAAAATTCCACTTTCGTTACTTAAACTATCATATTGTATTTTTTGAGAGATTGTTTGAATCTCTTTTGTAAATTTAGCAGTATAAACGACAGAATTATTAAGCGTACCAACTACTTTATAGTTCTTTAATTGTTGCGGAATACCAACACTTCTTAGTTGATAACCAACGTTATTGTTTTCGTTAATAACTTTAAGAGTGATACCGGATTTGCGTGTAATTGGAAGGTCAATTATTTGTTGTTGACCATTTTCATCATTTATTTGTACTTGATATAATTTGTTAGGATCGGCTTTAAAATAAAACGAAGCGATGTTTTCGTCAAGATTATTAAACTGCAATACTTTGTTAGTAGGATTACTTTTTTCGAAAATAAATCCGTTCCATTTTTTGGGTAAATCACCAACAGATTTTAATCTTACAGCAAATTTAGTCGTTTGGTTTTCGATTAAATATCCACCTTCTGGATAAACAGAAGCGTCCCATTTTATATTTTTATCCTTAATTAATTTTAGTTTAGATGTAGGATTATGAACTAAAATAGGTTTAACGTACTGAAAATTTTCAGAAAAGTAGGTCATATAAGTCGTATATGCACGCACATAATAAACATCTTCTTGCAAATCTTCTTTTAACGTAAAATTTCCATCACTTTGACCTTTAAAAATAGGAAGTAATTTTTTATCAATTAATTTCTTGTTTTTATTATAGAGTTCTACAAAAAGATTGGTAGAAATAGCACTCTGTTTATACCCATCAAATACAAATGCCTTGAACCAAATGTTCTCTCCAGCAATGTAATCTTCTTTGTTGTATAAAATGTAAATCTTTTCTTGTGCATAATTTTCATCAAGATTTCTAAAAGCAGTATCTAATTTTGTTTGCGCTGTCAAATTATAGGTGAAGCAAGAAACAATAATTAAGAATAAATATTTTATCATAGTAGTGTTAATTGTTTGATTATGTTAAGATAGAATAAAATTGAATACATATAAAGATTAACTTTAGATTTTATTTTTTATGTAAAAATGATAATAGAATTACGCAAATACATTAATAAAATCACATTTTTATCTGATAAAAGTTATTTCAGTTTAGAAAAATTATTTGTTCAAAAAAAATTAAGAAAAGGAGAGTTGTTTTGTCATGATGGAGAGATATCTAAAGAGATTGGATTTTTAGAAGATGGAATTTTAAGAGGTTATTATAGAGCAAGTAATGGAACAGAATACAATAAGCATTTTTTTGTGAATTCTTGTTTTATAGGTGGATATGCATCTTTGATAACAGGTAATCCAAACCAAATTATACAAGAAGCGCTAACAGATTGCACAATTTGGGTGGCTAATTATAAAGCGTTTCAACAACTATTTGAAGAATATCAAGATGTAGAACGTTTGGCACGTAAATTAGCAGAATACTTTTTTGTTCAAAAAGAGCAACGTGAAATTGATATTGTACTTTTAGATGCAGATAAGCGATACCTGCTTTTTCTGAAAGAATTCCCTGGATTAGGAAATGTAATTCCACAATATCATATTGCATCATATTTAGGAATAACACCAACACAATTAAGTCGTATCAGAAAAAAAATCGTGAAGAGTTGATTTTATCAACCTATGTAAATGGAATTGATTAATGATGTTCTAAAATTTGTAATTAAAATATGACAAAGATGAAAACATTAATAATCTTATTCTTTTTACCAATTATGATGTATGCTCAGAAAACAAATGCAAGCGTTAAAGAACAACCTTACACTATTTTGATTCTTATGAACGCAACACCAGAATGGTTGAGTCTTTCGCGCAACGAGAGAAGTATTTTTTTTGAAAACGAAGTGACTCCAATTTTCGAGAAAATGAGTAAATCTGTCAGTGTTAAATTATATGATAGCGAGTATTTTAATGCACAAGTTTCAGATTTTATGATATTAGAAACAATCAATTTAGATGATTACAAGTATTTAATCGAAAAATTGCGTGATACTAAAGTTTATGGGATTCCTTATTTTATCATTAAAGACATTATAATTGGACAACAAAATCTTTTCGAAAGTTTTAATGAAACATTTAAAGCAGAGAAATAATGAAAGTTCAAAATAATGTTGTTTTAATTACTGGAGGAACTTCGGGAATCGGTTTAGCCTTGATGAAACGCTTTATATCAGAAGGAAATAAAGTAATTATTACTGGAAGAAATCTAGCAAAACTAGATGAATTAAAAGCTTCTTATCAAAACTTAGATGTTTTTTGTGGAGATTTATCAGAGGTAAATGTGATTGATGATTTGGTCAATTTTATTCAAACCAAATATCCTAATTTAAATATCTTGATTAATAATGCAGGTGTTCAGTTTAATTATCATTTTGTTTCTGAAAAAGAAGTTGAACAGAAGATTAAATATGAAATAGCAACTAATCTTACTGCGCCGGTTTTACTTAATACTAAATTGATAGCTGTTTTGAAGAAAAATTCTGAATCTTCAATAGTTAATGTTAGCAGTGGACTTTTTTTAGCACCAAAAGAATCAGCTTCGGTTTATTGTGCTACAAAGTCTGCTTTGCATATATACACTAAAACTTTGCGTTATCAAATAGAATCAGAAGGAATTATGGTTTTTGAAATAATTCCAGCATTGATAGATACTCCTATGACAGAAGGTCGAGGAAAAAATAAAATGTCAGCAGAAGAGTTGGTAAATGAGTTTTTTGAAAATTTCCGAAACAATCATTTTGAAATTTATATTGGAAAAACAAAATTACTGAAGTTCTTGAGTCGTTTTTTGCCCAATATTGCTGATCATATGATGAGAAAAGGTTTATAAATCAAAACCCTCTCAATTTTGAGAGGGTTTTGATTTTATACTTTTAAGAATGATCCATTTTCTTGTAAAGAATGAACAAAATACGGAACAGTTTCATTTCTATTCCAATCGCGTTGTAGCTCACATGCAAGTTGTGTAATACTTGATAATTTTGCGCCAGCTTGTTCTATTCTTCTAAGTGCCATTTCATGTGCAATTACAGAAGTTCCGCCAATAGCATCTACTATTGTATAAACTTCAAAACCTTCGTCTAAAGCATCTAAAGCCGGAAAACTTAGACAAGCTTCTGTCCAAAGTGCTACAATGATTAATTTTTTTCGCCCTGTAGCTTTTACTGCATTGTAAAAGTCTTCATCTTCCCAAGCGTTTATACTTGTTCTATCATAGCTAGGTATATCGTGTAGAACTTCTTTAATAGGTTTTATAGTGTCTGCATTTTTTCCAGTTTCTACATTTACTGTACTTAAAACGATAGGAAGTTTAAAGTCTTTTGCTAATTGACAAACATTTGTGATATTCCTAACCAAATCACTTCTCAACATAGAATTAATTGAATTGACTTGTACAGGTTGATAATCGATAATAATTAATGCAGCATTTTCTGCTGTTAATAATTTGTCCTCTTTAGGGTTTCTGATTTGGTTGTAGCTACTCATTGATTTTTATTTAAAATAGTTAAATAATTGTTGTTTATATTTTACCAAAAATCATGCAATAAAAATCGTTTTCATTATTATTTTCAATAACTTAAAATATGAAAACAAAAAAGACAACTTCATTTGAAGTTGTCTTTTTTTATGTATTGTAATTTCTATTTTCAGAAATTAAATTCGGTCAACAATTGCATTTAATGTTGCAGATGGACGCATTGCAGCAGTTGTTTTAGCAAAATCTGCTTTGTAGTAACCACCAATATCTTGAGGTTTACCTTGCGCACCGATTAACTCTTCGTTAATTTTAGCTTCGTTTTCTTGCATTGCTTTTGCAACAGGAGCAAATTTAGCAGCTAAATCAGCATCTTTTGTTTGATTTGCTAACGCTTCTGCCCAGTACATTGCTAAATAGAAGTGAGAACCACGGTTATCGATAGTTCCTAATTTACGTCCTGGAGATTTATCAGTCGCTAAGAATTTAGCATTTGCTTCGTCTAAAGCATCAGCTAAAGTTTGAGCTTTTGTGTTTCCTTGTGTTTGAGAAACGTGCTCTAAAGAAGCTTGTAAAGCTAAGAATTCACCTAAAGAATCCCAACGTAAGTAACCTTCTTCTACGAATTGCTCGATGTGTTTTGGAGCAGATCCTCCCGCACCAGTTTCAAATAATCCACCTCCGTTCATTAATGGAACGATAGATAACATTTTAGCAGAAGTTCCTAATTCCAAAATTGGGAATAAATCTGTTAAGTAGTCACGTAAAACGTTACCAGAAACAGAAATAGTATCTTTTCCTTCTCTTGCACGGCTTAAAGTTTCTTTCATCGCATCTTTAACGTCCATGATACGAATATCTAAACCTGTTGTATCGTGATCAGCTAAGTATTTTTCAACTTTTTTGATGATTTGTTGATCGTGAGCTCTTCCTTTATCTAACCAGAAAATTGCTGGAGTATCAGATAAACGAGATCTATTAACCGCTAATTTAACCCAGTCTTGAATAGGAGCATCTTTAGTTTGAGACATTCTGAAAATATCAGAAGTTTCAACTTTTTGCTCTAATAAAGTGTTTCCGTTTGCGTCTTCAACTTTGATTGTTCCGTTTGCAGGAGCTTGGAAAGTTTTATCATGAGAACCATATTCTTCCGCTTTTTGAGCCATTAATCCAACATTAGGAACTGAACCCATTGTTGTAGGATCTAAAGTTCCGTTAGCTTTCATATCGTCTACAACAGCTTCGTAGAAACCAGCGTAAGAACGGTCTGGGATGATAGCTACAGTATCTTCTTCAGCACCATCTTTGTTCCACATTTTACCTCCATTTCTAACCAATGCAGCCATAGATGCATCAACAATAATATCAGAAGGAACGTGGAAGTTAGTAATTCCTTTATCAGAATTAACCATTGCTACACGTGGTCCGTTTGCTAAATCAGCTTCAATTGCAGCATTGATTTCTGCTTCTTGAGGTTGACCTTTGATTTTTTCGAATAAATCTGCTAAACCATTGTTAGGATTAATGTCTAATGCTTTGAAAGTATCAGCATATTTTACGAAAACATCTTTGAAGAAAGTTTCAACGATTGCTCCAAAAATAACAGGATCAGAAACTTTCATCATTGTTGCTTTTAAGTGAGCAGACAATAATACGTTTTTATCTTTTGCTTCTTGAATTGCTTCTTGAACAAATGATCTTAAAGAGTTTAAGTTCATTACAGAAGAATCAATTACTTCACCAGCTTTTAAAGGTGCCGCTGATTTTAATTCTTGTACAGAACCATCTTCTCCGTAAAATTTGATTGTATATTCAGTTGCGTTTTCTAACGTAGTAGAATTTTCAGTACCGTAGAAATCACCAGATTTCATATAAGCAACTTCTGTTTTGCTGTCTGTAGCCCAAGCTCCCATTTTGTGAGGATTAGCTTTTGCATAGTTTTTAACAGCTTTTGGCGCACGACGGTCAGAGTTTCCTTCACGTAAAACTGGGTTTACAGCAGAACCTAAAACTTTTCCGTATCTCGCTTTAATTGCTTTTTCATCCTCATTTTTTGGTTCAGCTGGATAATTTGGTACAGCAAAACCTTTCGCTTGCAATTCTGCAATCGCTTCGTCTAACTGAGGAACAGAAGCCGAAATATTAGGTAACTTAATGATATTTGCTTCCGGAGTAGTCGCCAAAGCTCCTAATTCTGCTAAAGCATCAGGAATTCTTTGTTCTTCTTTTAAGAATTCTGGGAAGTTAGCTAAAATACGTCCAGCTAAAGAAATATCTGGAACTTCGATTGTAATATCAGCTGTTTTTGTGAATCCTTGAACGATTGGCAAAAATGAGTGTGTTGCCAACATCGGCGCTTCGTCCGTAAGTGTGTAATGAATTTTTGACATTATGTTCTAAATTTTTTTGAGACTATTCTAAATTAATAGTCAATTAAAAATACATCTTTTCAATTTTGAATGCAGAATTGCAAACGTTGCAAATATACAATATTTAACAGATTAAATTGACCATAAATCAATCATTTACACGAATTTTAGCATAATATTTAACATGTTTTTTAATAGTTGTTCAAGTTGATAATTTATAGCTCAAAAACTGTTCAAGTTGATAATTTTTGAGTGGTTTTTTTTTCAACTTCGTTGTAGAGTTCGTTTTTAAAAAAAATCTTCATTCTACGTCTTAACAACAAACGTATTTTTATAAACATAGTTTCTTTCTTAATTTTGCAAAAACAATTCTTTTGAAACATAACTTCGCAACAATCGCCTTTTATAATGTCGAAAATTTTTATTCTAAATCTACCGATGAATCTTTTCTTCCGAGTAATTTTATCAAATGGAAGGATACTCGTTACGATACAAAGGTGAATAAAATTGCGTTTTGTATTTCTAAAATCGGAAAATTAGAAACAAATGAATTGCCTTATTTAGTAGGTTTAGCTGAGGTTGAAAATGAAGTGGTTTTACACGATTTGATTCAGAATGATTTTTTGAAAGATGGCGATTATAAAGCACTTTTATACGAATCATTAGACGAACGAAAAATAAATGTTGGATTAATTTATCGTCAAGACTTTTTTGAAGTTTTAGAAAGCGAACCAATTCGATTTGTTTTTAAAGATCAATATGATACAAAATCTTATACACGTGATATTTTGTATGTAAAAGGAAATTTAGTTGGCGAAATTGTTCATCTTTTTATTGTTCATTTACCTTCTAAAATTGATAAAGAAATCAATCAATTAAAGCGTCAACAGATTTTTAAAATCATAAGAAAGCGAGTTAACGATTTATTAACCGAAAATTTTTCGGAAAAAATCATTGTGATGGGTGATTTTAATGATACACCAACAAATTCTGATTTAATAGAAGAGTTAAATACGCGTGCTAAACAAGAAGAGGTAAACAGAAATGAATTGTTTAACCCGATGGTTGGTTTACAATCATATAAAAGAGGTTCATTAATTTTCAAGAAACAATGGATGTTGTTTGATCAACAATTATTTTCAAAATCATTTCTCCAAAATCATTCAAATTTAGAATATGTCAAAACAGCTATTTTTGATGCAGAATTTTTGAAGAATCCAGGAGGAAAATCAGGCGGTTTGCCTTTTAGAACTTTTGTTGGGGGAAAATATTTCGGTGGATATAGTGATCATTTTCCCGTTTATACCATTTTAAAATATTAAATTTGTAGCGGTTTAAATTAGTAAAAGAGTGAGGATTCACGAAAATGGTCAAGTAGAAATTGATGGAATCGATAAAATGATTCTTAATGCTTTTATGGACGATGCAAATTTGCCTGTTTCACAATTAGCCAAAGAGCTAGGAATATCGAATACAGCAGTTCATCAGCGTATCAAAAAACTTGAAAATTCGGGTATAATTTCTGCAACAAAAGTTATCCTAAATCCAAGTGTTTTAGGTTATTCTACTATGTCTTTTGTTGGAGTTTTTATGGATAAACCCTCTTCTTATAAATTAGTTATCACTGCTCTAGAAAAAGTACCAGAAGTTGTAGAAGCTCATTTTACAACAGGAAATTATGGCATTTTTCTTAAGATTTTGTGTCGTGATAATCTTCATTTAATGAATGTTTTGAACAAAAAAATTCAAGAAATAGAAGGTGTTACACGTACAGAAACAATTATTTCGTTAGAGCAACCGATAAATAGACAAATAAAACTTTAATATACAAAGATGAGTATTAATCAATATTTAGACTCGACGTATCTTAAAACGCCTGAACAGGCAGGGATATCTAATTCGGATACATTAGATTTGGTACATCAATTAGCACAGGAGGCAATGGATAATAATATCTATGCTGTAATGATTAGACCTGATTATGTGCGATCTGTTCGTGAGTTATTGAATGAGAAAAAGTCAAATGTAGTTTTAGGAACTGTAATAGGGTTTCATGAAGGTACATATGATTTGAATGAGAAGTTGAGAGAAGCACAACGAGCGATAGCTGATGGTGCGGATGAATTAGATTTTGTAATTAATTTTGAAGCTTTCAAAAAAGGTGAAATCGAAAAAGTTAGAGAAGAAGTTGAAACAGCTACATCTATTGTTTTACGAGAAGGCAAAGTGATAAAGTGGATTATAGAAACGGCAGCTTTAACAGACGAGCAAATTATTACAATTACAGAACTAATAAAAGAAATCGTTTTGACTAAAATTGGAGAAGAGTTTGCCTCAAGAGTTTTTGTAAAATCATCTACTGGATTTTACAAAACTGAAAATGGGGAGCCTAATGGAGCAAATCCGCATGTTATTCAATTAATGTTAGATCACGCAGGAATTTTACCTGTAAAAGCTTCTGGTGGAGTAAAAACAGCCGAAGATGCAGAAAAAATGATTGTATTAGGAGTAAAGAGAATAGGAACTTCTTCTGCTTTAGCAATTGTTAATGGAGAAAAAGCAACAGGAGAATATTAAATTTTACTTTATATAATTAAAAAGCTCCATTTATGGAGCTTTTTTTATGCAGTTGAAAATAATTTTTATTTGAATAATGTTGAGTAGGGTTCAATTATTTTATTATTTTCGCACTCTTCTCTACAAGCTAACTTAAAATATATCAATCATTTTATTAAAAAAAAGTTTAGTAATTTTGTTCTCGAACATTATAATGAAGCGGTAATTTATGATAGTAAAAGATAGTAATGTTTATGAAAGTATAGGTATAGACGCTGGATTGGCAGTTTTTGAATTATGTAATTATGTACATAACAAAGAATGGATTGCCCAATTCTCAAACCGATTTTTATGGAATTATTTGGAGTGGCTCAAAAAAAGTAAGTCATTTTATTAATCATCAGGAAATTTCTGTTCCCAAAAATCACTTCTTATTTATTGCGCCAGGAATTTCACATAAATTTTCTACACAAACAAATGCAGATGCTTATTTTATTGTTTTTAAGCAAGAATTTTATTCAAAATCGATTGAAGACAATCTGAGATTGGAGAATAGTTTATTGTTTTCGCGTGATTTAGTGAATGTTGTGCAAAATAATATTTGTTCGGCTCCATTGTTTGAATCGAGTTATTTAAAATACTTTTTTAGTGATTTTAAAACTGATTTAGATATCAAACTTGCACATAACTTATTGGAAAGAATTGTATTGAATGGTCAAATTGAGATTTTAGACATTAATAATCAATTTATTCAAGACGATTTTGATGTAGAACTGGCTACTAAATTTAAGAAATTACTACAGCAAAATGTAAATGATCATAAACAAGTAGCTTTTTACATTGATCGATTATTTGTAACAAAAAGAAGGTTAGATAAAGCAACGCAAATCGTTTTTAAGAAATCTGCAAAAGAAATGATTGTAGACGAATTGATGAAGAATGCGAAGATTTTACTAGTCAATTCTAAAATGTCAATAAAAGATATTGCGCTAGAACTCAACTTTCTGCAAGAAACCAATTTTACAGCCTTTTTCAAGAAAAATTCAGGTATTTCCCCGACTAAATTCAGACAAAACACTCCGAATTAAATAGTTAGAAATGTCTTTTTTCATCATATTTTGGTATTTTTTAATCTTAGAAGACAAAAAACTACCTCTACATTTGCATCCGCATTTATGAGTACTGCTAACCCTTAAATGTAACTACTACCCGGTTATTTAGCAAATTTTTTATTTAAAACTTTTAACAATTTATAAAATGATGAAAAAAGCAGCGTTTATTTTAACGATTTTGTGTGCGTTAGTATCTGGAGTAGCATTTGGTCAAGCTCAAGCAACTTTAAATGTAAAACTTTACCCTATCCAAACAATTATGATTGGTGGTGAAAATACAGTTAACTTAGAGTATAAAACAAAAGATGACTATTTAAAAGGTGTTACAAGTGATATGAAAGATCATTTAGTAGTTTATAGTACTGGTGGTTTTGCTGTAAAAGTAAAATCTGAGAATGAAGATTTAGTTTACACTAAAGATGCCTTAACTAGCAAAATTGCTGCAAACACTATTAATTTACAAGCTAAATTAGGAACAGATAATAAATTAAATTCATCTACAATGAATAACGTTGTATTATCTAACGAAAACAAAAATTTAATCTCTAGTACAGTTGGTGGTACAGAACTAAAATTTAATGTAGCGTATAACGGTAAAGGGAACAATGACTACGTAAACAAATACTACAACGTAGAAACGCCTAACGTATATACAACTACGGTTACTTATACAATTGAAGCTCAATAATAAATCAATTTTGAAGTAACGTGTAACAACGTTACTTCTCTTTTTTTTCTATGAAAATTCTTCGTTTTTTAATTCTACTTATTTCCTTTGGTTTTTTAGGAAATAAAGCACAAGCTCAATCCGGAGTTTCTGTAAGTCCACCTAGGACTTATTTTAGTTTAAACCCAGGTGAAGAAGATCGTAAAAAGATTTTAGTTACAAATGTTAGCGAAACAAATACATTAGAGTTAGCGATTTCTTTTAATGATTGGAAGTATGATGAATTAGGAACTAACATAGTAACTGATCCTAATACAAGTTCTACAAGTTGTGCAAATTGGATAACGATTGTTTCAGGAAATACGTTTACACTTCAGCCAAAAGAATCAAAAGAAATTGAGGTTTTGATGCAGGTTCCAGCAACTATTTCTGCAGATGATGTACATACAGCTATGATGTACATTACGCAAACAAATCCTGTAGCGGGGCAGAACAAAAGTGGAGAGAATATTAAAATATCGATCAGAACAGGCGTTAAAATCTATCAGCGTCTTAATATTGGTCGTGAAGTAAATGTAGAGTTTACCAATTTTGTGTTTGATAAACCTAAAAACAAGTTGGTTCTAAATCTGCATAATGACGGAAATATTTGGAGCGAAGGAACGATAAAAAGCGAGATCATTAATCAAGAAAATGGAAAACAAATTGCTTTACAAGATGCGGTTTTTTATAGTTTACCAAATGATAAAAGAATCGTTAATATTGCTTTGCCTCAAAATCTTGAAAAAGGAACATATATTGCAACTTCTACATTAAGTTTGGGTGAAAATGATCAGATTAAAATTGCTGAATTAAGCTTTTCTAATGATAAATAACAAATACATATCTACTTTTTTGATGTCATTTTTTTTGATGATATCGTGTTTCGTTTCTGCTCAGTTTACGCTAAACGCGCATAACAATGGATGGATACAAGTGAACGGAAGTAATGGTGTAGTTGTAAAAAATGTGGTTGTACTTCAATTGCAAATGAATGGACCTCTCAATTTTTCTAACTGGTCTATTGTAGGGCGAGTTGTTTCGCCAATTATAAATTCGCAGAAGAAAGAATTTCCAGTTAATAAACTAAAATTACAATTCAATAATTATACTACAGAGCAATATTATGCTGAGAATTACCCTACAGTAAATCAAATAGGATTGATTCAGAATAATATTGTGATGAATTATTCGCCAGTTTATTTTGTGCGAAATTCACCTTTAACAATTCAGCCTCCAGTTGGTCGTTACGGTAGTATCAAACTAAATTATGATATTGTAATAGACGGAGGTAAGTATTTGAATTCATTAAAATCGTGGAATAATTATCCTATTCAGTTAGAATTTTCGTTACTAAACGAATATGGCAAAGTAATGAGCACAAGTTACTTTTCTATTGATATGCAGATTAGTCCAAATGGAAGTTTTGAACCTACACCAACGGTTTCTATAACAGTGGACGGATCAGCAACTAACGGCGAGCTAGTATTTAATACAATGCAAGATTATAAAAATGGCGTACGAAAAGAATATCAAAATGGTTTAATTGTTAGTTCTGATACACCTTACGATATTCAAGTTACCTCATTAAGTCAAAACTTGCAATCTTCTACTTCGGGTAATTTAGATATTGGTTCGGTGAAAGTTCAGTTAAAGGATACCGAAACAAATAAACTTTCATCAGAGATTAAACTGGCAAATTATAACCAATCGTTGATAATAAATTCAACAAAAACTGATTCAAAAAAATACACTATTATCTATTCTACAACTCCGTCTGATAGTAAGATTTTGAACAGTAAACCAGGTAATTACGCTGCAACACTATTGTACACGATTACACCTTTGTAAATTATAATGCACTTATTTTATTCACATTTTCGAAGCATCTTTTTGATTCTGCTTTTCATAATTAGCGGACAAAATTTATATGCACAAAATGGAGTAAATGGTTTGATTTTTAAAACGACAAGTGACATAAAAATTGAAGATGATAATGTATTTACCGTTATCATGCAGTTAGAAAATACAACAAATGATACAATTGACGCAAGGTTAAAACTGAAGTTGCCCGCTTCAATTCGATCATATTCTCAAGATAATTTACAGATTAAGATCAACCCGAATAAAAAAGCATTTATCCCACTTAAATTTTCGGTGAATAAAGCGCAAATCGCAGGTCAAGTCCCACTTGAATTTAAGATAATTGATTTTAAATCAAAACGAGAAATGGCAAATTCTGTTTCGAAAGTTTACATCGAATCGAAAAAGAATTTGAAAATTTTTCCAGTTCAAACCAATATCTTTTATCGACAAGAAGGCGATTCTATTCATTACGAACTGAAAGTAGTGAATATGGGAAATATGCCTGAAAAAATCTTGATTACAAATGTTTTTCCAGATTTTAGAGGAAATTTTGTGTCAGAAAGTAAACGAATTGAAATATTAGCATTTCAGGAAAAAAATATTCGTTTTTCTAAATATGTAGATCGCGAAATGATGAAAACAGAAGCTTTTCAAGCGAATGTTTCAGCTTTTTATGACAACGGAAATTTTGCTGGGAATGTATTTTTTACAATTCAGAACGCAAGTTCTAATCGTGTTTATGTAGATCCGACGATGATGAACCAAAATTGGACTAATTTTTCGTCTAATTATGTTCGGTTAACTGTTCGTGATGCTGGTTCTCGTAATACAAATTTCAATTTGATGGCGCATCATGATTTTTCTGTCGGGCTAAATGAGTATGCGTATAATATTAATGGAACGACATGGCAACACGATCAGAATTCGGTTTTAACAGACTCTTGGATAAAGTATCAGAGGAATAATAAAGGAATTTTAGTTGGTTCTATTAACAATAACGACTATGATATTCCAATCAATGGTAGGGGAATTGTTTTGTTTAATAATTATGATAAAAATGACAATAGAATTGTAGTAGGAACAGCAGAAAAAAACTATAATTTGTTGGATAATTTTACGCGAAATAATCTAAAGAATTCTTACACCACTTTTGCTAATACACGTTTTTTGATCAACGGAGATAATGAGTTAGAATCGACAGCGCTTTTTGACTAAAGTTATTCGACAACTAATTTTATTTTGACCAATGGTTATCGTTGGATAACAAAAAACAAATGGAATCATTCAATCAAATTTGGTTATGGATTTTCTAAGTTTAAAGAAACAGATAAAGTAGAGAATTCGTTTTCTGCTTCAGCAAATGTATCAGGAAGTCTTGGGAAATATGATTTTTATAGTACAAATTATTTTAGCTCTGGTTATTATCCGGGAACGCGAAAAGGTGCATTATATCTAAATCAGCGTTTGCAACGATCATTCAAAAAGTTTTCGTTGTGGACATCTTTTACGCTCACAAATAATAATCCTAAATCAATTGACCCATACTTGACGAATTATGTTAATTCGAATGAGTCAAAAGCTTTGAGAGCAGAAACCGGGATTTCGTTCAAAATTGCGAAGCAGTTTAATGTTTCGATCACACCAAAAATTAACATCGAGCAATCGAGTATTTTAGATGTTAATTCGTTCACATATTTACCTGTAGATTTTAGATCGAGTTATGTAAACGGATCATTTTCGTGGTTGTCAAATTCTCGTAGTCATCAAGTTGTTTTCAATGCGCTTGGAGGTTTTTCAACATTTAATAAAGAGAAAGATGCAGAACCAATTGTATTAGGGCAATTAACGTGGAATTATAAAAATTTTCAGATCAATTCAACTTATCAAAGAGGAAGTTTGATGATTGCAGAAGTTTATTCAACTAACAATCAAAATTATCAAATTGAACGATTTAATACTTCGGCAAGTTATCGTCAAAGTTTTTTTAATAAAAAAGTCAATACAGCATTTAGTGGTTATTATAGTATCGATAAAAATTTTGGAAACACTTTTACAGTTGGTACATCTGTAGATTATCAACCAATAGACAATTTTATCGTAAATGCGCAAGTAAACCATAGTCAATATAATGCAAGTGCAATGTATACAAAACAGACTTTTTTACAGTTTGGTGTTCAGTATAATTTGCCAGCAAAACAAGCAGTGACAGATGTAAAATCAGGTACGTTGAATTTACTTGTTTATTATGATTATAATACAAATGGTGTTTTTGATGAGGGTGATAAAGTGGCTGATAATCGTGTTGTAACGATTAATGAAACTAATTTTATTACTGATCTTGAAGGAAATATTGTTTACAAAAAAGTTCCGTTTGGTGATTATTTAATCAAATTACCTGGTAAAAAATGGTTTGCTCAGGATTATAAAGTTTCAATAAATTCAAAGAATACAACCTTAGCAATACCAATGCAATTAACTGGTGTTGTTCGTGGAAAAATTGAGTACGAATCTATTTCAAAGTTAGAATATCAAGTGTCTGCGAATTTGTTTGGATTTACGTTGATTTTTACCAACGAAAATGGCCAAACATTTTCTGTAAAAACAAACGATAGGGGAGAATATACAGCTTTTTTACCTGTTGGGAATTATACGTTTTATATTGCTGAAAGTAGTTTGCCTGAACACGTTTTTGCGAAAACTTATCTGAATAAAGTTACTATACAAAAAGAGCAAAATATAGAATACGAGACACTTATTTTGAAGATTAAAGAACGAAAAGTTAACATCAAACGTTTTGGTAGTTAATCATTTTTTTGATTTACTTTGTATTAAAGTAAAACCTAAATGCCACTAACTTTTTGCCATCCAGCAATTGTTCTTCCTCTAAAAAAGCTAAAATCGAATTGGTTTTCGATGACAGGATTAATTATTGGTTCGATGTCGCCAGATTTAGAATATTTCTCACGAATGGAAATTATAGCGACGCACAGCCATCTATTTTGGGGCGTTTTGTATTTCGATTTGCCTATTGCGCTGATTTATTGTTTCGTTTTTCACTTATTTATCCGAAACATTTTAATCAATCATCTACCAAATTCTTTAAAAGAACGATTTTCTCAATTCCTAACTTTTGATTGGATTGATTATTTCAAAAAACATTGGATAATTATGATTCTTTCAATAATAATAGGAGCTTATTCGCATCTTTTTTGGGATGCTTTTACGCACGAATGGGGATATTTTGTGAAATTAATTCCAGCTTTACAAGAAGTTTGGTTTTCAAAACCAATAGAAGTAAAAGGATATAAATTTCTACAACATTTTAGCACATTTATCGGTGCAATTTTTATTGCTTTTTGGATTTATAGAATGCCAAAACAAACCCTTCCAAGAACTAAATTTGATTACATTTTTTGGTTACAAATAATCTTACTCACAACAATTATTTCAACGTTAAGATTTGTTTTCTTTCCGATTGAAATTGCATTAGGGAACCTAATTGTTGTTATCGGAATGAGTGGATTTATTAGTTTAGTTATTTTGGGTTTGATGAAGAAACAATTTCTTTAAGTTGTTTAGTTAATTCTTTGGTTGAAAATTCTCCAAAGTAACTTCTGTATTTATTATTGTACAAAATCACAAAACTTGAACATGGATAGTGGTCTACAAAAAAAGTTTTCTCAACTATTCGATTAGGATCTTTGTACCAAATTAAATAATCTAATGTTTTAATTCCTTTTTTATCTTTATAAATGTTAATAAAGTTAGTTGTCGTAACTTTATTTGCTTCAGTTTCGTTGTATAATTGTACGCTTGCTAAATCTTTTGCAGAACTAGACGTCGAATTACACGCGTCTTTTCCTGGATAAAATTCTATTATTGTTGGATGTTTAGTATTGATTTCGATTCCTAGTTGTTTTTCAAGTTCTGTAATAAACTCAATCGTGTTTATTTCTCCAGAAGCAGAACGAGTTGGAATAACTTTCGAAATTTGTAAAGAATCGTTATAGACTTTTAATTGATCATCTTTTCGTCCTATTTTTTTATATTCTTTTTCTGTTATTTTGTTTCCTTTGACATCAAAATATTGCATTTGCGCATTTGTATAGAAACCAAGTAGAAAAGTAAAAAGGATTAAAATTTTCGAGTACATAGTATTGTTAATTAACTCTTTCTAAGATATTAATTATTTTTTATAAAGAAAAAAAGGTCATCAAATTATTGACAACCTTTTATTTTAGAAGTGATTAAAAACTCACTTTATCTTTTATGTAATTTCCGTTTTGACAGAATTGTTTCAATTCATTTTCGATGAAGATTTCAATAGCTTCCATATCTTGTGCAGGATACAATAAATGTACATTTGCACCAGCATCTAATGTGAAATACAAATGATTTCCTGTTTCATGACGGAATTCCCACAATTTTTCTAAAGCAGCAACTGTATTTGGTTTCATCAAAATAAATGCAGGATTCGACATCATCATCATCGCGTGTAATGTCAACGCTTCGTGTTCTACCAATTCTCCAAAAGCTTTGATATCGCCAGATTTTAAAATAGGTAATAAGGCTTTTAAATTTTTGTTTGCTTCCACAAAACGACGTTCAGCATACGGATGTCCGTTCATCAAATTGTGACCAACAGTAGAAGAAACCGATTTTTGACCTTCGTGAATCAATAAAATGGTATCGTGAAAAGTTTTGAAAACATCATGAATTTCAGTATCAGGATATTTTGTTCCAAATAAATCTGAACTTCCTTCAATAAAATCATTTTCTCCCCATTCTACCAAACCTTTGTAAACCGAACGGCAAGCACTTCCTGAACCTAAACGAGCCAAGAAAGAAGCTTTTTTCAAGGCATCTTCTTCTGATAAATTAGATCCTAAAATATTCTCAATTTGAACTAAACATAGCGCCATTGCTGACATTCCAGAAGCTGAAGATGCAATTCCAGAGCTGTGAGGAAAAGAATTGTGTGTATGAACTTCAAATTTGAATTGATTCAGAAATGGAATATAAGCTGTAATTCTTTCGAAAAAAGTAATGATTTTTGGAGCAAAACTTTCTTTCAATTCACCTTCCAAATAAACTTCAACTTCGAAAGTATCCGACGTTTTTGGCGAAAATTTTAATTCAGTTTCTGTGTAGCTATTCGTTAATGTGTAGCTGATAGAGCTATTGGTTGGAATTTGATTTTTCTTTTTTCCCCAATATTTTACCAACGCAATATTTGATGGACTTTTAGCAGAAACGCTTCCTGATTTTAATTCCGAAGCAGTTATTGAAAGTGTTGAAATGAATTGTTGTTCCATAAAACAAAAGTAAACTATTTTGTAGAATTCAGCTTTTGAAAGCGTTTATAATGATAATCAATTGCTTCTTTGATTGGAATAAATTCGTATTGAAGCAAATTTTTAACTTTAGAATTGTCGTATTTGGTATAAGTTGTCAACGAATAATAATTTGCTTTCGTCATGTATTTTCCACCAAAAATTCGACTAAAAATAGATAGATTTTTAATGATTTTCAAGGTTGTATTCGAAACATTTTTTACTGAACGTTTGCTGTTAATCGAAACAAAATCAAAAACTTCTCGGTAAGTTTTATTTTCAGAAATCACCACAAATTTTTGATTGTAAACTTGTTGATTAATTAATTCTAAAAAAATCTTCACCACATCACGAACATCAATAAATCCTGTTCCGCCCGAAGGAGCATAGTCGCTTTTTGACGAATTTTGTTGAAACAAACTTTCGCTCGCACGTTTTGTATCTAAAGTTCCAATGATTACACCAGGATTAATAATAATGACATTAATTCCTTCTTGTGAAGCGCGCCAAACTTCCATTTCCGCTCTAAATTTTGAGATTGAATATGAAGAATGTGTCAAACTATTGTTCCAACCAGAACGTTCGTCAATCATTTTTGTAGCAGGATTTAAATCGTCCATCGAAGCAATAGAACTGATGAAGAAAAGTTCTTTAACGCCAGAATCAATCGCTTCATTTACCAAAGCTTCTGTTCCTAAAATATTTGTGTTGAAAATTTCTTCTTCTTGACGCTCATCAAACGAGACAAAAGCCGCAGCGTGATAAATTGTATCGATTCCGCTTAATAAATTCGGAAGTTCTGTTACATCCAACAAATCTCCATCAATCCAATGAATAAATTGATAAAATTGCGCAGCATTTTGTTCTGCAAAGAAATTTTGAATGGTTTTTGTATTCGATGTTTTTCGTTTTAAAGCACGAATAGGTTGTTGCTTTTTTGCTAATTCTACCAACAAATGCGCGCCAACCAAACCTGTTCCTCCCGTTACGAAAATCATACTGAATTATAAATATCTTTTTTTCTTGAACCAAAAGTAAATAAAAATTACCACTAATAACATGACAAGTAAACAAATTGGATAGCCTAATTTGTAATTTAACTCGGGCATGAAATCGAAATTCATTCCATAAATTCCAGCGATAAAAGTTAAGGGTAAGAAAAACGCAGAGAAAACAGTAAGTGTTTGCATGATTTCGTTTGATTTTTGTCCATTTAATGAAAGGTAAATGGTTAATAAACTTTGTACATCATCTACAATTTGCGAATGCAAATGCAACATTTTTACGTTTTCTTCGTACAAATCCTGGGAAGAACTTGTCTTTTTGTTATCTGCACGATATTCTTTCAGTGCTTCTAACATATAATCTAGTATTTTTTTGCAAGCAGTTGCTTCTCTTTTAATTTTATATAAAGTAGGAAGTTTAATTTTTCTGAAATCGTCTGTAAAAATCAAATGTTCTAGTTGGTTAACTTCTTCATCCATTTGATATGCAGGATCTTCGTATGTTTTGATGGTTTCTGAAATAATACGATACAAAATTCCTTTACATGTTACTTTTGATGGATCTAGAGTTGAAAGATATTTTTGTTGAATTTTTTCAAAAATATCTGTTTCCTTTTGATGAACAGTTATTATAAAATCTGGACCAAAATAAATACTGATTTTATGACTAAATTCGCGTACAGTATTTTTTAACATTCTGTGCTCTTTGTCAAAGAATCGAATTAGCAAAAAAGAAATATTTGAATCATCTGATTCATATTTTGGCAAATGTCCAGGCTCTAAACTGTCCTCTATTGTTAGTTTTTGAAAACAATATTGGGAAGCAATTTCATTCAATTCAATCTTTGTAGGATTCTGTAAGTTAATCCATTTGAGCTTCTTATTGTCGAATAATATTTGCATGGGTAGATGAAAAAAATCAATTATTTTTTGTAAATATTAAAAAATTTTCAAAAAAAACCCAAAAAAATGAAGAGTTTTCTATTTTATGTTAATTTATCAAAAAAAATATGAAAAAGTGTTAATTTAATATTATCATTGCACTATAAAATAATGAGATACTAATGAGAAAAAAATTAACTTCTTTAAGCTTGTTAGCTTTTCTTGGTCTTAGCGCAATTGCTTTTGGTCAAGTAAAAGGAACAGTAAATGACGTGAACGGATTTGCTAGTGCAGATGCTGAGGTTACTGTAAAAGGAACGAGTAAGGTTGCTTATACAGATGAGAATGGTAACTTTGATATTGATGCTAAAATTGGTGATACATTAATTATTGATGGAAAGGAATATATCGTTTCTAAAAATGATTTAGGTGTTTTAAAACCAGATAAATCCGAAATTGTTGACTTAGGAGAAACAGTTGTAACTGCTTTTGGTGTACAAAAGAAAGAAACAGTAGTAGGTGCAGTTGGTACAATTAAAGCAGAAGATATAGAAAATAGACCTATATCGAATGTTGCTAAAGTATTAGATGGAACTGTATCTGGAGTTCAAGTTTCTACAGGATCTGGACAACCAGGATCTGGATTAAGCGTTCAAATTCGTGGAGTAAGTTCTTATTCATTGTCTTCAACACCTTTATATGTTGTTGATGGTGCTGTTTTTACAGGTAGTTTACAAGATTTGAATCCTAATGATATTGAGTCGTTAACAGTATTAAAAGATGCTGCTTCTACATCATTATATGGCTCTTCTGCATCGAATGGAGTTGTAATGATTACTTCTAAGAAAGGAAAAAAAGGGAAACCAGCTTTTAGATTTTCTTCTAATACAGGGGTAGTTACGAGAGCAATTCCTGAGTACTCAAGAATTGGTGCTGGAGATTATTACGTTACAGCTTGGGAAGCAATGCGCAATGGTTATTTAGCTACAACAGCAAATGCAACTTTAGCTCAAGCAAATGCTTATGCATCTGGAGCTTTGATTAAAGATAATTTAAAGAATAATATCTATGGTGTTGCAAATGATAAAGTTGTTGTTGATGGAGTATTAACAAATTCTCCAATGTTGTACAATGACTTTAATTGGCAAGATTATATTAAGAGAGTTGGTACTTTCCAGAAATATGATGTTGATTATTCAGGAGCTTCAGATAACACAAGTTACTACGCTGGTTTTGGATATTCTAAAGAAACAGGGTATGTGATAAAATCTGATTTTGAACGTTATACAGCAAAAGCTAATATAGATACTCAAGTGACTGATTGGTTAAAGTTAGGAACAAATTTATCTGGAACTTTAGTTAAATCAACTTTAGCAGATGACAGTGGAGGATCTTCTTATATCAATCCGTTCTGGTTTTCTCGCGCAATGGGGCCAATTTATTCGCCATTTTTATACGATGCTAAAGGGCAACGTGTTTATGATTCAGAAGGAAATCCAGTATACGATGGTAACTCTACAAGAGGTAGAGGGGCTTCTGCAAGTGCTGGACGAAATGTATTACAAGAAACTTTATTAAATAATAATAAACAAGATACGAATGCAATTAACTCAAGATTTTTTGCAGAGTTTAAAATTATTCAAGGTTTAACATTTACAACTTCTCTTAGTTATGATGTAAGAAATTATTCTTTCAAAGAGTATGGTAATAAAGTAATTGGAGATGCATCAGGTACTGCTGCTTTAACTTTAACTACATATAAGTACACAGGTATTACTTGGGATAAAATCTTAAATTATAAAAAATCTATTGGTAGCCATAACTTTGATGCCATTTTAGGACATCAATCATTTGATAGAACAGTTGATTACGGATATTTAAGAAAAATTGGTGAGACAGTTTCAGGAATTTATGAAATGTCGAACTTCTTAACACCAACATCTTCTTTAGGTTACAATTATGTTATTAGAAAAGAAGGATATTTTGCACGTTTAAACTATGATTTTGCAAATAAATATCTTTTATCAGCCTCTTTACGTATTGATAAGTCGTCGAGATTCTCTGATCAAAATTATCAAGGAACTTTCTGGTCAGTTGGTGCGGGATGGAATATTCATAAAGAAGCTTTCTTAGCTAATTCTCAATTTGTTAATGAGTTGAAGTTAAGAGGGTCTTATGGTCAAGTTGGTAATGATGGAGGTATTGGTGCTGAACCTGGATATCAAGTAGATTTAGATTTATACTCTTTAGGATACAATAATGGAGGTGAGTCAGGAGTATATTTAGGTCAAGTAGGTAACCCTAATTTAACTTGGGAGTCTAAAAATTCATTTGATATAGGAGTTGACTTCTCATTATTGAAAAGAAGAATTTCTGGTTCGATAGAATATTATCTTCAAGATATTTCTGATATGATTTTTGCTGAGCCAGTGCCAAACTCTGCAGGTGTACCAGGTAACTCTATTTACAGGAATATTGGTAAAATGCGTAACAATGGATTAGAACTTTCGTTAAATATTGGTATAGTTCGTAATGATAAATTCTCTTGGGATTTAGGACTTGTTGCTGCATCTAATAAGAATGAAATGATCAAAATGCCAAAAGGTAAAGATGACGCAATTATTAGTGGAACTAAAAGAATTGCAGAAGGAAGATCTTTATATGATTTTTGGTTACGCCAATGGTACGGTGTAGATCCTGCTGATGGAGCTGGATTATTTATTCAAGATCCAACAAAAGGAAGTGACGGTAATTCAAGAACAGTTAATGGAGTATTAATGACAACTAACCATAATAATGCATTATATGCATATTCAGGGTCATCTATTCCAGATGTATTTGGTAGTATATCAAATACATTCAAGTACGGAAATTTTGATTTGAATGTAATGTTAAACTATCAGTTAGGTGGAAAAACATATGACTCAAACTATGCTTCTTTAATGAATGGATATGCTCAGGGGCAATCACAACATGTTGATATGTTAGGAGCTTGGAAAAAAGCTGGAGATATTACAAATGTTCCGATTTTAAGTACAAGTAATTACACTAGTGTTGGTGCACAATCTTCAAGATTTTTAGTAAAATCAGACTATTTAAGTATTAAATCAGCTCAAATAGGCTATAATTTTGATAAAAAATTGTTAGATACAGTAGGGTTAAGAAACTTTAGAGTTTATGTTGCAGGAGAGAATTTATATGCTTGGACTGCTAAGAAAGGTTTAGAGCCGTCTCAATCTTTCTCTGGTACAACAACATACCGTTATACACCATCAAGAACTGTTAGTTTAGGGGTTAATGTATCATTCTAATCGAAATTTTTAAAAAAAATGAAAAAATTTAAAATATTAATATCAGCTTTAGTTGTATCATCTTTGTTCTTTACTTCATGTAATGATGATTTCTTAGATACAACACCTACATCTTCAGTAGGAGATAAAACAATTTATTCAACTGCCGACAATTTAATGGCTGCAGTTAACGGGATGCATAGAAATATGTATGTTAGACAAAATTCATCTCAGGGTAACAATGGTTACACAGCTCAATTAATTATTTCTGATGTAATGGGAGAAGATGTTGTTTTTCCTTCTGTTGGTAATGGGTGGTTTAGAGATGAAATTAGATGGATTACTCAAGTAAATACTAACGCAGGTACTGCATCTTATCCTTGGACATTTTGGTATGCTATGGTAAAAAATGCAAACAATATCATTACATACGGACCAGCAGCAACAGGAGATCCTGTACTTAGAGATAAAGCGATTGGTGAAGCGTATGCGTATAAAGCATTTGCATATTTCCAAATAGTTCAAACTTACGGAAAAAGATATGTTGCAGGTGATGCTAACGCAAATGATGGTATTGTTTTAAGAGATGACCCAACTGAAGTAACTCCAAAAGAGAGAGCAACAGTAGCAAAAACATATGAAGAGATTTGGGCTAACCTTAATAAAGCTGAAGCTTTATTAACAGGTAAAACAGCAGCAAATAAATCGCATTTCTCTTTAGCAAATGTAAAAGGAATTAAAGCGCGTGTAGCTTTAGTTCAACAAGACTATGCTAAAGCAGCACAATTTGCGAAAGAAGCAAGAGGAACTTTAACTTTAATGTCTCAAGCACAATATAAAGCTGGATTTAATGATTACTCTAATCCTGAATGGATGTGGGGTGTTAAGATTATTTCTGATCAGACAGATTATTTTGGAAACTTCCATGCTTATATGTCAAGAAACTATAACTCTACACAGATTAGAACTGCTCCGAAAGTAATGAATACTAAATTGTATAATGCTTTTCCATCAACAGATGTACGTGTACAAGTTGTTGATCCAACTGGAAAACACACTGCTTTAGGACTTCCTTCTAGTTACTCATTATTTCCATATACTTCTCAGAAGTTTTTATCTGAAAGCACGTCTTCTTCTTTAGGGGATGTACCATTTATGAGAGTTGCTGAGATGTATTTAATTGAGGCAGAAGCTTTGTATAAACTAGGACAAGAAGCAAATTCTAAAACAGTATTAACAACTTTAGTTAAAGCGAGAGATACATCATTCACTAACTTTACAACAACTGGAGATGCATATTATCAACAGATTTTGTTAAACAGACGTTTAGAATTATGGGGTGAAGGATTTAGATTTTTTGATTTAAAACGTTTAGGTCAGAAATTAGATCGTACAGGAGCTAATCACAATACAACTGTGATTAACAATGTTTACACTATTGAAGCTTCTGATTTAAGATGGCAATGGGTTATTCCACAGGCAGAGATTAACTCTAATCCATTGATTAAACAAAACCCTTCATAACATTTTAATATAATTTTATCCTCATATAATTATATAGCCAAGTCAAGGTTTTCCTTAAGGAAAACCTTGACTTTTTATTTTAAACACTATTATTATCAATCTAAAAATCATAACTTTGCAACTCGTAAAAATTTGATAAAAAAATATATTTTAAATACTATGAATCCATTAATTGAAGAATTGACTTGGAGAGGACTGGTTCACAATATTATGCCAGGAACAGAAGAACAACTAAATAAAGAAATGACTTCTGGTTATGTAGGTTTCGATCCTACAGCAGATTCTCTTCACGTAGGAAGTTTAGTTCCTATATTCTTATTGGTTCATTTACAACGTCACGGACATCGTCCAATCGCTTTAGTTGGTGGAGCAACAGGTTTTATCGGAGATCCAACCGGTAAAGCAGCTGAGAGAAGTTTGTTAGACGAAGAAACATTAAACAAATATGTTGCTGGTATTAAAGCGCAATTAGCTCGTTTCTTAGATTTTGATACAAACAATGGTAATTCAGCTTTATTGGTGAATAACTATGATTGGATGAAAGATTTTTCATTCATCGATTTTGCGCGTAATGTCGGAAAACACATTACAGTAAATTATATGATGGCGAAAGATTCTGTAAAATCAAGACTTTCTTCTGAATCAAATGTCGGAATGTCTTTCACAGAATTTACATATCAATTGATTCAAGGATACGATTACTTGCATTTGTACAAAGAATTAGGTGCAAAATTGCAAATGGGAGGTTCTGATCAATGGGGAAATATCACAACAGGAACAGAATTAATTCGTCGTACAGTACAAGGAGAAGCTTTTGCTTTTACTTGCCCATTAACGACTAAGGCTGACGGAACTAAATTTGGAAAATCAGAAGGTGGCGAAAATATTTGGTTAGATAAAAACCGTACTTCTTCTTATAAATTTTATCAATTTTGGTTAAATCAAGCGGATGCGGATGCAGAACGTTACATCAAAATTTATACATTCTTAGAAAAAGAAGCGATTGATGATTTAATCGAGCGTCACCGTCAAGAGCCACATTTACGAGAATTACAACGCAAATTAGCAACTGAGATTACAATTTTAGTTCATGGTGTTGATGAATTACGTAAAGCAGAAAAAGCATCTCAAGTATTATTCGGAAAATCAACCTCAGAAGATTTAAAAGAATTAGACGGAGATACCTTCTTATCAGTTTTTGAAGGTGTGCCACAAGCTACAGTTGCAAAAGCAGATATTGAAGCTGGTTTAGATATTGTTTCATCTTTAGCAGATAAAACAGGATTCTTAAAATCAAATTCGGAAGCACGTCGCGAATTGAAAGCGAATTCTATTTCTGTAAACAAAGAAAAAATTGGTGAAGATTTTGTTTTAACAGCAGAAAATTTAATTGCTGATAAATATGTTTTATTACAAAAAGGGAAAAAGAATTATTTTATCTTAATTGTAGAATAATCCAAAATATAGCATAAAAAATGCCTTCGTAAATGAAGGCATTTTTTTATGTTCTTATTTTAAAGAATTGATATAATCTTTGATTGATTCAGATAGGTTATTTTCAACTTTATCTAAAACTCTTAAAAAAGCACTTCCTATAATTGCTCCATTCGCAAAACTCCATGCTTTTTCAACATCTTCTTTGGTTGATATTCCAAAACCTATTTGATGAGGTTTTGTTAGGCCTAAATTTTTTACTTTAGATAAAAAATCTTCGTTGTAGTTAGATTTTGTTGATCCGGTTGTTGCAGAACTCGATACAATGTAAACAAAACCAGATGTTGCATCATTTATTTCTTTGATGCGTTTTTCAGTTGTTAAAGGAGTTATCAAAAAAGTCACTTTTTGATCATATTTCTCAAATAAATCTTTGTGTTGCGCCAAGTAAATTTCGTAAGGCATATCAGGTAAAATTAAACCAGAAACACCACTTTCTTGACAATTTTGTAAGAATTTCTCTAATCCAAAAGTCATCACTTGGTTGTAATATCCCATCAAAACAATTGGAGCTGAAATTTCGCTTTGAACAGATTTTAGTTGATCAAATAAAATAGCTATCGTCATGCCGTTTGCCAAAGCTTTTTCGCTTGTAGCTTGTATCGTTGGTCCATCAGCTAAAGGATCAGAATAAGGAATTCCAACTTCGATGATGTCAACTTTGTTAATGTCCAATTCTTTTATAACTGTTGGTGTGTCATTTAAATTTGGGTATCCAGCAGTGGTATATATTGTGATAAGATTGTTGCTTTTTTGATCGAATAATTGATCTAATTTGTTCATTTTATTTCTTTTAATAGGATTGTATAAACAGGAAAGTGGTCAGAATATCCATTTGCACGATACGTGTCACCGCTCCACATACGATTAGGTGAGCCTTTGTACGCGCCTTCTGTAGCTTTTAGGTAATCTTTATTGTACACTTCTGTTTTATAAATTTTATAACTTGAGTAATCTTTTTTTGCAGTTGTTAGTGAGCTTGTTGCAATAAATTGGTCAAACAAATTCCAAGCGTCACGATAAGATAATGTTCCGACACCTTTTTTGAATAATGGTAACATCGGATCGTAATATCCGTTTTCTTTTACAGTTGAAGATTCACCAGCTGGATCAAAAGTGTTTTTGATACTTGGAGACGTTGGATCATCATTAAAATCTCCCATCGCAATTACTTTAGCATTTGGATTTTTTGATTTCAATTCGTCAAAAATTCCTTTCATAACTTTAGCAGCTTCCATGCGAGATGGCATCGAAACTTTTTCGCCTCCACTACGAGATGGCCAGTGATTGACCAAAAAAGTGATTTCTTCTCCGTCCAATAATCCTGTTACTTGCAAAATATCACGTGTATATTTTCTGCTACCATCTGCATCATATATATAAATTGGATGAGGTTTTGCGTCTAAAACTTTGAAGCGAGATTTTTGATACATCAAGCCAGTATCTACTCCACGTGCATCAAATGAATTAAAATGTACTACACCATAATTGTATTTTTTAAGGAAAGATGAGTTGGCAAAATCTTCAATAACTTCTTTAGATTCAATTTCACAAAGACCAACTATTACAGGAGCAGAGCCTGTTACATCAGCGCCTAATTCGCTAATAACTTTTGAAATATTATTCACTTTCTGGAAATATTTCTCTGTATTCCAACTTTTTTTACCATTAGGCAAAAATTCTTCTTGTAAGATTAATGGTCTGATGATTTTCTTTCCACTAATATTTTCATACGTGTAAGCTTGTTTAAACTCTTCTGTTTGATATTTGGGAATATCAGCTTCAGCAATCTGAATATGATAGTTTGGGTCATTATAGTTTAAAGTTCCGTCTATATAACCAACAGATTTTATTGTGTCAAAAGTATTTTCAACATTGTAAAAAGCAACAGTTGCACTTGCAAATTTAGTTTGTGCTTCTACTTTTATACTCGAAGTTAAATAAACGCTTAAAATTACTAAAAATGTTAAAGATTTATTAATTTTAATCATATGATGTCTATTGTAAAATTATTAATTTTGGAAGATTATCTTTTAAGATAGCTAATTTATAAATAAAAATTCGTTTGAATGAACAAATTATTGTTAAGTATTTCACTCTTTGCTGCTACTGTAGCTATGGCGCAGGCGCAGACAAAGGTTACTGGTGTAGCTAAAAATGCTGCTACAGGTGAAGAGGTGTATAACCTCACTGTACGATTAGACGGAGGAGCGGTTTCGGATGCTGCCATAACAGATCGTATAGGTTATTTTCAGTTTGTTGATATTCCTGATGGAACATACAAATTGCAAGTTTATGGCGTAGGATATGATCCTTTTGAAAAAGTAATCACTGTAGCAGGTCAAAAAGAGTTAGACTTAGGTGATATAAAATTAACTTTTAATCCAAATACAGCAGAAGTTGGAATTATTACCTTGACAGACGATGAATTGTCTGATGACGAAAGTTCTACAGCTTCTAATTCAGGACTTTTACAATCTTCTCGCGATGTTTTTGCACGCGTATCTGCTTACGAACTTGGTTCGTATTGGTTTAAACCAAGAGGTTTAGATAATAAATATAGCGATGTACATTTTAATGGCGTTCGTATGAACAAAATGGATAATGGACGCGCTACATTTGGTAACTGGGGAGGTCTTAATGATGTGACTCGTCGTCCAGATGAATTAACGTATGGAATTGAACCTTCTTCTTACGCTTTTGGTGATTTAGGAGGAGTTACAAATTTTGATACTCGTCCTTCTACAATGCGTAAAGGAACAAGTTTAGCTTATTCGAGCACAAATCGTTCATATAGAAATCGTGTTATGGCAACCTATAATACAGGGATGATGGACAACGGTTGGGCTTTTATGGTTTCGGGAAGTAGACGTTGGGCGAAAGAAGGAATTATAGAAGGAACTTTTTATGATGCTTACGCTTATTTTGTAGGAATTGAGAAAAAAATCAACGATAAACATACCCTTAATTTTACAAGTTTTGGAGCGCCTACTCGTCGTTCTACAGGATCACCAAATACACAAGAAGTTGTGGATATGATGGGAATTTATTACAATTCTTATTGGGGATGGCAAGATGGAGACAAGCGTAACGAACGTGTAAAGAAAACGTTTGAACCTGTAAATATGTTGACGCACTTCTGGAATATTAGCAATAAATCTAAATTAACAACTACAATATCGTATCAATTCGGGAAAGATAGTGGATCACGTTTAGATTGGTTTAAGGCAAATAATCCGTCGCCAACTTATTATAGAAATATGCCAAGTTATTTAGCTTTTAATGGAGCAAATGCAGCAGCTATTTCGGATAGAGAACAATTATGGAAAAGCGGACAAATTTCTCAATTAGATTGGGGAAGTATGTATCGTGCGAATGAAAATAGTGCGAATGGTAGAGCTGCTTATTGGTTAACAGCAGATGTTAACGAAGATAAAATAGCAACGGCGTATACTAACTTTCAGACGCAATTATCAAATGATATCGATTTAACAATTGCAGCATCTTATCAAAATACGAAATCTAAACTATATCGTGAAATTCAAGATTTGTTAGGAGCTCAATATGTATTAAATGTTGATGATTTTAATGTGACAACGGGTTTACCAGTAAATCATTTCTATAATTATAATTTATTGGATCCTGATTATGTTGCCAAGAAAGGTGATAAACAAGAGTATTATTACGAAATCAATCGTGATTATGCCGATTTGTACGCGCAATCTAAGATCAAAGGAAAGTTATTGGATGTAACAATCGGAATGAAAGCTTCGTTAACTAAGTTTTATCGTGATGGTAAATACCAAAATGAGATGTATAAAGATAACTCTTACGGAAAAAGTAAAACCTATGATTTTACAAATTTCGGAGTGAAATCTAACTTCTTGTTAAAACTTGATGGGCGAAATTTTGTTCAAGCAAATGTAATGTATCAAACAGAAGCGCCAACTTCGGACGAAATTTTCCCAAATGCTCGTCTTAACGATGTTTCAGTAGATGGTATAGAAAGTGCGAAAGTTTTTTCAAGTGATATTTCGTATATCCTAAGAGCGCCACGTATTAAGGCGCGCGCAACAGCTTTTTATACAAGAACGAAAGATGAAATAGAAAAAGCTTTTGGATACATTGACGGAGCTTCGGAACAACTTTTTGTGTCTGAGGTAATGACAGGTGTTGGAAAAGAATATTTGGGAACAGAATTGGCTGTTGAAGCACAAGTTCTACCAGTTCTTACATTATCTGCAGTTGCATCTATCGGTCAATATGTATACAAAGACAATCCGAGTTATAATTTATATTCTGATGAGTTCGGAATTAATGGAGTTCCTTACAAAAATTACGGAACAGCTTACTTAGAAAATTACAAAGTGGCTTCAGGTCCGCAATCAGGATTTTCTTTAGGAGCGGAATATCGTGATCCTAAATTTTGGTGGGTTGGTATTTCTGGAAATTATTTAATGAATAATTATACGGATCCTTCTCCTTACAGAAGAACAATAAGCTTTACTACACAAAATGGAGTTCCAATTAATGGAATAACAGAAGAAGGATTAAAAAGTTTATTGAAACAAGAAAAATTTAGTAACGAATTTATGTTGAATCTTAATCTTGGGAAAACTTTCCGTATAGGTAAATATTCAGCCGGAATTTCAGGTACTATTAATAATGTATTGAATAACAAAAACTACGTAACAGGAGGTTTTGAGCAAATGCGTATTGGGAAATATAACAATGCTATTGACAAAAACTACCAACGCATGTTTGGATCGAAAATGTTTTACGGAATGGGTACAACATATTTTGCGAACATTTATTTCAGATTTTAATTTATTAACTACGAACAAGATTTAAGATGAATAATACAATCACAAAATTATCAATCGCTTTAACATTAAGCGCTGGTTTATTTTTTACACAATCGTGTGTGCAAGACGATGATTATGCAACACCACCTATCGAATGTAATTTGCCGCAAGCAAATATATCTTTAGCAGATTTAGTTGCAAAAGCTACAGCTGGAGGAATTAAGTTGGATGCTAACGGAGCGGTTGCAGAAGAGTTAATCGTTAAAGCTTATGTTATCTCTAGTGACGAAACAGGAAACTTTTATAGTACAATTTCTTTACAAGATAAGGTTGAAAATCCTACAACAGGAATTCAGATTGAAATTGCAGGAGATAAGTTATTTAATAATTATCCAATTGGAGCACAAGTACAAATTAATCTAAAAGGTTTAATTGTTGCAACTGACAGAGGGGTAATGAAAATTGGTTCTGTAGATCCTAAATATCCTGTTGGTCGTATTCCAAGTACTGTTATTTCAACTTATATGGTAAAAACGTGCGAACCAATACAGGCGATTAAACCAAAAGTTGTTACGTCTTTAGCTGATGCTTTGAAACCTGCTAATTTAAATACATTAGTTACAATAGAAGGTATTCAGTTTAAACAACCAGAAATTGACAAAACATACGGAACAGCAACAGAAACTGTAAACAGAGTTTTGGTTGATAAAAAAGGAAGAGAAACAGATTTACGTAATTCTAATTTTGCAAGTTGGGCCGGAGATGCTTTACCAAACGGTAGTGGTGCTATAACAGTTGTGGTTTCTAAGTACAATTCTACTTACCAATTGTTTATTCGTGATACAAAAGATGTAAAATTTGATCAAGCTCGTTTTACAATTTTACCAGAAGGTGTAGAAGAAATAAAAGGAACAAAAGAAGATTTTGAGTTGGCTAAGAAAAATAATTATAATGTCGCGGATTTAGCATTGTCAACTGGAACTTGGATTTTTTCTGATGGAGGAGTTTTCGATCCATCTGATAGTGACTTAAAAACATCAGGAACTAGTTCGGTTCGTTTAAGAGGTACATCAACAGTAGATGGTTTTATACAATCGAAATTTTTTGCAACTGGTCTTAAAACATTAAAAGTAAAATTTGGAGGAGCTACTTTTAGCGAAAGTACAGATGCGGATAAAGAAATCAAATTAGAGGTGTTAATCTCTACTGATTTTGGTGTTACATGGAAATCTGTTGGAGAGAAAACTAGTGAAAGAGGCAAATTAAACTCATTAGAGTTTTCAATTAATGCGGCTTCTACTGACAGGGTTTCGGTTAAATTAGTTAATAAGTCTTTTTTAAGATCAAACAATAATCGTTTACGTGTAAATATTGATGACATAGAGTTTGTTAAGTAATTTAAATTATACTCTTATTAAAAAAGACAGCCATTTGGCTGTCTTTTTTAATTTTATACTGATCTAGGCATGAATTTTATTAATTAAAAATTCAGAATTATTTAACGTTGATATTTTGGTTAAATAATTTTAAGACTTCAATATTTATAGCTATTAAATTATCAATAAACTAATACAGGATTGTGTTAAATTTGTCTTTTTTCATTAATTAGCTATTTTAATTATCATATTAAGTATGAAATAGAATAAAGTTGTGTAATTGTAAAAATATTAGACATTTTTTTTAAAAATATTTGAAAATCAAAAAAAATAGTAATATGTTTTTTGGAAATCTTAAAAAAAAGTTAGAGTTTTGTCCTAAATGTTATAAAAATTAAAACTATGAGGAGAAGATTAACATCTTTGGGCTTACTAGCATTCCTAGGGTTAGGAACTTTTGCTTTTGCCCAGGTAACAGGTGTAGTTAACGATGCAGATAATTTCCCAGAGGCTGATGTAGAAGTTATTGTAAAAGGTACAGACAAAGTTGCTTACACAGACGAAAACGGGAATTTTAACATTGACGCTAAAGTAGGAGATATTTTAGTTGTTAATGGAAAAGAATTTAAAGTTACATCTACAAACTTAGGTGTATTAAAATCTGTTAAAGAAAACGTAGATTTAGGAGAAGTAGTAGTAGTAGGTTTTGGTTTAACAAAATCTGTTAAAGAGATTACAGGATCTACAAGTACAATGACTTCAAAAGCAATCGAAGATGTTCCTGTTGCTTCTGTAGATAAAATGTTACAAGGACGTGTAACAGGTGTACAAACAGGTAATGCTTCAGGGCAACCAGGTGGTATGGCAAGTGTACGTGTACGTGGTATTTCTTCTATCAATGGTGTAACATCGCCAATTTGGATTGTTGATGGTGTACGTGTTTCAAGTGGTGATTTAACAAGAAACAGTACAACTGGTAACATCTTGGCTTCTATGAATCCTGATGATATCGAAAGTGTAACAGTTCTTAAAGATGCTGTTTCTACGGCAGTTTATGGTGCTGATGCTGGTGCAGGGGTTATTATTATTACAACTAAATCTGGTAAAAAAGGAGCTGCTAAATTTAACTTCGCTTCAAGTATTGGTTGGAATGATCGTGCAGTAGATACTTATAGAGGTTTTTCGGCTAACGAGTATAAAACATACTTAAAAGATCAAGTTAATAATTATTTAGGAACAAGCTATACAGATGCTGATATAGCAGCTGGTAAAGTGAATGCTACTTTTGCAAGTATTTTCAAATCTCCGTATTCAACGAATTGGAAAGAAGAAACACAAAAGAAAGGTTTCCAACAAAACGTAGATTTCAATGTATCAGGAGCGAATGATAAATTATCATACTATGCATCTGCAAACTACTTCAAACAAGAATCTGTTATTAAAAACTCAAACTATAAACGTTTAGCTTTTACTAACAAAGTTTCTTATCAAGCAACAGATAAATTAAAATTATCTACTGATATCCAGATGTCTTACTCTAATATGAGAACATTACCAGATGGAGGTGGATTTGCAAACCCAATTTTATCATCATATTTTAATAGACCTACGGATCCTGTAAGAAATCCTGATGGATCTTACTACTGGAATCCAACAACAGGAAGATTGTCAAATAGCCAATTTAACCCTGCTGCATTATTAGATTTAAACTATAGTAAAGCTGCAACAGCAAGAATTTTTGCTAATTTTAAAGCTGAATATGATATTTGGAAAAATATTAAATATACATTAGTATTTGCTCCAGAATATATTAATATAGAAGAAGATAGATACTATAGCCCATTACACGGAGATGGTGCAGGAGCAAGAGGAGGTATGAATAATGCTTATGTAAGTAGATATTTCAACTTCAACGTACAAAATATTGTTAGCTGGAACCAAAAATTTGATTTACATAATGTAGGTGTGTCTTTAATTCAAGAGGCTTACAAAGCAGATCAAAAATTCTTAAATGCTTCAGCTCAAAACGTTGGTTCTCCATCACTTGAAACTTTAACAAACTTTGTTGTTCCATTAGGTTATGGAGGTGATAGAGGAGTTAACTCTCGTTGGGGGTATGCTGCTACAGCTCACTATGATTATGATAAATTAATCTTAGTTGATGCATCTTACCGTCGTGATATTTTATCTCAATTCATGCCAGGACAAAAAGCTGGAGACTTCTGGTCTGCAGGTCTTGGAGTAGATCTTGCACGTTTAGGTAACTTAAGAGATAGTAAAACAATTTCTATGATGAAATTAAGAGCTTCTTATGGTAAAGTAGGTAACCAAGTTTCTGCTAATCCTTATGCAACATATAGTTTTACAACAAACTACAATGATGCAGCTGCAGCTTCTTATGGAGGATTCTTTAATCCAAATTTATCATGGGAAACAGTTAATCCATTAAATGTTGGTGTTGACTTCGGATTCTTAAATGATCGTATTAAATTCTCTGCAGAATATTTCAACAAGAAAACAAAAGACTTAATCTATAGTTTACCTTTATCAGGATCTCAAGGTATGACGTCTTATGTTGATAATATCGGAACTTTAGTAAATAAAGGGTTTGAATTCTCTTTAAATGCAGATATCTTTAGAGGTGATCGTAATCAATTTAACTGGAATTTAGGAGTTAATCTATCTACGTTAAAGAATGAGATTACTGAGTTATATGGAGGAGATGTAAAAACATCAACTACTATTTTAACAGAAGGTCAAGGAGTTCGTACGTTCTACTTAAGAAAATGGGCTGGTGTAGATGCTGCTAATGGAGATCCATTATGGTACAAAAATGGTAAAGATGGTGAAACGACGAATAACTATAATTTAGCTGAACAAGCTATTCAAGGTTCATTTATTAGTGATGTATATGGAGGTGTAAACACAACTTTAGCATACGCAGGTTTCGCACTTGATTTACAGTTTACTTTCGGATTCGGAGGAAAAATTTATGATGATTGGGCTTCTTACTCATTCAGTGACGGACAATATACAATCAACTATCCTGGATATGGTGATGTAATGGGAGATTATTGGACAAAAGATAACCCTAATGCTTCTAATCCTAAACCAGTTTATGGAGGAAATAAAAGATCTAATCAAGCTTCGACTAGATTTATGTATGATGCAGATTACATTCGTTTAAGTAATGCTAGATTATCTTATTCTTTTGATTCTAAAATGTTACAAGGGACTGGATTAAATTCTATCCAAATGTATGTTATGGCAAATAATGCTTGGACACACAGATTTGATAAAGATTTGAAATTTGATCCTGAGACAAACATTGCTGGTTACACAAACTTAAGTTTACCAGTATTGAAAACATTCTTAGTAGGTGTTAACGTTAGTTTCTAAAAAAAATTAAAAATGAAAAAAAGATTATTTACAATAGCAATATTAACAGCGTCAGTATTATCATTAAGCGTTTCTTGTAGTGATGATTTTGTTGATAGAGAGTTTCATCAATCAGTTGAGCAAGCTCCTTTGAAAAATTTACAAGAAATTCAAGCATTTGTTAAAGGTGCTTATGCTTCAATGAGATCAACAAACTATTATGGAGCTGATTATTTAGCTTTCGGAGAGGTTAGATCTGATAAAATGTATAGTAATTTGGCAGGAGGTTATTACCAAAACATCCAAAATTATACAATGCTATCTACTGATGCTTATGCAACTAACACTTGGAATAAAATTTACGAGATGATTGCTAAGACAAACATTGTGATTAATTCTGATGTTGCTGCATTCACTGGGACAGATACAGATAAATCAAGATCTTATTATTCTCAAGGACAAGCATATGGTTTAAGAGCAATTGGTTTCTTTGACTTATTAAGATTGTACGGACAAAAGTATACAGGAGGTAATTTAGGTGTTGTTTTACCAACAAAATATGATCCTAAAGCTAAAATGGCTCGTGCTACTATCGCTGAAACTGAAGCTCAAATTGTTGCAGATTTCGATAAAGCACTTGCATTAATGTCTACAAATACTCCTTTAGCAATTTCAGGAAAAACAGATTTAAGCATTCCTGCTTTAAAAGCTTTAATGTCTAGATTCTATTTATACAAAGGAGATTACGCTAAAGTAAGACAATTAACAAATGAATTAGCTGCTGCAGGTTATGCAGCGCCAATTTCAGCTGGATTAGTAAAAGAATCATTTAATTATACTTTAAATGGTGCAGCTTCTAACTCAATTTTCGAATTAGCAGTAGGTCAAGTTGCTTCATTAGGAACTACTTCATATGGTTATAGATTACAATATGGTGGTTATGCTAATATTCAACCTAAAAAAGATGTTGTAGAAAGTTTGTATGCTAATAATGATGTAAGAAAAACTTTGTTTACAGAGTTCCCAACTAAAGGTAATGGAAACTGGTTTATTTCAGGAAAATATACAAATGGTTCGGGTAATGATAACATCAAAATGGTGCGTAACGAAGAAGTTCTTTTAAATGGTGTTGAAGCAGAATTAAATGGAGGAAGTCCTATTAAAGCTTTAGATTATTACAAAACTTTATTAAGATTACGTTTATTACCAATTAAAAATGCTGATGGTTCTGAGAAATCTGTAGAAGATCAGTTACTTACAATTAATTCAGTAACAATGGACGATCTTAAGAAAGAGCGTTCAAGAGAGTTAATTGGAGAAGGACAAAGACAATGGGATTTATTACGTTGGGGAGACAAATCATTTGTACCTGCATCTGTAGATAAAAACCTTATTGCTTTCCCAATTCCAAGAGCAGAAATCAATATTGTAGATACTAAAATTGTTCAAAACCCAGGTTACGAAAAATAATATTTTAGATTTATATAAAAATAAAATCCCCTCACTGAGGGGATTTTTTTATGTTTTTAAATTCACTTAGATATTACGGATATATTCCCAAGCTCTTATCTCTGCCCAAGAATGCAAATTATTTTCTAAAGGAAAACCGCAATGTCCACCATATTTAGGCATTTCAAATGTGCAGAATTTATGGCTTTTGAAACGTTCGATAGAATAACAATCTTTACCCAGAAATGGATCATTTGTTGCATTTATAACCAAACAAGGTGTTTTAATGTTATCTAAAACAGTTGCAGGCGAAGCTTTATGGTAATAATCTTCTTTGGATGAATAACCATGTAAAGAAGCTGTAAAATACTCATCCACTTCATCAAAAGTTTTGATTTTATCAATCATTTTTTCGTTCAATACACCGGGAAATTGCTCTGCTTTTGCTTTAAATTTTGGAACTAAAGTACGTTTGAAATTATTGAAATAAATAGTATTCGGAAATACTTTCAATGTATCAGCACAAGATTTTAGAGAAATAGGTGCAGAAAAAACAACACCACATTTTACACGATTATTTATGTCGTAATTTCCAAGATAATTCAAAACCAAAGCACCACCCATCGAATAACCAATTAAGTAAACTTCTTGATAATTTTCTTTCAATACCTTTTCTACAACTCTGTGTACATCATCAATTGATCCATGATGATACAAACGACAAGTGTTATTCATTTCACCTCCACACGTTCTATGATTCCAAGCTAGGATATTAAATCCTTTGTTGTAAAAATAATCAGAACACGAGTTAAGATACGTTCTTTTAGAATCGCCTTCTAATCCATGAAAAAGGATGATTAATTTGTCTTTATTATTTTGAAATCGCCAATCCAAATTCAGAAAATCACCATCATCAGTTGTGATTTTTTCTCTTGTGTAATTTGGAATAGGGTATTTCTTGAATTTTGCTGGATAAATGGTAGAGTAGTGCGAATTTCGGTTGAGAAAACTAGGTTTTGGATAACTAGAATGTTCGATGTAAGGCATTGTTAGTAGATTTTGACATCAATTAAAAACTCTTTTTTTAGCTCCTCGTTGATATTCGCAATGATTTTTGATTTTCCCATCATCAATTCTTGTCGCATCGCAGGAGAGTTGATTTTTACATATAAAATTCTTTGTCTTACTTCAACTCGATCAGTATATTTCTCGAAAAATTTTCCCATTACCGTTCTCCAAGCTTCTTCCGCTTTCACTTCCCAAATCAATTCTTCCTTTCCACTTTGTTTAATGAAATGCTCCAAAGCTTGACCAAGCGTTTGCTGATTACTTCTTTTTTCATACTTTTTCATAAACGGAAAACTTTACTTTCAGAATTAATTTGTTTGATGATTTGCTCCGTTCTTTCGGGATGTGTATCGGTGATGAAAATTTGACCAAAACGTTCCTCGTTCACTAATTTTATCAATTGTGTTACACGATGTTCGTCCAATTTATCAAAAATATCATCCAATAATAATAAAGGAGTGATGTTTAATGAAGATTTGATGACTTCTAATTGTGCTAATTTCAAAGCGATTAAATATGATTTTTGTTGACCCTGCGAACCAAATTTTTTGATTGGATAATTGGTAATCGTAAACAACAAATCATCTTTATGAATTCCGACTGTTGAATATTGTGCAGAACGATCTTTGTATAAAGCTTCTTTCAGAACCGTTTCAAAAGGTGCATCATTAAGCTGAGAAACATATTCGATGTTCACTTTTTCTCGACCTTCCGAAATTTCATTATAATATTTCAAGAAAGCATCCAAAAAAGTTTGAATAAATTCTTTTCTAACTTCATGTATTTTTTTTCCTAAATGAATCAATTCTTCATCATAAATTTCTAAAGAAGTTGAATCAAATGTATTATTGGCAGTAAAGTATTTTAGCAAAGCATTGCGTTGAACTAAAACCTTGTTGTATCGCATTAGATCAGCTAAATATTGCTTGTTTGATTGCGAAATAATATTATCCAAAAATTTGCGTCTTACTTCACTTCCTTCTTTGATTAAATCGCTGTCGTAAGGCGAAATCATCACCAAAGGATATTGACCAATGTGATCAGAAATACGATCATACGATTTCGAATTTCGTTTTAATTGTTTGGGCTGACCAGAACGAACTAAGCAGAAAATCACATCATCAGATTCATTTCGATCAAAAGTTCCTTCTAATGTAAAAAAATCACACTCAAACTGAATATTCATCGCATCCGAATGATTCAGATATGATTTACTTAAAGCCAAATAGTGAATAGCATCCAAAACATTGGTTTTGCCTTTCCCATTTTGTCCTACAAATGCATTAATTTTTGGTGAAAATTCGAAATTATTTTCATCAAAATTCTTGAATTGTCGCGCTTTAAGTTCTTTCAAATACATAAAAGCAAAATTACGACAATTTCTAAAGTTTTATACGCTTTAATCTACTGAAGCATCAATCAAAATAGCTAATTGTATACAAGGTTCGTTACTTCTGTTGCTCCAAGCATGATTGGTTCCTCTTTGTATCACAATATCACCAGGCTTCAAAACCGTTTCTCCTTCATCCATAATCAAAACTAATTCACCCGAAAGAATAATAATATAATCTAATGTATCAGTTTGATGCATCAATGGATGTGGTTGACCTTTTACTTCTTCAATTCCCAAATCTTTATCTGGTGGAATAGAAACATATCTAAAATAAGTTCCATTTTTCGGCGTATTAGGAAAAATAGTATTCGGAATTTGTACTTCATCGCCCAAATTTGCTGGAGTTTGTTGTGTACTCCAAATGTCAGAAATAAACAACTCATTGAAATGTTCTTTTACGTTTGTAACGATTTGATCTTCTATGATGACAGATTTATTGTCTTTAATTCCTGTGACAATTCTTCTTGGTATTTTATTCATTTGAGGTAGTTTAACTATAAAATTAGTTGGTTTCGAAATGTTTTTATGTTAATTAATGATTAACCTTGAAAATTATTTGTTGAATTTTTACTCGTTTTATCATCAAATCAATGATTTATTGCTAAAATGTCAAGTTAAAAATCAAAATGATGTATTTTTGCATCTTTAAAAGTAAGATTTAGAAAAATGGCAATTCAAAAACCATCGATTCCAAAAGGGACAAGAGATTTCTCACCTTTAGAAGTGAATCGTCGTCAATATATTATCAACACGATTAAAAAACAATTCGTGTTATTCGGATTTTCTCCAATCGAAACTCCATCATTCGAGAATTTATCAACTTTAACAGGTAAATATGGAGAAGAAGGAGATCGATTAATTTTCAAGATTTTGAATTCTGGAGATTATTTAGCAAAAGTTGATGAGCAATTGTTAACAGATAGAAATAGTCAAAAAGTAATTTCGCAAATTTCTGAAAAAGCATTGCGTTATGATTTAACGGTGCCTTTCGCACGTTACGTGGTACAACATCAGAATGAAATTACATTTCCTTTCAAACGTTACCAAATTCAACCAGTTTGGCGTGCCGATCGTCCTCAAAAAGGTCGTTTCCGTGAGTTTTTTCAATGTGATGCGGATGTTGTAGGTTCGGATTCGTTGTTACAAGAAGTTGATTTTGTACAATTATATGATTCAGTTTTTACTGAATTAAAAACGCCAGTTGAAATTCATATCAACAACCGCAAAATTTTGTCTGGTTTAGCAGAAGTTGCAGATATTTCGGCTCAATTGATTGATTTTACTGTGGCTTTAGATAAGTTGGATAAAATTGGTGAAGAAGCGGTAAAAGAAGAAATGCGTGGAAAAGGAATTTCTGATTCTGCGATTGAAATTTTATCACCTTTATTCTCGATGAATGGAGATTATAAAACACAATTTGCTCAATTAAAAGAAATTTTAAAATCTTCGGAAACTGGATTAAAAGGAATTGAAGAATTAGAATTTGTTTTTGAAAATACAACAACTATTGGTTTACAATCTGCTGAATTAGTCTTGAATTTAACTTTAGCACGTGGTTTAGATTATTATACGGGAGCTATTTTCGAAGTGAAAGCGAAAATCGGAGAATTCTCTTCATCTATTGGTGGTGGAGGTCGCTACGATGATTTGACAGGAATTTTCGGTTTGAAAGATATTTCTGGAGTTGGAATTTCTTTTGGATTAGATCGTACGTATTTAGTTTTAGAAGAAAATAATTTATTTCCTGCTTTAGAAGATTCGACAAATATCCAAGCGTTGTTCATTAATTTCGGAACGAAAGAAGCTGCTGAGGCAATGAAATTGGTGAAACAATTACGTCAAAGTGGAATCAATACAGAGGTATATCCAGATGATGCAAAAATGAAAAAGCAAATGGGATATGCTGATAAAAAAGGAATTAAGAAAGTAATTCTTTTGGGTGAGAAAGAAATTGCAGAGCAAAAAGCGACGGTAAAAGATATGATTTCTGGTGAACAAACCGAAGTTGCTTTTGCTGATTTGGCTAATGCATTGTCTTAATATGACTTAATTCAAATCTATTCAATATATTTGCAAACTATTTAATCAAGAATATAAAATGAGTTTATTAACAGTTGGTACAGTTGCCTTTGATAAATTAGAATCTCCTTTCGGGAAAACAGATAAAATCTTAGGTGGTGCCGCTACATATATCGGTATGGCGTCTTCTTTATTGGGCGTGGATACTGCAATCGTTTCAGTTGTTGGTGGAGATTTTCCACAAGAATACATCGATTTATTAATTTCAAAAGGAATTAATTTAGATGGTTTAGAAATCGTAAAAGAAGGAAAAACATTCTTTTGGGAAGGTAAATACCACAACGATTTGAACACACGTGATACGTTAGCAACAGAATTGAATGTTTTAGAAACTTTCAATCCAGTTGTTCCTCAAGATCGCAAATCTCCAGACGTTTTGATGTTAGGAAACTTACATCCATTGGTACAAAAAGGAGTGTTGACACAATTAGAAAAGCGTCCAGGTTTGGTTGTTTTAGATACAATGAACTTTTGGATGGATTGTGCTTGGAACGAGTTGATGGATGTGATCAAAGATGTTGATGTAATTTCTATTAATGACGAAGAAGCACGTCAAATGTCGGGTGAATATAGTTTAGTGAAAGCGGCTAAAAAAATCATGACATTCGGACCAAAAACTGTGATTATCAAAAAAGGTGAACACGGAGCGTTATTATTTCAAGGAGAAGATGTGTTTTTTGCGCCAGCTTTACCATTAGAAGATGTTTTTGATCCAACAGGAGCAGGAGATACATTTGCAGGAGGTTTCTCTGGATACTTAGCAAAAACGAATGACTATTCTTTCGATAACATGAAACGTGCAATTGTTTACGGATCTGCATTAGCGTCTGTAACATGTGAAAAATTTGGTACTGAATCATTAGGAGATTTAACACGTGATGGTTTAGCTGAACGTTTGAAAGCTTTCAAAAAATTAATGGATTTCTCAATTAATTTATAAGAGAATTATTCATCAAAATATTTAAAGCCTTGCATTTGCAAGGCTTTTTTGTTTTATATTAGATTGTAAATTATCTATATGCAGATTATTCTAGAAATATTAGCTTGGCTTGTATTTGAGTTTTTTGGTGTAATTTTAGGTGCATCAGTAAGGTTTGCTGTATTTAAGATGTTCAAACCATCATTAAAATATAATGAATTTTTAGATTCAGAATCTGGATCAAATGATTTTTATAATTTAATAGTAGGAATACCAACATTTTGCGGTTTGATATTTGGAATATTTTATTTATTTAATTGATATGAAAAACAAAATTATACATCTTCTCATATTGGCATTTTCCTCTTTACTTTCTGGAATAATGATTTCGAAAATGTCATTCATCGGGAAAATTGGAATTACTATTATTTACAACGAATATACCATCCTAAAATCATGGTGGAAAACTGCCTTGTTATTATTCGTTATACAAGCTGTTATTTTCATCGTATTATCCATTTGGAATGAGAAAACAACGAAACGTTTTAAACGTTTGTTATTGCCTCTCATTTTCCTTTTTATGGGAATTATTGGATTAATTTATTGCTATTACGATTTTACTGAAACCTCACATCGTTTATTGAAAAAGACGTTCCATTTCGGATTTTATATTTTTTGGTTTACGTGGTTTGGGAATTGTATTTTCTTTATGACAAAAAAATCTCAAAAAGTAGAAGAAATTCCACAAGAAACAGAAGTGTATTAAAATAAAAAAGCTCATCAAAATTTGATGAGCTTTTGCTTTTGTGACCGAGACAGGATTCAAACCTGTAACCTCTTGAGCCGTAATCAAGTGCGCTATTCAGTTGCGCCACTCGGCCATTCCTGATAAGAAACTGTTGTTCTTATTTTGGACTGCAAATATAAAGACTATTTTTTAATCTGCAACTATTTTTTAAAATAAAATTATCCTCGACTTCTGTCTGTAATTAACATCAAGATAAAACTCAATACAAAAAGAGTATCATTTTCGGATGATTGATATTGATTTAATTTAAATTTTCGTCCAAAAAATGAAGGTTCTTTTGAGACTTCCATCATTTCTTTTCCTTGTAAATCAGTTAGAACATATTTCGGGTTGAAAACATAACCAGAGAAAAATCCAACAACAGGAATTTCTCCAACCATTCCATCCATCATGCGCGTAAAACCACTTCTTTCTTTTATCGTAAAAATGTGATTATCATTAGAATCGTAAATATGGAAAGTCGCTGTCCAGAAAGATTTAAGCGTTTTTCGTTTTGCTTTTCCTACAATATTTCCGTTAGCGTCTGTAATAGTAAAAGTTTGTTGGAAATCAATAACTCTATTTGAACGTAGTTGAAAAAGTTCTTCTTTTTTAGACGAATCACGGTAGATTTTAATTACATCTCGCCACGAAAGTATTTTTTCGCGAACATAAAATACAGATTGATTATTAGCGTCTGTTACAGAAAAATCATTTGAAAAAGTTGCGATATGAAACTTTATATCAAGTGGAAATTTTAGGTTGTTTAAATTCATATTGATTAATTATTCATCAAAAATAGATTTTTTTCGGACATAAAAAAAGCTCAGAATTTCTGAGCTATTTATCTTATCGTTTTAAAACTAAAATATCGATTTCATTTTTTCCATCTTTATCAAGATCTTCTCCGTAATCAGATTTTAGAATTAATTCGTTTTTTGTTAGTTTAGAAATTTCACCTTCACCAAAATCTCCTTGTTTATAATCTATACGAATCTTGTTACCTGTTATTGTGTAGGTACCTTCTTCTGTCCAATCAATTTTACATACATTATTTGCATCTGTATCATATCCTGTCGCAGAATATTTATTGTCTTTAGCAAATGTATATGAGTCTTTAGAATTACATGCATCTGCTAGATATTGATCTTCTATTTTATTGTCCTTTGAGTATTGGGTTTGGTACTTTACAAAGCTCCAAGTTCCGACAATATTAGCATTGTCGATAGAAGAATCATCATCATTGTTGCAGCTAAATAATAGACCAAAAGCAAAAATACTTGGTAAAATAAACTTTTTCATAAATATTGAAATTTTAGATTGTTGCGCGAAAGTAAATAATCAATATTAGATATTCGGTTATTAAATGACTATTACAAATAATTCCTTACTTCATCCAAATGTGTAATTGTCGGAACATCATCCATCGAAAAATTATCATCTAATCGATCAAAGAAAATAGCCGACATTCCGAAAGCTTTTGCACCAACAGCATCCGCAATCCAATCATCTCCAATATAAATAGATTCATCCTTTTTTGCACCCGATTTTTCCATTGCCAAAGAAAAAATACGCGGATCAGGTTTCAAGATTTGGATTTCATCTGCATAAGTTACTGTATCAAAATAGCCATTCAATTCTGATGTTTCAATTTTACGTTTCGAAACTTCGATAAAACCATTTGTAATAATATGCAGTTGATAGTTTGGTTTCAAATAATCCAATAATTCCATCGCACCATCTACTACTTCATTATAATTGGTAATCGTTTCCATATATTCCTCTTCAAAAATCTTAGCCAAAGCATCATTATCAATTCCAAGATTATCAAAAGCTTCTTTGAAACGGCGTTCACGTAATTCTTCTTTCGTAATTTTTTTGTCACGAATCAAAGCCCAAAGACCTTCGTTGCTATCGTGATAAAAAGGGTGAAACTCCTCGAATGTAAAACCATATCTATTTTCTACATCATACTTTTTGTAAAGCTCATCCAGCGCGAATTTTGCATTTTTTCTGAAATCCCAAAGTGTGTTATCAAGATCGAAAAAAACGTGTTTTATTGTGTTCATAAATGCAAAGCTAAGGATTTTATGTAGATTTGCTGATGAAGAAAATATCAATTGAAAGCGAAGTTAGAGAAATTTAAAACGAAGAATGCCAAAGGTGTTTTGTCTTTGTTGGCGGGTAACACGATTGCTCAAGTTATTATGCTTGTAGGTGGTTTGGAACTGGCAAGGATTTATGGACCTGAAGCTTCTGGGATATACAATGCTTTTTTAGGTTTTGTAGCGATTCTTTCAATCTTAACAACTTTTCGATTAGAAAATATTTTTGTGATTTCGAAATCATCCAAAGCGATTCGAAATTTGTTTACAACATTATTGTTGATAAGTACAGTTGTTACAACAATTTTCTTTTTAGGATATGCTGTTTTAGAAGAAATTTTTACATTCAAAACATCCTTGTTTATTGTTTCATTAAGTTGTATTGCAGGGTTATTTACAGCTTGGAATAATGTGCAGAACTCGTTATTTACCAAATATAAATTTTTCAAAAGTATTTCGACAGGATTTGTGATTAATGCAATATTTTCAGTCATGTTTCAATTCATTTTTTATTGGATGGGCTACAAAGAAACGGGCTTGATTTACGGAACAATCTTCGGAACAGTTTTGTCTTGTGCGTATTATTTTTCGATTACCAAAGGACGATTTACATCAATCGATTTTGATTTAGCAAAGAAAACGATTACAAATAATAAAGAAATTATTAAATATACATTACCATCAGAATCATTGAATGCTATTGCAAACAATCTGATGACAATATTAATGTTATTTTATTTTACAAAAGAAGATGCTGGATTTTTTGGTAATGCCTCAAAAGTTTTGGTTGTACCGTTGATTTTGCTTTCTAATTCAATGTCGAAAGTTTTCTTTCAGAAATCTGCCGGAATGATGGAACATCGTGCACATCAATTGTATGATTTATCCAAAAAAGTTATTCTATATAATGTAGGAGCTATCGCATTTTTTTTATTGCTAATGAATTTTGTCGGAATTTTTATTCTGGAATGGATTCTTGGTCCTGAATGGAAAGGTTTACACATTATGACATGGATACTTTCTTTCTGGATTTTGTGTCGTTCTGCAATGAATCCTATTCAGCAAATTGTAGTTGTAATTAAGAAAAATCATTACGCTCTAAATTTTAATATTTACTTGGTTCTTATTACAATTGTAACTTGTGTGATTGGTGGATTAAATAAAAACATACTTTTAACGTTATCCCTGTATTCTTTCTTTGCAGGAATTGGCTATCTCGTTCAGCTATATTTCGTCATGAAAGAGCTGAAACGTTATAAAAAGTAGCAAATGTGTGGGATTTCAGGTATTTTTTCAAAAAATAAATTAAGCGACTCTTCGATATTAAATTCTTTGACTTCGATAAAACATCGTGGTCCAAATAATACAATTCATACAAATTTTTTTGATAAACAAATTCATTTCTATTCTAGTCAGTTATCCGACAAACGAACACAATTTGATTTAAGAAATTCAGGCGGAATTCAATCTAATAATTGGGTTGGATTTAATCGTCTTTCTGTTATTGATTTATCAAATAATGGAATGCAACCATTGTATGATGACGAATTGAAAGTATCTTTTTTGATGAACGGAGAAATCTATAATTTTCGCGAATTAAAAGAAGAATTTCTACAAGATGTAACGCTTTTTTCTAACTCTGATTCGGAGGTTATTTTTCAACTTTATATCAAATTAGGCGAAGATTTTGTGCATCATCTACGTGGTATGTTTACGATTGTAATTGTTGATTATCAAAAAAATGAGGTAAATATTTGGCGAGATCGTTTTGGTATTAAGCCATTTTATTATTTTGTTGATGAGGATAATTTTGTCTTTTCGTCTGAAATTGAAGGGATTTTTGCTACAGATTTAGTCCAAAAAGAAATTGATTTTAAACATTTGGCTTATACTTATTATCTAAATTCAAGTTTTGCGCCGAATACAATATACCGCAACATATTTTCTTTAGAAGCTGCTACAAAACTGAAAGTTGATTTAAATTCTTTCAAAGTTGAAAAGAAAATTTACTGGCAATTAGATTATCAACCAACTAATCAACAAATTTCTTCAGAAGAATTTCTTGAAGATGTAAAACAATTAGCCAAATTATCTTCTATTGCAGATGTAAAACAAGCGGTAATGTTGAGTGGAGGTTTAGACTCGGGATTATTGGCTTATCAATTTACTCAAAATAAAATTGATTTAGATGCTCTTACAATTTATAACAACTCTGTAAATGAGCAAAATGAATTGAAATATGCAGAAAGTAATACTCGTAATTCAAACCTTTCTATTAAAGGGTTTGAGATAGATAACAATGTTAATTTACAAACGATAAGAGAATATTGTTTAGCAGAAGTTGAACCAAATACTTCTCCTGAACCAGCTTATTTTATTTCGAAAAAAGCGAAAGAAAATAATTATACAGTTTTACATAATGCGCTTGGTTTGGACGAATTATTTTACGGGTATTCATATTATGTTAAAGCAAAGAAAATACAGAAATTGCCAAGTTTCATCTGGAAGTTTGGTGGTTATTTTTTGAAAGGTTCAAAAAAGAGAAAGCATGATGAGATTTCAAAATTAGGATTAGAATCAACACCATTTGTGATGCGAAGTATTGCTTCTTGGGATGAAATTCAGAAACTATTCAAACAATATGGAAGCGAAAATTGGGAGCATCCTATTTCAGTTCTGTTGAAACAAGTTAAAACGCTTAATCAAAGTTTTGATCAAATGCCTCTGTTAAAAAAGATTTCTTACTTGGATTTTTATTATTATATCAGTTCTCATCATTCTTTGCGATCAGATGTACCTTCGATGAAGAATGAAATTGAGATGCGTTTCCCATACTTGGATCATCTTTTTGTTCAAAAATATTTTAATCAATCCAATTTAGATGACAGATTAACTTTAGATCATAATAAACCATTTTTGAGAAAGTCAGTCCAAAATATTCTACCAAAAGATGTTTTATCAATGCCTAAAAAAGGTTTTTCGATGCCAACTTCAAAATGGTTAGAAAATGTTAATTTAGAGCAAAATTTTCCAGAATTATCGTCTATTTTCGATCAAAATGTGATGAAATGGGCTGATAATCCTGAAAAAAAGTGGTTGTTAATTTCAACTGTTTCTATCATTAATAATGACAAATAAACTGAATATATTATTTTTAGCAAGTTGGTTTCCTTCGAAAAAAAATGCTTTTGATGGCGATTTTATCGAGCGTCATGTTAAAGCTGTTGCATTGCAACACTTTGTTACAGTTGTTTATGTTGAAAGTTTGGATGGAATTCTGCAAATTGAAGAAGAGCTAGAAGAATTAGAAAATCTTACTATCATTCGTATTTATTTCCCGAAAAAAACTAGAATTTATAATCAACTTACTAAGTTTCGTTTGTATCTCAAAGAGATTAAAAAACTAAGTAAAATCGATTTGATTCACGTTAATGTTACTTATCCAGTGGGTTTGATAGCGTTATATTTTAAATTGAGATATAAAATTTCGTATGTTATTACAGAACATTGGACTGGATATTTACCAATTGATCCGACTCAGATTTCTTTTTTCAGAAAATTTTTGACAAAAAATATTGTCAAAAATGCTTCATTTTTATTACCTGTTTCAGAGAATTTAGGAAAAGCTATGAATAGTTTAGGTTTAAATTGTAAAACCGTAATAATTAGAAATGTAATTGATTTTGATGTTTTTAGATTTCAGAATTTAAGAAAAAATAATGTCGTTAAGTTTTTACACATCTCTAATTTATCTGAGCAAAAAAATGTAAAAGGAATACTTTCTGTAGCTGATAAACTTTGGAAACAAGGTTTTGATTTTGAATTGCATATAGGAGGGAATGGTGATTTGAAAAATCTTCTTCATTTTAAAAATGAATCAAGTTTTTCAGATAAATTAATTGTTTTTGGAGAATTATCTCAACAACAAGTTTCAGAAAAAATGAATCAATCTGATTGTTTTATTTTATTTAGTTTATTTGAGAATCAACCTTGTGTACAAATCGAATCTTTTGCATCTGGTTTGCCTGTTATAGCAACAGAAGTAGGAGGGATAACAGAAGTTTTTCCAGAAGGTTTTGGTCAAATTATTTCTCCAAATAATGAGGAAGAATTACTTGTTTCGATGAAAAATTTTATTGAAAACAAGCTAATTCTAAAATCGAGATCTGAGATCAATCAATTCGCTCAAGATAACTTTTCAATGCAAAAAATTGCTCAACAATTTAATGAAGTTTATTCGAAGGTTTTAGAATGAAAGATTTAATCAAATTTATACAATCGTTCTTACAAAATAACGGCTTCTACGTTTTTTTATCTTTCATTATCGAAAAGTTGGTGATGTTAATCAATACCATTTTTATTGTGAAGATGATTCCGCAAGATGAGTTTGGTCGTATAACATTAATAGCTTCAGTTATTGCATTTATTGCGCCTTGGAACGGATTAGGTTCTTTACAAGTTTTGATGAAGTTTGGTGCAAGTGAAGAAAATGAATTAAAACGTAGAGATTTAAGTCGAAAATTATTTCGTAATGGAGTAATTAATCAACTGATTTTATGCGTTATTTTTATTGTAATTGCGAATTTTTATGCCTTAAAATTTGATCATTTATTGTGGATTATTCTCTTATTCTCAATACGACTTTTTGGTATGTTTTTGCAATCTCATCTTACAATTGATTATCGTATAAATGGTTTCAATAAGAAATTTGCAACATTAAATATGTTCATCAATTGTTTAGGATTGGTCTTCACTTTTTTCTTAACCATCAATTTTGGTGCAATTGGTTACATGATTTCATTAGCAATAGCACCATTTATTAGTTTATTTTTCTTTTCTAAGTCTATTTTACAACAATCTATAAGTGATTTGAGTGAAATGAATTGGAAAACGATGTGGAAGTATGGTAGAATGGAGTCTTTAGCTTATTTTGCTTCCGAATTATTGTTTTCGATTGATATTGCGATGATTGCAATTTTTATGGCTGATAAGGACATTGCAATGTATAAAGTTGCGATTATTCTACCAATGAATTTATTGTTTTTGCCAACGATATTATTCCAAACAGATTTTCCTCGAATCATACAAAATAGTCAGAACAAGGATTTTCTAAAATTTTACATCAAAAATTATTATAAACTGTTTATTCCACTCGGAATTGTAATTCTGTTCGGTAGTTATTTTTTAAGTGATCGGTTGATCGAACTATTTTTTAATAAAACCTATTTAGCAGGTGATACTGTGTTTTTCATCGCAACGATTGCTGTTGTTTTAGCAATGTTGTTTAGAGTGCTTTATCTTAACTTGTTTAGTGCTATTGGTTTGTTTAATTATAATGTAAGAGTTTCGATTATTTCAATTATAACGCTAATTATTGCAGATTTAGTTTTGATCCCTTTTTATGGAGTAGAAGGAGCGGCACTTGGTTTTCTTATTATGTTTATTGTTTCGGGATTTTATGCTACTTATTTGTTTAAGAGCTACTTAAAAGAATTGAAATAGTTTACTTTTATATAAACAATAATGCTTTATTTCGGCTGCAAAACTTCTATTAAACTCTTGAACACCTTTTAAACTAGAACCTTCAAAGTCAAAAATATACTGATTGTCAGAATAATATTCAATTATTTTATAAATCAGAAAAGCAAAACCACCTTTCGTTTCGATGTTTTTATTTCGTGCAGAACTTAATAAAATGACTCTTTTATTAGTTTTTAAAAGTAGTGCAGAACATAAAATTTTATCATCTTTTGTCTTCAAATAAAATTGTGTAAGATGACTAAAAATAGTTTCATTAGTTAAGAAATTTTTAAAATAATTTAAATCTAGACTTTGTGTAAAATGATGATTTGATTGCTGTATTTCGATGAATTTATTAATGTTAGTTTCTTGCGTAATTTTATATTTTTCTATGTTATTTCTTTTAAAATCTTTTTTTCTATCTTTAAAAGTATTTTCAAATATTACATCAAAAGGTTGCGAAATATCTAGAATCTGATTAACTCGTTTCTCTCCCTTCGGCTCAAACATCTCTGTATTTTCTTCATTAAAAGTATAAGCTCTCACTAAATTTCGATGTAGTTTTTTCTCAAAAAGTTGAAAAGTTTCTTTTGAAAAATTTTCTTGATGAAAAATACCCAATTGTTGGCAATATATAGGTTGTGTGATAAATTTTATACCTAATTTCTTTGTGTATGGCAAGGGCATTATTGCTTCATAGTCATTCAAAATATAACAATCCCAATTATTTTCAACTAAAGAATCCAAGTAAAAAACTTCTGCATAAATGCGGTAATTCACCGACTTGTTGAGGCATTCGGTGTATTTATTAACATCTAAATTTTTTCGAGAAACTCTTTTTATCATTCAAAAATGCTTTCGTAAACTTTTCGCCATTCAGCCCAATCTTCGTTCAAATTTGATTGATGGAACAATGTTATAAACGTTCCGTTTACAGCTTTAATTGTTTGTTTCAATCGTTTTATTTCTTCTAAAGCTTGTTGTGGTGTTAATTTTAAATAATTTTTCAATGTAACATCCATCACAACAAAAGGATATATTGTTAACAATGTTTGTTGATTTGTTGATAAGTCAAACCATTTGTATGGAGTAGACGTTCCTGCTCTAAAGCCTAACTGATGTGGAAATCCCATTGTATAGTCTTCCGAAATTTTGTTTATTAACAATTGTTGATAAGTATGAGGAAAGCTTAATTTTATGAAATGTTGACGCGATTTTTTTGTTGATTGATTGATGATTTTTTCTAATCGATTAATTTCAGTTGTTAATTTATTTCCTTCAATATTAGATTGATAAGAAGGGTGAATTCCAATTTTTGCCCAAGTAGAAACATTGTTTATTAAATCTTTTTGAGCATTATTTTTCCAATGATGATTTTTATCGAAAGTAGAATAATCACCCAATAACCAAAAGAAAATTGTTTTTATTTGATGTTTTTCAGCTAAATCTTTCAAATAATCAAATGTATCATAAGGGTCTTTTTCTAGCTTATTTAAAACTTTGATTTGCTGTTTTGCTTCCGAAAAATTTCCTTTAATAATTTTCTTAAAAAGTGAACCAAATTTCACTTTAGGTGAATGATGAAGATATTTCCATGCATAATCTACATCGTGAGTATTAATTTGTTTGTAAACTCTCTGTTTGAAATAAATTTCAGGAAATTTAGACTTTATCTTTTTTTCAATTTCAATACAAATTTCATCTACAATTGGTTTTGAATAATCTAAATTCGAACCTAAAAAACGATTATGTTGATCAAATTGTTCTGGTTTTGCAATGTATTCTTCATAACGAGTAAGCCAATAAAAACATTTACCAAATTCATTTAAAATTGAATAATCAACATCTTTTTGAATACTTGTTTCTAATAAAATATCATCAATTTTATAATTGATTTCATTTTCTAAAAATTGATTTGAAAAGTTGATTTTTGGTAAAATTGATTGTGAAAATTCATCAAAATCTGTAGTCGTTTTGTAGTCAATTCCAGAAAAATCATGAAAAATAAAATCGAAAATATATTCAATCCGATTCGTTATTTTTTCTGTAAATAGGATAATTTTTTGACTCAAAACAGTTTTCAATAAAGCTTAAAGATATCAAATTAGACCATCATCCGCAAACGAATAAAAATCTTTTTGAGAAACGATAATATGATCTAACACCTGTATATCTAAGAGTGTAGCTCCTTCTTTTATCTTTCGTGTGATATGTGTGTCAGCCTGGCTTGGAGTTAGATTTCCTGAAGGATGATTATGGGAAAGAATCATTGCGGTAGCCATTAACTCTAGCGCACGTTTAAAAATTACCCGAACATCAACAGCTGTTTGTGTGATTCCTCCACGAGAAATTTGTTCAGTTTTGATAATTCGATTTCCTTGATTAAGAAACATTACCCAAAATTCTTCATTTGGTAAATCACCAATTTGTTGTTGTAAAATGATCGCTGCATCTTTGCTTGATGCGATTTTTTCACGTTCCAAAACTTCTTGCGAATTTCTTCTTCTTCCAATTTCCATTGCTGTAATAATTGAAATGGCTTTTGCTTCTCCAACTCCTTTGAATTTGCTTAAATCTACAATTGAATATTTTGCTAACTCATTCCAATTATTATTTGCAGAATTTAAGATTCGTTTAGCTAATTCAACAGCCGACTCATCACGATTTCCGCTTCCCATAATAATGGCTAACAACTCAGCATCAGAAAGAGATGAACGTCCTTTTAACGCAAGTTTTTCACGTGGGCGATCATCTTCATTCCAGTTTTTTATTGAATTTTTATTCTCTAAGTAATCCGTCATCATTTTTGCCAATTTTTATATAATTGTAATAAAATCCATCATACATTTCCTCACTTATTCCCAGTTTGTCTTTATCTAAATGATAACTTTTACCCATTTCTGTATGACCATTTGTAAAAATCATTGGCACAAGTTCGGTTTTATGAATACTTTTTCCTTTTCCTAAAGTGTAAGATGTTTTAGTCGTTATTTTACCATTGATGATTGTAATTAATTCTGTCGGAGTAAATTCAATTACAATAATTTGTCCAATTGGTGGATCTTGCTCACGACCTACAAATCCGCCAGAAAGTTTAATCAATTTCCATCTTCCAATGAGTGTAGATTCTTGTGGTTTTTCAGTAGAATCATTCGTTTTTTCCTGTGTCGTAATTTTTGTGGATTGGCAACTTGATAAAGTAATAAAAGCAGTAAATATGATGTAAGAGATTTTATTTTTCATGTTCGAAAATTTAGATTAAATATAATAAAAAAGCTCGAACAAATTTGTTCGAGCTTGATATATAATGAAATAGAATTTTTATTTATTGACTTTTGCCCAAGTATCTTTAAGTGTAACTGTTCTGTTGAAAATTAATTTTTCTGTAGAAGAATCACGATCTAAAGCAAAATATCCAATACGTTGAAATTGAAATTTATCCTCAACTTTAGCTTCTTTCAAAGCAGGTTCTGCAAAACCTTCTTTTATGGTTAAAGAGTTTGGATTGACAAATTGTAAAAAGTCAACATCTTTCTCTGCATCTGGAGATTCCACTGTAAATAAACGATCGTATTCGCGCACTTCGATAGCAATATTTTCTGTTGCAGAAACCCAATGTAATGTACCTTTTACTTTACGTTTAGAAGCTTCAGTTCCGCTTCCAGACTTCGTTTCAGGATCGTAAGTCGCATAAATAGTTGTGATATTTCCTTCAGCATCTTTTTCTACTCTTTCCGCTTTGATAAAATACGCACCTTTCAGACGAACTTCGTTTCCTAATGATAAACGGAAGAATTTTTTAGGCGCTTCTTCCATAAAATCTTCACGTTCAATATAGATTTCACGTGTAAAAGGAACGATACGTGTTCCAGCAGTTTCATCTTCCGGATTATTCTCAATTTCTAATTCCTCCACTTGTCCTTCTGGATAATTTTCGATGATCACTTTTACAGGATCAATCACAGCAAAAACGCGGGGTGCAATTTTATTTAAATGATCACGAACAGAAAACTCTAACAACGAAATATCTAATACATTATCACGTTTTGCAACACCAGCTGTATTCCAAAAATTCTTGATAGATTCTGGCGTATAACCACGGCGACGCAAACCAGAAATTGTAGGCATACGTGGATCATCCCAACCTGTTACAACTCCTTCCTGAACCAATTTCATCAACTTACGTTTACTTGTAATCATGTACGAAACATTACCACGGGCAAATTCGCGTTGTTTTGGCTTTTGAGGTTGATTTGGTAATTCAACATTGTTCGCATACCATTCGTATAAATCGCGGTGATTTTTGAATTCTAACGAACACAATGAGTGAGAAATTCCTTCGATATAATCAGATTCTCCATGCGTCCAATCGTACATTGGGTACATTTTCCATGTATCCCCAGTGCGGTGATGAGGACGTTTCAAAATACGATACATAACAGGGTCGCGCATGTTCATATTAGGAGAAGTCATGTCAATTTTTGCACGTAAAACGTGAGTTCCTTCTTCAAATTCTCCTGCTTTCATACGCTCGAAGATTTCTAAATTTTCTTCAACAGAGCGTGTTCTGAAAGGAGATTCGATTCCAGGTTCAAAAGGAGTTTTACGTTGTTCATTAATTACTTCCGAAGATTGGTCGTCGATGTACGCTTTTCCTTCTTTAATTAATTGAACAGCCCAATCGTAAAGCTGCTGGAAATAATCAGAAGCATAGCGTTCTTCAGCCCACTCGAAACCTAACCATTTCACATCTTCGCGGATAGAATCTACGAATTCTTGCTCTTCTTTGTCAGGATTAGTGTCATCAAAACGTAAGTTTACAGGTGCATTGTAACGCTGTCCTAAACCGAAGTTTAAGCAGATCGCTTTTGCATGCCCGATATGCAAATAACCATTTGGTTCTGGTGGGAAACGAAAACGTAAATTTTCTTTTGACATCCCGTTGGCTAAATCATCTTCAATGATTTGCTCAATAAAATTCAATGATTTTTTTTCTTCTTCCATTTTTTATTACGATTGAGTTTGCAAAGGTACGAAATTGACAATAAATATAATGTCGAAAATTTCGGATTTTACTATTAGAAAGATTCAATCAAAAAATAGAAGTAAATAAATGATTTGTAAGGGTTAAATTACCCCAAATAAATTTCTAACAGTCCGTCAGGAATTTGGATAAGCATTGCTTTTTCTTCGCGATTAACTTCAAGAATCCATTCGTCGATCATCGGAATTAAGATTTCTTTTCCATTGGCATCAACTTCGAAATAAGCTTGTGCTGCAGAATCATTAACAGATTTTATTGTTCCAACTTCTGTATTTGATTGGTCATAAATAGTGAAACCAACAATTTCGTGGTAATAAAAATCTGTTCCAGTAAGTTCTGGTAATGATTTTAGGGGTAAATAAAGTTCTCGATTGATTAATTTATCGACGTCTTCGTCTTCAACATCTTCAAACTTTACTAATAATTTTGTGCCTTGATAAGACTGAGAAGTTTCGAAAAAAAATGGAATCAGTGTACCATCTTGCTCGATGTACACTGCTTCCAAAGTATCGTATAATTCTGGTTCGTCTGTATCCAAGTGAATGATTAAATTACCTTTGAAACCATGTCTCTTAGTAACTTTACCTAAATAGTAGCAATCATTTTTTGTCATTTGGAACGTCTCTGAACTTAAAAATTATTCTTCTGTAGCAACTTCTTCAGTTGTACCTTCTGCTTCTTCAGCAGGAGTTTCTTCAACTTGTGCAGCAGCTTCAGCTTCCTGAGCAGCTTTTACACGAGCTTCGTTAACAGCTTTTTCAGCTTCTAATGCAGCAGCTTTAGCCGCAGCAGCACCTGAAGTTAAACCGTCTTTTTTAGCTTGTACTTTTGCATCTTTAGCTTCTAACCAAGCTGCGAAACGTTTGTCAGCTTCTTCTTGAGAAAACGCACCTTTAGCAACACCTCCTAATAAGTGTTTTTTCATAAAAGCACCTTTGTAAGATAATAAAGCTTTAGCTGTGTTTGTAGGTTCAGCACCAGTTTGTAACCATTTTACAGCAGAATCAACGTTTAATTCTACAGTTGCAGGGTTAGTAATTGGGTTGTAAGTACCTAATTTTTCGATGAAACGACCATCACGTTTTGCTCTTGAGTCAGCAACTACGATGTGAAAGAATGGTTTTCCTTTACGACCATGTCTTTGTAATCTAATTTTTGTAGCCATAGTATAACTAATTATTTTGGGAACTCGTCCCGTTTTACAAATTTGAGGTGCAAAGATAAGAAATTTTTATCAAAAAATTATTTTAATATGATTAATCAATAAAATATTCAGTTGATTTGAATTACTTGATGTATTTTTAAATCCAAATTATATAGAAAATGAACAAATCTGAAATCTTAGAATTAACCAAAAATCATATAAAAAAAACCTTTTTAGACGAAGGAACTGGGCACGATTATTTTCATATTGAACGTGTTGTAACGAATGCAAAAAAAATTCTTGAAACAGAAAATGCAGATCCATTTTTGGTCGAATTAGCCGCTTGGACACATGATATTGGTGATTATAAATTGCATGGAGGAGTTGATAAATCAGAAGAGTTAATTAGAGCATTTTTAGAATCAGTTCTTGTCGAAGAAGAAACGATAAAAAAAGTATTAGAAATTGTTTCGCAAGTATCGTTTAGTAAAGGAAACCAACCAACAACAATTGAGGCTGAAATTGTACAAGATGCTGATCGTTTGGATGCGATTGGAGCTGTTGGTATAGCGCGTTGTTTTGCTTACGGAGGAAGTGTCGGAAGTATTTTATATAATCCTTATGATAATTCGAAAGATGCATCAAGCGTGCAACATTTTTACGATAAATTATTTAAATTGAAAGATTTGATGAATACTAAAACGGCTAAGGAAATAGCTTTACGTCGACATGAATATATGGAGCAGTTTATAGAAGAATTTTATAACGAAGTAAAATAGAAATGAAACATATTTTAAACGCTTTAGTTATCTTTTTTGCGCTAAATATTGCTTGTGGTCAGGAGACTTTCCAGTTTAATGTGAAACTTCAACCAGGATCTTCATATAAGACTAATTTTGAAATGAAGCTTGGGATGAAAATGCAAGTTGATAGCGAAACAGAAAAGAGTTTAGGTAAAAACAATGTCGAAACGAATATGTTGATGAGTTTCGAAACCTTGACAAAAACACAAGAAGTAAGTAAAGAAGGAAAACTACCTTTTGAGATTTCTTATACAGATCTTGATACGAAAATGTCTGTGAATGGAAATGAAATTCCTAATATTACAGAAAGCATAAAAAGTGAGATTTTAGGTTTGAAACTAAAAGGAATTGAAACTGATAGAGGCAGAGAATATTCATATCAAGGGGAGTCTGAGAAGATGAAAGAAAGCTATGAAAGCATGATGAATACAATGTCTTTGTTAACTTTTTATCCAAAAGAGGTATTTAAAGTAGGAGATTCAAAAGAGGTTTTAGTTCCATTTAATATGCCACTTCAACAAGGAATGAAAATGGAAATGAATGTAAAAGCGACTTATACTTTGACGAAATTAGACTCGGAGAAGGCTTATTTTGATGTTAAAATGACTTCTGAAGGCAATATTAATCCTTCGGATCAACTTAAAATTCATATTGATCAATATCAGCTATCAGGAAAGTTAACAATTAACCGAAAAGATCAGAATATTAATGATTCAGAATTCTCTGGACCAATGAATATGATGATGGATATGGATACTGCAAAAATCAAAATGATGTCAGAAAATAATTATAAAACTAAATCAATAAAATTATAGAAAGCTGTAACTTTTTACCTATTCAATCGTCTACATATAAACCTTATTTATGAATAAATTTTTTACATTTTTATCACTTATTTTTTTGAGTTCTTGCGTTTCTGTTCAGAAATATAATGCACACATAGATAAGAAAATTGATGTTAAAGAGTTGCATCAAGATATCGACTATACAAAAGATAAATTATTGACGAGACATGTTGATATCGATATGTATTATTCGAAAGAAGTTATAGCAAACCGATTTGATAGTTTTAGAAATACGGTTCAACAACCAATGTTACCCAATGATTTTTCGAGAGAATTGTCAAAAGTAATTGCAAGTTTGGGACATGGGCATACCGTTTTGTCTTATTTACAAAAAAAATCGACTAAGGAAGAAAAGAAAAAGTTCAAAAAGTCAAAATCACCTTTTAGCTTGGTTGATTTAAAATCATATGATGGACGACTTTATTTAGATAAAAATAGATCAAAAGACACGACATTAGTTCAGAATGGAGAAGTTTTAGCAATTGACGGAATTTCTTTCAAAGATTATTACAAAGAAAATGCAAGAATTAGAAAAGGCGATGGTTTTATCAAAACTTTTGATAGTTACGCATTGGGAAGTTATTATACAGCTTTTGTTCGCAATACGATTGGTTTAACAGACTCGATTGAATTGACAATGGTCAAAAACGATTCGATTTTTACCCAAACGATTAAGCGAGAATACACAAAGAAAGTAGATAAAAAACAGTCTGAAGTGAAAAAAGATTCTACAAAAATTGTAAAGAAACATGTAGAGCCAAAGAAAAAATTAACAAAAGAAGAGAAAAAAATAGCGAAGGAAAGGAGAGAACATGATGTTTTAGTCAAAAAATACTTTGCTTATAATAAATCAAAGAAAAACTATCTTAGAGAGTTGAAGTTCCCGAATTCAGAAGATTCAACTACAGCAGTTCTTCAAATAAAAACGTTTTCTGTTTCGCACGGAAAAAAAGCCTATCCTTTTATTTTTGATTCGATTAAAAAACGTAATATTCACAACTTAGTTTTAGACTTACGCGATAATACAGGTGGTTATGTATCTGATATTAATTATTTGTACTCGTTTCTTACTTCTCGAAATGAGAAACAAATGGTTACTTCTGACGACGTAAAAGTGAGTTCTAAATATACGATGGTCAATAAATATTTCAGAAAGCCAAATGTAATTGGATATACTGTAGGTTTACCTTTTGTGTTGTATGGTTCGGTTAAATCGTTGTTTAATATTCATAAGAAAGATGATAATTATTATTTAGATGTAAAGAAAAAGAAAGCGATGTTAAATCAGCAAAACAAATATGATGGAAATCTATATGTTTTAACAAATGGTTTGACATATTCAGCCTCAAGTATTATTTCGGCATCATTGCAAAACGAAGGAAAAGCAATTTTTGTAGGCGAAGAGACAGGAGGCGATTACAATGGAACAGTGGCAGGACAATTTATAGATTTTAAATTACCAAATTCTAAAGTAAGATTAAACATGGGAATCATGACTTATAAACCTAATAATGGTAGAACATTAAAGGGAAGAGGTGTAATTCCTGCGGTTCCTATTAATCGATCTTTTGAGGATTTAGTCAATAAAAAAGATCCGCAGTTAGATTGGATTTTGAACGATATTAAAACAAAAAAATAGTGAAATGAAGTTGAAATCTTTCTTATGTTATCTCTTCCTTTTATTGATTTGTAGTTGTACCTCTGTCCAAAAGTATAACGCACAAATTGATGAAGAAATTTCGGTAGATAAGTTAAAGAAAGATGTCAATTTTGTTCAAAAAAAACTGAAAAGATATCATCCAAAGTTAGATTGGTATATCTCAAAACAAGAGATTGATTTTAAATTTGATAGTTTCAAGAAGTCGATTAATAAAGCTCAAAAACCGAATGATTTTTATGTTCAGTTTAGTTCTATTTTCCGAAGTTTAGGACATGGTCATACCGATCTTTATCCATTGTTCAAAAAGTTAGACAATAAGCAGAAAAAAAGATACAAAGAGTCAAAATCTGCTTTTTATAATTATGGTTTTTTTGTAGAGAAAGATTCTATTTTTTTGGTCAAAGATTATTCAAAAGAGAACCAAATTAAATCTGGAGCTAAATTGCTTTATATAGATAGTCTATCAACAAGCCAAATATTAAGCAAATACAAAAAAACAATTTACGGAGATGGTTACAATAAAACGTTTGAGAATAACTTATTCAATCGTTCATTTCTCAATTTTGTAACCTTAGAAGAAAATGTAAAAGACTCGGTTTTATTAACGTTCCAAGAGAACGGAAAGTTGGTTACTAAGAAATCTTTTAGAATTTATCCTACACCAAAACCTAAAGTAGTTGAAGCAAAAAAGGATACTGTGACCAAAGTTTCTAAAGTAATAGAACGTCAAGTTAAGATTAAGCAAAAACGCTACGGATACAATAAAACAACACGTAAATACTCTAAAGAACTTATTTTTCCGACGAATGATAGTACCATTGCGTTGCTTAGAGTAAATGATTTTAGAAGAGGAAAGACGAAAGAGCTATATAAAAATGTTTTTTCGGATATCAAAAAACATAAAGTAAAAAACTTAGTTATCGATCTTCGTGATAATGGTGGTGGTTATGTTAACGATGCGCATTATTTGTATTCTTATCTCGTAAAAGATTCTAAGGAATTTATAGGGGATAAAATTGTAGCGTCTAAAACATCCTTCGGTCGATCTATTTTAAAGCTTTCTCCAAAAATATCCTATCCAGTTCTTTGGTTAGTTTCGCTTTACACTTCGCTTGTAACAACTCAAAATAATCAAAATGAATACGAGTTGCATGTTCCTTTTTCGAGAGTGAAGATTGAAGATGATTTAGTATACAACGGAAATTTATATGTCATCATAAATGGAGGTTCTTATTCGGCTTCAAGTCTTATTTCTACTAATTTGCAAGCCAACAAAAGAGCTTTTTTTGTAGGTGAGGAGACTGGTGGAGATTATAACGGAACCGTTGCTGGTTTGATGCCGAAATTTAAGTTACCAAACTCTAAATTAACAATGTCTGTTGGTACGGTTTATCTTTCTCCATTAAAAAAACGACAAGAAATCGGTCGTGGAATTTTTCCGAACAAAGAAATAAAACAAACGCTAAAATCTAAAATTAAAAACCAAGATGTTGAGTTAATTTGGATTCTGAACGATATCAAACAAAATAATTCAGCTTATAAAATGGTATTAGACTAAAAAAATCATCGCTCAAATTTTGGAGATGATTTTTATATTTTGGGCGTTCGGGAGGGCTATTCGTTTCAATCTTTTTTGTAGACGCTGCGTCTACAAAAAAGGATTTTCACTTCTATCCCTAACGCATTTTATTTTTTGTTGAAACTACAAAAAATAAAATTCTGTATCGTATCAAACGGCGTTTTATGATCAATTGTAAAACATTCTATTTTCTCAAAATTAGCATCGAAAGTTGAGGTTAACGAAATTTCATCATTTTGTTTAATTTCTAAACCGCTGCATTTTAATGGTCCATTTGTCGAAAAAGTTCCAATTACCATATTTCCTTTTACAGCTTTTGCAACCAAATCTTGGTATTTTTTGATGTCATTTTCATCCGTCAAAAAATGAAAAACAGCTCTGTCATGCCAAACATCGTATTGTTCTGTAGGTTGAAATTCGGTAATATCAGCTACTATCCAAGTCACATTTTCAGCCTTTTCACCCAAGCGCTTTTTGGTTCTTTCCAACGCATTTGCAGAAATATCCAAAACCGAAATATTTTCGTAACCTTCTTCTAATAAAAAGTCAACCAATTTACTATCTCCACCTCCAATATCGATAATTTTAGCTGTTTTATCTTCTCCAAATGAATGAATAAAATTCAAAGAAGTTTCTGGTTTATTTTGTGTCCAACTTACTTGTTCTGGTGTTTTTACATCGTATATGTGCTCCCAATGAGATTTTTTATTGTCGTTCATGGCTTTTATTTTAACGCAATTTCGAACTTTTATTTAAAATGAAGTGTAACAAAACTTACAATATGGAATCTATTTTCTGTTGTAAATAGTAATTTTTTAAAATTCCATTGTGCCCAATATCTTGAATTTCGGTAAAAGAAATAGTCGGTTTATTTAGTTCCTTAATCAATTTTCGAGAGTTTTCAATCGGAATAACACTATCCTCATTTCCGTGAAAAATATAAATAGGTAAGTTGACGCTTTGTAGATATTTATTTGTTTCGAGTGGATATTTTAAGATAAGTGACGGAACAAATGGAACTTTTGTTTTAGATAATGATTTGAAACTATAATATGGAGAAACTAAAATCAATGTTTTAGGATGATTTTTTGAAGCTAAATATGCAGAAGGTCCAGTTCCAATCGAGTATCCAAGAATAACAATTTGATTTTCTGAATATTTTTTCTTTAAATAATTATATCCAGTTTGTACATCATCTAAAAGTTGTTTTTCATTTTTTAGATCTCCCGTACTTTTTCCAAAACCCGGATAATCTATCATAAAAACATCATAATTGTTATCTAAGAAATATGACGCAACATCACCCCAACCACTTAAATCTCCAGAATTTCCGTGAAGAAAATAAATAACACCTTTTGGTTTTTCAGCATAGAAAAGTAAACCGTTCAGCGTTTCATTATCAGTAGTTTTTAAGTTTATTTCATCAAATTTTGTTTCAAACTCGAAAACATAATTTTGATCTAACTTACTTTGATGAAATATGAGTTTTTCTTGAAAAAAGTAAACTGAAATAACCACAATTAGATATGTAGCAACAAAAAATAATATGGTACGAAGGATAACTTTATTCATTTCATCAACAATTATGATGAATAAAAATAAGCTTATTTCGCAAGATTTTGTTTAATCTTTTTGTAGTTTTTTGAACGAATAATTTTTCCTTTATCTGTAATCAAAAGAGCTGCGTAATCTTTTTGTTGATTTATCAAATTTAATCCTTTTTCTTTTCCTAAAACCATTATAGATGTGCTAAAACCATTGCAGGTTTCTGCGTTAGGACCAATCACCGTAACGCCTGTAAGACCAGTTGCAGGAATCCCAGTTTTAGGATTAATAATATGTGAATAACGAACTCCATCAATCAAAATAAATTTTTCGTAATCGCCAGAAGTCGTTACCGCTGCGTTTTTCATTGAGAGAATATCCAACATTTTATGACGATTAAAAGGGTTTGTAATTCCAATTTTCCACGCTTCTCCATTTGGTTGATTTCCCCAAGTTGTCATATCACCAGAGGCATCAATAATACCAGCATTAATCCCTAAACCTTGCATAAAAGTTCGTGCTTTTTGTGCTGCATAACCTTTACCAATAGAACCAAAACCGATCTTCATTCCAACTTTTTTCAAGAAAATGGTCGAATTTTCTTCATCCAAAATAATGTTTTGATAACCAATTTTTTCGATGGCTTTTGAAATTTCTTCTTGAGTTGGAATTTTTTCCATTGAACCATCAAATTTCCAGATTTTGTCCATTGCCGCAAAGCTAATGTCAAAAGCACCATCTGTTAGTTCCGAAAAATAAATCGCACGTTTTGTTAAGTCAAAAACTTCTCGATCTACTTTTATAGGTTTAATTCCAGCATTTTGATTGACAAGAGAAACTTGCGAAGTTAGTTTCCAATCAGAAATCAAATTCTCGATTCTGATCATTTCATCAATAGCTTTATTGATATTTTTTTCAACAGAAATAGAATCGGTATCAACCAAAGTAATTTTGAATTTACTTCCCATCAAAATTGTATCTCTAACTCCAACCGTTTGAGCATTCATCGGAGTTAGAACATACAATAGTATAAAAGTGAATATATTTTTTAGAATGAATTGCATGTTGGTTTATTCATTTGTTATTGTGAGTAAATTCTAATAACAATCCGTCAAAAATTGTCCGTTTGTTTTGAACTCTTCGAATGATTTCTTCAAATGTTGTTGACAAATTTGTTCCAAAACTTTCTCTACATCATGTTGCATTATTAGAGCGCCACAAATCATAAGAATTCCACCATTTTGTAACGTTTCAGCAAAGAATTTAGCATCGCGATTGACTAAATCCATCACATATTGTTTATTTTCTTCACGAGAAAATGCAATGTGAAATTGGCTCAAATGATTCGTAGAAATTTGTTTAGCAGCAAATTCTTGATAAGATTTTGTTGTTTCATTATCGTGTCTGAAACCGCAATATAAATGTGTTTCAACCTTTTTTGAATTCTCATCAATCATACCAAGAAAAGGCGCAATTCCAGTTCCATTTGCAATCATCACAATTTTCGAAGCTTTTGGAAATCTAAAGGCTTTATTCTTTACAATTCGCGCTTTAATCGTAGAATTTTCAATTAAATTATATAAATATTGAGAACCTAATCCAAACTCATGTAATTTTACAATTAGTTGCAATTTATTATTAACTTTTCCAACCGAATATAAGCGTTCTTTGTGACCACTTTCTGGATAAATTGCCAATAAATCTCCAGATTTGTACTTCTCTTTTACATCAAGAATAACTTTAAATGTTGCATCTTCTTCTGTCACTTTTGTGGTAGAAATTACCTTAACATTTTTTAGTTTTGGTGCTTTTCCAACATACATTGCAGGCGTTGTTGCCAACGGAATATCTGTCGTTTCTTTGTAAGCAATTACCCAATTTGTAAACTCTTCTGGCGATTTATCGTTTATGGTTCTTAATTCAATTAATCGAGTTGCCCATTTTTGGTTATTCAACCATTTATCAACTTTAACTGCGTAACCACAATAATCTGAATACGCACGAGAGCCAAATCCTACAACCGAAAACTTAATCTCTTGTTGTTGAGGAAATTTTTCTAATAAATTTTCGAATTTATTTGCATTCGCTGGTGCATCACCAATTCCGTAAGTTGAGGTAAGAATAATGAGTTGTTTTGCATTTGGATAAATTTCGTATTGATTCATCTGAGTGATGTACGATTTTTTTCCATTTGCTAAAAATTGCTCCTGAATTTTAGAGGCAAAACCTAAAGTTGCTCCATTTTCTGAACCTACTAAAAGTACAATTTCAGCTTCGTTAGCGTTATATTTATTTTTACCAATTTTTGTTCGTGTACGTTTGAAAGTAATGACAAATCCTGACCAAATAAAGAACAAAATATTAAGCGAAGCAATTCCTAAAATAGCTGCCCAAACTACATTGGTACGACCAGTGTGTAAATCAACATTGAATTTTTCTACAATTGCAGAATAAGGATTCATAGATTCCGAAATAATAGCTCCATTTACTTGATTAACCGAAACCGATTTCTTTCTTAAATGAATGATAAATGGCTCAGCTTCATCATCTGGAATAAAAGGAAACTCAATCTTTTCAACACTACTTAATTTCGTGTTTTTGAAGAATTCGATGTCTTTTAAATCTTTTGGAGGCAAATTTTCTTTAGCTTGATGTTCGATTTCTTTTGGCTGACCAATTAATGGTTCTAATCTAGCTAAGAAAATCAACGTTCCTGTTAATGCAACGATTAAGACAGGAATCAATAACCAACGCCCAGTTACAACGTGGAAATATTGAGAAAAAGAATCTTTGTTAACTTTTGTAAAGAAATTTAGAATGCCTTGTTGACGTTTTACGATTAGGATTAATCCGCTTATTGAAATTAACATCAACAAAAAAGAGACAACACCAACAATTGCACGACCAGTTTCTTTTAAGAATAAAGAACGATGTAAGGCTGTTGTCCAATTGATGAAATCACTTTTTGGAACAATTTTTCCAATTTTTTTTCCTGTTGTAGGATCAATATAAGCTTTGATAGGATTTCCATCTTCGTCCATCGCATCAATCGTTACAAAATCGTTGTGATCAACTTTAACTTCTAATATTTCAAAATAATTCTCGCGCAAAGTTGGTAAAACTTGCGCGAGTGTAATATTATCGAAATTTTCTACTTTGTATGCGGGAGATTTCTCATTAATCGCATCTACAGCTAAAATTACTCCTGTTATAGATAGTATTACTAAAAAAGCTGAAGATAAAATTGCGAGACTCAAATGCGCATATCTCCAAATAGATAATGTCATTTTTTACTGAACTTTTATAAAACGTACGGCTTTAATGTATACAGATCCTTTGATACCAGCTTTGTTGTCTAATGCGGCTGAAGTTAACGCGACTTCTGCGTCTTTTGCTACATATTTTTGTGTTTCAACTGCTGATTCGAAACGTAACTTATATCCTTTGTTTAATTTTGCTGTATCAAACTCGATTACACGTGTTGCTCTCGCACCACCTGCTACAGAAGCTCCTGTAATTCCGTTTAATTTTTCTTTCTTTTTACTGTTGAATTTATGCCACTCTTTTAGTGTGTTGTACCACTCGTTGTCTGGTCCTAAAACAGCTAATGTTTTTTCGTATTGTCCTTTTGGATTGATTAATGAAATCACTACATAGGCTTCTTTTCCTGTGTAATTATTCATCTGTATCATTGTTTTGTATTTCGTTGTTTGTGCAAAAGTGGCTGTTGCCATTAAGATTACAACTAATCCAACTATTTTTTTGATTATATTAAATTTCATCTCCTTTATTATTTTAAAAAGTCAATAGACACATTATTTTTCTTTAAAAATTCGTTTTCTCCAGCTAAATCATAAGCTGTTTCTTCAAATTCTGTTTTAATATCTTTTTTCGCTCCAGCAGCAACCAATGTTTTCAAGATAGTATCATCTTTTGCAATCAAAGCTGCTTTGTGTAAAGCTGTATTTCCGTCTTCGTCTTGTGCATTAATATTTACACCTAACTCAACTGCTTTTTTTACCAAATTTACGTTTCCTTTATCAACCGCAATATGTAACAAAGTTGCACCTTTGCTTTGAGTTGCTTTAAAATTAACTTTCGCGTTTGTTAATAAAGTTTGTTTTTCTGCGAATGATTCGTCATTTGGTTTAAAAGAATTGAACCAATAAAAAGCCAAATTATTTCCGTCTTTATCTACAATATCAGCTTTTGCACCTTTCTCTAATAATAAAGCTACGATTTGAGAAGTACCTGAAGCAACTGCTTTAGTTAAAGTAGATTCACTGTTTGTATTTACAGAATTGATATTATTTGCTTTTGATAAAAATGTATTGATTAATTCTATATTTTTTCCACCAGAAGCAATCATTAATGCAGTGTTTCCTTCTTTATCTGCAACTTTAGCGTCAACACCATTTGATAGTATGAAATTGATTGTTTCTGAGTTTCCTCTGCGAGATAAAGCATGTAATAACGTTTGTCCATTCGGATTTAACGCTTTCGGATTTAATTTATATTTTGTAATTAATTCTTGGAAAACTTCTACACCATTTTCTTTTGTTCTCGAACCTTGAGTGGCAAAAAATAAAGCTTGATCTGTAGGTTTTACACCTTTCACAATTAATTTATCTATGATTGTTAAGTTTCCTAATTTGGCAGCGTAGTCTGCAACAGTACGTCCATTAGCATCTTTTTCGCTTAATGATAACCCTTTCGAGATAAAATATTCAGTAACTTTCAAATCGTTATCACCAGCAATCGCTTGCATAATTAAGTTTGCGCCATTTTCTCCTTTTACTTTTGGATTTGCACCAGCTTTAATTAAAGCATCATAAACCGCAATATTTTGATTGCCTGCACTAGCTGCATAAGTAATTACATCATCGCCGTGGCTGTCTTTATAATTAACATCAGAACCTTTGGCTAATAAATAATTTACTAATTCTAAGTTTCCAGCTGCAGCAGCCCATTGAAGATAAATTCTTGAGTGATGCGTTTTCTTGTCAACAGAGTTTCCTTCTTGTTCTATTAAAAATTTAGTCACATTAAAATCTGCTTTATTGTTAATCGCGATAACAACAGGATCGAAGAAACCTCCATTTTGAAATGATGGGCTATTTCCTTTAGAAATTTCAGCTTTTACAGTTTCAATAGTTGGATTGTTTTTCCAGAAACCAGCATCCATTAAGGTATTAGTTTGAGCCTGAATAAATGAAGCGAGTAGAATAGCAACAGAAATGAATAATTTTTTCATATGAATAGAATATATTGTAATGATTATTTAGACTAATTTTAATTTGATTTCAAAAGTATTATTTTTATTTATAATAATTCTAATTAAAATGGTTAATTTTCGTTAATTCTGCTAAACATCAGTTTTTTGTGCATAAAAAAAGTTGCTATTTAGCAACCTTAAATTTGTTTATAAGTATTTATTCTGATCTTCTCGGACCATTTTCTCTCGATTTTAAGACATTTTCTACATCTTCTAATTTGAAACCTTTCGCTTTTAACAAAATTAAATAGTGGTACATTAAATCGGCTGCTTCACCCAAAAAAAGATCATCATTGTTGTCTTTCGCTTCAATTACAATTTCTACAGCTTCTTCACCTACTTTTTGGGCAATTTTGTTAATACCTTTATTATATAGTTTATAGGTGTAAGAATCTTTGTCTTCGGCTAAAACAATTCTATCATTAATAGTTTGCTCTAATTCATACACAAATCCATGATTCGAAACTTCATTAAAACAAGTCGTAGAACCTGTGTGGCAAGTTGGTCCAAATGGTTTTGCTTTGATCAGAATCGTATCGTTGTCGCAATCAACTGCAATAGATTTCACTTCTAAAAAATTACCTGATTCTTCGCCTTTTGTCCATAATCTATTTTTTGAACGAGAATAGAAAGTCACTTTTCCAATTTCTTGGGTTTTCTCGAATGCTTCTTCGTTCATATAACCTAACATCAAGACCTTGTTGTTAAGATAATTTTGAATAATAACAGGAACTAATCCGTCATTACTTTTATTGAAATCGATGTTCATCGTATCGGAATATTTTGTTCTTTTAAATAATTTTTAAGCGTCGGAATCGGAATTTCTCCAAAGTGGAAAATACTTGCCGCCAATCCACCACTCGCTTTAGTTTGGGTAAAAACTTCTGTAAAATGTTCCATTTTTCCTGCTCCACCAGAGGCAATCACTGGAAGATTTACAATATCCGCAACCGATTTAGTAATATCAATTTTGAAACCAGCTTTTGTTCCATCACCATCCATTGAAGTTAATAGAATTTCGCCAGCGCCCAATTCTTCTACTTTCTTTACCCAATCCAAAGTTTCCCAATCGGTTTCGATTTTTCCACCGCTAACAAACACTTTTTGTGTTCCGTTCACATTGCGTGTATCTACTGCAACTACGACACATTGCGATCCAAAACGAGCCGCTAAATCAGCTACTAACTGTGGGTTTTTAACAGCAGAGGAATTCACTGAAACTTTGTCTGCACCTGCTTTTATGACCGCAGAAGCGTCTTCCACCGAATTGATTCCGCCACCAACTGTAAACGGAATATTAATCGCCGAAGCAATTTTTTCGACCATTTCAGCCAAAGTTTTACGTTTTTCAATGGTTGCTGTGATATCCAAAAACACCAATTCATCAGCGCCTTCTTCTACATATTTTTTTGCCAATTCAACTGGATCTCCCGCATCGCGTAATCCTTCGAAATTAACACCTTTTACCGTTCTTCCATCTTTGATATCAAGACACGGAATGATTCTTTTTTTTAACACAGTTTGTATTTTTGATTTACGAATTCAGATTTACGATGTATTTCAACTGTTAATCTTAAATCATCAATCGTAAATATTAAGTTTTATTCTGTTTGTTTCTCAAAGTTTTTATTGAACTTACAACGATTGATAAAATTTCATTGAGTTCAATTTTAAGTTCTTTAATTTTTGGTGATTGAAATAATTTGGATTCTTCTAAAATCTCTAACCAATAAATGGTTTCATCTGTTTCTTCTTCAACTATTTTCAGTTTGTTAATAAAATCTGCCGTTGATTTAGCTCTGCAAGCAGCTCTATAGTTTGCTCCAATTGAAGTTGCACTTCGGATGATTTGATTAGAAATAGCTCTAGTTGCAATTGAATTTGGGAATTGATGAATCAAAAGAATAATATCTATTCCAACTTGCTTCGTTCTTTTCTTAATGATCTCTTGCATAAGATTAATTTTAGATTTACGAGATACAATTTACGAAATCTTTATTTTGGATCTACGGTTCTAGATTTACGATGTTTGATTTTTAAATTTATTAATAATCATCAATCATCAATCATCAATCGTCAATCGCTAAATCAACAATCGTAAATCCTTCAAATCTATTCTTCCTTCATAAATCGCTTTTCCTAAAATTGCTCCTTCGCAACCTAATTCTTTCACTTTAATTAAATCGTCGATTGAAGAAACACCACCCGAAGCAATTAATTTGATGTCAGCAGCGGCTAAAATTTCTGCATACAATTCGTTTGAAGTTCCTTGTAACATACCATCTTTAGCGATGTCTGTACAAATTACATACTCAATTCCTTTGGCTTTGTATTCTTTGATAAAATCAATCACATCCAATTCAGAAGTTTCTAACCAGCCGTGAGTAGCAATTTTTCGGTCTTTAGCATCTGCGCCTAAAATGATTTTATCGCTTCCGTATTGATTAATCCATTCCTGAAATAACGTCGGATTTTGAACCGCAATACTTCCTCCAGTAATTTGATTAGCACCACATTCAAAAGCAATTCGGATATCATCATTTGCCTTAATTCCACCTCCAAAATCAACTCTTAAATTGGTTTTAGACGTAATTAATTCTAAGGTTTTATAATTTATGATTTGCTTTGATTTCGCTCCATCTAAATCCACCAAGTGTAGATATTCAATGCCGTAATCCTCAAATTCTTTCGCAACTTCCAATGGATTTTCGTTGTATATTTTTTTTGTATCGTAATCGCCTTGTGATAAACGAACACATTTTCCGTCGATAATATCTATTGCTGGGATGATTCTCATATGTTTGATTTTAGGATTTATAATTTTAGATTTACGATTTTAGATTTTTTAATCGTAATTCGTCAATCAACAATCGTAAATAATTAAATACTTAAAAAGTTTTTCAATATCTGTTCTCCAATTCCAGCTGATTTCTCTGGGTGAAATTGAGTTGCGTAAAAATTATCTTTATGTAAAGCAGCCGAATATTCTAAAATGTAATTCGTCTTAGCAATCGTGAAATTAGATAATTCACAATAATAGCTGTGTACATAATAGATGTCGGAGTTTTCTTTAACATTTTCAAATAATTTTGCTGGAAGATTATAGATGATATTTTGAAAATCATAAATGGTATTCCAACCCATGTGAGGAACGATTTCTTTTGACGGAAATAATTTTACTTGAATTGGGAAAATTCCTAAACAATTTGTATTTCCTTCCTCCGAATATTCGCACATCAATTGCTGTCCTAAACATATTCCTAAAGTTGGTTGTTTTAAATTTTTGATGACTTTGTCTAATCCTTTTTCTTTCAGATAAGCCATTGCCGAACTCGCTTCTCCGACACCAGGGAAAATTACTTTATCTGCGTTTCGCAAGGTTTCAAAATCGTCTGTGATTACTGCTTCATAACCCAAACGAGTTACGGCATTGTATACCGATTTTACATTTCCTGCGTTGTATTTTACTATTGCTATCATATATTTTGATTTACGAATTCAGATTTTAGATTTACGATTTTAAAATCAAAATAATCGTCAATCGTAATTCTACAATCTAAAATTTATAACATTCCTTTCGTCGATGGTAAAATCATTTTTTCTGGATCGCGTTTCACCGCCACTTTAATCGCTTTGGCAAATGCTTTGAAAATCGCTTCGATTTTATGGTGCTCATTTGTACCTTCTGCTTTGATATTTAAGTTGGCTTTTGCTCCGTCCGTAAATGATTTGAAGAAGTGATAAAACATTTCAGTTGGCATTTGACCAATCATTTCTCGTTTAAAATCCGCTTCCCAGACCAACCAATTTCTTCCACCAAAATCAATCGCTGCTTGCGCCAAACAATCGTCCATTGGCAATGTAAAACCGTAACGCTCGATACCTAATTTATTGCCTAAAGCTTGTCCAAAAACTTCGCCCAAAGCAATCGCCGTATCTTCAATCGTGTGGTGTTCGTCAACTTCTAAATCGCCATCAACTTTTATCACTAAATCCATTTGTCCGTGACGCGCAATTTGATCCAACATGTGATCGAAAAAGTGTAAACCCGTGGAAATATCCGATTTTCCAGTTCCGTCAAGATTTAAATCGATTTTGATTTTCGTTTCATTGGTGTTTCGAACGATAGAAGCGGTACGATTTTGAAGTTTTAAGAACTCATAAATCTCTTTCCAAGAAGTTGTTTTTAAAGCTATGGCATCATTCAAACCTTCGTTATCGTTAATTTCTTCTGCGCCTAAAGCTTCATCATTTGCAATAAAAATTCCTTTTCCGCCAAGATTTTGAGCCAATTTAACATCCGTGATACGATCACCAATCACAAACGAATTAGTTAAATCATATTCAGGATTATTGATGTATTTCGTCAATAAAGCTGTTCCTGGTTTACGTGTTGGTGCATTTTCGTGCGCAAAAGTTTTGTCAATGTAAATATCTGTGAACTTCACGCCTTCATTTTCAAAAGCTTTTACCACGAAATTCTGTATTGGCCAAAACAATTCTTCCGGATTTGCAGGTGTTCCCAAACCGTCTTGGTTGGTTACCATCGCCAATTCGTAATCCAATTCTTTCGCAATTTTACCTAAATAAGTAAATGCTTCTGGATAGAATTCTAATTTCGAAAAGTTATCAACTTGATAATCTTCTGGCTCTAAAATCATTGTTCCATCGCGGTCTATGAATAGTATTTTTTTCATAATTTAATTAATGTACGATTTACGATTTTTGATTTACGATTAAAAGAATTTACGAGTTAGTATTTTAGATTTACCATTATAGAGAATCGTAAATCGTCTATCAACAATCGTAAATAATTCTTCGTAATTCACCAATCATAAATTATATTGTTTTAAGTGTTTGTGTTAATTTCTGATTTTCAAGTTCCGTTCCAACAGTTATACGTAAGCAATTCTTGCATAAATCATCGTTGTTTCGGTTACGAATAACAATTCCTTTTTCAACCAATTGATTGTAACGTTCGTTCGCATTATCTACTTTAATTAAAATGAAATTGGCATCGCTTGGATATATTTTCTCTACAAATGAAATCTCAGTTAAAGCATTTTCTAAAACTTCTTTTTGTTGAATAATAGTATTTGTTGCAGCTACCACTTTATCGTAATCGCTTAAAATTTCAATCGCTTTTAATTGCGTTAATTGGTTAATATTATAAGGAGGTTTGATTTTATTTAAAACATCAACAATTTCTTTAGATGCATATAAAATTCCTAAACGGATTCCGGCTAAACCAACGGCTTTCGATAGAGTTTGCGTTACGATTATGTTAGGATAATTGTTGATTTCTTCAATCAAAGACGGTTCACTTGCAAAATCAATATACGCTTCGTCGATAATGACTAAACCATTGAAACGTTTTACAATTTCTAAAATCGAATCTCTTTTGATAATTTCTCCCGTAGGATTGTTCGGAGAACACAAGAAAATCATTTTTGTGTTGTCATCAATTTTTGAGAAAATATCTTCGATGTTAGGTTGGAAATCGGCTTCGTTTAATAATGATTTGCGGTATTCAATTGCATTTAGATTAGCTAAAACTCCGTACATTCCATAAGAAGGAGAAATCGCAATAACATTATCTTGATTCGGTTCGCAGAAGGCACGAAAAATTAAATCCAACACTTCATCGCTGCCATTTCCTAATAAAATCTGATTCGCAGGAAAGTTTTTCAACTCACTTAAAATCGATTTTACATTGCGCTGCAAAGGATCTGGATAACGATTTAATCCATTATTGAACGGATTTTCGTTTGCATCTAAGAAAACGAAATCGTAATTTATTTCTTGAAATTCGTCACGAGCCGATGAATACGCTTTCATTGCTTTTACGTTGGGACGAATGATATTGTTTATGTTGAATGTATTCATTTACAATTTTTGAATTACGATTTACGATTTTAGATCATTTAGTCTTAAAGTCACTGCATTTTTGTGCGCAAATAATTCTTCGGCTTCCGCCATTAATTCGATTGCTGGACCAATGTTTTGAATTCCCTCTGCTGTTAATTTCTGAAACGTGATTTTCTTGATGAAACTGTCCAAAGAGACGCCCGAATAGTTTTTCGCATAACCATTTGTTGGTAAGGTATGATTAGTTCCTGACGCATAATCTCCTGCCGATTCGCACGAATAATTTCCTAAGAAAACAGAACCTGCATTGATGATTTTATCAATATATTCTTCAGCTGTTTCGCAAGCAAAGATTAAGTGCTCTGGTGCATAAATATTAGAAAAACTTACGCATTCATTGATAGAATTCAATACAATTCCTCTTGAATTTTCTAAAGCTTGAGCAGCTAATTCTTTTCTTGGAAGAACTTTTAGTTGAGCATTAATTTCTACAATGGTTTCAGTTAGAATTTTTTCACTTGTTGTTAATAAAATCACTTGAGAATCAATTCCGTGTTCAGCTTGTGATAATAAATCAGCAGCAACATATTTAGGAACAGAGGTTTCATCTGCAATCACTAAAACTTCGCTTGGACCAGCGGGCATATCAATCGCAACGCCAAAATTTTGAGCAACTTGTTTTGCAGCAGTTACATATTGATTTCCAGGACCGAATATTTTATCGACTTTCTGAATGGTTTCTGTTCCAAAAGTTAATGCGCCAATCGCTTGAATTCCACCGATTTTGTAGATTTTCTCAATTCCGATTAAGTTCGCAGTATATAATATTGCTGGGTGAATTTTTCCTTCTTTGTTAGGAGGCGTACATAAAATAATATTTTGACAACCCGCCAATTTTGCAGGAATTCCTAACATTAACGTTGTAGAAAATAAAGGAGCTGTTCCACCAGGAATGTAAATTCCAACATTTTCAATTCCGCGAGATTCTCTCCAACAATTCACACCTTTCGTTGTTTCAATGGTTTGAATTTCTTCTCGTTGAGCAGCGTGAAATTTCTCAATATTCGAAGCGGCTAATTGGATCGCTTGTTTCAATTCTTCAGAAATTAAGCTTTTTGCTTCTTCAATTTCTTCTGTAGCAACTTCCAAAGAAGTTAATTTAACTTTGTCAAATTGTTCGGTAAAATCAATTAAAGCTTGATCTTTTTTGGTTTGAATCTTTCCAAAAACATCTAAAACGATCTTTTGTAAATCTTGTGCTTCTTTCGTTGGTCGAGCCGTTAAGTCTGACCAATCCGAAAGTTGAGGGTTAATGTATGTTTGCATTTTGTTACGAATTACGATTTTAGAATTACGAATTACGATTCAATCGTAAATTGTAAATCGTCAATCAAAAATTATAAAATCATTTTCTCAATTTCTAACACTAAAATTCCTTCGGCACCTAAAGCTTTCAATTGTTCGATGATGTCCCAAAAAGTATCTTCTTTAATGACGGTGTGGATAGATGACCACCCTTCTTCGGCCAATGGTAAAACGGTTGGAGATTTCATTCCAGGTAATAAAGCAATGATTTCTTCTAGTTTTTCGTTTGGTGCATTTAATAAAATGTATTTATTCTCAGAAGATTGTTTTACTGCTTCAATTCTGAATAAAAGACGATCTACAATAGCTTGTTTTTCAGCGTCAAGATTTTTATTTGCAATTAAAACAGCTTGAGATTCAACAACAGTTTCAACTTGTTTCAAACCGTTTGTAAGTAGAGTAGAACCTGTAGACACAATATCAAAAATAGCATTTGCAAGACCAATACTTGGCGCAATTTCTACGCTTCCGCCAATTTCTTCAATTTTGACATTGATTTCTTTCTCGTCGAAGAATTTTTGAAGAATTTTCGGATAAGAAGTCGCGATTTTTTTATCCTGAAAATAACTTAAATCAGTATAAATTTCATCTTTAGGAATAGCTAAACATAATTTGCATGCTGCAAATCCTAATTGACGAATTTGTGCAACATCTTTATCTTTTTCCCATACTTCATTTTCACCTAAAATTCCGATGTCAGCAACGCCTTGCTCTACATATTGAGGAATATCATCGTCGCGTAAAAATAAAACTTCGATAGGGAAATTTGGAGATTCTGTTCTTAGTTTTCGATTACTTGTTGAGATTTTAATCCCGCAATCTTTTAATAATTCGAGTGATTTTTCACTTAATCGACCACTTTTCTGAATGGCTATTTTTAATTTACTCATTTATAGTATTTTATATTTTTAAGTTTGAGTAAATCGAAAAGTTTTTAATTTGAAAGAATAAAAAAATCCCGTTCGATTTACTCAAACGGGATTTGATATATCATTGACACATGTCCATATCACAATCAGCTCGCTTGAGTGCAAGTATGATAATGATGATGATGGAACTGAATTGTGTACATTTTTACTTTTTTGTTGAAACAAATTTATAAAGTATATTTCAATTGACAATGAATAATTTAAAAAAAAGAAAAAGTTTAGTTTTATTGAAATGTAATAGCTTTTTTGTTCTAAATAATTTTAAAAAAGGTTAATTTGTAATTGATTTTGATTAAATCTATAAAATGGCAAGATTTTTACTAAAGTTCTGTTACATCAAAAACTTTACTTTATTTTTGCAGTAATATATGTTAGAAAAACAAGAAACACAATACGAAAAAGTTGTTTTAGTAGGATTGATCACTCGTGAACAATCTGAGGAAAAACTGACTGAATACATGGACGAATTGGAGTTCTTAGCTTATACAGCAGGAGCTACAGTTGGAGAACGTTTTACTCAAAAAATGGATCGACCAGATTCTAAATTTTTTGTAGGAAGCGGAAAGTTAGATGAAATCACAGCTTTTGTAGAAGAGTATGATATAGATACGGTTATTTTTGATGACGAATTAACTCCTTCTCAATTGAAAAATATTGAGAAAGTGGTGAATCGAAAAATTATTGATAGAACACAGTTGATTTTAGATATTTTTGCTCAACGTGCGCAAACTTCATATGCGCGTACGCAAGTAGAGTTGGCACAATATCAATATTTATTACCACGATTAACACGTATGTGGACCCATTTAGAGCGTCAGCGTGGAGGTATTGGTATGCGTGGGCCTGGAGAAACGGAAATTGAAACGGATAGACGTATTATTCGTGATCGTATCACATTACTGAAAGAGAAACTGAAAGGTATTGATAAACAAATGGCTACTCAACGTAAGAATCGTGGACAATTGGTTCGTGTTTCTTTAGTTGGTTATACAAATGTGGGTAAATCTACGTTAATGAATGTTTTATCTAAGTCAGAGGTTTTTGCTGAAAATAAATTATTTGCGACATTAGATACAACAGTTCGTAAGGTTGTAATTGGTAATTTGCCTTTTTTATTAACGGATACAGTAGGATTTATTCGCAAGTTGCCAACTCAATTAGTAGAGTCTTTTAAATCTACGTTAGATGAGGTTCGTGAAGCAGATTTGTTGGTGCATGTTGTAGATATTTCGCATCCAAGTTTTGAGGATCATGTCAATTCTGTGAATCAAATTTTAGCCGAAATAGAATCTAAAGAAAAGCCTACTGTGATGGTTTTTAATAAAATAGATAATTTTTCGTATGTTAAACAAGATGATGATGATTTGACTGAAAAGAAATTCGAAAATTATTCGCTTGAAGATTGGAAACGTACTTGGTTTGCTAAGACAGATTATCCAACATTATTTATTTCTGCAACAGAAAAAGATAATTTAGAGGAGCTACGCAAAACAATTTATGAAGAAGTGAAAAATATTCACACAAAACGTTTTCCTTACAATAATTTCCTTTTTCAGTATTATGATGAGGAGGAAGAAACAGAAGAATAAGATATTCAATAAATAAAAAAAAAAGAGTTCGAGCTATTGAACTCTTTTTTTTTGTTAACTTCAGTATTAATTTAATAATTATGGTTGTAAATCAAGTAAGAAACTCATTGCAAGATTTAGTTGAAGAAGGTAAAGCAGAAATTATGAAGCGCTTTTTCAAGACAGGTAAAGGCGAGTATGGTGAAGGTGATCAGTTTTTGGGAATTACAGTTCCTAATCAGCGATTGGTAGCAAAAGAGTTTTATTTGGCTATTTCTTTAGATGAACTCAAAGAGTTGTTACAATCAACCATTCACGAATACCGTTTGACAGCATTGTTGATGTTAGTTTCAAAATATCAAAAATCAAAAGATATTGATGAGCAAAAGCGTATTGTAGATTTTTATTTATCTAATACTACTTACATTAATAACTGGGATTTGGTAGACACAAGTTGTTATAATATTTTGGGGCATTATTGCTTTCATCATAATCAAGAAAATTTATTATTTGATTTAGCACAATCCGATGATATGTGGGAAAAACGAATCGCAATTGTTTCAACCAATTATTATATCCGGAAAAAAGTATTGGATGTTGTGCCAGAAATTGTAGTGATAAATCTTAATCATCCACATGATTTAATGCACAAAGCAAACGGATGGATGTTACGCGAAATGGGTAAAAAAGATGATGAAAAGTTAATTCATTTCTTAGATGAATATACGTTAAAATTGCCGCGAACAACTTTACGTTACGCAGTAGAAAAAATGGATCCTACACTGAAAGATTATTACATGAAGTTGAAATAAAATGATAATAAAAAAGTCGCTATATAAGCGACTTTTTTTATTGTATATAGTATATTTTTTATAAAATAACGTGACCTAATTTAGTTAATTTTTGGTGATCTAAAACTTTGATTTTTCTTCCTTCAACTTCAATCAACTCATCTGTTTTAAATTCAGAAATCAAACGAATTGCAGATTCTGTTGCAGTACCAATCAAATTCGCCATTTCTTCTCGCGTTAACGAAATGTTGATAAAACCATCCTTGTCCGTTCCTAACTTTCCTTCTAATAAAATTAAAACTTCTGCTAAACGCTCGCGAACTGTTTTTTGGGCTAAATAAGTAATTGTACGTGCATATTCACCTAAATCTTTCGCAATTCTTTGCAAAATATTGAATGCTAATTTAGGATTAACTTCTAATAATTTTAAGAAGAATTTTTCAGGAATATAATAGATTTCTATCGACGTCATTGCAGTTGCAGAAGCTCCAAAAACTTCTTGGCTCAAAATAGAACGATAACCAATTATATCACCTTCATTAATAAAACGTAGAATTTGCTCTTTTCCATTGAAACCAATCTTGAAAAGTTTTGCAGTTCCTTTCATTACACAATAAATACCCTTTGGCGTATTTCCTTCTTGTATAATTTCGTCACCTTTTTTCAGATTAATAATTTTCTTCTCCTGTTCAAACTCCAGTAATTCTTCTTTGGTAAAAACTCCAAAAGATTCTGGGTTATCAAACATTGCTCTTATCGACTCTACATTCTCATTAAACTCTGGCATATCGTATAGTTATGACTTAATTCATACAAAGTTAACGTTATTTCTGGTAAAAGGAAAGTAATTTTGTAAAATAGTATGGAAGAGAATTGTTTTCACTGTGGTCAACGAATTGAAGAAGAGGTTATTCAGTTCGATGAAAAAGACTTTTGTTGTCAGGGTTGTAAGACGGTTTATGAGATTTTGAATATAAATGATCTTAAGGATTATTATGATCTTAATCGAAATGCAGGTGTACGACCTGATGCGAAGAGTAATCATCAGTTTGATTTTTTAAATACCAAAGAAATTTTTGACAAAGTAGTCGATTTTTCTGATGATGGTGTTACCGTTGTTTCGTTTTTTGTGCCAGTTATGCACTGTACTTCTTGTGTTTGGCTGTTAGAGAGTTTGGATACAATTAATCCAAATATTATTTCATCTAATGTCAATTTTACGCAAAAAACGGTTCAGATTACCTATCGTGACGCAGATTTGCAGTTAGGAGATTTAGCTAGATTTATCACAAATCTGGGTTACAAACCATCTATTAATCTTAAAACTTTAGACAAAAAGAAGAAAAGTAAAGTCGATCGTTCTTTGGTGAGCAAATTGGTTATTGCAGGTTTCTGTTTTGGGAATATTATGCTTTTATCGTTCCCAGAGTATGTTGAGGTTTTTGGAAATGTGAAAGAACAATGGTTAGATCAGAACAAAGGTTACTTCCGTTGGACGATGTTTGCCTTATCACTTCCTGTTTTCTTTTATTCATCTACCGATTATTTTGTTTCGGCTTGGCAAGGTCTTAAAAATAAATACATCAACATTGATGTGCCAATTGCATTGGGAATCATTGTGATTATGTTCAAATCAACTTATGATATCATTTTCGATATTTCACCTGGTTATTTTGATACATTAGCGATGCTTCTGTTTCTGATGTTGACAGGAAAATGGTTTCAACAACAAACAATGCAAGCATTAGCGTTTGATAGAGATTATAAATCATTTTATCCTATTGCGGTTGCTAAAATTGAAAATGGACACGAATTACCAATTTTGTTGTCAGAATTGAAAAAAGGCGATCGAATCTTAATCAGAAATGAAGAAATTATTCCAGCTGATGCGATTTTGATGAAAGGCGAAGCAATGATTGATAACTCATTTGTAACGGGAGAATCGCGTTTAATTCCTAAAAAAGCAGGAGATAAAATTTTTGCAGGAGGAAAACAATCTGGTCATGCGATTGAGTTGGAAATTATTTCGGATGTTAATCAGAGTTACTTAACACAATTGTGGAACAATGATGCTTTCCAGAAAGAAGAATCAGAACTAAATGCACTTACCAATAAAATTAGTCATTATTTTACTATAATCATTTTGATTATTACAGCAATTTCAGCCGTTTACTGGTATTTTCATGATACTTCAAAAATATTAGAGGTTGTTACATCTATTTTGATTATCGCTTGTCCGTGTGCGCTAGGACTTTCTTCTCCATTTATTTTGGGACATATGATGCGAATTTTTGGGAACAAAAAGTTGTATGTAAAAAATACGTCTACCGTAGAACGTATGGACAAAATTACAGATATTGTTTTTGATAAAACGGGAACAATAACAGAAAGTGATGAAGCACAAGTTACATACGAAGGAAAAGAATTGTCTGAGTATCAGAAGCAGTTGGTAAAAACACTGATTAGAAATTCAAATCATCCGTTAAGTAGAACACTTTATAAAAAAATAAATGTGAATGATCACTTACCAATTGAGCATTACGAAGAAGTGGTAGGTAAAGGTCAGCAAGCCGAAGTAGATGGACATCAAGTAAAAGTTGGTTCGAGAAGTTTTACGAATGCAATTTTTAATGAAAATATATTGAATCAATCTCAAGTTTTTATATCAATTGATGGAGAAGTTTTTGGTAAATTTGTTTACACAAATCGATATCGAAAAGGTTTGGATGAATTGTTAAATGAATTGAATATGTATCAATTACATGTTTTGTCAGGAGATAATGATTCGGAGAAAGAATATTTAGAAACAATTTTTCCTGCAAATTCAAAGTTGATTTTTAATCAATCACCAGCAGATAAATTGGAATATATAAAAGCGTTAGAAACACAAGGAAAAAAAGTGATGATGCTTGGAGATGGATTGAATGATGCTGGAGCTTTGAAGCAAAGTACAGTCGGAATTTCTATCTCAGAAGATATTAACAGTTTTTCGCCTTCGTGTGATGGAATTTTAGATGCGAAAAGTTTTAAGGCAATTCCAAATTTTTTGAAATTATCTAAAACAACAATGAAATTTGTAAAGATCGCTTTCTTGATAAGTTTCTTGTATAACATTGTAGGGCTTAGTTTTGCTGTAACTGGTTATTTACAGCCAGTTGTAGCGGCGATTTTGATGCCTGTAAGTTCAATTTCCGTATTGATTTTTGCAACGGCAAGTACCCGAATTGCAGATAAATTAACAAAATGGAATTTAGACTGATTTTAAATTAGGGATATAAATACTGCTGTGACCAAAATCATTGTGATAAGAACTTACAGCTTTGTAATTTTGTACGGCTATGGGGATATTATTATTAATGATATTGGTTAGTGTCTCTTTAGGGGCAATTTTCCTTCTTTTATTCTTTTTGGGATACAAGAAAGGGCAATTTGATGAAGATGAATCTCCCGCAGTGAGAATGTTAAAAGATGATAAAAAAACACAAGATAAAATCGACTCATAATGCAAATGCAGACTTTTAGTTACGACAATAAGATCGTAAAGTATTTCCTTTATGCCACATTGTTTTGGGCAGTTATGGCATTTTTCTTTGGAGTATTGGTTGCAACTTTGTTGTTTTTTCCTACGTTACCAGAATACATCTTCGGATCAGATGATGGTACAATTGGAGGGAATATTCAAGGTTTAATCAATTCGCAAGGAAAACTTGGTTTTGGTAGATTAAGAATGATACACACAACATTTGCGGTTTTCGCCTTTGTTGGTAACTCTTTCTTTACCGGAGCTTATTATTCAATGCAAAGGTTGTTGAAAACCAGAATGTACAGCGATGTTTTAAGCTGGATAATTTTCTGGGGATGGCAATTATTTATTGTATTATCATTTGTAACATTCATCTTAGGATACAATACTTCTAAAGAGTATGCTGAGCACGAATGGCCAATTGATATTTTGATTGCACTTGTTTGGGTATTGTTCGGAACGCAAATGTTCTTAACGATTGCTAAACGTCGTGTACGTCACTTGTATGTAGCAATTTGGTTCTTTATCGGAACTTGGGCTGCAATTACAATGTTACACGTTTTTAATAACTTAGAAATTCCAGTTACTTTTAGCTTATCAGCTCCAAAATCGTATTCATTATACTCAGGGGTTCAAGATGCATTAGTACAATGGTGGTACGGACACAATGCCGTAGCTTTCTTCTTAACTACACCTATCTTAGGATTAATGTATTACTTTGTACCTAAAGCGGCAAATAGACCTGTATTCTCATACAAATTATCTATTATCCACTTCTGGTCATTAATCTTTATTTATATCTGGGCTGGTCCTCACCACTTGCTTTATACAGCATTACCAGGTTGGGCACAAGCTTTAGGAACAGGTTTCTCTATCATGTTAATCGCTCCATCTTGGGGAGGTATGTTAAATGGTTTATTAACATTACGTGGTGCATGGGATAAAGTAAGAGAAAATCCTGTATTGAAATTCTTCGTAGTTGCTTTAACTTGTTATGGTATGGCTACTTTTGAAGGTCCAATGTTAGCAACAAAAACATTAAATAAAATTGGTCACTTTACAGACTGGGTTCCTGCTCACGTACACGTAGGTACTTTAGGATGGAATGGATTTATCGCTTTTGGTATGATCTATTACTTAGCACCAAAATTATTCAACACAAAATTAGCATCTGTTAAGATGGCTAATGCTCACTTCTGGATTGGTACTTTTGGTATCTTATTCTGGGTAATTCCTATGTATGTTGCAGGATGGACACAAGGTTTAATGTGGAAACAATTTGCAGCAGACGGAACATTAGAATATGGTAACTTCTTACAAACAGTTACAATTCTTAAAAAATGGTTATATCCATTACGTGCATTTGGTGGTACATTATATTTGATCGGATCAGTATTAATGATTATCAATGTATGGAAAACAGCAAAAGCTGGATACTTTGTAGCAAACGAAGAAGCAGAAGCTCCTGCTTTAGCTCCAAAAACAGCTGCGCGTACACAAGGAGAAGGTGTTCACTCTTGGATTGAAAGAACTCCAATCGTTTTAACTATCGGAGCTGTATTAACATTAGCAGTTGGTGGTTTAGTAGAGATTGTTCCTACAATCGTTGTTAAATCTAATGTACCTACAATCGCAAGTATCAAACCTTATACTCCATTAGAGTTAGAAGGTCGTGATTTATATATTCGTGAAGGATGTAATGCTTGTCACACGCAAATGGTTCGTCCATTCCGTGACGAAGTAAAACGTTATGGTGAATACTCTAAAGCGGGAGAATTCGTATACGATCACCCATTCTTATGGGGTTCTAAGAGAACAGGTCCAGATTTACACCGCGAAGGAGGTAAAAATCCAGATGCTTGGCATTACAAACATATGTGGAATCCACGTTCTACATCAGATGGATCAATCATGCCACGTTACCCATGGTTAATTGAAAATAAATTAGACCGAGAGTTAACGCGTGATAAAATGAAATCAATGGTTGCATTAGGTGTTCCTTATCAAGATGAAGATTTTGATAGCATGAAGATTTCTATGGATAAGCAAGCTTTAGCTATTGAGCAAACAATCTTTAAAGATGCAAGTGACTTGAAAGAGTTATACGCAAAAAAAGAAGCTGAAGCGAAAAAAGAAGGCAAAGAATTTGTTCCATTAAGAGATCGTGAGATTACAGCTTTAATTGCTTACTTACAACGTTTAGGAACAGATATCAAAGCTGAACAAGTAGAGACAGCAAGTAACTAATGTTAAAATATTATAAAGAATTCCTATCTCAGTATGAGTATGCATCTTTGTTGCAGACCTTAATCTTAATCGGATTTATTACCGTTTTCGTAACGATATTTGTTCGAGTAATGAAAAAACCAAAAGGTTATTATAAAGACAACGAGTCTGCAGCATTAGATTTAGAACCAGAAGAGAAAGAAAAAAATAATACAAAATGAGACAACGTACCCCGGCTTATATTTTTATACCGTTAACGCTATTAGCAGTTATCTTAGCGTTTACAATGGTTACGCCAGTAGATGTGGTGCCAGAACCAGGTTTTCAAGGAATGATGCACAATTTATATGAGCACTTGAAACATGTTTTTGCACAAGGAATCTTCTGGGCTGTTTTGGCAGTTGCAATTGTGATGCTTTTAATTATCAATGCTTTAAATAAAGTTGTTGAGGCAGAAAAATTCAAACGTTTATCAACTGAAGAACAAAATCAATACCTTGCTGATGGTAAAATCGGTTACTTCAAAAGATTATTCAGCAGTGCTGGTAAAAAACAATCAGACGCAGAAGAAGAAGCAATCATTTTAGATCACGGTTTTGATGGAATTAAAGAGTTAGACAACGCTTTACCACAATGGTGGTTATCATTATTCTACTTTGGTGTAGTATTTATGGTAGTTTATGTAATGGCTTATAGCTTTACAGACTTTGCACACTCTGATAAAGAATTTGAAGAAGAAATGGTATACCTTAACGAGAGAGATAGTGTTTGGGCAGTTGCTAATGATATTGATATCACAGGAGCTGTAAACAAATCTAACGATCCTGCAATGGTAGAGCAAGGAAAAAAATTGTTCGAGCAAAACTGTACACAATGTCACATGGAAGGTGGTAAAGGTGGTATTGGACCAAACTTAACAGATGATTACTGGGTTAATCATGTAGAAGATAGTTTGTTCAAAAACATTTATCATATCATTTATGATGGATCTCCAAAAAATCCTCAGATGCGACCTTTCGGTCAACGTAAAGAGTTATCAGGTTTAGCAATCGAAAAAATTGCTTCTTACGTTTATTACATCAACCAAAAAGAGCCTACGAAAACTGTTGCTGAAGGAGCTGCAGATAAGCAAGGTGACTTGATGGAAGCGTGGAAACAAAAGTAATTTAGATTTATCTAAAACAACAAATATCATAGTAGAAGAGAGCTTATTTATAAGCTCTCTTTTTATTTTTAGTCGTATCTTTGATTAATATAAAATTCAGTAAGATGAGTGCTCAGAATTCAGATAAAAGGGATGAATTTAAGTTAGATGATTATTTAGACGAAAATAGTCAAATGAACGAAGGTGTACGTTCATCAATTGGTACTATGGAGACTACTGGTGAGCGTAAATGGGTATACCCAAAGAAACCTCACGGAAAGTTTACGAATTACAGAACCTATGTCAGTTATGTATTATTAGCAATATTGTTAGTAACTCCGTTTGTGAAATTACCTAATGGTAATCCTTTATTTAAATTTGATGTTTTGCATAGTCAATTCGTTTTATTTGGATTTCCATTCTTTACATCAGACTTTTTCCTTTTAGCCTTAGGAATGATTACCACAATTATTTTCATCGTATTATTTACGATGGCTTATGGTCGATTGTTCTGTGGTTGGGTCTGCCCACAAACTATTTTCTTAGAAATGGTTTTTCGTAAAATAGAATATGCTATCGAAGGCGATCGAGCTAAACAAATGCGATTAGACAAACAGGAATGGGACGAAGAAAAAATTCGTAAAAAATTATTGAAATGGACCATCTTTGCAATCATTTCATTTATCATAGCAAATGTTTTCTTAGCATATATTATTGGAGCTGACGCCTTATACGCAGTCATAAAAGAAGGACCAGCAGATAATGTAGGAACATTAGTTGGGTTAGTATTCTTTTCTGCGATGTTTTACTTTGTATTTGCATGGTTTCGCGAACAAGCTTGTACATTGGTTTGTCCTTACGGACGTTTCCAAGGGGTATTAATTGATTCGCACACAATCAATGTTACATATGATTTTAAACGTGGAGAAGGAACTTCTGGTCGTGCTAAATTCAAAAAGAATGAAGATCGCAAAGCCGAAGGAAAAGGTGATTGTATAGATTGTGGACAATGTGTAGTTGTTTGTCCTACTGGAATTGATATTCGTAACGGAATTCAATTAGAGTGTGTAAACTGTACTGCTTGTATTGACGCCTGCGACGAAGTAATGGAAAAAGTTGGTTTACCAACAGGACTAATTCGCTATGCATCAGAAGACGATATCAAACGTGGAGAAAAATTCAAGTTTACAAAACGATTAGCAGCCTATACATTTGCATTATTACTATTAATTGGTGCAATGACAGCTTTCTTATTCTCTCGTTCTGATGTAGAATCTAAATATCTTAAAGTTCCAGGAACAGATTATAAAGTAGAAGGACAATATTACGTTAATCAGTTTGAATATACTTTGTACAATAAAACAAATGAAGATCAAATTGTTTCTGTACAGCTTTTATCACATAAAAACTCAAAGGTCGAAATGTATGAAGGTTCAAACAAATTGAACATGGAAAAAGGTCAAATCGTTCAAGGAAAATTCTTCCTTAAAATTCCGATGAACGAGATTAAATCATACAAAGAAAAAGTTGTAATAGGTTTAGTTAACAGTAAAGGAAAAGTAATCGATAAATACGAAACGAGCTTCTCAGCTCCATTCAAATATTAGAAATTATGAAGTTAAATTGGGGACATTATGTAGCAATTGCCTTAGGATGTTTTATCATCTTTATTTTGTCATTGTTATATTTTGCAGGAGATACAGGCGGAATGGTAACGGATAATTACTATGAAAAAGAATTGCATTTTCAAGACGAAATTAATGCTGAAAAACGTGCAAACGTTTTAGCCGAAAAACCAGAAATTATTACTCAAGCCAATGGATTTTTGTTTCAATTTCCTGAAACTACTGCGGCTGATTTTAAAGGAGATATTTATTTGATGCGTAACGACGACGAAACAAAAGACGTAAAGTTACCAATCAAATTAACGGATAAAAAGAATTTTTTAGTTTCTTCAGCCAAGTTAATTAATGGAGAATATGAGTTAACATTAAGCTGGACAGAAAACAAACAAACGTATTTGATTAAAAAGTCCATTCGATGGATTTCACAATAATCATAATAGCACTTTCTATAGGTCTTACATCATCCTTGCATTGCGTGGGGATGTGCGGACCTATTGCTTTATCTTTGGGATTAGAATCTCAGAACAAACTAAAATTTACACTTCGTAATTTAACCTATCAATTAGGACGAGTTACAACGTATACAATTCTTGGTGCAATTTTAGGGTTGATTGGCGAATCACTTTCTTTCGCAGGTTTACAAAATTATTTAAGTATTTTGATTGGGGTTTTGATGATTATTATGGTCATGATTCCAAAATTCTACGAAAATGGAGCAACACAACTTCGCCCAATCAATGCTTTAATGGTAAAAGTAAAGCTTGCATTAGGGAAATACTTAATAAAGAAAGATTCATCATCACTTTATATTATTGGACTATTAAATGGATTGTTGCCTTGTGGAATGGTTTACGCTTCACTTACAGCGGCCATTGGTTTAGGATCTATTTACAAGAGCGCAATGTTTATGTTCTTTTTCGGACTTGGAACATTACCTTTGATGTTTGCAACCGTTTTATTTGGTAATTTTTTATCTGTGAAACAGCGCCAAACTATCCTGAAAATCTTACCAATTATCACACTTATTTTGGGTGTATTATTTATTCTTCGCGGATTAGAACTAGATATTCCTTTTATCTCGCCAGCCAAAGAAGCACTTCAGCTAAATGGTATGGATGAGCATTGTATGTAGTTTTTTATAAAAAAATGTATTTTCTCAAAGAGGTGAAAAAATATTACATTTGATTTTGTATTCAAAACAAAATGGACAACTTCACTTTTAAAGAAATAGCCGCTTTTATTGGGATTTTCCTTGTGCTTGTCCTTGCCTTATTTTTGGTAACAGTAAAGACAAAGCACAAACTGTCCAATTGTTTGCTGGCATTTTTTCTTTTTACGACTGCTGCAGATGGGTTGAAGTTTTTGATGCGTGATTTCCCTATCAATTATATGAAGCTTGAGGCTTTCCGTTGGAGTCTTAATTATATTTTTCCTGCCTCATTTTACTTGTACGTTTTGTCAGTCTGTTATACCAAATTTCGATTAAACCCGAAATATTTATGGCATATCGTTCCTTTTATTGCGTTCAATTTGTATATGGCGTATGGGATTTATTTTCAAGATAGAGCAGGGAAAATCAGTTTCATCAATGGGTTGGGAGCATCGCCAATTATGGACTTTTTCCACATTCTTTTCGAAGTTCTATTTCAGGTTTATTTCATTGCTTCATTTTTGGTGATTAGAAAATCGAAAACGGTCTATCTCGAGAATTATACCAATCCCAATATTTCGATTCTTAATGCACTTTACAAGATCAACATTCTATTTTATGTTGTACATTTTTTAGTATTGATAAGATGGTGGGTTACTTTTACTTATGGTTTCGGCGAATTGAGAGAATGGATTGTGATGCTTGATGGTATTTCTTTTTTTGTCTGTACCTGTTGGTATCTATTTGTAGCATTAAACAATCCCGATTTTTTCCGTGGTGTGAATTCGGATTTAAAACCGATTAAAGAAGTCGTTTCCGAAGAAAAACCGAATCCCCAAATTAATGAGGAGAAAAATACAGCAATCGAATCTTTAAAAGATTTTATGCTTAAAAATGAACCTTATTTGGATTCTTCGTTAACGATTCAGGATTTGGCGGAGCAAGTCAAAATGCCCGTGAAAGATTTATCGGTTTTGATTAATTTGTACATGGACAAACATTTTTTTGATTTTGTAAATGAATACCGAATCGAAAAAGCAATGAAAATTCTAAAAGATCCTTCTCAAAAACAATTAACCGTTTTGGAAATTCTGTATCAAGTTGGATTTAATTCCAAATCTTCATTCAATACGTCCTTCAAAAAATACACAGGGAAAACGCCGACCGATTTTAGGAAAGAAGCTTTGTAAAATCGTATTATTTTCCAGAAAATGAGTTCGACTTTTTTTAGTCGGTCGCGTACTGAAGTTATTTATCGCAGTTTTGCGGAAAAATAATTAATATTGAATATGAATCACAATCAAATGGTTTCACTTATGAAAAATGCAATCCTTTTCCTTTTTCTGATTTTTTCAGGCTTCACTTTTGGTCAAAGTGTCAACGAAAAAATCAAATCTTTAGAGAATAATCTAAACGCTTGGGACAAGACTAAAACTAAAAAAACGACTTTAAAAGAACGCATGGATTTTTATGAAGTCAAGGCCGTAAGTATTGCTGTCGTTAAAAATTACAAAATTGAATGGACAAAAGCATACGGTTTTGCGGAAGTTTCTGAGAAAAGACCTGCAACCACGAAAACGCTTTTTCAGGCAGCTTCGATTAGTAAATCGTTTAACAGTCTGGGAATTTTAAAGTTGGTTGAAGATCAAAGATTAAATCTGGATCAGGATATTAATACCTTTTTGAAAACGTGGAAATTCCCTTACGATTCTATTTCAAAAGGAAAAAAAATCAACATCGCTCAATTGTTAAATCATACGGCAGGACTTTCTGTAAGTGGTTTTGGAGGTTACGAACGAGGACAAGATTTGCCTACAATTACGCAAATTTTGGATGGCACAAAACCTGCAAATTCTGATGCCGTTCGTTCGATTTTTGAACCAAGTTTAAAGTTTCAATATTCGGGAGGCGGAACGACCATTTCTCAATTAATTTTGGAAGATACAACTGGCGAAAAGTATGCGGATTATATGCAAAAAAACATATTGCAATCTTTAGGAATGACACAAAGTTCTTTTAATCAACCGCCATCGCCGGACAAGCAAAATCTTTTAGCAACGGGTTACAATGGAAAGGTCGAGGTTGTTGGCAAATACCATATTTATCCCGAACAAGCTGCGGCTGGTTTGTGGACAAATCCGGCAGATTTGGCAAAATACATCATCGAAACGCAATTGTCTTTACAAGGAAAATCCAATAAGATTCTTTCAAAAGAAATGTCAATAAAAAGACTTGATAACAATTTAGGTGTATTTGTTCAAGATTATAACGGTACAAAATACTTTGGTCACAGCGGTGGAAATGATGGATTTGTTTGCCATTACATTGGAAGTTTGGAAGATGGCAATGGCGTTGTTGTAATGACCAACGGCAGAAATATGCAGCTGATCAATGAAATAGTTTCAAATATTGCCTATCAAAATCAATGGAAAAACTATCCTTTTGAACCCATAAAAGAATCTATTTCGTTAACAATTAAAAAAATGGCAAAGCAAGACATTGATAAAGGTATTGAGCTTTACAAAAAACTAAAATCAAACAATCCGAGTGGTTACAATTTCTCAGATGCAAGCGAATTGAATACTTTGGGTTACGAGTTTTTAAGAAATAACAAAATTGATGAAGCCATAAAGATTTTCACTTTGAATATTAATCAATTTCCAGATTTAGCAAATGCGTACGATAGCCGTGCTGAAGCTTATTTTGATAAAAAAGATTACGCAGCATCAAAAGCTGATTATCAAAAAGTATTGGAGCTGGAGCCGACCAATCAGAATGCAAAAGAAATGCTTTCAAAAATCGAAAAAGAATCAAAGAAATAGACATTTATGAAAATAAATAATCTCACAAGAAATATCAGTTTCCTTTTGCTGATTTTTTCTTGCTACACTTTCGCTCAAAATGTCTCCGAGAAAATAGATTATCTGATGACAAAATCTTACGAAAGAGGATTGTACAATGGAAATATTTTGGTTGTCAAAAAAGGAAAAATCATCTATCAAAAGTCATTTGGTTATACAGACGAAACGAAAAAAACTCCCTTAACAAAAAATTCAATTTTTAATTTTGGTTCTATTGCAAAGGAGCTTAATGCCGTTGCGATTATGATGTTGGTAGAACGTGGTCAACTCAATCTTGACGACCCGATTTCGAAATACAATTTAGATTTACCAAAATGGTCGGAAAAAGTAACGACAAGACATTTGATTAATTACGCCAGCGGAATTCCAAGAATAGAAAACGGACTCGTCGTCCCGAAAAACGATGAAGAAGCTTGGAAGATTTTGAGAAAAACGGATACGTTGTTATTTGAGCCTGGAAAGGATTACCGATACGATAATGGCAATGTTTTTTTACAAAGAAGAATTATTGAAAAGATTACAGGAATGACTTTCCAAGATTTTGTAAAGAAAAATATTATCAAACCTCTGAAAATGAACAATTCCGTGTTTGACGCAAAACCGGACTATAAAAATCGAACGTCTTGCTACGATATGGATAATAACCGTTGTCCAGAAATGGAATTTATCAGCGGTTGGCTTTGGATGGACACTAATAATATGTACAAATGGATTGATGCGATGGATCATCATCGTTTGATTTCCAGAAAATCCTATGAAGCTTTATTGAATAATCCCTACACAAAAGACCATCAAGGCGGGTCGTTTGGCGATTATTTTGGAGAAGAAGAATTGCAGCGTCATAATGGTGTTTCCTACAAATTTGAATCGCTGGTGTTAAATGATATGAAAAATGATGTTGTCATCATTTTAGCATCCAACAGTCGCAATAAAGTTTGGAATTTAGGACATATCATTCGTGATATTATGTTGGGAAAATCGTTTGAAATCCCTAAAAAATCGATTTACCAAGCGTTAAGAAAAGAGGCACAAACTGATGTCAATAAAGCGATTGAGAATTATTATCAATTGAAAAATACTTCCGAAAAAGAGTATAGTTTTGAAAATCCAACTGAACTTAACACATTGGGTTACGAATTATTAAGAGCAGGCAAAATTAATGAGTCCATCAAAATATTTCAATTGGTTGTAAAAGAGTTCCCGAATAACGCAAGTGTTGCCGATAGTTTGGGCGAAGCTTATCTTACTAACAAGCAATATGATTTGGCGTTAGAATGGTATAACAAAGCCATCAGCCTCGGCGGAACCAACGGAAATGCCGAAAAAATGATTGAGAAAATTAAGGAATTGAAAGGGAAATAATCTATCAATCTATATTTGATTTTTTGTACATTGGTTGGGTTAAGATTGACAAAAAGAAGATATGAGTGTTAGAAAAAAAGCAGTATTTAATTGGAGCGGCGGAAAAGATTCAGCTTTTGCACTTCAAAAAATTCTTCAAGAAAATGAGTTTGAAGTCATTTCTTTATTGACAACCATTAATGATGATACGCAAACGTCTTCTATTCATGCAATTCCTTTAATCTTGTTACAGAAGCAAGCGGAAAGCATCGGAATTCCTCTTTACACAGTTTCTTTATCAAAAGATACCAAAACCTACGAAGAAGGAATGACCGAAGCAGTTGAACATTTCAAAGACCAAGGTGTAAAACATTTTATTTTTGGTGATATTTTTTTGGCAGATGTGAAGTCGTATCGAGAAAGCAAACTTAATCCTTTAGGTATAGAAGTCGTTGAGCCACTTTGGGGAAAATCTTCGGAAGAAATTTTTGAAGACTTTTTAAAATCAGGTATTAAAACCAAAATCATTGTAACACAAGCCGACAAGCTGGCCGAAAGTTTTATTGGAAAAGAAATCGATGAAAATTTCTCAAAACTGCTTCCCGAAGGTATTGATGTCTGTGGCGAAAATGGTGAATATCACACTTTTTCTTATGATGGTTGGCTTTTTAAAACCAAAATTGATGTCAAAATTTCCAAAGTCAGCAAAATATCTTACGAATTCAAAATGGATACTGGCGAAATGAAAAGTTTCTATTATTGGCAAGCGGAACTTTCTTTGTAGCAGAAATTATTTATGTTTCAGTATTTTTGTTTAAATATCTGGAATTAACGACAAACAACATTTGGATAATGAATTATAAACTACTTTTCTTCTCTTTTTTATTTGCAATTAATTTTAGTTTTGGACAGAAAAACTTGTTGTTGGAGAAAACTCTCAATAAAGACAGTATTTCTGCAGAGTTTACGGAATTGTACAATTTGACAAACACCATTCATCCGGGGGAGTTTATGTTCACTTCTAAAAAGGAGTTTGACAAAACGTATTTTGATTTAAAAAAATCCATTAAAACCAATCTTTCCATCATAGATTATTATAAACTTACGGCGGCTTTGATGGCAAAAATTAAAGATGGGCACACAACAGTTGATAGAGGACAGATTACTGCTTTATTAAAGGATGAACAGGTTTTTCCTTTCAGTATTTATAAAATTAATAATAAATACTATTTTGATAAATCGACCAACGAAAATAAGAATTATAAAGGCTTACAAATCCTTACGATAAACGGAAAAAATATTGCCACGATTGTTAGTGAAGTTAAAAAATACATTCATCTTGAAGGAAGAAACGAATCGGGTTTGAATTTAAAGTTTAAAAATTTTCCTTTTTATTATTTTATCTACGACCAAGCAGATAAATTTGATGTTGAATATTTAGATGATAAAAATCAAAAACAACAGATTGTTTTAAACGGAATAACATTCGGAAATTTCACAAAAAGTATCGCTGAAAATATCCCGTCATTAAGCACAGAAATACGCAAAGATAATATTGCAGTTCTGAAATTTCATTCTTTCGCAAATGGTTATAACGAAGCTGATCGAAAGGTTGCCAAAAAACAATTAGACGATTTTTTCGCTAAACTTGATAGCCTAAAAACCAAGAATCTCATTATTGACCTTCGCGACAACGGAGGTGGTTCAGCTGACATTGCCAATTATCTTTTTTCTTACTTGACGGATAAACCTTACTACTATTTAGACTACTATGGTGCAAAATACAACAGTGTAAAAAGTTGGAAACATTATGCTCAAAACCCTGATAATATTGAAGAAATTGATTTATCAGAGACGAAGAAAATGAATAGTTTGAATTGTTATAATTCAACCAATACCGATGATTGGTGGTTTAAAAAGCAGCAAAATAAAGCTAATTCATATAAAGGAAAAGTGAGCGTTCTGATTAATGGAGGTTGTTTTTCGACAACAGGACATTTTTTGGCTTTACTACGCGAATACAAAATTGGAAAATTCTACGGCGAATATTCTCAAGGAAGTAATTACAGCAATGCAGGAGGTCAAGCTTTTGTTTTGCCATATTCCAAAACGTTGGTTTGGATTCCCCATTTCCAATATAAAATGCGAATGCCTAATTTTAAAAGTGACGCGAAAGGGATAAAACCCGATGTTGAAATTCCACTTCAAGCAGAAGATTTAAAAACTGGTTTTGATAGACAGATGGATTTTGTGGTAAGGGAAATTGAGAAAGGTTAGCGGTCGATGGATAAATAAGAAAGTAGAAAGCTTAAATTGTCTTTACGGAGCTAGCGGAAACGCTGAAAAGAATAATTGAGAAAATTAAGGAGTTAAAAAAACTAAAAATTGATTTCATAAAATATTTCATTAAAATCAATACATTCATCCATCCTTACAAAATAAATTGTATTTTTAATTTAATGAAATGCGATTAACGCGATGAAGTTCAAATCAGAATATATAGGAATTATTTTAGGAGCATTGTATGGTTTGCTTTTTCGGTTTGTAATAGGTGATAATTCATACAATATATTTGATAATGGTGTACTAACATATACCTTCCTTTTCGGGATTCCAGTTGTTATTGGAGTAGTTCCGATTTTGTATTCTTCTACAGAAATCTATAAATCAAAATTGAAACAATTTTTTTATCCAATAATTACAGTTGTGATTTATATTATGACGTGCTTAATGACAGGAATTGAAGATTTGGTTTGTGGATTAATATTGGGATTTCCAGCTTTAATAGTTGCAGGAATTGCAGGATTAATTTGTGGGAGTAGAACAGCAGAAAGAGAGAATGATAAAAAACTATACTCAATTTTATTATTGCCGTTGTTTTTATTTCCAATTGAAAGTGTTTTTCCTGATAAAAATGAATTCTTTACTATAGAAAGTTCTATTGTTGTGAATAATCAACCTGAAAATATTTTCCCTAATTTGATTGAAGTCAAAGAAATAAAGCAAGATGAATATAAAGAGGGATTTTATCAATTTATTGGCGTTCCGCGACCAATAAAATCGACATCATTTATAGAAAATAATCAATTGGTTCGTATTGGAAAATTTACAGATGATTTGGAGTTATTTGAGTATGTTACAGAATTGGAAGAAAACAAATTTGTAAATTTCAAAATAGATATTTCAAAATCTAAACTTCGTCAAAAACCAACAGATCAACATATATTGAAAGGAAATTATTTTAGGTTTGAAAATATAAATTATCGTTTAGAAAAAATAAATTCAACACAAACAAAAATTACTCTTTCCTGCGAATATCAAATAACTTCTAAACTAAATTGGTATGGAAACTTTTGGGCTGAAATTATTATTCATGATTTTGAAAAACGATTATTGCAGTCTCTAAAACTCAAATTAGATTCACCTCAATAAATCAATTATTTCATCCTTACAAAATAAATTGTAATTTTGGCGTTATCACTATATGTGGTATAACTAAATAAACTTCAGAATGATAACACAATTAAGAGGTAAATTAATCGAAATTTACCCAACAAATGCTGTAATAGATTGCAATGGTGTAGGATATTGGGTCAATATTTCATTGAATACATACTCAACTTTAGAACACGAAGAAGCAGTTACAATTTTTTCACATCTGATTGTTCGCGAAGATGCACACATTTTATATGGTTTTGCAACAAAATTAGAGCGCGAAATTTTTCAGAAATTAATTAGTGTTAATGGAGTTGGTCCAGCATCGGGAATGATGATAATTTCAACACTTTCTTCCAAAGAAATTGCTACGGCAATCGCTTCAGAGGATGCTAAATTATTGCAAAGTGTAAAAGGAATTGGAGCCAAAACAGCACAAAGAATCATCATTGATCTAAAAGATAAATTGGATCAAAATTTAATATTAGATGTTAATTCAGGGTCTTCAAAAAATAAATCTAAGAATGAAGCGTTATCTGCATTAGAAGTTCTTGGAATTCCGAAAAAATCTGCTGAAAAAATCATGGACAAAATCCTACAAGATACACCAGAAGCAGATGTAGAATTCTTAGTAAAAGAAACCTTGAAGAAAATTTAATGAAGATTCACCGCGAACCAAAATCTATTCGTAAAGGCTCTACAATTGCAGCATTATGTTTCCTTTTTGTAATGGGAGCAATGGGCGACGTTGTAGCGCAAGAAAGTGACACACTAAAGTTTCCTATCCGAGATCAGAAAGGAGGATTATTTTTAGATAATCAAGTAAAATACGATGTTCAGTACGATGCGATAAAGCGTCAGTATATCTTATACCCACAAATTGGGACAAGTTTAGTCTCAGAACCTATTTATTTAACTCGTCAAGAATATTTGACTTTGGTACAAAACCAAGATATGAAGAGTTATTTTAGAACCAAATCGCAAACCAACGATCAATTTTATCGTGAACAACGTTTTGGAGATAAAGAAGGGAAAAAAGAGAGCAATATTTTACCAAGTTTTAGAGTAAAATCGAAAGCTTTTGAAATGATTTTTGGTGGATCAGAAATTTCTTTGATTCCACAAGGTTACGCAAATCTTGATTTAGGCGTTTTCTTACAAAAAATAGATAACCCTATGCTTTTGCCTCAGAATAGACAAACGCTTACGATGGATCTTAATCAACGTATGCAATTGAGTATTTTGGGTAAAGTAGGTGAAAACCTACAAATGAAAGTGAATTATGATACACAAGCCGGTTTTGGGTTTGAGAATCAAATGAAACTTCAGTGGAGAAAAGCATTAGGAACAAAATTAGATCCGTTTGGTGGAGAAGATGATATTTTACAAAACGTAGAGTTAGGAAATATCTCGATGCCGCTAAGTACATCATTAATTACAGGTGCGCAGTCGCTTTTTGGAGTTCGTACTGATCTCAAATTTGGACGTACAAACGTAACTGCTGTTTTTTCTGAGCAACGTTCTGAGGCAAAAAACATCGTTGTACAAGGTGGTGGTGTAATGACAGATTTTAAAGTTGCAGCGGAAAAATACGAGTACAACCGACATTTCTTTTTAGGACAATATTTCAGAAATTCTTACGACAGAGCTTTGTCCAATTATCCAGCGATCAATAGTAATATTAATATTAGTAATATCGAAGTTTGGAAAGTTGATAAATCTGGTGGTAATCAGCAAAATAGACGTTCGGTAATTGCGATTAGAGATATTGCAGAAAGTAATGCAGCACCAAATAATAGTAATAATGGATTATTTAATGACATTAAAAACCAGAATTTTACAAAGATTAGTGATGCAAGAAATTTCTTGAATGGGTACAGTTATAATGGTGAGCAATTTCAGGATGGCGAAAATTTCGTTGTCAATGAAAGTGTACGAAAACTTGATCCTTCTGAATTTACTTTCTATCCAAAATTAGGATATGTTTCCTTAAATACACCTTTGGTTGATGGGGAAGATTTATTAGCGGTTTCTTTTCAATATACATTAAGCTCAGATCCAGGTAAATTATACACTGTTGGGCAAATGTCTAATGAGACAGATAAACCAATTATTGCGAAATTAATCAAACCAAATTCTGCCGTAAACGTGGCTTCGCCAATGTGGGATTTGATGATGAAAAATATTTATTCATTAAATGCTTACGGAGTTTCGAATGAGGATTTTATGTTGAATATTAATTTCAAGGATAATGGAGAAAATTCTTCTGGTAAATTAAATTATCTTCCAAACTCGGCTGTAGCTGAACAACCATTACTTCAGGTAATGAATATGGATAGGTTAAATACGAATAGGCAAGTACAACAAAATCCGAATGGCACATTTGGAGATGGTTTATTCGATTTTGAACCTGGTTTAACAATTGATACCGAAAGAGGAAACATTATATTCACAACTGTTGAGCCTTTTGGGGCAAATTTGACTAAAAAATTACAAGGCCAAAATCCTGAGTATGTTTTCAACGAAATTTATGATCAGTTACCAAATACTTTAACTGGAGAAAAATTAGCCAACCGATATACAATAGAAGGTCGCTACAAAGGAACCGTTTCTGATGGTATTCCATTAGGAGCTTTCAATGTACCACAAGGTTCTGTAAAAGTAACTTCTGGTGGAGCAACTTTGACAGAAGGTGTTGACTATACAGTAGATTATCAATTGGGACGAGTTAAGATTATTAATGATCAACTTAAAAACTCTGGTGCTCCAATTAATGTAAGTTTAGAGAATCAATCTACTTTCAACTTACAGAAAAAACGTTTTATGGGAATTAATGTCGAACATAAGTTTAGCGATAAATTTATGTTAGGTGGTACATTAATTAATTACCAAGAACGTCCAGTTACGCAAAAAACTCAATTTGGTTCGGAACCAGTTAATAATACAATTTTTGGACTAAATACACAGTATAACTCCGAAGCGGAGTGGTTAACACGATTAACAAATAAAATTCCTGGAATCAAAACAGATGAAATGTCGAACATCACCGTTCAGGCAGAAGCTGCTTATTTGATGCCAGGTGTAAATAAAGTAACAAGTGGTTATTCTTACATCGATGATTTCGAAGATGCGCAATCTCGTATCAGTATTTTAGATGTAGGTGCTTGGCGTTTTGGTTCTACACCAGGAAAGCCAGCTGGTTTATCAGGAACAAATTATCACCCATTTTTTCCAAATGGAAACAAAAATGATGATTTAAGTTTCAATAACGGACGAAAAATGCTTTCGTGGTATACAATCGATCCTCGCTTTTATGGTCTTGGTGGTAGTTCGCCGTTATCAGATCAGCAAATGTCGACGCATAAATCTCGCCGTGTAAAGTTGAAAGAGTTATTTGATCAGCGAGATGTAATGGCGGGTACTAATTCGTATATCAGCACGTTTGATATGACGTTTTATCCACAAGAAAGAGGTCCGTACAATGTAAATCCAATGGCAACAGATACCAAAAATTGGGCTTCTGTAATGCGTCCTATTTCAGTTTCAAATTTCAAAGATTCTAATGTCGAATATGTTGAATTTTGGATGATGGATCCGTATGCAGACGGAGATGGAGGAAATGGAGAATTATTACTTCATTTAGGAAATGTATCTGAAGATGTGCTGAAAGATGGTGAGTTGATGTACGAAAATGGAATGCCTCATTCTAGCAATAATACGCAAACAGTTGCGACAAATTGGGGTAAAACGCCTCAGTTAAATCCAATTCTTTATGCTTTTGACACAGAAGGAGCAGCTCGCAAAGAACAAGATTTAGGATTTAATGGATTAACAGATCAAGAAGAGGTTAATCGTTATGGTTTTTCGAGTAATAATATTGTTACAGGTGAGTTAGACCCTGCAAATGATAATTATTTATTCTTTTTAGATGATCGTTTCAAAAGTTCTTCTATCGGAAATACGGTGCAAGATCGTTACCGATTTTTCCGTAATCCGCAAGGAAACAACTCGACATCAAACCCATTACACGCTTCGTCTTTAATGCCCGATACAGAAGATATTAATGGAGATTTTAACTTAGATCAAACTGAAAATTATAATCAGTACACATTAAAAATTGATCGTCAAAGTTTAAATGATCCTGAAAATAAATTTATTGTAGCAAGAAAAGAAGTTGACGGAGAATTTCCAGACAAATCTTCACATAAAGTAAAATGGTATCAAGTTCGTATTCCTGTTGATAATTTTGACTTGGATATTGACGGAGATGGTGTAGAGGAGCTAAATAATCCTGCTTCAATTTCTCAGGCAGAAAGCGTTTTGACAGCAGCGCGTTATATGCGTTTGGTAATGCGCGGTTTTGATGAGCAAACAACATTACGTTTTGGTACTTTTGATTTGGTACGCTCTGAATGGAGACGTTATCAAAAAAATATTTATCCTTTAATTGTTAATAATCAAGAAGGAGAATCTCAAGATCAAAATATAGATGATTTAGAAATTGGAGAAGTAAGTATTGAGCGTAATAATGGTGATCGTCCTCCATATAAAATGCCTCCTGGTGTTTACCGTGAGCAAACGCAAGGTACAACAGGTTATCAATCGCAGAATGAAGCGTCGATGACGTTAAAAGCGAAATTTAAACCAGGAAGTACATCAAAAGCGATTTTCAAGAATACGAATTTAGATCTGAGACGATACAAAAAATTACAAATGTTTGTATCTGCTCAAGATTTATTAGATCGTACAAATAGTCAAGTAGACAACGGAACAAAATTATTTATTCGTTTAGGTAGCGATTATACTGATAACTACTACGAATATGAAATTCCGGTAAAATATACGCCACAAAGTGCTTCGACAGAAAGTGCAATTTGGCCAGACGAAAACTTTATTGATCTTACAACAGATTTGTTTACAGATGCCAAAAAACAACGTGATTTAGAGTCTTTTAGTACTTTACAGCGTTATGCTTTTGCTTTTGATCAACAAAATCCAAATAAAGCAGTTTATGTAAAAGGACGTCCAACTTTAGGCAACGTATCGTCGATGATGATTGGTGTGCGTAACACTTCTGGAGCGTCAAACAAAGAAGTTTTACTTTGGGTGAACGAATTACGCTTAAGCGAAATTGACAATGACGGTGGTTATGCTGCTGCAGCCAATGTACAGTTTAATTTAGGAGATTTTGCCAATGTGCAACTTTCTGGTAGTACAAGTTCGGTTGGTTTTGGAGCGATAGATCAAGGTCCGTCAGGAAGAAATCAAGACGAATCATTGCAATATGCATTGAATGCTGAAATAAAATTAGACAAGTTTTTACCTAAGAAATGGGGAATGGAAGTTCCGTTTAACTTTACAATTCAAGAAAGTTTTGTTGATCCGAAATATAACCCATTAGATAATGATATTATTTTTGACGAAGCGCCTAATAAAGCAGAATTAGAAAAAGTAGTACGTACCTATACACAATTCAAAAGTTTTGCTTTTAACAATATTCGTAAAGTAAGATCAACAAAAAATAATAATCCAGTACGTTTTTATGATCCATCGAATTTTACTGTTTCGATGATGTATTCGGATAATTATTATAGAGATATTTACACACAATATAATGTTAATCAGCAGTTAAGAGCTTCTGTTAATTATAATTTTGGGTTTAAAGGAAAATCGTATCAACCATTCAAAAATTGGCGAGCAGCACAAGAAAAAGAAGAATCTGGTAAGTATTTACAATTTATTAGAGAATTTAATATCAATCCTTTACCAACAAGATTTGCTTTCCGTACAGAAATTGCGCGTACATATAGTGAAAGACAATACAGAGATATTAGCCAATATTTAACTGGAGGATCGTCGAGTTCATCTTTGATTCAGCCAACTTATAGCAATAATTTCTTGTTCAATTGGCAATATAATTTAGGATTTGACTTGACAAAATCGTTGCGATTAGATTTAACATCTTCAACAATGACCTTGAATGATGGAACAACTTTTCAGAAAGCAGATCAAGGTCTGATTTGGCAAAATTTGTTTACAATAGGACGTCCAGTACAATATGATCAGCAATTTCAGGTCAATTATAAATTACCATTCAAATTCTTTCCGTATTTAAGTTTTATGAATGTTGAGTTAGGTTTTACATCTAATTACAATTGGATGGCAACGCCAACGGCTTATCGCAGATTTGAAACGGATGTTGTAGATGCGAACGGAAATGTAACAAGTCGTATTGCAGATTTGGGACGTGGAACAGCGCAAAACTCTAATTCGGTTAATTTAATCGGTGATTTTGATTTCGCTAAATTTTATCCAGAATTTAAAGGTTACAAACGATTTGACTCAATTTTGAAAGGTCGTCGTGAAGAAATAGATTCATTGAATCAAGTTTATACTGATCTTTATGCGAAGAAACGTAATCGCAATAAGAAATCACAATATAAGTTTAAAAACAAGTTTACTGCAAAAGATTACGGTTGGATGGTTTTATCGTCACTAAAACGTGCCAACTTTACGTTTAATCAACGTCACGGAGCATTTATTCCGGGATTATTGTACGAGCCAGGTTTCTTTGGTGTAAATGGTAAAAATGGACCAAGTTTAGGGTTTGTTTACGGAACACAATTCGATATTAAACGTCAATTAATAGAACGTGGTTTGATTGTAAATGATGAATTGATGACAGATGCTTATCAGTTAACAAAAGGATCAGACTTTACAGCAACTGCTTTGATAGAGCCAATTCCAGATTTACGAATTGACTTGAATGCGAAGCGAATGAAAGATCGTCGTATTTATCATTCAGGTTTCAATCTTGATGTCGAAAACCCATATATTGATGAATTATCAAACCTTAATATTTCTACGGTAAGCTTAAAAACGGCTTTCAAGAATGGAGATTTAATTTTTAATCAATTCTTAGATAATACAAGAACAATCTCTAATCGTTTAGGTAGACAACGTGGTAGTAATCAAGATGGATTAGGGTATTATGAAGGTTTTAATGCTCGTAGTTCTGATGTTATTTTACCAGCTTTCTTAGCAGCAGTAGAAGGAAAAGATGCTAATTCGTCTAAGTTAGGATACAACCGTACAATTCCAGTTCCTAACTGGCGTGTAACATATACAGGTTTAAAATCTATACCAATTGTAAACAAATATTTTGATAATGTAGAAATCTTAAGTGCTTACAATTCTACGTACACAGCTTCATCAATCCAATCTAATCCAAATTATATGTTAGATGCTGGTGTGATGAATGGCGGTACAGTAACAGGAAAGGATGATAATGGTAACTATTACACAAAGAATTTATATGGAGCTGTAACGATGATCGAATCTTTTTCGCCATTGTTAGGTGTAGATTTAACTTTCCGTAACAGTATGCAATTGCGTGCGCAATATAACCGTGATCGTATGTTGTCATTAAGCACAACAAACTATACATATACAGAAGATTATGGTTCTGAGTATATTGTAGGATTTGGATATATTTTCAAAGACTTCAAAATGAAGATTCGTTACCAAGGAAATCAAAAAACAATCAAAGGAGATTTAAATATTCGTGGAGATTTTTCTTTACGCGACAATCAAACCACGATTCGTAAAATAGTTTATAATTTTAATGATCAAAATTTACCAACAAGTATTTATGGAGATTCTCAGATTACTGGTGGACAACGAATTATGTCATTAAAATTAACAGCAGATTATAATGTAAGTAAGAGTCTTAACGTGAGATTTTACTGGGATCAGATGATGAGTAAATATAAAATTTCAACAGCTTTTCCAATTTCTCAGATTCGTGCCGGATTTAGTGCTACATTTACATTCGGAAATTAAAAACAATAAAACAAACAATTATGAGCATTCCAAACAATTTAAAGTACAGTAAAGATCACGAATGGATTTCTGTAGAAGGAGACGTTGCAACAATTGGTATCACTGCTTTCGCACAAGGTGAGTTAGGAGATATCGTTTATGTTGATGTAGAAACTGAAGGAGAAACTTTAGGTCAAGAAGAAGTTTTTGGAACAGTAGAAGCAGTAAAAACAGTTTCTGACTTATTTATGCCAATTAGTGGAGAAGTAGTAGAATTTAACACTGAATTAGAAGGTGAGCCAGAATTAATCAACACTGATCCTTACGGAAAAGGGTGGATTATCAAAGTAAAAGTTGAAGACGCATCTCAATTAGATGCTTTATTAGACGCTGCTGCTTACGGAGATTTAATCGGTGCATAAGACAAAAAAAATAATATTCTTTGCGTATGTAGCGTTAGTATTTTATCTGACGCTTCTTCCGCAAGAAAACTTTTCTAAACTTAGTAAAATAAGACAATTAGAAATCTTTTTAGAGATTGATAATTTAGATAAAGTTGTACATTTTGGCATGTTTGGTTTGATGACGATTTTGTTCTTCTGCTGCTACAAAATTTTTGATCTTCGGTTAATTATTGTTCCATTTTCAATCAGTTTTTTGATTGAGATTTTACAAGGAACTTTAACTTTTTTACATCGAAGCTTCGATTTTGTAGATCTTATGGCAAACTTATCCGGAATCACCATTGCATACATTATTGTAATATATTATTTACAACATAAAAAAACTCAGTAGTTCTACTGAGTTTTTTGTTTTTTCAAATGTCATTCCGACGAAAGGAGGAATCTGAGATTCTTTATTCCGCTAGAGCTACATTCAGAATGACATAACTAAAAGTCATGTTGAACTCGTTTCAACATCTCATCAAAAACAAAAAAAGCAAACTTTCGCTTGCTTTTAAATTGTATTCTAGTTATAAGTTTTATCGAAGTTCGAATTTCGAAACTCGGAATATGTTTTACCTGTTCACTTACTTCATCAATTCCTCAGGAATATCACAAATCGGAATTGGAACCATCTTGTGTTGGTTGATACGATTTAATCTCAAATAAATCTCGAAAACTTCTTTTTCTCTTCCTTCAAATTCATCGGCAGTTTTTCCAGCTTCTTTCGCTTTCATTGCCCATTCCAATTCATCGTAATTTGCTCCTAATTGATCTTCATCCGAACGATCATCGCCAAACAAACCATCGGTTGGTTTTGCTTTTTGTATATCGGTATTAATACCTAAAAACTCTGCAATTTTATACACTTCAGATTTCATTAAATCAGCAATCGGACTTAGGTCAACACCTCCATCACCATATTTTGTATAAAAACCAACACCAAAATCTTCGACTTTATTTCCTGTACCAGCGACCAAATAATTGTGCAAACCTGCAAAATAATACAAGGTTGTCATACGCAAACGAGAACGTGTATTAGCCAAAGCTAAATTTACTTTATCAGTAGCCTCGGTTTGTGGTAATGCTGAAACCATTGCGTCAAATGTTGAAGTTAAATCTACCTCAATCGAATCAATTGGTGACGAAAATTTAGCTTTTAACCATTCGATATGACGTTTTGCTCTATTTGCTTGATTTTTTTCTTGATGAATAGGCATTTCCAAATTAAGCAAAGGATAACCTGTCATGGCACAAAGTGTTGAGGTTACTGCAGAATCTATTCCACCAGAAATTCCAATCACAAAGCCTTTTTGATGTGAGGTTTCCAAATAATCCTTTAACCAAGAAACAATATATTGTACAACTTTTTCAGTTTGCATATGCGTTATTTTAACTCAAATATAAGTATAATATGAGAAGAAAGCTTTTCAACTTTTCAAGAATCATTCAAAATTTTAATGTGCAATAGTCTACAGATTATTTCCTATTTTTGTTTGCTAAATAACCAACGCAATGAAATTTATTTGTCGCCTTGCTTTTGCGAGTTTAATTTTATTTACAGCATGTAAAAAAGAAAAGTCGTGGGATGTTGACGTTCAACAACAAAACGTAAAGTTGACGATTCATGATATTAGTAAAGATTTTTTTAACGATACAATTCCGTTAGCAACTTTACGCAAAGAATATCCGTTCTTTTTTGATGAAAAGACGCATGATAGTATTTGGGAAAAACAACGTAAAAACAAAGAAGAATTAGCTATTTATAGTTTAGCAAAGAAGAATTTTGGAGATTATAGCCAACTTGATAAAACGCTTACACCAATGTTTCAGCGTTATCAATATTATTTTCCTGAATATAAAACGCCAACAGTTTTTACATATTCATCTGGTTTGCAAAATATAGATTATCCAGTGATGTTTAGTCAACAATCTGGAATGATGTTTATCGCAATGGATGCTTATTTGGGCGAAAAGAATAAATTATATGATAGCATAAGAGTTGATCGTTATTTACGCACAAATCTTGAAATAGATCGTTTACCATCGCAGGCAGTAGATGCAATTGCGAATGATATTGTGACATTTAGCCCAAGAAATCAATTATTTATTGATAAAATTATTTACGAAGGAAAGAAGTTAATTTTGCAAGATGCTTTGTTAACTGATACGCCCGACGAATATAAAATGGGTTACACGCCAGAGCAAATAGCGTGGTGTATAGCAAATGAAGGACAGATTTGGAACTTTTTTGTTGAACAAAATTATATTTTTAGTTCGGATGCTTCATTAGACAAACGCTTTTTGGTTACAGCTCCTTTCTCTAAGTTTAACAACGAAATAGAGCAAGAATCTCCAGGGAAAATTGGTGCTTGGTTGGGTTGGCAAATTATTCGTCAATACATGAGAGAGAATCCTAAGGTTGAATTGAAAGCATTGTTGGAAGATATGGATGGACAAAAAATCTTTAAAGATTCGAAATATAAACCAGCTTTAGATGGAAATAGCGAATCAACATATACAACGAAATCAATAAATGGTAAAAATTATCATTTTATAAAATAATAGTAGAATTTGAATTTTATGAGAACAACAAATATTTCTGTAGACATCGAATTAGATGAAAACAATGTTCCAGAAAAAATGACTTGGAATGCACCAGATGGTGGAATTAGTCACGAAGAAACAAAAGCAATGTTACTTTCTGTTTGGGATGATAAATCAAAAGAGGCTTTACGTATCGATTTGTGGACAAAAGATATGACACAAGATGATATGAAACGTTTCTTTCACCAAATCTTAATCTCTATGTCTAGCTCTTACCAAAGAGCAACTGATGAAGAAGAAGTAGCGCAAAGAATTGCAGCTTTTGCAGAAGAATTTGCACTTGCATCAAAAATTAAAGGATAGAAAAATTTTTTTTCTCCTTTTTGAAGTCGAATTTCGTAACATATTGTTTAGAAATTCGACTTATTTTATATCTTTAAATTTCTGACTAACGATTATATGAAACGTCTATTATTTGCGCTAACATTTTTAGGATCAATTTATTCTTTTGCCCAAGAAGATTGGACAATAGAACAATGCATTATGTATGCGAACAAGAACAACTTGACGGTTCAGCAAAATAAAATCAACGAAGAGCTTTTTAATAAGGACAAAGAGTTGATGTATAACTCGTGGTTGCCAACAGTTTCGGGAACTATGGATAATAGTTTTACGATTGGTTCCTATAATCCAACGATTGATAAAGGATATTATCAATTTTCTCATTCGGTTGGTGCGCAATCAAGTATCAATATTTACAGTGGTGGAGTTGTAAAACTAAACAAAGAAAAAGCAGAGATTGATTTACAAGCTGCAAAAACACAGACAGAAATTACTGTAAATGATATTTCGTTACAAGTTGCCAATTATTATTTGGCAGTGCTTCTGAATAAAGAATTGAAACAAGTAGCGGTTGGTAATTTGGATATTTCTAAGTTATTATTAGATCAAAACAGAAAGAAATTTAAAGCCGGTACTGTAGCACAATCTATTGTGGCACAATCTGAATCTGAGGTTGCAACAAATACAAGAGAGGTGGTAAATGCTCAAATTGAAATAGAACGCGCTTTGTTTAACTTGGCTATGTTGTTACAATTAGAAGATTACCGAAAATTTAATGTAGTTAGTGTTAAATTGCCAGATAATGTGTCTTCTCAGTTGTATAATTTAGATGATGTTTTAGAATATGCTTATGCAAATCAACCAGCAGTAAAATATGCAGAGTTGCAAATAGAATCTGCTGTAAAACAAACTGAGATAACGCGTACCTCATTGTTTCCTAAAGTTACAGGTAGCTTTAACTTCGGAACAAGTTACTTACAATATTTTAACAAAAGACTACGTCAAGATGCTTTTCTAACGCAATTAGGACATAATGTAACAGGTGTTTTTGGAGTGAGTGTTATTGTGCCAATCTGGAATCAATATTCGTATAAAATTAATATTCAGAAAGCGTTAATCAATCAAGATTTAGCAAAGAATAATTTGATGCAATCTCGTCAAGAAATTCAGAAAAATGTACAATCTGCTTATTTCGAAGTTAATAGTTCTTTTGCATCTTATGATTCGTCAAAGGAAGCAGTGAAATATGCAAAGATTTCGTATGATTTTGCTCAAAAATCGTATAATGCTGGCGTAATTAATCAATATGATTTTAACCGTTCGCGAAATGACTTGATGGTATCAGAATCGCAAATGCTACAAGCAAAATACAACTACATTTTTAAACAAAAAGTGTTAGATTTCTATGCAGGAGTTCCGATTACGTTGGAGTCGAAATAGGGTTTTAACGTAGCAATTTCGCCAAAACCTATTCTAAAATCATTATTTTTTAGACAATCTTCTAACTTTCGTGATGTATCTTTGCATCATGGCAACAATCTTAAATTTAGAAACTTCAACAAAAAATTGTTCAGTTTCGATTGCTAAAGACGGTGTTCAACTATGTTTAGTTGAAGAAAGTGCAGAAAGTTTCGCGCATGGAGAAAAACTAAATCAATTTGTTGATTGGTGTATTGATGGGGCTGAAATTGAGTGGAAAGATCTAGATGCAGTTTGCGTTTCGAAAGGACCAGGCTCTTATACAGGTTTGCGAATTGGAGTTTCGTCTGCAAAAGGATTTGCGTTTGGTCTTAACCTTCCATTATTAGCCATTAATTCTCTTCAAATTTTAGCAGAATCTCAAATTAATCAAGGCTATGATATAATAATACCTATGATTGATGCGCGTCGTATGGAAGTTTATACAGCACAATTTGATACACAAGGAAATCAATTAACAGAAACTGAAGCAAAGGTAATTGACGAGACTTCTTTTGAAGAATTGAAAGGGAAAAAGATTGTTTTTGTAGGTGATGGCGCTGAAAAATGTCAAGAGGTTTTAGCGCATTTAGATGCTGTTTTTGTACAAACTTTTCCGTCAGCTAAATGGATGAGTTCATTAGCAGAGAATCGTTTTGAAGAAAAACAATTCGAAGATGTTGCTTATTTCGAACCTTATTATTTGAAGGATTTTGTTGCAGGAAAAAAGAAAACGGAATAAATAAAAAGAAATATCATGAAGAATCTTGTATTAACAATTGCGTCTTTGTACGGAATGACAGCAATTATTTTGGGTGCTTTTGGCGCGCATGCATTCAAGAAATTTTTGCCAGAAGATAAATTGGTAAGTTTTGAGGTTGGTGTTCGTTATCAAATGTATCATGCGATTGCGTTGTTAGCGATCGGAATGTATTTTCAGTTCGATAAAAGTTTAGAACGTTCTGCAGCTTGGTGTCTTATTGCAGGTACATTTATATTTTCTGTAAGTATTTATTTGCTTTCGTTTGCCAATCATTGGGGAGCAAATCTAAAATTCTTAGGACCAATTACACCACTTGGAGGTTTATTAATGGTTGTAGGTTGGGGATTATTGGCTTGGATTTTTATGAAAGGAAGATAATATCAATTATATAAGAATAAAAAACGGCGCTATTTCAGCGCCGTTTTTTGATTATTTTGGTTGAGCTATTTCTTCGAAATCATCTTCATTAAATTCAAATTCTTCAAAAGTACATTCTACTTCAAAAGGAATATCTCCATCTGTTTCTTCAGTAAAATCTTGCACTTCTCCTTTCCAATTAAGAGTCAAAATACCATCGTCATTTACACTAAACGTTAATTCGTTGTTGACAGTTTCATAATCTTCTTCCGAAACATTCAACGTTGTGTAATAAACTTCTACTGTTTCACCTTCTTCGTCCTCTTCTTCTGCAAAACCATAAGGAATAGAAACTTTTTTACCGTTTAATTCTTCTACAGATTCTACATCTAACGGAAAATCATCGATAAAGAAAGAAAGTTGAGGAAAATCGTTCTGTAACGAATCTCCTTCTACGTGTTCTAAGTCATCATTGGAATGGATTTCGACCAATAAACATTTTTTATTTCCCTGAAAAACGACTTTGCAAAGTGCTTTTTCAATTTGGTAATTAAATGTTTCCTCCGAATGGAAGAACTTAATTGTTTTCATTGTTTTGTTAATGTATGTTATTAATTATGAGTACGAATATAAATAAGTTCAATTAATTTTCACAATAAAAAATGATAAGAAATTATTTTTTTTAACATTTTAAATCAAAAAAGCCACACATTTTCATGTATGGCTTTAAATTATACTATTTTACGTTTTGATTATTTTGCTGGTGTAGCTGCTGCTTTCGCAGTTAAATCAACTTGTAATAATACTTCGTCTTTTACGATAGAACCTCCAGCTCCTGTAAATGTAATTCCGAAATCTTTACGGTTAATTGCAAATTCTTCAGATTTGATAGATACTCCATTCGCATCAACAGTTACGTTAGCTTTGAAAGTTACATTTTTAGGAACTCCACGGAAATCTAAGTTTCCAGAAATTTCTGTATTGTAATCTGCTCCTTGTAAAGCTTTAACTCCAGTAATTTCGAAAGTTGCAGTTGGGAATTTAGCTACATCTAAGAAATCTGGTGATTTTAAGTGTCCGTCTAATTTTCCTTTGCTTTCTGCATCAGCATCTAAATCTTTAGATTCGAAAGTAGCAAAATCAGCAACTAATTTACCTGATTCTAAAACTCCATTATTTACTTTTACAGACCCTTCTTTTAATTTTACTACTCCGTAGTGTCCTTCTTCTGGTTTTTTAATATCATCAAAAGTTTTTCCACCTTTCCAGTTAACAACAGAAGTTGTTGTGTCTAATGCATATTCTGTTGCACCTTCAGTAGATGTTGCACCTTCTTGTGCTTCTGTAGCAGCTTTAGTTTCAGTTTTGTTATCACATGATGTTAATACAACTGCAGAAACTACGGCAAGGCCTAAAAATAATTTTTTCATATCGCTTTTATTAATTTTTTTTCAAAATTATCACTTAAATTGATTCTAGGTATTGATTTAAGTCAATTAATGAAATAATTATATAAATCATTTTGAATAATTCTAAATACCTTTATCAAAAATAATCAAAATTTATTCAATCGTGCTAAATATTCAGAATCTTAATTATAATTATCCTGATTTTAACAAAAATGTGGTAGCTGATATCAATTTTGTTGTAGAAAAAGGTGAGGTAATTAGTATTATTGGAGAAAGTGGAAGTGGCAAATCAACGTTACTGAAATTGATTTATGGTTTGTTAGATTTTAATGAAGGAGAAATCTTATATCAAACCAAAAAATTACGTGGACCAGCTTACAATCTTATTCCAGGCCATGAAATGATGAAATATGTAGCACAAGATTATGATTTGTTAGATTTTGTGACTGTAGGAGAAAATGTAGGAAAATTCTTAAGTAATTTCGATTTAGAGCTTAAACAACAAAGTATTGACGAAGCATTAGAAGTTGTTGAAATGTCAGATTTCAAATATATTTTTCCGAATAAATTAAGTGGAGGACAACGTCAACGTGTTTCTATTGCACGAGCTTTGGCTCAACAGCCCGAAATTTTGTTGTTAGACGAACCTTTCTCTAATCTCGATCAAACCTTGAAATTGACTATTCGAGAAAAAATTATGGATTGGTGTAAAGCGCATCAAATAACGGTGATCTTTACAACACACGATTTGAATGATGCTTTTTATACATCTGATAAAATATTAGTCCTTCAAGAAGGAAAAATGATTCAGTTTGATGAGGTAGAAAAGGTGAGAGAATTTCCTGTATTAGAATATGTGGCAAAACTTTTTGGTTATGTTAATATATTGAATGACGCAAAGAGTCTGGAGATTAATTCAGCTAATGTTGTAGTTTATCCAGAGGAAATTGTCATCTCAGAGAAAGGAAAATTTGAAGGAAAAGTAATTTCGACTAAATTTCAGGGACGAGATTATTTAATTAGATTTATTTATAAAAATATAGAATTAGTTACTTTTTCACCCCATAAAATATTGACAAATGATTTGCTTAAATTTGACATCGTAAAATTTCATCAATTATGAGTTTAGAAAGTTTGCAAGTACTGAAATTATCTACAGAAAGATTGCTTTTAATTCCATTTACAACAAAGTTTTGTGAAAATATATTAGCGAATAATTTTTCTGATTTAGATAAGTTGAATTTAGTTAGAGGAACTGATTGGCCAGATCGTGTTGTGATGGATACTTTACCTAGAATTATGAATAATTTAGCTAAAGTGGATTATCCAACTGGTTTTGAGTCGTGGATGATTATCAAGAAATCTACGCGTGAAGTAATCGGTGATATAGGGTTTAAAGGTTTAAATTTTGTAGAGAAAAGCTGTGACATCGGTTACGGACTTGTAGCAGCAGAAAGAAAAAAAGGATATGCAGAGGAAGCTGCTGTAGGATTGATTAAATGGGCTTTTTCTAACGAATTGTTAGAAGAAATTACAGCGAGTTGTTTAATTACTAACATTAGTTCTATTAATCTGTTGAAAAAATTGAATTTTAAAGAGTTAAGCAGAGATGCCAAGTATATCCATTGGTCGTTATTGAAAGAGTAAAATAGCATTCTTCGTTTTATATTTATATTGGACAGAATGATAGTAAGATAAAAAAGCGAAATTCAAGTTGAATTTCGCTTTTTAGTTTTTATTTATTCAACAAAAAATCTAAGATTTCTGCTGTAAAGTCTTTCGGATTTTCTGCATGCAACCAATGTCCTGCGTTTGCAATTTTCTTGATTTCAGCATTCGGAAAACGATTTTTGATCATCATTTCATCTTCGGGCATGATGTAATTAGAATTTGCGCCACCCAAAAATAAAGTTGGACCATCAAATTCTCCTTTCAATAATTCAGAACCAATCATTTCTTGGTAATATTTATCTAAAACATCTAAATTGAATCGAAAAGCATATTTCCCGTTTTCTGCATTGTATACGTTTTTTAATAAAAATTGTCGCACACCAATTTCAGGAATAAATTGTTCTAAGGTTGTTTCGACATCTTTTCGAGTTTCAATTTGATCAAAATTAACAGATTTCAGCGCCTTGAAAATCGCATTATGATGAGGTTGGTACGCTTTTGGAGCCATGTCAGCAACGATTAAATGATCTAATCTATTTTGATGAATCATCGCAAAATCAATCACAATTCTTCCGCCAAGTGAATGTCCCAACAAATGCGCTTTTTCGATAGAATTGGCATCCATATAATTCACGATATCTTGTGTCATTGCTGCTAAAGAAGAATCTTCGCTATGAAAACTACGCCCGTGATTGCGCAAATCAATCAAATGTGTCGTAAAATGTTCTCCAAATTGTTTTCCTAATGTACTCCAATTGTCTAATTGTCCGAATAAACCATGAAAAACCAATAAATGTTTTTCACCAGAACCAACAATTTTACTGTGTAAGATTTCTGCCATTTTTTACAAATTTGCTAATTCAATTTTACGTAAATACGCTTGTATTGTATTTTCTAAACCTAAATATAACGCTTCAGAAATCAAGGCGTGACCAATAGAAACTTCCGCAATTGTTGGAATTTCACGAATAAAATATTCGATATTATCTAAACTCAAATCGTGTCCAGCATTTACAGCCAAGCCATTTTCGATTGCCAATTTTGCCGTTTCTTTATAAGGATTGATTGCTGCAAGATTCCCTAAACCATATTGTGTTGCAAACTCTTCTGTATATAATTCGATTCTGTCTGCACCAGTTTTCGCAGCACTTTCAATTAAAGCAGGATTTGGATCTAAGAAAATAGATGTTCTGATTCCAGCATCTTTAAACGTTTTAATCACATCCGTTAAATAATCAAAATGTTTGATTGTATCCCAACCAGCATTTGACGTAATCGCATCTTCTGCATCAGGAACCAAGGTAACTTGTTCTGGTTTTGAATTTAAAACCAACTCCATAAAACTATCAATCGGTTTCCCTTCAATATTAAATTCAGTTGTTACAACAGGTTTCAAATCGTACACATCTTGGTAACGAATATGACGTTCGTCTGGACGTGGATGAATTGTAATTCCTTGTCCACCAAATTCCTGAATTTTGATTGCCGCTTCTACAAGATTTGGCGTGTTTCCACCTCGTGCATTACGAATTGTGGCAATTTTATTTATATTAACACTTAATTTAGTCATGATTTTATGTTATAATTTTTTAATATCAGAAAGCGAAATGCTTTGCATAATTTCTAAGTCAAATTTACGACAAGCTGTCAACAAATGATCGAAAATATCGGACTGAATTCTTTCGAATTCTGAATTATTTGCTGAAGTTGTAAAACATCCAATTTCTAGAGGCATTCCAAGTGGAGAAACGGGTAATTGTTTCACTATAATTGGATCATTTTGAGAAACTGTTTTTAAACTTTTCAAATAATGTTCGACATAAATTCTAAACACACCAATATTGGTTAAATTTTTACCATTGATGTCCAAATCAGAATTTTCGATGTTTTGATTATATAAAGAGATTTCGTGCCTTTTTTGTTGAATGTATTGTTGTATTAAAGTGATATTTTCGAAACGATTTAGCATTTCTTCGTTACAAAACTGAAATGAATTGACGTTAAATGAAACCGAACGTTTTATTTGACGTGTTCCTGTCGCCATCATTGCCATGTGATTAGTTACTTGTGATGACACCAAATCTACAGTTGGTACAGTTGCGATTGATTTATCAAACTTCTCAATTTTCACTAAGTTGATGTTAATTTCTTTGACGATTCCTTCGATATCTCCTTTCGAAATGGTAATCCAATCTCCAACTTTTACAATTTTAGAATAGGAGATTTGTAGTCCAGATACAAAACCGAAAATAGCGTCACGAAAAATCAATAAAACTGCAGCTGTTAATGCTCCTAATACTGTTATAATGGTATTTTGTTCAACAGTAAACAGAATCATGATACCCAAAATAATGGAGAAAAAGACAACAATAAATTTTAACATTTGTCCAAAAGTTCTTACACCAACCGTTGTGTAGCTGTTTTCTTCGTTGTAAACATCAATAATTGTATTAATAACTCTGAAGATAAGCTGCGTAAACAGAATTAAAGAAATTAATTCGGTGATTCGTTGTACTACATGAAAAATATTACCATCATCCTTAAAAAGAATAACGTTCATACTTAATGCAAAACTAGTCGGAATAAGATGGATGACAGATGTAAAGACTTTGTTTATGTACAAAAATTTCATCCAATCATTCTCCGTAAAATTTTTAATCTTTTTCAGCAAAGGAAGAATGATGATTCTTAAAATAAAATCAATAATAAATAGGATTGAAATCCAAGAAACAATTTCAAAAAAAGTGAATAAATTTTCTGACAAATCAATTTTGAAATATTGATTGAAAAAAAACTTTACACCATCAGAAAATTCTTCATAAAAAGATTTATCTTGCACAAGCAGTTTCATATAAATAGAATGGAATTGAATTGTACAAAGTTACATTTTTAAAAATACAAAAACATGGATAACGACTCGATACTAAATATAATCAGCGGAATTTTACTAGTTGTAGGATTAATCGGAACAGTATTACCAGTTTTACCAGGAGCTCCATTGGCATTGGTAGGATTGCTAGTCTTTAAATTTAGTGGAGATTGTAGTTACAATTGGGGAACGATAATTATAGCAGGATTATTTGTCCTAATTGGCGCATTACTAGACTATTTATTGCCAGCTTATATGACCAAGAAATTAGGAGGAACAAAGTATGGGATTTGGGGCTCAATTGTTGGGTTAATTGTTGGGTTATTTTTCCCACCAATCGGATTTATAGTAGGTCCATTTTTGGGAGCATTGTTAGGTGAATTAATTTTTAGCGCAGCAGAGCCAAAAGTAGCATTGAAATCTGCATTTGGATCATTCGTAGGATTTATTTTAACAACAGGTTACGATGTCATTTTAACTCTAGTATTTATCGGAATATTTGTTTATCAATTAATGAATTAAAGAGATTAAATTGCTGAAATTAGGTCAGTAAAAAATATTTACCTATATTTGCAGAGAATTTAAAGGAATAAATGGAGGAGGGCTGGTTATAGCTCTCTTTTTCGTTGTATATGGATTCTAACAAAGTAAAACAACTGATAGAAGAAGCAATTGCGGAGAATCCGTCATTGTTTCTAATCGATTGGAAAATCACTCCAGATGATAAAATTGTCATTTTAGCAGATGGAGACGAAGGTCTTTCAGTCGAAGAAATTGTAAGAATAAGCCGACATGTAGAACACAATCTTGATAGAGAAGAATGTGATTTTGCATTAGAAGTTTCCTCTCCTGGTGTAGGAAGTAACTTAACAATGCCTCGTCAATTTGTCAAAAATATAGGTAGAACTTTAGAAGCTACATTAAATGACAAAGTGATGGAAGGCGAAATTGTAGAAGCCGATGAAGAAGGTGTTACAATTTTTTGGGAAGCACGCGAACAAAAGGCAGTAGGAAAAGGTAAAATTACAGTAGAATACGAAGAAAAAATAAATTACGCTGACATCAAGAAAGCGATTATAAAAGTCACCTTTTAAAAAAATTAAAGTTTAATGGACAATCTTGCATTAATTGAATCTTTTGGAGATTTTAAAGACGATAAGAACATCGACCGTATTACGCTGATGGCAATCTTAGAAGAAACCCTGAAAAGTGTTTTGAAAAAGAAATATGGTACAGATGATAACTTTGATATTATTGTAAATCCTGATAAAGGAGACTTAGAGATTTGGCACAACCGTATCGTTGTAGAAGACGGTTTCTCAGAAGATGATGCAACAGATATTGAATTATCTGAAGCACGTAAAATTGAGCCAGATTTTGAAGTAGGTGAAGAAGTATCGGAAAAAATTCCGATCGAAGCATTAGGTCGTCGTGCTATTTTAACATTACGTCAAACATTGGTTTCTAAAGTAATGGAGCATGATAACTCTAATTTATACGAGAAATTTAAAGGTTTAATAGGAGAAGTAGTTTCAGGAGAAATCCACTATGTACGTCACAAACAAGTGATTATTATGGATGACGAACAAAACGAAATGATTTTACCAAAAGAAAATCAAATTCCATCAGATTTTTTCAGAAAAGGAGATACATTACGTGCTGTTGTAGATGACGTAAAATTAAGAGGAGCAAAACCTCAAATTATTTTATCAAGAACATCACCAAAATTCTTAGAGAAATTATTTGAACAAGAAATTCCAGAAATTTTAGATGGATTAATTACAATCAAAAATGTAGTTCGTATCCCTGGAGATAAAGCAAAAGTTGCAGTAGAATCTTACGATGATCGTATCGATCCTGTTGGAGCTTGTGTTGGTATGAAAGGATCTCGTATCCACTCGATCGTACGCGAATTACGTAACGAAAACATCGACGTAATTAACTATACTAACAACCAAAGTTTGTACATACAACGCGCTTTAAGTCCTGCGAAAATTGCGAATATCGAAATTAACGAGGAAGAGAATAAAGCATTAGTACATGTAAGTCCAGAAGAAGTTTCTAAAGCAATTGGTAAAGGAGGTTATAACGTACGTTTAGCATCTAAATTAGTTGGAATGGAAATTGATATTTTCAGAGAAGGTGCGCAAGACGAGGATGTAGAATTATCAGAATTCTCAGACGAAATTGATGCGTGGGTAATCGATGCATTTAGTGCAATCGGATTAGATACTGCAAAAAGTATTTTAGAACAAGATGTTGATGACTTAATTAAGCGTACTGACCTAGAAGAGGAAACAATTTTAGAGGTTATCCGTGTCTTAAAAGAAGAGTTTGAAGATTAATTCACACTCAATTCATAAACAATTTGTAAATTTGCAAACATTATAAAATAAGAGATTAGTTTCATATGCCGGAAATAAGATTAAGTAAAGTATTAAAAGAATTAAATATATCAATAGATAGAGCTGTTGATTTTTTAGAAGCCAAAGGTAAAACAGTAGAAAAAAACCCAAACTCTAAAATCGATGTGCCGACTTACGATATTTTAGTTAATGAGTTCCGGTCAGATGCTAAACAAAAGCAAGCTTCTGGTGAAGTAGTCATTAACAAAATTTCTGATATCAAAGCAGCAGAGAAAAAAGAAGCAGATGCTAAAGTAGCTGCTGAAAAACCTGTTGTGGTAGAAAAACCAGAAGTAGTGCAAACGACTAAGGTAGAGTTAGAAGGTCCTAAGACTGTTGGTAAAATAGACTTAGATGCTTTGAAACCGAAAGCAAAGGTGGAAAAAACGCCAGCTAAGGAAGAAGTAAAACAAGAAATCAAGAAAGAAGAAACTCCAGCTCCTAAAGTTGAAGAAAAAACTGAATCAAAAGAAGAAGTAAAAGGTCCGAAAGTGATCAAAGTAATCGATCTTGATAAAATAAATAATACGGGTAAACCTAAAAAACAAGATTCTCCAGCTCCTAAAAAAGAGCAAGCAGAACCTAAAAAGGCGGAAGCACCGAAGGCGGAAGTTAAAAAAGAGGTGAAGAAAGAAGAACCTAAAAAGGTTGAAGAGGTTAAAAAGCCTGAAATAAAATCGGAAGCGAAGCCTGAAGTGAAGAAAGAAGAAACAGAAGAAGTAGCAGCTGAATCTCAAAAAATTGAGACAGTTTATACCAAATTAGATGGACCTAATTTTACTGGAGCTAAAATTGACTTATCTAAATTTGATAAGAAAAAACCTGATCCAAAACAAGGAAATCAAAAAGGTGGTAACAACAATGCTGCTGACAAGAAGAAGCGTAAACGTATCCAGAAAAATGTTAAGCCAGAAGATGTAGCAAAAGCTGGTGAAAACGGAGGAAACAATAATAACAACCGTCAAGGAGGTAATAACAACCACCAAGGTGGAAACAATAACCGTCAAGGAGGTAATAACAACCACCAAGGAGGAAATCGTCCAGGTGGAAATAACCGTCCAGGCGGACAAGGTGGTGGAAATCGCCAAGGAGGAAACAATCGTCCAGGAAATAATAACTTTAGAGGTGGACAACGTGCACCGCAAGTAGAACTTTCTGATGAAGATGTTAAAAAACAAATTAAAGACACTTTAGATAAACTTACGAATAAAGGTAAGGGAGCAAAAGGTGCAAAACACAGAAGAGATAAACGTAACCAACGTCGTGAATTTGCCGAAATGGAGCAAGAAGCGATGGATATGGACAAAACATTACATGTAACAGAATTTGTTACTGTTAATGAATTAGCATCTTTAATGGATGTATCTGTAACAGAAGTTATTTCTGCATGTATGTCTTTAGGTATCATGGTAACAATGAACCAACGTTTAGAAGCTGATACAATTCAGTTAGTTGCAGATGATTTCGGATTCGAAGCTGTATTTGCAAATGCTGAAGAGGAAATCTCAACAGAAGAAGAAGAAATCGATAACGAAGAAGATTTAGTAACACGTGCGCCAATCGTAACTGTAATGGGACACGTTGACCACGGTAAAACATCGTTATTAGATTACGTTCGTAAAGCAAATGTAATTGCAGGTGAGTCTGGAGGTATTACACAACATATCGGTGCATATAATGTAACTTTATCAAGTGGAAAACGTGTAGCGTTCTTAGATACTCCTGGTCACGAAGCTTTTACAGCGATGCGTGCTCGTGGAGCTCAAGTAACAGATATTGCAATTATTGTGATTGCGGCGGATGATCAAATCATGCCACAAACACGTGAGGCAATTTCTCACGCACAAGCTGCAGGTGTACCAATGATTTTTGCAATCAACAAAATTGATAAACCAGCTGCTAATCCAGAAAAAGTAAAAGAGCAATTAGCTCAAATGAACTTATTAGTTGAAGATTGGGGTGGTACTTACCAGTCTCAAGAAATCTCTGCTAAATCTGGTTTAGGTGTTGATGATTTATTAGAAAAAGTATTATTAGAAGCTGAAGTATTAGATCTTAAAGCTAATCCAAAACGTAAAGCATCAGGTACAGTTGTAGAAGCTGCTTTAGATAAAGGACGTGGATATGTATCTACTATTATTGTACAAACAGGTACTTTACACATCGGAGATTATGTATTAGCAGGGTCTCACCACGGTAAAGTTCGTGCATTGTTAGATGAGCGCGGTAACAACGTAAAAGTTGCTGGGCCATCTACACCAGTTACAATTTTAGGTTTAGACGGAGCGCCAACTGCAGGTGATAAGTTTAAAGTTTACGAAGACGAGCGTGAAGCGAAACAAATTGCATCTCGTAGAGATCAATTACAACGTGAGCAAACTATTCGTACACAAAAACACATTACGCTTGATGAGATTGGTCGTCGTATTGCTTTAGGAGATTTCAAAGAGTTAAATATTATCTTGAAAGGTGACGTGGATGGTTCTGTTGAAGCATTAACAGATTCATTACAAAAACTTTCTACTGAAGAGATTATCGTTAACATCTTACATAAAGGTGTTGGACAAATTACAGAATCTGACGTATTATTAGCTTCTGCTTCAGATGCGATTATTATCGGATTTAACGTTCGTCCAGGTGGATCAGCTCGCGAAATTGCAGATAAAGAAGAAGTAGAAATCAGAACTTATTCTATCATCTATGCTGCGATTGAAGAGATCAAAGAAGCGATGGAAGGTATGTTATCTCCAGAATTGAAAGAGCAAGTAACTGGTAATATTGAAGTTCGTGAGACTTTCAAAGTTACTAAAGTTGGTACTATTGCAGGATGTATGGTATTAGATGGTAAAGTTTACAGAAACTCTAAAATTCGTATCATTCGTGATGGTGTAGTAATTCACGATGGTGAATTAGCTTCATTGAAACGTTTCAAAGATGACGTGAAAGAGGTTAGTAAAGGTTACGAATGTGGTCTTAACATCAAAAACTTTAATGATATTCAAGTAAATGATATTATTGAAGCTTATGAAACTGTAGAGGTTAAAAAGAAATTGAAATAAGATTAATTTCTCTCAATATATAAAAAGGGAACTCATTACGAGTTCCCTTTTTTGTTTCAAAATGTTTTGTTAACTGCCACTTATTTAGAATTTAATTCTAAAAATAGTAAAATATTTAGAATATGTTTTTAAATTATCTAAATTTTATTGTTTTCTTTTATTTTATCTAATCAGGACTTGTTTTGTATTCTATAAAGTCTATAACTTTGCTAGACTTTAAAATTATAGATATGAACAAGAAATTATACTCACTCAAAAAAATATTTTTTATCACCGCTCTTTTCGGCGGAACACTTTTATTTGCCCAAACGAAAGTAACAGGTACGGTTGAAGATTTAAATGGACCAATCGATCAAGCAACCATTAATGTAAAAGGAACCAATATTACAACAATTACTGATGTAAGTGGTTTGTATCAATTAACATTAGAGCCTGGTAAATACGAGATTACTGTTTCGAAAATAGGTGAGCCAACAACAACGCAAACAATTAATGTAAGCGAAGATGCTGAAGTAGCTTTAGATTTTTTTTTAGAGCAAACAGAAGAACAAACGAATCTTAACGAAGTTGTTTTGATTGGTTCTCGTGCAGTAGGTCGTACACAGTTAGACTCTTCAACACCAGTTGATGTAATTGACATCAAAGAAGTAACAAAAGATGTGGGACAAGTTTCGTTGAATCAAATCTTAAATTATGTTGCGCCATCTTTTAGCTCGAATACGCAAGTTATTTCTGATGGAACAGATCATATTGATCCTGCTTCTTTGCGAGGTTTAGGACCAGATCAAGTATTGGTTTTGATTAACGGAAAACGTCGTCATACAACATCATTGGTTAATATTAATGGTTCATTTGGTAAAGGTTCTGTCGGTACAGATTTGAATGCGATTCCAACTTCTGCGATTAAAAGAATTGAAATTCTTCGAGATGGAGCCGCTGCTCAATATGGTTCTGATGCGATTGCAGGTGTGATCAATATTGTCTTGGAAGATTCGACAGATAAATTGCGTGCATCAATTTCCTATGGAGGAAATCTATCGAAAAATGCAGAAGATAATTTTGATGGTGAAACTTTTCAAGCGAATGTAAATTATGGTGTAAAAGTGGGTGAAAAAGGAGGATTTGTAAATCTTGCAGGTTCTTACGACAAACGTCAACCATTTAATCGTCAAAAAGAGTTTACAGGAACAATTTTTTCTGATTATAATCGACCAGATTTATACCCAAATCCAACAGGAAAAGATATTACAAACGAAGAATTAGCACGCCGTGGAGAAACACGTGCAGATTATGTTTCTCGAATCGGACAATCAAAAAATGAAGGAGGAGCAATCTTTCTTAATTCACTTTTTCCAGTTTCAGATAAAACTGAAATTTATACGTTTGGAGGTTTAAATTATCGTTTGGGTGAATCGACAGCTTTTCGTCGTCAACCTGCTCAATTACACCAAACAGTTGCTTCAATTTTTCCAAATGGATATCTGCCTTTAATTGAAACAAATAACTATGACCGTTCATTATCAGCCGGGATTCGTAGTGAAATTAACGGTTGGAAAGTTGATTTTTCGAACACATACGGAAATAATACCATCGATTTTGGAGTCAAAAATACAGTTAACGCATCGATGAAAGAATCTTCGCCAACATCTTTTGAAGCTGGTGGATATCGTTTTACTCAAAATACGACTAACCTAGATTTTACACGATTTTTTGATGATGCCTTAGCTGGAATTAATGTGGCTTTTGGTGCAGAATTTCGTTACGAAAATTATCAAATTGTAGGAGGTGAAGAATCATCTTATGCAAATTATGGTAAAGTTCGCCAAATTGGTGTAGACGGAAATGGAAAGCCAATTTATGTACAAGATTTTAACGGAAATATCAATACATTATTCGCTGCAAATGGAACTGCTTTAGCGGGTGGAGCGCAAGCTTTTCCTGGATTTTTACCAGCGAACGAAGTCAACGCAAATCGTCATTCTGTAGCGGCATATTTGGATACGGAATTTAATTTTTCAAAAGATTTCTTAGTTGCTACAGCCTTACGTTACGAAGATTATTCAGATTTTGGATCAACGTTAAATGGAAAAATTTCGACACGATACAAATTAGGAAACTATGTATTGAGAGCCGCTGCAAGTACAGGATTTAGAGCACCATCTTTGCATCAATTATATTTTAGTGCAACATCAAGTTTATTCTTAGACGGAGCAATTTCTAATTCAGGAACTTTTACAAATGATAGTCGCGCCGCAAAATTATTAGGAATCCCACAATTGAACGAAGAAAAATCGAAATCAGTTTCTGCTGGTATAACAGCAAATTGGGGAAAATTCAAGTTGAGTGTTGATGGATATTTCATTCGTATAGATGATCGTATTATTTATACAGGGTCATTTAAAGGAAGTAATGCTGCAAATGCTTCAGCTCAAGACAAAGAGATTTATGAATTATTGCAACAAGCTAATGCAACTTCTGCACGTTTCTTCGCCAATGCAATTGATACCGAAACGAAAGGAGTAGATGTTGTTTTAACATATCAAGATCGTTTGGGAGCTGGGAAATTACGTGGAGATTTATCGGCGACTTTTAGTAAAACAAATGTTGTGGGCGACGTTCATGCTTCGGATTTATTGAAAGGAAAAGAATCTACTTATTTTGATCGTTCAAGTCGTATTTATTTAGAATCGGCTGTTCCTCGTACAAAGGTTAATTTATCACTTAATTATTCTCTAGATAAATGGAATGTTTATTTGCGAAATGTTTACTTCGGAGAAGTTGATGCAGCGACAAATACTATAGAAGAATCACAAACATTTAGCGGAAAAGTTGTAACGGATTTAAGTTTTGGATATGCTTTTAATAAAAATATATCGTTGACGATCGGTGCAAATAATTTGTTTGATATCTATCCTGATGAAACGAAAATTGGAGGAAATAGAGGTGCAGGATATTTCGTGTATTCACGTACTGGACAACAATTCGGAACTGGAGGACGTTTTGCCTTCGCTCGTTTATCATTGAATTTATAATTGAAATAGTTTATATGTTTTACCAAATCTTTGTCTTAATTGATGAAGGTTTGGTATTTTTGTTTAAATCGATTTTTATGAAAAAAATATCATTTATTATAGTTTCATTCTTGGCGATTATTCAGTTGAATGCGCAAGAATCATACAAAAATGGAGTTGTTGTAACAGCTCATCCAGAAGCTTCAAAAGTTGGAGTTGAAATTCTGAAAAAAGGTGGAAATGCGATTGATGCTTCTATTGCAGTTCAGTTTGCGTTGGCGGTTGTTTACCCAAATGCAGGAAATATTGGTGGCGGTGGATTTTTGGTTTATCGCGATGCAAAAGGAAAGACCGATGCGTTAGATTATCGTGAAAAAGCACCTTTAAAAGCGAGTGAAGATATGTATTGGGACAAAAACGGCAATGCAATTACTGATCTTAGTTTGTATGGACAATTTGCTGCAGGTGTTCCCGGAACAGTTGATGGAATGGTAAAAGCGCACGAAAAATATGGTAAATTAAATTGGAAAGAATTAGTTCAGCCAGCTATTAATTTAGCTCAAAAAGGATTTAAAATCACAAAACAGCAAGCGAGCGAATTGACAAATAAACACAATGATTTTGTAAAATATAATCAGAAAATAAATGCTTTAACCTCTAAATCATCTTGGAAAGAAGGCGATTTACTAATTCAGAAAGATTTAGCTAATACGTTAAAATTAATTCAGCAAAAAGGTCGAGCTGGTTTTTATGAAGGAAAAACAGCTGATTTAATAGTGAAAGAAATGAAAAGTGGAAACGGAATTATTTCACACGAAGATTTAAAAGAATATCAATCGGTTTGGAGAACGCCAGTTTCTGGAAATTATAAAGGTCTTAAAGTGATTTCGATGCCGCCGCCTTCAAGTGGTGGAATTGCTTTGGTTTCGTTATTTCAATCAATTGAAGATTATCCAATCAACAAATGGGGATTTCAGGCAGATTCTACAATTCAAGTGATGGTAGAAGCAGAACGTCGCGTTTATGCTGATCGCGCAGAGCATTTAGGTGATCCAGATTTTATAAAAGTTCCGCAAAAACAATTATTGGATAAAAGTTATAATGTGAATCGAATGAAAGATTTTTCGTTTGATAAAGCAACACCAAGTTCAGCAATTAAAGCGGGAGAAATGATTGGTAAAGAATCGATGGAAACAACACATTATGTAATTGTTGATAAAGATGGAAATGCGGCTTCTGTAACCACAACGTTGAATAATTCGTACGGATCTTTGGTTGTTGTAGAAGGAGCTGGATTTTTGTTGAATGATGAAATGGATGATTTTTCTGTAAAACCAGGAACGCCTAATTTATATGGTTTGGTTGGAGGAAAAGCCAATGCGATTGAACCTTCGAAAAGAATGTTAAGTTCGATGACACCTTCGATTTTAGAGAAAGATGGTAAATTGTTTATGGTTGTGGGAACGCCGGGTGGTTCTACAATTATTACGTCTGTTTTTCAAGCAATTTTGAATGTTGTTGATTTTGGAATGACAATGCAAGAAGCTGTTGCAGCACCAAGATTTCATCATCAATGGTTGCCAGACCAGATCGATTATGAACCAAATGCGATTTCAGAAAATGTTCGCGAAACGTTAAAACAAAAAGGTTATAAGTTGAAAGAACGTAAACCTTATGGACGTGTAGAAGGAATTTTGGTAAACAAGGATGGAACATATCAAGCTGGAGCAGATCCGCGAGGAGATGATAAGGCAGTAGGGTATTAAAAAAGTTAGATAAACAAAAAGGCTATTCAATTGAATAGCCTTTTTAATATTATAAATAATTATTTTACCAACCTTTTATAGCTCCACCTTTGAATACTTCGTCTGCTTTTTTAGCAACTTGTTCAGATTGGTATGCTTGTACAAATTTCTTCACTTTTTCATCGTTTTTGTTGTCTTCACGACTCACAATGATATTGACATAAGGAGATTCTTTATCCTCTGTAAAAATTCCTTGTTTTTTAGCATCTAAACCAGCTTGTCCTGCAAAATTATTATTAATAACAGAAATCGCTACTTTTTCATCATCTAAAACACGAGGTAATTGAGGAGCTTCTAATTCTAAAATCTCTAATTTTTTAGGATTAGAAACAATATCAGTTAATTTAGGAAATAACCCTACACCATCTTTCAATTTAATTAAACCTATTTTTTGTAACAACAATAAAGATCGACCTCCATTAGCTGGATCATTCGGAATAGCAATTGTATTACCTTCTTTTAATTCATTTATAGATTTTATTTTTTTAGAATATCCAACGATTGGGTATAAAAATGTATTTCCAATAGGTTCTAATTTGTAACCACGTTGTTTTTCTTGTTCTTCTAAAAATGGAACTGTTTGGTAAGCATTAACATCTAAATCTCCTTGATTCAACGCTTCATTCGGAATAATATAATCATTGAAAGTGATCAATTCTACTTCCAAATTGTATTTTTCTTTTGCAACTTGTTTCGCAACCTGAGCCACTTCAAATTCAGGTCCAGTCATTACACCAACACGTATTGTATTTGCATCAGTTTTAGATTCTCCACATGATGTTAAAGCAAGTGCTGATAGTGTTGTAAGAAGTATATTTTTAATTAACTTTTTCATTGTTTAAATTATTTATGATTGAATTTTTTTGATAAGAAATCACCAGTAAATTGGATGATAAAAACGATAATTATTAATAGAATTAAAACGGTATTCATAATAAAAGTATCATATCCTACATAACCATATTGATATCCGATTTGTCCTAATCCGCCAGCTCCTACAGCGCCACCCATTGCCGAATAGCCGACTAAAGTAATTAACGTAATTGTTGCGGCATTTATTAACGATGGTAATGCTTCTGGTAACAAAACTTTGAAAATGATTTGCGAAGGTTTTGCACCCATAGAACGTGCTGCTTCTATCAAACCTTCAGGAATCTCTAATAAACTATTTTCTACTAAACGCGCTATAAATGGTGCGGCTCCAATACTAAGAGGTACCAAGGCAGCAGAAACGCCGATTGATGTTCCAACTAAACTTCGTGTAAAAGGAATCATCCAAACGATTAGAATAATGAATGGAATTGATCTGAAAATATTGACAAAAAAGGCTAAAATTTGATTAACCAATTTGTTTTCTAATAATTGTCCTTTTCTCGTTAAAAACAAGAAGATTCCGATTGGAAGACCAAGTACAAAACCAAAAAATCCGGAAACAAATGTCATCAAAACTGTTTCCCAAGTTCCCTTAAGTAATAGATTAATAACTGCTTCTGACATAACCGATTTTTTCTAAATTAAATTTATTTTGCTGTAAATATGTTTCGATTGCTGAGTTTTCTTTTGAATTAATTTTCAAGAAAAATGTTCCGTAATTGATTTCTCCAGCATATTCGATTCTTGAATTTACGATTTCTGCTTCAATATTATACAACGAATTTATTTCTGCAATAAGTTGATTGAATTTTGGTTGATTCGTGAAATTGATTTTATAAATTGTTGAGTCATTTTCTGAATAAGTATCAACCAAATTTTTCTGAAAACTTAGTGGTAAAGCTATATCCAATGAATTTTTGATAAATTCTTGCGTGATATTTTCTTTCGGATTAGTAAAAATTTCTTCTACTGTACCATGTTCTACCAATTTTCCATTTTCAATCACTCCAACTTCATCACAAATAGAATTAATCACTTCCATTTCATGAGTAATCAATAAAATTGTCAGATTAAGTCGTTGATTGATTTCTTTCAACAATCTCAAAATAGATTTTGTAGTCGCAGGATCTAACGCACTTGTTGCTTCGTCACACAACAAAACAGTTGGATTATTAGCCAAAGCACGCGCTATTGCAACACGTTGTTTTTGTCCGCCCGATAAATTTGTAGGATATTCCTTTGCTTTTTCGTGAATACCAACAAGGTGTAAAAGTTCGTCAACCTTTGTTCTTATTTGGCTTTTTGAGATACCTTCCAATTCCATCGGAAAAGCAATATTTTCTTCTACAGTTCGCGAAGAAAGTAAATTGAAATGTTGAAAAATCATTCCGATTTTTCTTCTTTCTAAAGTTAATTTTGAATTACTTAAGTTCAATAAATTTGTTCCATTTATCAAAACTTCTCCTGTATCAGGTCGTTCTAATAAATTAACACAGCGAATCAAGGTGCTTTTTCCGGCACCAGATTTACCAATGATTCCAAAAATTTTTCCTTCTTCAATCTGCAAAGAAACATCGCGCAAAGCATGAATTTCTCTTTTAGAAGTTCTGAAAGTTTTGGATATGTTTTTTAGTTCAATCATTTTAAAAATCTTAATAAAAAAACCTCTCAATTATTATAAATAAATGCAGAGAGGTTGTGTTTTTTTGCTTTTATAAAGTCTATTAAAATTATGGACTTATAAAAAGTTATGCAAAAATAATTAGTTTTTTTTGAATGATTTTTTATTAAAAATGAAATTTATTCTACAAAATAACCATCTTGCAGAATAAATTTTCAAATTAATATTTAAGATTACGATTTATTATTGTATAATCGAAATTCATAGTAATTATTTCTTAAGATAAGATATCTCTAATTTCTGGATTTTTTTCAAACTGCGCTTTTGCAAAAGGACACAAAGGAATTACTTTGATGTTTTCTTTTCTTGCCCAATCTACTAAAGCAAGTAAAGCTTTTTTACCAACTCCTTGTCCACCATAGGCTTCGTCAACTTCTGTATGATCGATAATGATCTTATCATCACCAGCCCAAACATAAGCCATTTCTCCAGCTTTTTTATCTCCATCTAACACGAAAAAAGCTCCATTTTTCTTGTCGTCAATTTGTTTAATTTCCATCAGTTTTATGTTTTTAAGTTGTTTATTAATCCTCTAAAGTACCAAATTTTCCGTTATTGAAATCGTCAAATGCTTCGCGAATTTGCTCTTGTGTATTCATCACAAAAGGACCATAAGAAGCAATTGGTTCATTCAAAGGTTCTCCACTCAAAATTAATACCACACTATTTTCTGTTGCTTCGATAGAGAAATCTTCGCCTTCATTTGTAAATAATAATAAATGATCTGTTGGTACAACTTCTTGGTTATTTACTTTTACTTCGCCTTCAATAACTAATAAAACGGTATTGTAATTTGCAGGAAAACTGAAATTTGCTTTTCCTCCTTCATTCAATTTTGCATTCAACATATTAACAGGAGAAAATGTAGACGCAGCACCTTTCGTTTTGTTGTATTCACCTGCAATAACTTCTACAAAACCATTTTCAACTTCTACCGTTGGAATGCTTTTGTGTTCAATCGCTTGATATTTAGGCGCACTCATTTTATCTTTTGCAGGAAGGTTTACCCATAATTGAACCATTTGGAAAATACCTCCTTGTTTATAAAATTCTTCTGCATGATATTCTTTGTGCAAAACACCAGAAGCCGCAGTCATCCATTGTACATCTCCTTGATGAATTGTTCCTCCTCCACCAGAACTATCGTGGTGAGAAACGCTTCCTTCATAAGCAATTGTTACCGTTTCGAAACCGCGATGTGGATGCACACCAACACCTTTTGGTTTGTCTGTTGCTGGAAAATGAAATTTCGAATTATAATCTAACATAATAAATGGATCCATTCTTTTCATATCTAAATGATAACCACTTGGAATAAAATTGTGAACTCTAAATCCGTCTCCTACATAATGTGGTTCTCTTGGAGCGATAACTGCTTCTATATTTTTTGTATTCATAATGATATGTTTTATACGTTTTTACTTTTGTTATACAAATTTACGAAGCCATATTATCGATTATCTTGATGTAGGTTAAGAAGCGATTTTAAGTAAATTATGGTTGATTATGAATGCGATTTAAGAATAATGAGTAATTGTCATTCTGAGTTTGTCGAAGAATTTTCTCGTGATTCGTCATTTAGATAACACTACATTCTGAACGACAAACAAAGTCATCCTGAACTCGTTTTAGGTGCGCATTAAGTGATTAAACTATAAAAGCATCTCATTTGAGATGCTTTTATGATTAAGGTTCAATATTTTTTATGGAACCATCAATATTATAAGTTTTACCATCACATTCCCATTCATGAGAAATAATACTATCTCTTTTGTGAATGTTAAATGTTAATTCGCCTTTTCTTTTGATGATTGTGTCACCAATATTTATTTCTTTTCTATAGTTCGCCCACCATCGATTTTGTTCATTACAATCACATTTTTCATTGGTAAATGGATTTCGTCCATCCATTGCTAAATTCCCACTTGTTCCCCAATCTTTATTTTCTACAATCATTAAACATTCATCGTTTTTATCTATTCTAAGAAAAGCTTCACAATTTGAATTTTGATTACAAGAAAAGATAATAAATAATAAACTAAATGCAGAAATAAGTCTATTCATTATAGTAATTTTTCATCAACCATATTTGGTAATGTCACTTTCAACAAAGGTTCTTCTTCCATCGCGCGTTTGATCGCAAAAATAGCTTCTTCATTTCTTGCCCAAGAACGACGAGCAATTCCATTGTTTACATCCCAATGCAACATCGATTTTAAACGTTGTTCAGCATCCGAAGATCCATCTAACAACATTCCGAAACCACCATTGATAACTTCTCCCCAACCAACGCCACCACCGTTGTGAATAGAAACCCAAGTTGCACCACGGAAACTATCGCCAATTACATTGTGAATTGCCATATCAGCTGTGAATTTTGAACCATCATAAATATTAGACGTTTCACGGAAAGGAGAATCTGTTCCAGAAACATCATGATGATCACGACCTAAAACAACTGCTCCGATTTCACCTTTTGAAATTGCATCGTTAAAGGCTTTCGCAATTTTAATTCGTCCTTCTGCATCTGCATATAGAATACGTGCTTGAGATCCGACAACCAATTTGTTTTCTTGCGCACCTTTTATCCATGTGATATTATCTTGCATTTGTTGTTGAATTTCCTTCGGAGAATGTTGCATGATTTCTTCTAAAACTTGGCAAGCAATTTCATCCGTTTTTTGTAAATCTTTAGGATTTCCTGATGTACAAACCCAACGGAAAGGTCCAAATCCAAAATCGAAACACATTGGTCCCATAATGTCTTGAACATAACTTGGGTATTTAAAATCGATATTATTTTCAGCCATAACATCTGCTCCAGCACGAGAAGCTTCTAACAAAAAGGCATTTCCATAATCGAAGAAATACGTTCCTTTTGCAGTATGTTTGTTGACAGAATCTGCATGACGACGCAGCGATTCTTGTACTTTTTCTTTGAATAATTCAGGATTATTTGCCATCATTTCATTGGCTTCGTCAAATGATAATCCAACAGGATAATAACCACCAGCCCAAGGATTATGCAAAGAGGTTTGATCTGAACCTAAGTCGATGTATAGATTTTCTTGGTCAAATTTTTCCCAAACATCCACCACATTTCCATCATAAGCAATCGAAACAACTTCTTTATTTTCTTTGGCTTCGCGAACACGAGCAACCAATTCATCCAAATCAGTAATCACTTCGTCCACCCAACCTTGTTCGTGACGTTTGTATGTCGCAGCAGGATTCACTTCGGCAGTAACAGATACAACTCCTGCAATATTTCCCGCTTTCGGTTGCGCACCAGACATTCCACCAAGTCCTGCCGTAACAAATAATTTACCAGCAGTTCCTTCATTGTCAATTTTGCGACAACCATTCAAAACGGTAATCGTTGTTCCATGAACAATTCCTTGCGGACCAATGTACATATAACTTCCTGCAGTCATTTGCCCATATTGAGAAACACCTAACGCATTCATCTTTTCCCAATCATCCGGTTTCGAGTAATTAGGAATCACCATTCCATTCGTAACGACAACGCGCGGAGCATTTTTGTTTGAAGGAAATAAACCCATTGGATGCCCAGAATACATCACCAAGGTTTGCTCTTCTGTCATTTCAGACAAATATTTCATCGTTAATAGATATTGCGCCCAGTTTTGGAAAACGGCACCATTTCCACCATAGGTGATTAATTCTTCTGGATGTTGTGCAACTGCGTGATCCAAATTATTTTGAATCATTAATTGAATTGCTTTTGCTTGTTCTGAATCTCCTGGATAATCTGTAATTGGACGAGCAAAAATTTTGTAATCAGGCATCAAACGATACATGTAAATTCTTCCGAAATCTTCTAATTCTTGCTTAAATTCTGGAATTAGTTCAGCATGATCTTTTGGTTCGAAATAACGTAACGCATTTTTAAGTGCTAACTTTTTTTCGTCTTCCGATAATATTTCTTTACGCTTTGGTGCGTGGCTTACATTAGGATTTCTGTCTTTTTTTTGAGGTAAAACAGAAGGAATACCTTGTTTTATTTGTTCTTGAAAAGTCATTTTTTGGTGTTTTTATGTTTTACGTTGAACGTTTTTTGTTGTCACTCTGAGATTGTCGAAGAATCTCTAGGATTATAATTTATTTTTCTTCAAATCTTTATCAATAAAAAATAATAGAACAAATCCGACGAAATAACATAGTAAATCGATCCACGAAAAAGATGTTCCGATAATTATTCGAGCTGCTTTGTTATGTCCTAAACCAATCATTTCTACAAAATTGAAATATTGTAAAATTTCTACAACAAAAGAAAAAATCAATGTAAAAATGGCAATGTTAATCGCTTTTGTGTTGATAAATGCTTTGATAAAATAGTAAATAAAAATTACGACTAAAATATCGCCAACAAAAGGGCGAATGATTTTGTCTTTGATAAAAAGTGCAATAAAAACTTCCACTAAGAAAATTATAATCGCAATGATGAATGATTTTTTATCGAATTTGAACATCTTATTTACTCCATTTATCAAGTTTACTAAAAGCTTCTTCTATACGTTCTTGCGCTTTTGCAGGAAGCTCGTTATAGTTAGAAGATTTCGTTATTTTACCATCTTTATTCTCTTCTATCGTAAATAAATTATCCTTGTATAGAATAAAATATCCGACAATAAAACGTTCTTCAGTCTTTAAATTTTCTTCGCTAAAAGCCGTATATGCAATTCCAATTTTTGCATCATCTGTAAAAAATCCTCCACGTTTTCCCCAGATAAAAATCGTGTTATTACTACTTCTTTTGTCTTTCAAATTCTGTTTCCATTCCAAGCCATCTTTTTTATATTCTTGTATAAAAATGGTGTCTGGCGTTATACCTTTTGCGGGTTTTGAGTAAACGATACAAAATTTTTCATTTCCCATATCAACACGAAAACCTTGTATAATTCGGCTTCCTTCGTAAGGTAAAAACTCAAATTCCTCTGGTTTACTATCTCCAAAAGTTGTGGTTTGGGCTTGAGAAATAATTGATATTAATAAAAATAAAAGTAGGATTAGGCGGTTGTTTTTCATATTATTAGAAACTTAAAATTAATTTTTTGAAATCATCTGTTTGTAGTAAATCGATAATATTATTGATATCATCTCCAATCAAACGATCATCTTCTAATTTTGGACAAACTGAACGAACTTTTGCGAAAACGTCTTCTAAGAAAGCACTTGTTTTTCGAGGTCTCCTAAATTCTAAACCTTGACAAGCGTACATTAACTCAATTGCTAAAATACGTTCTACATTGTCTAAAACTTGGTTGAATTTTCGTCCAGAAATACTTCCCATCGAAACGTGATCTTCTTGTCCCAAAGAAGTCGGAATACTATCTGCCGATGCAGGGAAACACAAGGTTTTGTTTTCTGTGCAAAGTGCGGCTGAGGTATATTGAGGAATCATGAAACCAGAATTTAAACCAGAGCTTTCGGTTAACAATTTTGGTAAACCATATTTTCCTTCGATTAATAAGTATTGACGACGATCCGAAATATTTCCTAATTCTGAAGCCGCAATTGTTGCATAATCTAATACCATTGCTAATGGTTGTCCGTGGAAGTTTCCACCAGAAATAGCTTCTTCGTCTGAGACAACGATTGGATTATCTGTTACAGAATTTAATTCGATTTCTGCTAATTCTTGTAAATGGAAAAATGCATTTCGTGATGCACCATGAACTTGAGGCATACAACGCAATGAATATGGATCTTGTACACGACCACATTCTGCATGAGAGAAAGCAATTTCAGAACCTTTCAATAAATTTCGCATACGTTCTGCAACCAATAAAGTTCCTTTGAATGGACGAACTTGGTGCAATTCTTCTTCGAATGGACGAGGAGAACCTTCGTATGCTTCTAATGATAAAGCACCGGCAACGTCAGCTAAATTCAATAAATATTCGAATTTTTCTAAACCATTTAAAGCGTGAGATAAAATGAATTGTGTTCCATTAATTAATCCTAAACCTTCTTTCGCAGAAAGATGTAAAGGTTGTAAATTGTGTTTAGCTAAAGCTTCTTTTGTCGAAACAATAGCATCCCCATCCCAAACTTTTCCTTCGCCAATTAATGGTAAAAATAAATGTGATAATGGTGCTAAATCTCCAGATGCTCCAACAGATCCTTTTTCAGGAACGACCGGAATAATATCTTTTTCGACCATTAGTAAAATTCGTTCTACAACATCTAAAGTCACACCTGAATATCCTTTTGATAAAGCATGTGCTTTTGCAATTAACATGGTTTTAGAAATTTCTTTCTTAATTGGATTTCCAACACCAACTGCGTGACTGATTAATAAATTGTGTTGAAGTTGACGTGTTTCTTCTTCAGAGATTTTAGTGTCGCAAAGTGGTCCAAAACCAGTGTTAATTCCATAAACTGTTTGTCCAGAAGCAACTATTTTAGCAACATTTTGTTGCGATTTTAAGATTTGTTGTTTACTCGCTTCATTAAGTTCAATTTCGATGTTTCCTTCTTTGATTCCTTTGTAATCCTCGAACGAAAGAAAATCGATACCGTAAGTTTTCTTGATCATTTTTTCGAATTTGTGATACTTCAAAGATAATCTTTTCATTGATTTGATAAAAGATAGAAATCATTTCAGATGTAATAAATTGAGATTTGATAAGGTTTTATAACACTATCTTTTATAAATTTGCTAAAATTTTTATGTAATGTGTGATAAACATCTTCATGACGAAATGGGGGACGACCATATGTCAGCAAACTTAGAAACGCCTTTGAGAGCTGATGCATTTGAGTTGTCTGCTGAAGAAAAAGTGGAAAAGATAGAAGCGGATTTCCGTAACATCATGGAAACTTTAGGCTTAGATTTAACAGATGATAGTTTGAAAGGAACGCCAAAACGTGTTGCGAAAATGTTCGTAAAAGAGATTTTTGGTGGTTTATTGCCAGAGCGTAAGCCTGGAATGTCAACTTTCGAAAATAAATATAACTACAATCAAATGTTGGTTGAAAAGGATATCGTGGTTTATTCGACTTGCGAGCATCACTTTTTACCAATCGTTGGACGTGCACATGTTGGTTACATCTCGAAAGGAAAAGTAATCGGTTTGTCTAAAATGAATCGTATTGTAGAATATTATGCAAAACGTCCGCAAGTACAAGAGCGTTTGACAATGCAAATTGTAAAAGCAATGCAAGAAGCGTTAGGTACAGACGATGTAGCATGTATTATTGATGCGAAACATTTGTGTGTGAATTCGCGTGGAATCAAAGATATCGAATCTAGCACGGTAACGGCTGAATTTGGTGGAGCTTTTAAAGAAAGTGAGCAATTAAGAAAAGAGTTCATTGCGTATATCGGAATGAAAACTCCTTTCAATGTTTAAATTATAAATCCTATAAAATGGTAAAAGAAAATCAATTAAAATTACATAATTCCTTAACGGGACTGAAAGAAACGTTCGAACCAATTAATCAAGATAATGTTGGTATGTATGTTTGTGGACCTACCGTTTATAGTAATGTGCATCTTGGTAATGTGCGTACGTTTATGTCTTTTGATATGATTTACCGTTACCTGAAGTTTTTAGGTTACAAAGTTCGTTACGTTCGTAATATTACGGATGCTGGGCATTTGACAGATGATGGAAATGTAGAAAATGATCGTTTTGTAAAACAATCTAAATTAGAGAAATTAGAACCAATGGAAATCGTACAGAAATATACGGTTGATTTTCATAAAGTTTTAGAAAAATTTAATTTACTACCTCCAACAATCGAGCCTACAGCGACAGGTCATATTTTAGAACAAATTGCTTTAGCGGAAAAATTAATTGATTTAGGATTTGCTTATGAAGTAAACGGATCAGTTTATTTTGACGTAGAAGCTTACAACAAAAAAGGACTTGATTATGGTGAATTGAGTAACCGTAACATTGAAGAATTAATCAATAATACAAGAGATTTAGACGGGCAAGGAGAGAAGAAAAATCCTGTGGATTTTGCACTTTGGAAAAATGCTTCGCCTGCTCATATTATGCGTTGGGCTTCACCTTGGGGAGATGGTTTCCCAGGTTGGCACTTAGAATGTACGGTGATGAGTACCAAATATCTTGGTGATTATTTTGATATTCACGGAGGTGGAATGGATCTTAAATTCCCTCACCACGAATGTGAAATTGCGCAAGCAAAAGGTTCTAACGGTCACGAACCAGTAAAATATTGGATGCATGCCAATATGTTGACGATGAATGGTCAGCGTATGAGTAAATCGACTGGAAATTACATTTTGCCAATGCAATTAGTAACGGGTGAAAATGATTTCTTCGAAAAACCATTTCATCCTGCTGTTGTACGTTTTTGTTTCTTACAAGCGCATTATCGCAGTGTTTTAGATATTTCAAATGATGCAATGTTAGCTTCTGAGAAAGGATTTAATCGTTTGGTAGAAGCATTGAAAACGTTAGAAGTTATTGCTCCTAAAAATTCATCTTCTGTTAATATAGAAGAGTTAGAAGCGAAGCTGTATGCGGCTATGGATGATGATTTCAATACACCAATTTTGATTGCACATTTATTTGATGCAGTAAAAATGATTAATTCTATCAAAGATGGTTCAGAATCTATTACAGCAGAAGATTTAGAACGTTTGAAAGCTATGATGAATGGTTTTGTTCATGATGTTTTAGGTTTGGATACTGAAGAAATCAATGAAGGATCAGACAAATTAGATGGTGTTGTAAAAATGCTAATCGAAATGCGTAATCAAGCACGTGTGGATAAAAATTGGGCTTTATCTGATCAAATTCGTGATCAATTAAGCGCTTTAGGAATTCAATTAAAAGACGGTGCTGAAGGAACAACGTTTACGTTTTAAGAAAAGTTTATAAAATATTTAACCCACTTAGAAATAAGTGGGTTTTTTTGTATCTCTCAATTTTAGATTACTTTTGTAAGGATTTATTCAATAGGATGAAAAAAACAATCATTGGTTTATTTTTATTAGGAGCTGTTGTAGCACAAGCGCAGGAGCAAGATTCTATAAAGATTTTGAAACCACTTAAAGGATCATCAGCAAACGATTCGATTACATATTTTAAAACTAAGATTGACGATTATAAATTTTGGACAAATGGCAGAAAGCCAGAAGTTATTGATACAACATTAAGTATTAAAAATTATTATAATCAAAATTTTATTCGACGAGATGCATTTGGAAAATTATTTTTCCCGAATGTTGGTGGAGTAGTGGTAGATTTAGAGTATCAAGATTTGCCTTTTGCTACAAGTATGTTACCTACTGGGAAACGTTACAATTATTACCAAGCTTCGGAGATTAAGTATTATGATGTTAAAACGCCTTACACAGAATTTATTTATGAGAATGGAGTAAAGGAAGGTAATTTTTTGTCTTCAACGTTTACGCATAACATCAACAAGCAATTTAATTATGCGTTTCATTATCGCGGTTTGATTTCGGAAGGACGCTATCGAAACGAAAAAGCGCAAAATAACACGTTTGTTTTTTCATCTAATTATAAAACAAAATCTGAACGTTTCAAATTATGGTGGCATTATTCGGCACAGAATCTGAAGAATAATGAGAACGGAGGAATAAGGGATATTAACGATTTTATTTTGCAAGATGAACGCAGAATGACAAATGTGCGAAATATTCCGGTAAATTCTCAAACGGCAAAATCCGAATTTGATGCTCGTCGCATAGAAGCGAACGCATCGTACGGAATTTTGAAAAGATTGAATGTTAAAGATTCGACTTATTATAATCCGATTATCTTAAAAAATACAGTCTCTTACGAAAAGCAAAAATTCAGATACGAAGATTCTTCTCCGAATGGAGAGTTGTATTCAACGTTAATTATTCCTGGAATTGGTTATAATAATCGTAAAAGTGCAACGGACTTTTCTAATGTTACAACGGCTGGTTTTCAGTGGACAGATCGTGTACAAATAGAAGCTGGAGTGAAGTTTCAGAGTTTAAACATATTCTCGGATCAAGCATTATCTCATAAATTTCTTCATCCAAACTCTTCTGCCATAATAATACAAGAAGTTAATAATCCAAAAGAAATGAAAGAGAATCTTTTTGGAGTGGTTGGAAAAGTAAATTTTGATTGGAATGAGAAGTTGAAATTATATGGTAATGTAGAGTTTTTACAAAGCGATAATTATAAAACCGTTTATAATGTAGATGCAATTTTGGATATTACGCCTGTGGAAGGTTATACATTGACGGCCGGAGCATTGTTACAGTCAAAGATTCCGTCATTAAATCAAATTTATAATCAAAGTTTTTTTGCAGATTTTAATTATGCAAACCGATTTGAGACAGAAAATATTCAGAAACTTTATGCAAAGTTAGACTTGCAAAAGGTGAATACAACTTTTGAAGGAGCGCTTTATAATATTGATAATCATGTTTATTTAGATCAGGATTTGGTTTATAAACAACTTACAGATAATATCAATTATTTTAAAATAAAAGGTGTTAATCATCTAAAGTTTGGTCATATTAATTTGGTTTCTACTGCTCAATATCAGCAAGTAACTAAAAATGATGCGTATATGCCTTTGCCAGATTTTATGATTAGAGAAACGTTGTATTGGCAAGGGGAATTGTTCAATAAAAATGCACAATTACAAGCTGGTGTTAATGTAACTTATTTCACGAAATACAATGGAATGCGTTATATTCCGATTATGAATGAATTTGCTTTGCAAAACCCTTCAACAGCACAAGAAATAGGCGGATATCCATTGATTGATTTGTTTATTAATTTTAAGGTTCGTAATATGCGTTTTTACATTAGAGGAGAGCATATTAATGCGTCGTTTACAAAACAACCCGATTATTTTGCAGCGCCAAATGTTCCGTACCGAGATTTCAAATTCCAACTTGGTTTGAAATGGAATATTTTTAGTTAAAAAGATTCAACAATTATAAACAAAAAACGACTTCATGATGAGGTCGTTTTTTTGTTTTATATAAGAAGATATTATTTTAAAGAAAACAATAGGATAGGTATGATGAGTAGGAGGGGTTTTATAAAATTATTATATCTACTCCATTCCAGGTAATGAAACGCCTCCATATTTTGTTTCTTCCCAAATTTCTTTAAAATCAGAAATTCCATAGTAATTATTTTTCTTAAAATCATTATCATATCTTTCACCTCCTTCGTCACTACCTAAAATGCTAAAAAAATCATAATACATATTGTGTTTTTCTCCTATTTTAGTCCCGTAATAAGCCAATTTTCCTAATATTTCGGATTTTTTAGCTAGATTTTTACTTAGTTCCGTATTTCTGTTATTTTGTTCTTTTACTATATAATTTGAAATAGCTAATAAATATTTTTTTTGATCTTCAGAAGAAGATTCAGTAATCACATCCATAACATCTTTATTAAATACAATTTTTCCATCACATTTTTTATTCCATAATATTTTTTCAAATTCATCAATATTTTTATAATCCTTTCTTAAAACATGAATTACTAGACTTTTATCTTTTGTATATCCAAATGTTTTTACTAAAGATTCTAAAAATAGTTTATCATTGAATTTAAGCCAAGTTAAACTGGCTTTGTCATCATTGAATAAGTATTTGTTTCTATGGATTAATTTTTGGCTATTTGTAAATTGTATTTCATTTAAATTTTTGACATCTTTCCACTTTATTATATCATATGTTGTTCCTTCTATAATTTTTTGTTTTGAAATATTTTCTTCATTTTGATATATGATTGGATATTTTGTTTTATAATCTAATAGTTCAGGAATAAATAGAGATTCAAAGATTAGTTTATTATTTGGATCAATAAATAAAGGATTATTATTACTGATAACATAATTTCCGTCTAATTGATAAGTTATTTTTTCACTTTTACAAGGGTATTCAATCAGAAAATTAATTTCGTTATTTTCATCATTAAAACTAAAAATAGAATCTAATTTATTTTCAAATTCCTTATTATCTAAAAATTTATAACCACTATTTTTAAGAATATTTATTGATACTTCTTTAATAGCATTAAAATCGTCTCTTTTATATTTATAATTATTCATCATATCAAGTCCAACTTCTTCAATAGCATAACCAGATTGAATCTGTCTGTTAAGGACTTTTTCTAAAGAATCATTATCTACATTCATATTGTTTGTTTTTTCTACCAAAGAATTACTTTCTTGTGAAGTTCCTCTACAAGAAAACAGTATGATAAGTATGGTGAGTAGGAGGGACTTCATTAGGTTAGTTATTCTTTATCCTACTTTTATGCACATAACCTTCTTTTCCTTCTTTAGTTTGGACTAAAAACCAATCATTAGAATTATCAAGAACCTCAATATGTTCTCCAGATTTTATTTGTTGAATGATTGCTGATTGTACGTTTTTTTCTTTTCTAAGATTGGTATAACCATCTGGGTCTTGGATATTGTTTTTGACGAAAGAATTTTTAATGAAAGATAATATTTCATCAATTTTAGAATATGAAGGGTCATAATATTCTACTATATCTAATTTTCCATGTAAAGAATCTTTATATATCTTTTTTGATTGAGCGGCTTCAATTTGTTTTTTGGAAAAAATATAATTTTTACTAAGTGTCTTTACTGCTGCAAAATCTTCTTGGTTAATCGCTGTGCTCATTAAAGTGTCAATAATTGATTTATCAAATTTGTATTTTGTTGTAAAGTACTTTAACCAACTATCATCTATATAATATTCATTATTACTAAATTGTAATCTTCCCTAAAAACCGGACCGTTTAAAAATATAGTTTATTAACTTAGGGATAATTATGAAACAGAGCAATTTTA
>NZ_JASCQG010000001.1 GCF_030005555.1 Empedobacter sedimenti | reverse complement strand
AAATATGGTAAGGTCAAAAATCCTAATGATTTTCCTACATTTCAAATTAATCAAAATAATAATACAATAATATTAAATAAAAACTATACTTTTAAATGTTCCTAACAAGGGGAAGATTACAAAGGAACATCCATGTTTAGATATATTGGAGTTTTTAAAAAAGCCTCTTTAAATTCATGGAAATTCATATCGTTAGTTAATAATTCATTTAATTTAAAAAAAGCGTAAATTTCATTCAACTTAATATTATCTAGTTGATTATTCAACATAGAATTAGCTTTTGACAATGGACTAATCTTATTATTATTTATTTTATAGGTATATAAAATCGAAATAGAAAATAGAAAAATGCAAATCCAGATTTGTAAAGTCATAAAATCATTAGTAGAATAGGCTTGAAGACCTAATATGAGACTTAAAATAATTGTTGTTATGGGCAACATTTTAGCTTTAACTTGCAAATCAAATTTATTGTAGACGAATAAGAAAAATCCAATTGTTAATCCTATTATCATTATTGCGTTAATTATATGAAATACGAACATTATAATTCTAAATTTAAAGTTGGTAATAGATTTGCAGTTTCTTTCATTTTGTTATCCATAATATGTGCGTATATTTGAGTTGTACGAATATCTTTATGTCCTAGAAATTTCATTACAGTATAAAGATCTGCTCCATATTCTAATTGTAAAGTAGCTGCTGTATGTCTGGCACAATGAAAGGTAATATGTTTAGTAATACCTGCTTTCATACACCATCTCAATAATTCAGAGTTTGTACCAGAACCATAATTTAAATTAACAAATACCCTTGGGTTTGTATGGTCTCTTTCTCCTAATAAATCTCTCGCTTGTTTACTGATATACATATATTCTAAATCATCAGTTTTTTGCTGTTTAAAAAAAATACGATGATCATTATTTTCGTCTCTAACCTCATTCCAAGAAAGTTTATAAATATCACTCCAACGTAATCCAGTTATACAACTAAAAAGAAAAGCACGTTTTAATACATTATATTTACAATCTGTATTAGCTAACGCTTGAACTTCTTCAAAAGTTAAAAATTCACGTTGTGATTCTTTTTCTTCAAAAGATTTAATTCTAAGTAATTTATTATTGGTTATATATCCTTCTTCATACGCTTGCTTAATAGTAGCTCTAAATCTATTGAAATAAGAGTATTTTGTTCCATGTTTTAATGGAGTTCCATTTTTTGTAAAAGCTTCTTTATCTAAAAAGCGTTTAAATCCTTTAATGGATTCAATAGTAATTTCAGATAAAGTAGTGGAAGGGTGAAAGTACTGAATTATATATCTTTTTACAGATATCCAAGTACCGTAATTTGATAAATAGGAAGATCGATGTTCTTTTAATAGATCGAAGTATTCGTATAAACTAATATTTGCTTTTTCTCTATCGATAATTCCATATTTACCTTGTACATATTCAGATTTTCGAATTGCAAATATATTTTCAGCTAATTCAAGGTTTTCTTTGTTAATTCTTTTTTCTTCATAAGTTTTGGGATTTAGAGTTAAATAGAGTTTTAAATACTCAAACTCACGTAAATGAATTTCTTTACCAAAATTATCAAATTTTGAACCTTTATAAAATTCAAGATAAAGACTGATTCTACCGGATTTTAATTTCTTTTGTTTTAAACTTATTTTCATATTTGAATAATTCGAGGTGTAGTGACTACACCTTTTATTAGTATTAAAAAATAGAGGTGTAGTTTTGGTGTGAAATATGTCAAAACAACATCTATTTATGTATTTTCAAATATAAAACAAAAAGCCTAACGTTTTAAACGTTAGGCAGTTGAAAGGTATTGTTTGTCTGATATTAACACTTTTATTTCCCGATACAAAACTTGCCAAATATTGTCCCTAAAATATCTTGGTCAACATCAATTTCACCAGTGATATGTCCCAAATAAGTTAAAGCTTCACGGATATCCATGGCTAATAAATCACCTGGAAGCCCCATATCCATTCCTTGTTTGATTTTTCCTATTTGAGATAGGGTATTTTGCAAAGCTTCTAAATGACGAGAGTTAGTAACAATGGTATCATCTTGATTTGTTCCTTTCAATTTGATTTGATGAATCAAGTTTTCTTTTAAAGCTTCAATATTAAACTGATCTTTTGCAGAGATTTCTAAATGTACAACATCTTTAAATTCTTGTTTGATAGCATCTGAAATAGCTGATTCGTTGTTGGTTACATCAATTTTATTCGCAACATTGAATAAGATTTTCCCTTTACGTTGTAATTCATCTAATTGATTAGCAATCTGATTATCAGCTGTAATATTAGAATCATATAAGAAAATGACAATTGATGCATTATCTATTTTTTCGAATGTTTTTTCTATTCCAATACGTTCTATTGTATCTCCAGCTTCACGAATTCCAGCAGTATCAATAAAACGGAACCCAACACCATCTATGTAGATTGTTTCTTCAATCGTATCACGTGTTGTTCCTTCTATATCAGAAACAATAGCACGTTCTTCATTCAATAAAGCATTTAATAAAGTAGATTTTCCTGCATTTGGCGCACCAATGATTGCAACAGGAACTCCATTTTTGATAACATTTCCAAAGGAAAATGAATCTGCTAAACGCTTCAAGATTGATTGTAATTTATTCAACAAATCATAAAATTGGGTACGATCAGCAAATTCAACATCTTCTTCAGAAAAATCTAGCTCTAATTCCATCAAAGCCGCAAAGTTGATCATTTGATCGCGCAAATCTTTGATTTGATTCGAAAAACCACCGCGCATTTGTTTAATGGCAATTTCGTGAGAAGCCTTCGAATCTGAAGCAATTAAATCTGCAACCGCTTCAGCTTGTGTCAAATCCATTTTACCATTCCAAAATGCACGGAAAGTATATTCACCCGGATTAGCATTTCGGATACCTATTTTATTTAAAAGCTCTAAAACTTTTTGTTGAATATAAATTGAGCCATGTGTCGAAATTTCAACTACATCTTCTCCTGTATAGGAATGTGGATTTTTGAAAATAGAAAACAATGCTTCATCAACAATAGTCTCTCCATCCATTACATAACCCAAATGTATGGTGTGCGATTCTGCATCATTCAAAGATTTAGTTGCATTAAATTTTGATTGATAAATCTGAGCAACTTTAGAAATTGCTTCTGATCCAGAAATACGAATAACCGCTATTGCGCCCATTCCATTGGCTGTTGCCAATGCACAAATTGTATCGTTGTTTAGCATTTTACAAAGTTAGAATATATTCGGTATAAGACTTCAAAATATTTTGTAAAATGAAAGGTTAAATTGTTTTAATTTAATAAATTTAACTTTTTTTATTTTTTTAAGACTATAAAGCATTCTAAATTTGCAGTCCAACTTCATTATTATAAACTCCGAAACTAGATAGAATTAGTAATCGAAATCGAAATATAATGAAATGTAAACTAATTTCACTTGCATTGTTACTCTTTGCTACCACGATGAGTGCTCAGGTCGGGATTAATACAAAAAACCCACAAAGTACTTTACATGTTGAAGGTAACATGAGAGTAAGAGAGTTGAATGACAAATCTCAGGCGCCTGCATATGACAAGATATTGGTTGTGAATGCCAATGGAAAAGTAGACTACATTGATAAGAAAGATTTGCGTCCTATTGGTGACGAATTTACTTCGGATAAACAAGTATTGAACAGTATTTATACGACAACAAATGGAAAAGCAGATGATAGTAAGTTTGTTAGTTGCGGTAAGTTTGATTTTGCTTTCAGAAATGTAAGTACCGCTATTAATATCCAGTACAAGCTAACAAATGATCCTGCGAATGATGTTACAGTATACATGACTTTGGAACAAAACTGGCAAATAGATGGTTATGAGTTTCAGGCACCTCAAACTGGTAAAACGTTTAGTTCTACTTCAAACTCGTTTGTTAATTTACCAATTAGTGGAGCAGGAATTGTGAATGGAGAGTTGAATATCTTGTATTTATTGTATCCAGGAGATCGTGATCTTTATCGATTGACTTTTTATCGTTTAGATCAAAGTACAAGCCCTTCAACATATGATTTTGTAACCGCTTGCGAAAAATTTTAAACATGAAAAAAACATCAAAATTTATATTATTAAGTCTATTAACTTGTACATATTCTTTTGGTCAAGTTGGTATAAATACGGAAGAACCTACAAGAATGTTAGATGTTGCCGGTGATTTAATCTTAACAGATGTAAAAGATAAAACGAATACACCTGAGTATACAGAAATATTGGCTGCAAATGCTGTAAATGAGATTGATAAAGTAAGTAAACCGTCTATTATTGAGGATGCTACACGACAAGTAGAAATTGTAAAAAATATCTATAATGCTACTTCGGCTGATATTACGAGAGAAACTGATTGTGGAGATTTAGTTTTTCGAATTAATGGATCATCAGTAGAATTGAGATTGAAAGAAGTTCCAGTCAATGATTATAAACTGACTTATGGTGGAAAAAAGATGGGGACAAATTTCTGAAGGAAATAGTATTGGATATACCTACAACAATCTTACGTTATCATTAAAAACTGATAATTGGAATACATTTCAAAATATTGATCCTTCGTTTACACTAAGACAAGGAGCTTATTTAAATTATCACTTTATTATTCCTGGTGATGGCGATTTGTACAGATTGACAGTGAGTCAATTAAAAAATGACGCTGTAAACTCTAATTATGCATTAATCTGCGAAAGATTTTATAAAACGATTAATTAATCATGAAAAATATATTAAGTGCCTTATTATTTTGTGTCGTAATTATCAGTTACGCACAAGTAGGAGTTAACACAGATAATCCATCAAGAACGTTAGATATTAATGGAGATTTACGCGTGCGTACACTGAATAAAGTAACAATTGCAGATTATCCTGATGTACTTGTTACAGATGCAGATGGTAATATAGAAAAACATTCGGCTCAAGCAATTATTGATGCAATTTCTGATTTATCAGTAGAAACGAAAGAGTTGTATTTTGATAATTCGCCAGACGGAACAAAAATAGTTCCTTGTGGACGATTTAATTTTAGATTTTCAGATACTACAAAACCTCAAATAGCATCATTTGAAAATTTATCAACTCCAACTACAGTTTATTATTTGGGACAATTAAAGTTTCATGAAAATGGAAAAACAGTTACTCAAAAAAATGTTGTAATTCAGAAAAACGATGCTTTTCAAACGCTAGATAATTCGTATTCACTAAATAGTGTGAGTGAGTATTATTTGAGTTATCCTGGAGACAATCATTTTTATAGAGTTGTTTTTTTAGGTAGAAAAATGACTAGTACACAAAACAGTTATTCAATTATTTGCGAAAAATTTTAAATATCTAAAACCACTCAGTTGAGTGGTTTTTTTGATTTAGTTTTTTTACATTTAAGGATGAAGATTATAAAAGAACAAAATATTGTTATTCAAAATCCAGAAACGAAAGCTTTTTTATCAGATTGTTATTATACCGAGTCAGATGAAAAGTTGCCCTTGCTAATTTTTGCACATGGTTATAAAGGTTATAAGGATTGGGGTACATTCGATCTTATGGCGGAAGAATTTGCTAAAGCAGGATTTGTTTTCGTTAAATTTAATTTTTCGCATAATGGAACAACATTAGATAATCCAACACAATTTGACGATTTAGAATCTTTTGGTCTAAATAATTATAGTAAAGAGATGTCAGATTATAAAGCTGTGATTGATTTTTTTTACAGACATCCGAAGGTGGATCCTTCTCGAGTTACTATCATGGGGCATAGTAGAGGAGGAGGAAATACAATACTACAAGCCTCGAGAGATTCTCGTGTTAAGGCTTTAGTTACTTTAGCTGGCATAGATAATTTTGCGAATAGATTTCCAAAAAAAGAACGATTGACTGAATATAAAGCGAATGGTGTTTTTTATGTGGAAAATGGGCGAACTAAGCAACAAATGCCACATTATTATCAGTTTTATGAGGATTATATTATTCACCAAAAAGAATTGAATATTCAGTTTGCAGCACAGCATCTTAAAAAGCCTTATTTAATTATACACGGCACAGCTGACGAAGCAGTAAGTATAAAATCTGCAAAACTGCTGAATGATTGGGTCAAAACTTCAGAATTACGAGAAATAGAAGAAGCTAATCATACTTTTGGAGGAAAAGAACCTTGGGAAAGTGAAAGTTTACCCAAAGATTTGTTGATTGTGATTGAATCGGTTATAAAATATTTACATAATAATATTTAAAAACGTTTAATAAATGTTTTGAATGTTAATTTTTAGTTACTAATATTGTACTGTTATAAAAATGCAATAAGGTAAAAATGTCAAGGAAAAGAATTCATAAAACGTACAAAAAATCAATTTTTGAAGGTTTTAAGATTAAATTTGTAGATCTTTTAATTGCTGCTGCAGTAATTGTTTTATTATACTTAATTGTTACCCATTTAGTATAAACAAAAAAAGCATTCTTTATTAATAGAATGCTTTTTTTATTAGTTGCTATTGTAACTTGCTTTTACTGTAATTTGCGCTGTTTTTTGACGAGAAGTTGTGTTTAAAGAACCTCCAGCAGAATATTCTTCGTTGTCATTTTTACCTGTTATCTGAAAAATTCCCAAATCTGCTTTTTGTAATTTTCCTAAATTTCCACCAGATTTTGTTGCAATATTTTCTGCACGTTGTTTGGCATTTTCAGATGCTTGAGCGATTAATTCAAGCTTCAAATCTTCTAATTTTGAATAATAATAATTTGGATTTGACGAACTTAATTCAATCCCTTGGCTAATTAAATTTGAAATTTCACGCGAAGCTTTCTCAATTTTATCCAATTCTTTTGATTCAATTGTAGCATCTTGAGAAAGAATGTAGCCAGTAAATTGGCTTGTAGAAGCTCCATTTGAATCTGTTCCGTACTGAAAATCTTTTGAAATATTAACTGCTTCAAAAACAATTTCATTCGGTTTAATTCCTTGCGAAATCAAAAAATCTCGTACAACTTTCTGATCTTCTTTAAGTTGATCAGAAGCTACGCGTAAATCAAAATCTTTTCGGCTAAAAGTAGCGCGCCATTTTACTAAATCTGCATTAAAATCCTTTAAAGCATTTCCCGTTACATTAATAGATTCAGTCGATTTGAATTTATATTTATATGCATTTCCTAAGATAAAAGCTCCGATAGCTAGTCCAATAGCTAGAATTGAAGCCACAATAACTGAAAACTTGTTCATAATAGTTTGGTTTTCAGTAAAGTTAATTAAAAATTGTTAGAATAGTCTCACTATTTGTAGTGATTTAAGCAATTAGGATAGGAAATTCTTCGTCCATAATGAATAAAACTAAGGCACCTTCAGTATATTCAATTGTAACAATATCTTGATTCGCTTTGTTGCGAGTTCCGATGCGAGAAAGGAGATTTAAATTCTCTTTGTTTAATGGATATTCTAAACCATTAGTTGTAATGTTTTTACACTCAGGGAAAGGAATTAAAGAAATTGTTCGTCCAAAATAACCTTCTAATTTTGTTGATTTTTCTGCGAAAAAGTATTTACTATAATTATCGTAGAATGTGATATTTAGTTGATCTTTAAAACGATACGCTGCATTAAGATTGCCAATAAAATGATCTTGTTGACGACCACTTGCTCCAAAAACATCTACATGGTTAAAACCTTTGTTTTTTATGATTGTCAATGCTTTAGCAAAATCCGTGTCGTTTTGGTCTGGAGTTGAAATAATTTCAATTTCAGGAGGGAATTGACTAATTTCAAACGAATCAAAATCGCCCGAAATAACATCGGGCGTTATATTTAGTTTTTGTAAATAACGAAATGCTCCATCTGTACAAAAAATTGTGTCGTAATTCGTTGTATCTGGAATTGTTGTAGGCACTTCGCCATTTAGAAATAACAATGCTTTATTCACCAGGAATCCATTTTACTTCTTCGTGATTATTGTCTGCTGCAATTTTACGTCCTAAAACAAATAAATAATCTGAAAGACGATTTAAGTATTTTTGTAATTCTGGACGAATTTCTTCTACTTCGGCTAAACCAACTGTTAAACGCTCTGCACGACGACAAATACAACGTGCCACGTGTGCATGAGAAGCAGCTTGATTACCGCCAGGAAGAATAAAATGAGTCAACTGTTCTAACTGTCCTTCTAAATCATCAATCCAATCTTCTAACTGAACGATATCTTCTTCTGACACTGTTTTTGGAATGCGAGGTTTACCATTTGCTAAATATAATTTGTCAATTGGCGTTGCCAATTCAGCTCCAAGGTTGAACAAATCTTTTTGAATGATGATAATTTCTTCTTCTAAAGCTGGATCAATTTCATATGAACGAATTAATCCTAAGTAAGAATTTAATTCGTCAACTGTTCCGTAAGATTCTATTTTTAAACTGTTTTTAGAAACACGTATTCCTCCATAAAGTCCTGTTGTTCCTTTATCGCCAGTTTTTGTATATACTTTCATTGAATTCTAAATTTTTAGATTATCGAAGATAAACATTTTATTGCATATTCTTTGGTAAAAGTGGTTTTGTTAGAAAATGATATCCGACAGCAACTACGATTAATACAACAGATGTGATAATCCATAAAACATCAAATCCGTACGAAGTTGCGATATGCGTTCCTAAAAAAGGTGAAATAATAAATGCAGCAGCATTAGACATTCCGTTTAATCCCATATATGCACCACGATTATTTTTCTGCGCTCGGAAAGCTGTAACAGTAGACATCAAAGGTAGTACAAGCATCTCGCCAATAGACATTAATGAAATGGCTAAATATAACATACCAATTGTGTGGTTAAAACTAAAAATAGAATAACTGATAGCTGTAATAAATGAACCGAAAACTAAAAGCTTAGTAACTGTGAATTTTTTCTCTGTGTAATGTATCAACAACATTTCGAAAACAACGATAATGAATCCACTGAATCCCATTAATAAACCAATCTCAGATTGTGTCATTTTAACAACATCTTTGTAGAATAATGGAAGTGTATTTAGGATTTGGAAAAACGCAACTGAGAAAAGTAAACAGATAACATTAAACAAAATAAAAGGCATATCTGTGTAGGCATTACGCTCTTTTACTTCGGTTTGTTTTAAATCTTTTGCATCATTTTCTGCAGTATTTCTTTCTTTTCTTCCATAAAAGAAAGATACAAATACAATTCCAGCAATAAGCGCAGCAGCAGCGTTACAATAAAATAACAAATCGTATGAATAGTTAGATAAAAAACCACCCATTGATGGACCAATAGAAAATCCTAAATTAATCGCCATTCTATTTAAAGAAAATGCACGTGTTATGTTTTCTTTTTTTGCATAACGAGTGATGGCAACAGAGTTTGCAGGTCTGAACATTTCGCTAATTGTACTTAAAATAAGCATAATTATAGAAAAAGACAGTACTGTATTGAAATAAGGTAAAATCAGAAATAATGGAGCACTCAAAAATAGACTTAAAGCTTGTACTTTAAAGTTACCAATTCTATCTGTAATCCAACCTCCAAGCCAAGAACCTAAAACTGCACCAATACCATAACAGCTTAAAACTAGACCAGATTGCTCTAAACTAAAATTAAGTTCGGAGATAAGATAGATTCCTAAAAATGGTAAAACCATTGATCCCATTCGGTTCAATAACATTACGATAGCTAACATCCAAGATTCCTTAGACAAGCCGCTATAAGCATCAATATAAATTTTTAGAATTTTCATTATTTCCTTTGTTTATCACGCTTTGCAAAGTTAAGTTCTTTTTTTTCAAAAAAACGTTTATTTATCAAGGTTTCTGATAATCTTTGATTACTTTTGGAATCGTTAAAAAATAAACTGAATACTATGCTGTTTTATAACTTCATTCTGAAGGTTTTAATTGTTATTAATGGATTGGGAGCAGCTTCGGGCTTGGTTGTAGATAAACACCATGTGTACGCTGTAGCTGATGATGATGCCTATTTATACATTTACAGCAAAAAGAAAAATGAAGTAGAAAAGGTTGATTTACAACCAGAAGTAAAAGCGAAAGGAATCAATAAAAAAGATAAGCCAGATTTCGAAACAATTAGTCGTTTTGGAGATGAATTGTATATTTTGGGATCAGGATCTAAAGAAAATCGGTTTGATTTAATTACTTATAATACAGTTACAAAGGAGGTTAGAAACAATAATTATAAATTTTTACTGAATGATTTTTTAGAAGTTTCTAAATTATCAGTAAAAGATTTTAATATTGAAGGTTTTTTGACAGATGGAGAATCAACTTATTTTTTTAATAGAGGAAACGGACCAGCTGGTGTTAATGGGATTTTCAAAGTTTTAGGAAACGTAAATGATTTACAGAATAAAACAATCGAATTTTATCCAATACAATTACCCGAATTAAACGGAGAACAAACTACTTTTTCTGATGCAATTTTGGTTGACGGAAAGGTTTTGTTTACAGCAACAGTAGAATCTAAAAGTACTACGCAATACAATGGAGAAATTAAAGGTTCTATAATTGGAGAACTTGATATGGATTATATGCGAGTTACTCGTTGGGAAAAAATATCGGATGATAGAAAAATAGAAGGTTTGGCTTTGTACAAACAATCTCGAAAAAAGTATACGCTTTATTTATGTGAGGATAATGATGATGACTCTAAACAAGCTAATATCTTCATTTATAAATATGAGTTAGAGAATTAAAATAAGAATCACGAATTAAAATCAATATATTAATACAAACCTGACGGAATTTTTTGAATATAATATTCTTAAAAAATTGTGAAAATATTTTCAAGACTATTATATTTGTCCGTTAAAATTTATTTATCAATTAAACATTATGCGAGGAAGATGGCTCATTGCAGCATTTGCAATTATTTTAAGTCTTTTGTGTATCAGACAGTTAAGTTATACTTGGTACGCTACAAAGGTGGAGCACGAGGCAGCGCGATTAGCGAATAAGCCAGAAGATGAACCAAGAATATTAGATAGTTTAGCTCAACATCCGCTTGATTTAGGAATTATTAAGTATGATTATACGCATGCTAAAAACAACGAAATCAATTTAGGATTAGACTTAAAGGGTGGGATTAACGTAATCTTACAAGTATCTGAAAGAGACTTAATCGAGAATTTATCTGCAAAAAGTCAAAACCCAATGTTGGGGGCTGCTTTAGATGCAACAGATAAAGCTCAAAAATCAAATGGTAACGTACCTTATGTAGAATTATTTTTTCAAGAATTTGATAAAATAAAAGGTGGAACTAAATATGCAGCACCAGATTTATTTGGAAATAGAGATAATGCTGACAAAATTAAGTTTAACTACACTGATGATCAGGTAAAAGAGGTTATCCGTAAAGATATCGAAGCTAAAGTTGCAACTGCTTATGATGTAATTAGCTCTCGTATTAACCAATTTGGTGTTGTTGAGCCAGTTATTCAACGTTTAGGAGATAAAGGAGATGGACGTATCTTGGTAGAATTACCAGGTGTTTCGGATACAGATCGTGTAAAAAAATTATTACAATCTACAGCAAAATTAGAGTTTTGGCAAGTTGTTAGTCAAGATCCAAGTGTTTTACAATATTTTTCTTCTGTTAATACAGAGAAATATAAAGTAACAAATGAGAAAGGACAAGTAATTAAGTCTTTGGCAGAAGTTATGCAACCTTCTAACTCTAATGCAAGTTTTATTGTAGATGTTAAAGATACTGCTGTTGTTAACCGTGTGATGCAAGACAAAGGTTTTGTACCTAGTTTACCAGCTAATATTAGAGGTTACAAATATTCTTGGGCAAATAAACCAATGGATTTATCTAGAATTACGAAAGATAAAGCTGCGCCTAAGTTATTAGAGTTTTATGTATTGAAAGGTAAAAATGGATCGCAAGAACCATTAATTACTGGTGACAAAGTTATTTCTGCTTCTGCAGAACGTAATGCAGGTTCTATCACAAATGAGCCAGTAGTTTCAATGCAAATGAATCAAGTAGGAGCACAAGAATGGGCTCGTATTACTGATGAGTTAAAACCATCTGCTACAAATCGTAATGGTCAAGGTGTTGCAATTGTGTTAGATAACATGGTATATTCTGCACCAAATATCAAAAACCAAATTACAGGAGGTAATTCTCAAATTTCTGGAAACTTTACAATTGACGAAGCAAAAGATTTAGCAAATATTTTACAAGCAGGTTCTTTACCAGCTTCATCTAAAATTGTTTCTGCAGAAGTTGTTGGTCCATCATTAGGACAAGAAGCTATTAACAGTTCGTTAATCGCATTTGGTTGTGCATTTGCATTAGTATTAATCTGGATGTTGTTTTACTACAGCCGTGCAGGTATTTATGCTAACATTGCATTAATCGTTAACTTATTATTCTTATTAGGATTCTTAGTTTCATTAAAAGCTACATTATCTTTACCAGGTATCGCCGGAATTATCTTGACGTTGGTAACAGGAATGGATGCGAATATCTTAATTTACGAACGTGTAAAAGAAGAATTAAGAAAAGGAAAATCATTACGTCAAGCAGTAGATTTTGCTTATTCTTGGAAAGGAGCTTTATCTGCAATTGTAGATGCTAACTCAACATCATTTATCACAGCATTAATTTTATTCTTCTTTGGTAAAGGTCCTGTTGTAGGTTTCGCAACAACGTTTATGATTGGTATTTTTACTTCTACATTTACTGCAATTTTTATTACACGTTATTTCGTAGAAGGTCGATTAGCAAAAGGAAAATCAGTTCCTTTCTATACATCATTTACAGCGCATTGGTTACAAAATATTAAAGTTGATTTATTAAAAACAAGAAAAATATCTTATGCTATTTCTATTGTTTTAACAATTGTTGCGTTGATTTCTATTTTCACTAAAGGATTTGATATGGGTATCGAATTCCAAGGTGGACGTACGTATACAGTTCGTTTTGATAAAAATGTAGATCCGCAACAAATCGCAGACGATTTAGGAGATGTATTTGTTTTGGATGGAGAGAAAATGATTCCTCAAGTAAAAACATATGGTGGACAAAACCAAGTGAAGATTACTACAGCATACAAAGCTGATGAAGATGGAACTAACGTTGATGACGAAATTAAAGATAAATTATACAAAGGATTAAAGACATATTTACCAGCTAAAATGTCTGAGAAAGACTTTTCTGAAGATAACGCATCAATCGGTTTAATGTCTTCTGCAAAAGTAGGACCTACAATTGCTGATGATACAACAAGAGCTTCATACATCGCTGTTTCTTTAGCCTTAGTAGCCATTTTCTTCTACTTAATCATCATGTTCAAGCGTTGGCAATTCTCTTTGTCTACAATCATTGCATTGGCGCACGACGTTATTATTGTATTAGGAGTTTTCTCTTTATTAAAAGGAATAATGCCTTTCAATATGGAGATCGACCAAGCGTTTATCGCGGCTATTTTGACGGTAATTGGTTATTCGATGAATGACTCGATTATTATCTTAGACCGTATTCGTGAGAATTTAACAGTTGAGAAAAAACATAACTTGTACGACATCATTAATATTTCTACATCAGAAACATTATCACGTACAATTAATACGTCTTTATCAACGTTCTTAATCGTATTAATCATCTTTGCATTTGGTGGAGAATCAATCAAAGGATTTATGTTCGCAAAATTAATTGGTATCATTATCGGTACATTCTCATCTATTTTTGTAGCATCACCTTTATTGTATGACTTTACTAAAAAAGGTCAAATGAATAAATAAGATTCAAATTTTAAATAAATTTTAAGAAAGCCATCAAAGAAATTTGATGGCTTTTTTTATTATTCTCAGTTTAGATTTTATACATTTGTTTCGTGAATAGTTTAGTAATATACCCAGCGTTTTTAGACTTCCAGGAAGTCGTGATTATTATGGTGGTTGCCGTGGTAATTTTTGGACCAGATAAAATTCCAGAAATTGCACGTGGTTTGGGAACTGCTGTGCGCAAGCTAAAAGAAGCTTCTGAAGATATCAAACAAGAGATTATGAATCCTGTTCAAGAAGTTGATCCAACAAAAGAAATACAAAATTCTATAAAAGAGTTAAATCCATTGAATGAGGTAAAAGATTCTTTCCAAAAAATCAATCCAATGGAAGATTTTCAGAAATCTTTTGACGAAGTTCGAAACCCAGTTGATGAAATTCATAATACAATTCATCAAGATAATTCAGTAGATCTTGCACTTAAAGATTCTAACTCATCATCAATGAAAGTTGAACCAGAGCAATCTGTTGAGCCAGAAATTGAAGAAGTTTTACCTGAGGTTGAAGAGCCAATTGTTCCACAAGAGCCAAAATCTGAAGCTGATAAAGCTTTAGGATTAGGAGGATCAATAAGTAGATAATGATACAAGATTATTTTGATTGGGATGTACAAATATTTTTGTATTTCAATAATTTAGGTAACGAAAAATGGGATTGGTTTTGGTTATTGGTAACTGATAAAAAAACGTGGATTCCGCTTTATGTTATCTTTCTAATCTTGTTGTATGTAAAACTTGGTTGGAAAAAAACCTTATTAGCAGGAGTTTGTATTGCACTAATGATAACTTGTGCAGATCAGTTTACAAATATTCTGAAAAATTCTTTTCAACGTTTTCGTCCATGTTATACAGAATCTATACATGGATTATTTCGCCCGATAGATTGTGAGGGTAGAGGTAAGTATGGTTTTACATCAGCTCACGCTTCTAATCACATAGCGATTGCAATTTTTATGGGAATACTTTTAAGAAGATATTACAAATGGTTGCTTTATGTCTTAATTGCTTGGGCGTTGATGATTGCTTACAGCAGAGTTTACGTTGGCGTACATTTTACTGGAGATATATTTTTCGGAACATTAATCGGAATTTTCTTTTCTATCGTTTTCCTGAAACTGTATTATTTCTTAGAAAAAAAATATTTGAAAAAGAGTTAAGTTCAAATTATAAAAATCAAAAAGTCTATAACCTTGTTATAGACTTTTTTAAGTTATTGTCAAACTGAATTTATTTCAGTTTCTCATCCTATTTATTAAGAGAAAATTTTATTTATAATGATCTAAAATTTTAGAAATATTCTTAGTTTCTTCATTGAATGTCTTCCAATCACAAACAGAATTTAGATTAATAGAATAAGTGCTATTATGATTGGACATACTAATACTTATTTTCCCCACATAGTCCGTGCAAAAAATCTCATTTTCATAAGGAGTTGTAACTAATTTATAGATATTGTTTTCTAATGCTTTTTTATCGTTCTTAGAAATTTTGAATGATTTAGATGTATAATCATTAATTTTTTTCCAATGAATAAACTGAATAGAGTCTGAATAATCATAAATTCTAATTGAATGATTTCCTTCATCAATAGACATCATTTCATAACTATATTCTTTATTTACTTTTTTTTCTAACTTCTTTTCACAAGAAGTATTGAAAATCAATAAACTAAAAAAGAATAATAAATTATATTTCATAAAGAGTGATAATTATGTAAAACAGAAGCTTTAACTAATATTTTCGTTCAACTTCTTGGCTTTTTTCTTTAATTTTTTAGCTTTCTTTTTGGCCAAAAAGGTATTCAAGTCGTCATCAATTTCTGTCGAATCTTCATCGCCCAAAAGATAACCCCAAGGTTTAAGTTCGGTCACATTATCAAAAACAATTTTCATCAAAGCAAGAATCGGAATTGATAATAACATTCCCATAATTCCCCATGTCATTTCGCCAATAACCAACCCAATAATTACAATCAATGAATTGATTTTTACTTTAGAACCGACAATTTTAGGCATCACGACATTTCCATCGATTGCATGAATAGCAATAAAGGCAATTAGTACAAAAAATAATTTTGAAGCTGACATTGTTGCAAATGTGATAATTGATGTTACTATCAACGAAATGATGATTCCTACATAAGGTACAACATTTAGTACACCCGTTAAAATGGCTAAGACAAATTTATACTTCAGTCCAAGAATTGAAAACGCAATAAAGGATAAAATTGATACAATCAACATCTGTAAAAACAGCCCAATTAAGTATTGTTTAACCATTTTTTGAATAGATGTTATGACATTATATACTTGATTATGTGTGTTAGAATTGAACGCATAGTAAATAAATTTCACCAAATGACGACGATATATCAACAAGAAAACAATGTATAAAAACGTGAATAAGACAGTAACTGCCATCGACGAAACTACCGAAATTACTTTTTCGATCACAATTGTACTTGTTTCGATTGTCGTTTTTACATTCTTCGTCAAATATTCCATTTGTGCATGCGAATTAACACCAAATGTATGATGAATCCATTTTTGTAAATCAATAAAAGCTTCAAAAATTTGATTTTGGAAAGTTGGCCATTCATTCGCTATTTCCGCAAGTTGAATTGCAATTAAATAGAAAATACCCAAAATAAAAGCAGCAAATAATAATGTGGTAATTATACTTGAAATGGCACGTGGAATACGCAAATATTTCTCAAAAAATGCACTAACTGGAGCAAGTAATATTGATATTAAGAAGCCTAAAATTAATGGAACGAGAATACCTTTACCTATTATTGCTATAAAAGTTAAACAAATGATTGACAATAATGTGCAAGTAAGTTTCAAATAAAAAGGCCATTTCTGTATACTTTCCATAATTTATAGTGTTTTATTTTAATTGATTATCAAATTGGTTGCCTTAAATATAGGTTTATTTTTCTATAAATGATTTAGTATTTTTAAGTTTATTTTAACAAAAAAACCACGTTATAAAAACGTGGTTTTCAGAATATAATGAAAAATATTATTTTTTCTTCGCATTTTTACTTTCGTCAACTATTGTCATTTCATTAATCAAACGTTGCGCATTAGCATACTTGTCAACTACCCATAAAATGTAACGAGAGTCAACCATAATGTTACGACAAATCTCAGGATCATAATTTAAATCTGACATTGTTCCCTCCCAAACACGGTCAAAGTTCAACCCGATTAATTCTCCTTTTGCATTCAAGGCAGGAGAACCAGAATTACCACCAGTTGTATGGTTTGTAGCGATAAAGTTTACAGGCAATTTTCCGTTTTTGTCCGCATATTTTCCGTAATCTTTTTTGTCATATAAACTTACCATTTGTTTTGGTAAATCATACTCATAATCTCCTGGAATATATTTTTCCATGACACCTTCCATGTGTGTTACAGGCTCGTAATAAACTGCATCGCGAGGTTGGTAACCATCAACTTTTCCGTAAGTTACACGTAAAGTAGAATTCGCATCTGGAAAGATTTTTTTGTCAGTAAATACATCCATTTGCGCTTTCATATATGTACGCATCAACTTGTTGATTTTATCTTGATTCGCTAAATATGTAGGCGTTACTTTAGTTTGATTTGCATCTAAAATTAAACGAATTTGAGCAATTAAAGCATCTTCTTTTAAGGCTTTGATAAACTCAGCATCATTTTCAGCTAAGGCTTTGATATTTCCTAAAACAGATTGTCCGTTAATTTTTTTCGTTCCATTGATTACCGAATTTCCTAAAGCTGTTTTGATATTAGCAGCAGTTGTAGTTGGCAATAAATTTTGAGGAACAACTTTGAAATAATTATCTGCTAAATCAGAAGAAATAGTTTTGTCTAATTCAGCATTATAATCCTTGTGCATAGATGCAACTGTATTCAAGGCTTTTGCTTTAGTTTCAGTATAATTTTTTTGTCCAACAGCATTCAAAATATTGTTCAATGTTAATGCCATTCTGAATGTTTCTGAATTTGAGAAAAACGTTTCAGAATACATAGTGTACGCTAAAATATAATCTTGATTTGCTTTATTAACTTGATTTAATTCAGAAATAATATTCGAATATTCACCTTTTAATTTAGGATTTTTCTCAATACGATTCATAAATTCTTGCTCGTATTGTTGACGTTTTTCTACAGCTTTCGAACGGTTTAATCCTAAAACTTCACCAATCCATTTCTTGTGTGCATTCGAAATACGCGCTTGTTTAGATGCATAAGCGATACGAGTTGCATCGTCTTCACGCATTTTTTTATCGATATGAGATAACGCAATTGTACGTACATTGATACGCGCAGGATCAATCACATCTTTTATTTGCTGGATAGAAGAAGCTGGTAAATATTCGTCCGTCGTACCTGGGAAACCATATACAAACGTGAAATCGTCCTCATTAATTCCCGAAATGTTAATTGGTAAGAAATGTTTTGGTTTGTAAGGAACATTGTTTGGAGAATAATCTGCAGGTTTGTTATTTTTGTCTGCATAAATTCTAAACATAGAGAAATCTCCTGTATGACGTGGCCAAACCCAGTTATCCGTGTCATTTCCGTATTTTCCGATTGCAGAAGGCGGCGCACCAACTAAACGAACATCTTTGTATGTTTCTGTCGTAAATTGGTAATATTTATTTCCTTTGTAAAAAGGTTTGATAAATACTGAACGATAAGCTTCTGTCTTAGTTTTTGCATTAAAATCTTCAATATTTTTCTTGATGATTTTGTTACGTTCTTCTTCCGACATATTATCGTTAACACCAGCTAAAATTGCAGTAGTTACATCTTTAATATCTACAATAAAAGTCGCTGTTAAACCTTCGTTTGGTAATTCGTCTTTCAACTCTTTTGCCCAAAAACCATCTGTTAAATAATCATTTTCTAAAGATGAATGCGCTTGGATTTCTCCATAACCACAGTGATGATTAGTTAATAATAAACCATTTGGAGAAATAACTTCTGATGTACAACCGCCACCAAAGTGCGCAACTGCATTGTTGATACTTTTATCTCCAGTACTGAAAATGTCTTTTGATGAGATTTTCAATCCCATGTCTTTCATTTCCTTTTCATTCAATTCTGTCGGAATCCACATTCCACCACCTTGTTGCGCAAAAACACTAAAGTTTGCGAACAGAGCCATCAAAATAGATCCTTTAACGAATAGTTTCTTCATTTTTATTTGATTATTTTATTCTACCGATTTCTAAGAATTCCAAAGATAAAGATTTTTATTCAATCGTTAATGAATTGCTGAAAACCATTATTTATAGTGAGGTTTTTAAAATTAATTTATCCTATTTTTGATTTTTAAACGAATAATTGTAATGAAGAAAATAGTAGTAGCTGTTTTAGCAATAATAGGTATAACCTCTTGTACAATAAAAGAAGAATTTACAATCAATGAAGATGGTAAAATAAAGTATGCATACAATGTAAATGGAGCTGAATTACAAACCTATATTCCAGATCAAGAAGATTTTTTTAGCACTTTAGATGAGCAAAAAGATTTTGTAAAATCAATGGAAAAAGGAATGACACTTGAAAAATTTTTTACGGAGATTAAGAGTAATGATGATCTTTTGAAAGGTCATAATGACGAAGCAAATAAGTTTTTAACTAATAATAAAACAACTTACGAAAAAGTAAAAAATCATATTATTAAGGTTGATTTTAAAACGCTTAATTATACTACTGAATTAGCTTCTACAAGTGAAAACATGGCTTCTGAATCTAAATTGTTAAATGATTTTTTGTTTGATTTTTTTAATGCAATTGACAATCCTTTCAATTCTAAATATATTAATAATCAAAAAGTCATTACAAAGAATAAGGTTGAAATCAAATTAGATAAAACTGATTATGAAAATCTTATCAATGGACTTTCAGAACAATTTGGTGGTGAATCTACTTATTCTAATTTATTTAAATATAAATTAATCATTCATACACCTCGAAAAATAACTGCAAGTTCTGAAAATGGAAGTAATTTTAGTTTAGACCAGAAAACGGTTGAGTTTAATTATACATTTTCTGAGATAATAGCGGATAAATCTAAGATAATCAATGTTACTTATTAAATTATGATTAATCAATTCTTTCATAAGTTAACCTGTATTTATTAGTTCGTCCGTCTAAAAATGCAATGAGTAAAAAAGCTCCTGAACTATGATTAGCAACATCTAAGATTAGATTATTGTTAGTGTCTAAACCAAATCTAATTTTATTAATATCAATTGCACCAGCAATATAAGGAATTAAAAGTGGCTGAATGTTTTTATTTTTTAAATACAAAAAGCCATCTTTTTTTAGTTTAGTCTTAATTACTCTTTCTCTAAATATAGTATCATTCTCAAGATAAAGAAGTTTCATCTTTTTTTCACTTAAAATGTCGATTTTTAACGAATAGGATTTTAACGAATCGATATGTAGAGTGTCCTTTATTAGTTTTCTATCTAATTGTTGAAATAAGTTACTATAAATTCTTTGTTTTTTATATATAGAGTCATTACTTATTTGAACAATTTGATAATTACCATTTAATTTTTTGATATTTGTTATGTCTAAATTGTTTTTTTGACTATCAACTTCTTTAAAAGAAAGACATCCATAAAACAAGAAAAAAACACTTGATAATAAAATATATACCCTCATTTTATAACTTACTAATTATTTCTATTATTTCAAGAAAATTATTTTCTTTATTAAAACTTTTGATTTTTTCTATTACTTCAGGATAATCTTTAAATAAAATATACAAATCCGCTTTCGCTTTTTCGTATTTTTTTTCTTTCATTCTGATTAAATACGGATAAGCAATAAGTTTATTGTTTTCATTAGTTGCATCCTGAAAAATAAAGTTGAGATAATCTTCTGGCGTTCTACTAATTGGGTTATATCCAGCTAAAGTAATTAAGTAAATATTAAATTTTCCTTTAGAAACGACTTGTACAAAAGATTCTTTAATTTTCGTAGTTTGTCCTATCAAAGCATAATTATCAGATAAAACAACAAGATTTTTTAATGAAACAAAACTCATTTTATCAACTGTAAAACCACTAATTTCATTCGGATTATATTTTGTCACTTTATCATCTTTCGTTTTTCTAAACTTTAAATCACTATCATGACTTGGAGTCCATTTAAGCTCTCCATTTAATTCAGATAGATCATTTAATGTAACTTTTCCAGCAACAAAATCTTTGGCAAAAGAATATTCTTGAGCGTTTATAACAAGAGAACTAATCATTAGTGTGATTAATAGAAGTGTTTTCATAAAAAATAAATTATTTATGAATTCTAAATTACTTTAAACAATTTATATATGCAATTTTGTTAGATGAAACGATTTAAAGAATAGCTAAGCTAAAATTAATTATTAACTGATTCTTTCGTAAATTTGACATTCGAAACACATTGTGAAATGAAACAAATTGTCGAATTCCAAGATTTAGGAATTAACAGAGATTACCAAGAAATTTGGGATTATCAAGAAAGTCTTTTAGCAGAAAATATAGCCGTAAAACAATATAATAGAGCACAAGAAAAGGAGGGAAGTACTGATTTTAAAAACACCAAAAATCATTTGCTTTTCGTCGAACATCCTCACGTTTATACACTTGGAAAAAGTGGACATTTAGAGAATATGTTGGCTTCGAGTGATAAATTGAACGAAATAAATGCAACTTTTGTGAAAACCAATCGTGGCGGAGATATAACGTATCACGGACCACAACAATTAGTTGGTTATCCGATTATGGATTTAGATAACTTTAAGCCTGATATTCATTTGTATATGCGCAATTTGGAAGAAGTGATTATCAAAACAATTGCCGAATATGGATTAAAAGGTGAGCGTTCTCAAGGAGAAACTGGCGTTTGGTTAGATGTTGGTCGACCATTTGCTCGAAAAATTTGTGCAATGGGCGTTAAGGCTTCGCGTTGGGTGACGATGCATGGTTTTGCGCTAAATGTGAATACAGATTTGCGTTATTTTGAATACATTGTACCATGTGGAATTCAGGATAAAGCTGTTGCTTCATTAGAACGCGAATTAGGGCATCAAATTGATATGAATGAACTAAAAGAGTATACGAAGAGACATTTTGCAGAAGTATTTGATGTTGAATTCAAATAATTTAATCAGAAATATAATTTACAAAAAGACTGTTTTTAAGCAGTCTTTTCTGTTTTATTTATTTTTATAGTAAAAAAATTAGATAAAATAAAGAAATTACCTTTTCATGTAACGATAGTCTCAATTATAATTTGACAAAGTATTTGTTATTTACTGCAGAATTAATTTATATTTATAAGCTGATTTTTACGATCAGCAAACCATTATTAAAAAATTATAACAAAACACATGAGTCAATCACAAAAAACGAACTGGGGGCAATTTATTCCCTTGGTTACTGTATTCTTCTTTTGGGGATTCGTTGCAGCAAGTAATGAAATTTTAATTCCTGTATTTAAAAAATCATTTGATTTATCTCAGGCAGAAAGTCAATTAGTCGCTGTAGCTTATTATATTGCATATACAGTTGGAGCTTTAATTTACATGGGAGCTTCCTTATTAGCAAAACAAGATTTAATTAACAAATTTGGATATAAAAATTCGTTATCATTTGGTCTTCTTTTATCAGCAATTGGTACATTATTCTTTATTCCAGCTGCTAATACAGGATCCTTTCCTTTGATGTTGACAGGTCTATTTACAGTAGGTTTAGGTTTCTCTTTACAACAAACTGTAGCTAATCCACTTGCTATTGCGTTAGGAGATGCAAGTACAGGATCGCAACGCTTAACGTTAGCTGGTGGTATTAATAATTTAGGTACTACAATTGGACCTTTAATTGTTGCTTATGCAATTTTTGGTGCAGGAGGAGAAGGTGAAACAAGTTTAAGTATAGAAGCTGTAAAAACGCCTTATTTATGTTTAGGTTTAGCATTTTTAGCTGCTGCAATATTTCTTAAATTTTCTTCATTACCAAGTCATCCAGAACAAGAAGTAGCTGAAGAAGAAACATATTTTGGTTTAGATAACGAGAAGAAGCCAGAGGCTATAAAAAAACAAGACAGATCTTCTGCATTAAAATATCCTCAATTATTATTAGGAATGATTGCGATCTTTTTATATGTTGGTGTAGAGGTATCTACTGTAAGTAACTTGCCTGCATATATGCATAATGAATTAGGTTTTGATATTCAGGGTGTTACACCTTATGTGTCATTGTATTGGGCAAGTATGATGATTGGTCGTTGGGGTGGTGCTGCAGAAGCATTTGGTTTAGATAAGTCTAAAACAATGATTCTGAAATTTGTTGCACCTTATTTAGCTTTTGGAATATTTTTACTTGTAAATTACATTGCTGGACACGATTTGAAACCATTTTATTTATACGGTGTAATTATTTTTGTAATGATTATTGCTTCTATTTTAACGCAAGGAAATCCTGCAAAAATGTTATTAACTTTCTCTATCATTGGTATTATTGCTTTAATTATTGGAATGAATACAACAGGATTAGTTTCTATCTATTCAATCACAAGTGTAGGATTATTCTGTAGTACATTATGGCCATGTATCTTCGCTTTAGCTATTAATGGATTAGGAAAAAACACTTCTCAAGGAAGTAATTTCTTAATTATGATGATTATGGGAGGAGGTTTAGTAAGTATCTTACAAGGATATATTGCAGATTTAACAACTGTTCATTTTAGCTATATTATTTGTATTTTATGTTTTGCTTATTTAGTATTCTATGCAATTGCAACACCAAAAATATTAAAACAACAAGGAATTAGTCTTGATGAAGTAAAATCAGGAGGAGGTCATTAAACTTCTTATTTTTATAAATATAAAAGACCATTACTAAGCAGTAATGGTCTTTTTTGATTAATTATAGTCAATAACTATTTAACTTATAAATGATATAATAATAATTGATAATCTAATAAAACAATTTGATTTTTAATTGATAAGACGATTCACTATATTTATGATATTTACAAAAAGAAGTTTAACTAAATATATAATTGTTATGGAAGATATGACAGGAGACATCAGCAAATGTCCTTTTCACAATGGTACAATGAATCAACCAGTAGCAGGAATGGGGACAAATAATCAAGATTGGTGGCCAAATCATTTAAAAGTTTCTATGCTACGTCAACATTCATCATTATCAGATCCTATGGATAAAGATTTTGATTATGCAAAAGAGTTTAAATCACTAGACTTACAGACAGTAAAAAATGATTTAAAAGCTTTAATGACAGATTCTCAAGATTGGTGGCCAGCAGATTTTGGTCATTACGGACCATTTTTTATTCGTATGGCTTGGCACAGCGCAGGTACATACCGTGTGCGAGATGGTAGAGGAGGTGCTGGTCAAGGTCAACAACGTTTTGCACCACTTAATTCTTGGCCTGATAATGTTTCTTTAGATAAAGCTAGACGATTAATTTGGCCGATTAAACAAAAATATGGTAGAAAGATTTCTTGGGCAGATTTAATTATTTTAACTGGTAATGTGGCGTTAGAATCTATGGGTTTCAAAACGCTTGGTTTTGCAGGAGGTAGAGCTGATGTTTGGGAACCAGATATGGATGTATATTGGGGAGCTGAAAAAACATGGCTTGCTGATAGTAAATCACCAAATAGTCGTTATTCTGGTGAAAGAGATTTAGAAAATCCTTTGGCTGCGGTTCAGATGGGATTAATTTATGTTAATCCAGAAGGACCAGATGCTAATCCAGATCCAGTTTTGGCTGCGCATGATATTCGCGAAACGTTCAAGCGTATGGCAATGGATGATTACGAGACTGTTGCTTTAATTGCTGGTGGTCATACTTTCGGAAAAACACACGGAGCTGGAGATGCAACATTATTAGGAAAAGAACCTGAAGCAGCTGGTTTAGAAGAGCAAGGTTTAGGATGGAAAAGTGCCTACAAATCTGGGAAAGGTGGTGATGCAATTACTTCTGGTTTAGAAGTCACTTGGACTCAAAAACCAACTGAATGGACAAATCTTTTCTTTGACAATTTGTTTAAATATAAATGGCAATTAACTAAAAGCCCTGCTGGTGCTCAACAATGGGAAGCAATTGATGCTGAAGATAATGTGCCATTAGCTGATGATATGTCGAAAAAACAAAAACCAAGAATGTTAACGACAGATTTATCATTAATTTTTGATCCAGCATACGAAAAAATTTCAAGACATTTTTACGAAAACCCAGACGAATTTGCAGATGCTTTTGCAAAAGCGTGGTTTAAATTGACACATCGCGATATGGGACCTCGTGATCGTTATTTAGGTTCAGAAGTTCCGCAAGAAGTATTTTTATGGCAAGATCCAATTCCAGAAAATAATCATCAATTAATAAATGAATCAGATATAACTACATTAAAATCAGCTATTTTAGATTTAGGATTATCAGTTTCAGAATTAGTCTCAACAGCTTGGGCTTCAGCTTCTACTTTCCGTAGCTCTGATAAACGCGGTGGAGCAAATGGAGCGAGAGTACGTTTAGAGCCTCAAAAAAATTGGGAAGTTAATAATCCAACACAGTTAAATAAAGTTTTAGAAGCTTTAGAAGGACTTCAGAATAAGTTTAATGTTAATGGTAAATATATTTCGTTAGCAGATTTAATTGTCTTAGGAGGAGCTGCTGCGATTGAAAAGGCAGCAAAAGATGCAGGACAAAATGTAACAGTTCCATTTACAGCTGGTCGTATGGATGCTACACAAGAGCAAACAGATGTAGAGTCTGTAGCTTACTTAGAAACAAAAGCTGATGGTTTCCGAAATTATCGTAAATCTCAAAATCCAGCAGTTTCTACAGAAGAATTGTTACTGGATAAAGCTCAATTATTAGGATTAACTGCTCCAGAAATGACAGTTTTAATTGGAGGAATGCGTGTTTTAGGAACAAACTATGATGGTTCTAAAAATGGTGTATTTACAGATAATGTTGGACAATTAACAAATGATTTCTTTGTTAATTTACTAGATATGAGTACTCAATGGAAAGCGATGGATGAACGAAAAGAACTTTATTTAGGATCTGATCGTAAAACAGGACAACCAAAATACACAGGTTCCCGAGCAGATTTAGTTTTCGGTTCAAACTCAGAATTACGTTCTATTGCAGAGGTTTATGCTAGTACAGATGCGAATGAAAAATTTGTAAATGATTTTGTAAATGCTTGGAACAAAGTAATGAACGCAGATCGTTTTGATTTAAAATAAATTAAGTTAATTATATCAATAAAAAAACCCTCCATTTGGAGGGTTTTTATTTCTATCAGAAAATATTATTTTTTCTTTTTAGTATCAACTGCTCCTGATAACTCAGATCCAGCTTTAAATTTAGCTACTGTTTTAGCAGCGATTTTGATTTCTTTTTTAGTTTGAGGGTTGATACCTGTTCTTGCAGCTCTCTCAGATGTAGAGAAAGTACCGAATCCTACTAAAGCAACTTTGTCTCCTTTTGCTAAAGCTTTAGTTACATTTTCTGTAAATGAGTTTAAGGCTTTTTTAGCAGCTTCTTTAGAAATTCCAGCGTCCGCTGCAATTGCATCAATAAGTTCTGATTTGTTCATAGTTGTAACTTTTTAAATTAATTTATACACAAATATACTCTTTCCCTTTATTTGTGCAAGTTTCAACATAGAAAATTTCAATAAAATTTCAAAATTTTAAGAAATTTGTGTCAATTATCAGTAAATATCAAACTATTTAATAAAAATGTCACCTTCATTTTGATGACCATTAATAAAGTCTTTTGCAGTCATACGGCGCTTTCCTTCTGGCTGTAATTCTACAATTTCATAGAAACCAATTGGCGTTTTTACATAAAGGTTATTTTTTTGTAAAATCAATTGATAATCATTTGCTTCAAAACTAAGATCAGTTTTTAATCCACTATAGATTTTTAAAGACTTATAGTTTTCTCCATTTCCATAGGTTGTCCATGCACACGGATAAGGAGAAAGCCCACGAATTTTGTTATGTATATTTTGAATTGAATCGTTCCAATCTATTCTACAATCGTCTTTGAAAATTTTTGGAGCATGTTTCAATTCATTCGTTTCATCTTGTGGATGAGGTTTTAATGAATCATTTTCTAATCCATCCAATGTCTTCACCACTAATTTTGCACCAATATGCATCAATTCATCATGAATTTTTCCAACATTGTCATTCTCTCCAATCGTAACTTTGTCCGAGATTAAGATATTCCCAGTGTCAATTTTTTCATCAATCAAAAAAGTCGTTACTCCAGTTTCTTGATCTCCATTCATCACAGCCCAGTTAATTGGCGCTGCACCACGATATTGTGGAAGTAGAGAACCATGAAGATTAAAAGTTCCTTTTGATGGAATTGACCAAACAACTTGTGGCAACATACGAAAAGCAACAACTACAAAAACATCTGCATTCCAGCTTTTCAATGTTTCGATAAAATCTTCGTCGCGTAATTTTTCTGGTTGAGCTAAAGGTAAATTATGTTCAACTGCATATTTTTTTACATCCGAAATATTCATTTTTTGTCCTCTACCAGAAGGTTTGTCAGGTACAGTTACAACTCCAACAATTTCGTGATGACTATTTGTATTGATTTCATGAAGAGAAGTCGCCGCAAACTCGGGCGTTCCCATAAAGACTACTCGCATTTTTTTATTGTATTAATTTATAAGCATCCAAACCAATCGGTTGAACTTGCATTTCATCAATCAAATATTGTAATTCGCTGATGACTTTTTCTTTTGGCGAATTTATGAATTTTGAAAGGATTTCGGTTTGTGTTTTCTCTCCTTCTTTCAAAAATGCTAAAATTTCAGAAGAATCAATTTTAACCTCTTTTTTCTTAGTAAGACAAACATCACATTTACCGCAATTATCGTCAGATTTTTGATTAAAATAACCATACAACAAGCGTTCTCTACAAATGGTATTTTGTTCTGCATAGTACGCCATTGCTTGCAAACGTTTCCAATTATTGATTTGAATTGCTTCAAAATCTTTCCATAATTTATTCTTAAAGGCATTTGAATCACGCGGAACAAGAAACCTAAATCGTGCTAAAAATCTGTCCGAATAATCAATTGTTCCATTTTTGAAATAATCATGTAACGCATTTCTTATATCGCCAATACTCATGTGTAGATCGAATGCCATTCTACTTTCTGAAATTTCACGATTATAGGTAAAAATACCAGGATAATGTCGTTGTAAATAATCAAAAATTCGATTTTCATTCATGTTGATTGAATGTGGAGAAGCTAAAATTTGAATTGTACTATTTTGCGTATAATTTTTTTGTTGTATGATTTCTTTTGTATTGAGAAACTCTAAAAATTGAACAACCATTTTTAAATTCAAGTCAAATTGATCGGCAAATTTTGGTAAATCTAACTGATAATTCATTTCAGTTAATTCGCCTTCAGCTAGCTGTAACTGACTGAACAAACAATTCGATATTTTAATAAAATCTTGTTGAGAAGGTAAATTTGCTTTAAAGATATTCTCTGACTGTATGCGATCATCAGGATTATATAAATAAATTCCATATGAATTTTCATTATCACGACCAGCTCGTCCAACTTCTTGATAATATGCTTCTATACCTTGTGGTAAATCGATATGGAAAACCGTTCGTACATTGGGTTTATCTATTCCCATACCAAACGCATTTGTCGAAACCATAATTCGCGAATTACTCAAGGTCCATTCACGTTGCTTCTGTTCTTTTTCTTCTTTCGTTAATTTAGCATGAAAAAAATCTGCATCAAAGCCATTTTGTACCAGAAAATTAGCAATTTCATACGTTAGTTTTCTATTTCGAACAAAAATAATACTCGATCCTGGATATTTTTTTAGATAATAAACTAAGTCACCTTTTTTATCAGATGATAAAAAGACATTGTATGATAGATTCTCCCTTTTTAAAGAAGATTTATAAATTTCAGGATTTTTAAACTCTAATTTTTCGACAATTTCTTGCTGAATTTTCTCTGTCGCTGTTGCTGTTAAAGCGAGTAGGGGAATATCAGGAAAAATAGTTCTTAACTTAGATATTTTGTGATAAGCAGGTCTGAAATCGTGCCCCCATTCGGAAACGCAATGTGCTTCATCTACTGCTAGCAAACTAATATTGATTTGTTTTAATCGTTCGACAAAAATTCTACTTTGCAAACGTTCTGGCGAAACATATAATAATTTGATTTTGTTGTTTTGACAATCATCCAATATTTTACCAATTGTATTTTGATCAATTTCATTGGTAATATATGCAGTCGAAATTCCTTTGGATTGAAGATTCTGAACTTGGTCTTTCATCAGCGCAATAAGCGGAGAAATGACCAATGTTAATCCATCAAAAATAATAGCTGGAACTTGATAACAGATAGATTTTCCGCCACCGGTAGGCAAAATTGCCAAAGTATCTTTCCCTTCTAAAACACTTGAGATGATTTCTTCTTGTGGCGTTTTGAATGAAGGATAATTCCAATACTTAAAAAGAATTTCTTTTGGTGTCAAATTACAAAGCTTTGTTGTAAATTTAGGTAAAATCTACAACATAAATCACGATTTAGATTGAATAAATTATTAATCGATTATACCTTTTCTGTATTTTACAAAAAGTGAAACTTCGTTTACTAATAAGACAAAATTAAAACCTAAAAATAAAAGGATCTCCGAGTTCATATTGAAGTACGACAATTTATCTTGTAAAATCATTAATGGTACTGAAATTGCGGCTGATAAAAATATACTGAAAAAAGCGGATTGAATAAGGGTCATAACTCTAACCATATTTCGTTTTGCAACTTTTGAAGGACTGATAATAAGGATAATAAGATTAAATCCTATAAATGCAATAATTGCTGTGTCTATCGAAAGAATTGAAGAAGTATTGTAAGACTGAAAAATTGATTTTAGCATAGAATACGCTCCACTATCGTAACATAATTTACAAAAAAAGATGAAAGAAATTAGCGTAATAGATATTGTAATTACCTTGTTGATTTTGCTTTCTTTTGGTGTTGCTACTAATTTTTTTCCTGTAAATATTGAAGGAATATAGTTTTTGTTTTTATCTAAATAGTTGTATAACAAAACTATAATAGAAAAACCTGTAAAAACGAATAAAGATAGTAGTTGTAAAACCAAATCTTGCTCAATTAAATTAAAATTTAGTTCCGAATTATAAATATGACTTGGGACAAATATGTATACAATAATCATTACGACTACATATATCTGGTAAATAATTCCCCAAGCTGGATTAAGATAAAAAGGTTGTTTGTAATCTTTTACAACTTCATTATAACTTTTCTGATTTCTGAAACTGTGCGATTCTTCATCAAAATTGGTAGAATTATGAAAAATTATACCAGATACGGCAATTAGGAATATTGAACTAATAGAACCAAAAAATAAAAAAGCAGTTATTTGATCATCAAAAAAATAATCAGCGCCTACTAATAAAGTTGGTGTAATAAGAAATATAATCCATTTTGGGCGTAGATTTACGTGCCAAATTTCTTTAAAGATAAATGTTTGAAATCCGGCAATTACTAATCCAAAGATCAAGAAAATAAAAGTCATAAAGTAGGTTTGGCTAAAAGTACAAAAAGCCAGCAATATTGCCGACTTTTTGGTTTGAATTTTATTTTGTTATTCCTTCTAGCATAAATAAGAAAGCGTCTTCTTTAGCATCTTCTTTCAAAGATTCAAATCGACCAGAAGCACCGCCATGACCAGTATCCATATTGGTGTCTAAAAGTAAAACATTGTTGTCCGTTTTTAATTCGCGCAATTTCGCAACCCATTTAGCAGGTTCCCAATATTGTACTTGCGAATCGTGTAATCCTGTCGAAACATACAAGTTTGGATATGCCTTTGTTTCCACATTATCGTATGGCGAATATTCTTTCATATAGTTGTAATATTCTTCGTCGTTAGGATTTCCCCATTCGTCATATTCTCCTGTTGTCAGAGGAATTGTATCATCTAACATAGTTGTTACAACATCTACAAAAGGAACTTGGGCTACGATTCCGTTGAATAAAGTTGGTTCATAATTTATTACAGCTCCCATTAATAATCCACCAGCAGAACCTCCCATACCGTATAAGTGTGGAGTAGAAGTGTAGCCTTTCTCGATCAAATATTTTGCACAATCGATGTAATCAAAGAATGTATTTTTCTTTTCTAACATTTTTCCATCTTCATACCATTCGCGACCTAGATATTGACCTCCACGAATGTGAGCAATTGCATAAATAAATCCGCGATCTAATAAACTTAATCGCACTGAACTAAAATTAGGTTCGATTGTATATCCGTAGGATCCGTAAGCGTATAATAACAATGGTGTATCCGCAGAAAGTTTTGTGTCTTTGTGATGAACCAAAGAAATCGCTACTTTTTCACCATCACGAGCTTCAGCCCAAATACGTTCAGATACATAATTGTCTTTATCAAAGCTACCCAAAACTTCTTGTTCTTTTTTTACTTCCGAAGTTTTGTCTTTCATATTAAAATCGATGACAGAAGTAGGAGTTGTTAAAGAGGTATATCCGTAACGTAAAATATCTGTATCAAAATCAGGATTTGTACTAGATCCAGCTGTATACGTTTCTTCGTTAAATGGTAAATAATAATCTTCAGATTTATCCCAAGCCTTGATATTCATTTGGATTAAACCATTTGTACGTTCTTCAATGACTAAATAGTTTTTGAAGATTTCGAAACCTTCAATGAAGGTTTCTTCACGATGTGGAATCACTTCAATCCAATTTTCTTGCTCCGTTTTATCGATCGGAGTTTTCATTAATTTGAAGTTAAAGGCATCATCTTTATTGGTTTGAATATAAAATTCATTTCCAAAATGTTCTATTGAATATTCTAAATCGCGTTCTCTTTCTTGAAAGATTTTAAAATCTGCATCTGGTTGATTAGCATTGATATATCTATACTCATCTGAAACTGTACTTGAAGTTCCGATAATGATGTAATCTCTTGATTTAGATTTGTATACATAAACAGAAAATGTATCATCTGTTTCTTCAAAGACTAAAGTATCCTTTTCAGAAGATGTTCCTAACTTATGCTTCCAAATTTGGTAAGCTCGTAAAGCTTCATCTTTTCGTGTATAAAACAACGTTTTATTATCTGCAGCCCAAACAGAACCTCCTGTTGTATTCTCAATTTTATCTGGTAAAATTTCGCCTGTTCTTAAATCTTTTACTTGAATTGTGTAAATTCGACGCGAAACATTGTCTACTCCAAACGTACACATTTCGTTATTTGGAGAAATTGAAAGTCCGCCTAATTTGTAATACGCATGACCTTCTGCCATTGGATTAACATCGAAAAGAATTTCATCAGGATTCTCTAAACTATCTTTTCTACGTTTGTGAATTGGATACTCTTTTCCTTTCTGAAATTCGGTCAAATACCAATAACCATTCATTTTGTATGGAACAGAAGAATCATCTTCTTTGATACGCGATTTCATTTCTTCAAATAGTTTCGCTTGAAATTCTTCAGTTGGTTGTAAAACAGTTTTTGTGTATTCGTTTTCTTGATTTAAATACTCAATAACTTCAGGATTTTCGCGATCATTTAACCAATAATAGTTATCGATACGAACATCACCGTGTTTCTCTAACTTTTCTTCTATTTTCTTCGCAATTGGAGCTTGCATTATTGTTTAATTTTATAAGAGTAAAAATTTAAGACTACAGTTTATTTTGAATAAATTGTTGTAGACCAAGTTTTGTCTCCGGTTTTATTTTCGATGATTATTTGATTGTCTTTAACATAACCAATTGTTTCGTAATTTCCCATAGAAGAAATTACTGTAACATGGTAAACATTTTGTTGAGAAGCAGGATAAAATTGAGCAATTACTTTTGAATTAGCTTGATCAATTAAGACAAATTCATTTTTGTTTGTAGTTGCAGTTGTGAAATTTTTACCGTTTGATTTGTAAATATTAATATTTTCTACTGCAGTTTTATTAGATTCTTTAACATCAACTTTATTCGTTGTTTCTTTTACAACTGAAGTTGTAGGAGATTCAATTTTAGTTATAGGTAAATTTTTTGCGTTTTGTTTTCCAAGTTGATTCATTGCAATCGTTAAAGCTTCTTGATAACCTTTTGCAAAATCTTTTTCTTTAGAAGAGCCTTCGTAAGTTTCAATAATTTTGTTTTTACAGTCAGCAAAACTTACACTAATTTTATTTTTAAAATTAGTACTACTATTTTCAATATTTGCAGTTGTTGCTATACAAGGATTGATTTGAACATCTAGAGGAATAGAGTTTTCATTCACTATCTCATAATCTTTTTTTCTTAAAGCTGTTTTCAGTCCTGTATTTAATTGATAATCTTCTTTAGCAAAATCTATAAATTTTTGTGGAACAATTACATATTTATAATCCGTAACACTTTGGGCTTGAGTATAAGTAAGCGCAACTAAAAACAAACCTGATAATATTTTTTTCATAAAAGCTTATTTAGCAGTTAGTTTAACTTCACTCCATGAATTATTTTCAGAAATTTCATACGAAATAGTATTACCACTTAGATAACCTACTGAAAAATAATTTGCATTTCCTTTGGTAACAATAACTCTATAAATACCAGATTTTAATGTAGGTTCAAACTTAGCAATAACCTGATTTCCATTTTCAGACATTAGCATAAATCCACCATTTTGTAATTCTATTTTTTGATAAGTATTTATTCCGTCTGTTAATAAATTTGTTGCAGTTACAGCTGTACCTTTAGGTTCAGGGATATAAGTAGGAGTAGGAGTAGGAGTCAGCTCTTTTTTAGGCTCAACAGCAGGAGAAGCTACTTCTTTAGCTTTTTGCAAAGTTAATTTAGCTAAAGCAAATTTAATGGCTTCTTGGTATCCTTTGTCAAATTCCTTGATTTGTGATGTTCCTTCAAAAGCACCAACATTAGCTTTGTAACAGTTTGTGAATTGTACTTCTAATTTATTTTTTAGCATACTTTTTAGTTTCACAACATTTGCTGTAGATGCTAAACAAGGATTTGTTTTTACTTCTGCAGGCCAAGTCGTTTGATCATCAGACAAAACAACATAATTTTTTTGTTCTAAATTAAATCTCAAACGATTATTTAAACCATATTGATTGTTTTCAAAATCATTGAAACTTTGTGGTACAACTACATATTTATAATCACTTACAGTTTGAGCATTTATAGATGATAGCGAGCACAATAAAAGCGTAGCCAATATATTTTTCATATTTTCTATTTTATTTCAAATATATCGAAAAATATCATTTTTAGTGAGTTGTTAGCATATAATAATTTCAAATCATTTCGCATTGTTTTGTTACATAGATGAAGTATAAATTGTTATAGAATTAATGATAATTTGTCCTAAATAAAAACGATATATCCAAACATTAAGCTTATTTTTGCAGAACAATTCAACAAACAAAACAATGAAATTTTTTATCGATACAGCGAATTTAGCTGACATTAAAGAAGCACAAGACTTAGGAGTTTTAGATGGTGTTACAACTAATCCATCTTTAATGGCAAAAGAAGGTATTACTGGGCAAGAGAACATTCTTAATCACTATAAAGCAATTTGTGAATTGGTAGATGGTGATGTTTCTGCAGAAGTAATTTCTACTGATTTTGAAGGAATGGTAAAAGAAGGTGAAGCATTAGCTGCTTTAAATCCTCAAATCGTAGTTAAAATTCCTATGACAAAAGATGGTGTAAAAGCGTGTAAATACTTTTCAAATAAAGGAATCAGAACAAATGTAACGTTAGTTTTCTCTGTAGGACAAGCTTTATTAGCTGCAAAAGCAGGTGCAACTTATGTTTCTCCGTTCATTGGACGCTTAGATGATATTTCGACAGATGGTTTAAATTTAATCGAAGAAATTCGTTTAGTTTATGACAACTATTTATACGAAACTCAAATTTTAGCTGCTTCAGTACGTAACACAATGCATATTGTAAATTGTGCAAAAATTGGTGCTGATGTAATGACAGGTCCGTTATCATCAATCTTAGGCTTGTTAAAACACCCTTTAACAGATTCTGGATTAGCGCAGTTTTTAGCTGATTATGCGAAAGGAAATCAATAAGATGTCTTAAATATATTTATATAAGCCATGTAGTTGATAATTACATGGCTTTTTTATTATCAACTTACAGATTTTGAATATTCAAAATTATGAACTTGATAAATATGGAGGTGATTCAATAAAATCATGAATTATTAATGAATATTTTAATAAAATTCGTTGTATATTGAAGATGTATTAGTTATTTAATTTAAAATTGATTTTATGTTAAAAATGTTTATTCTGTTGGCAGTAATAGTTGGTATTCCAGCTTTCTTGTATGGTTTTACTTTTTATAAAAAAAATATTAATCATGATTGATCGACTCCAATTCAAATAAAAAACCTTCACTTAATAAGCGAAGGTTTTTTAAATTTATATAAAAGAGTTTATTTAATTACAACTCGTTTATTAATCTCCATTCCTTTTCCTGAAATCTTAAGAATATAAATACCGGGATTTTTGAAATTCACTTCAATTTCATTTCGATTATTGTTATTTGTAATTTCATTTATCAACTGACCATTGAAATTGAAAACTGTCACTTTTTTAATCGCTTTATCTTTATTAATCTGTTGTAGAATTACACTTCTCGAAGATTTATTATACAATTTTATATCATCACGTTTTTGATACTCAAAATCACTTGTCCCTAGATTAGTTCCCCATATTTTTTCGGCATATTCAGGATGGTCAATAAATGGGTTACGGTTTCCTTGGTATTTGTAAATATGATTATTTATATCTTTTTCTCTATCAGAAACAGGATCATTTAGGTGCCATGTCATTAAGATTTTAAGAAAAGTATCTGTAAAAACTTTATCTTTTGTCCCGTCAAACATTGGATATGATTTCCAATTCTGAATTCCCGATTCTTGATAAGCAGTTACAAAGTAAAAGTACGCACGGGCAATATCACCTTTAAACTCATCAATTGGTTCGAAAACTGTTCCTGAGAATCCTGCTGAATAACCAGAATTTAAATTTGAGCCTAATTTTGAACCATTTTTTGATGTTACAGTTGCTGTTCCAACAACTCCAAAAGGATAATTAGCACGATCTGCATTTACTTTTTTATCCGTTGGCCAAATATGAAAAGCATCAGAAACCATAGGCTTATTTTCACTGAAAATACTTTGCGGAATTAGATGTTCGCGATTATAACAATCACTTTCTACATTTTGTCCAGTAGAACCACATTGGCTAGTTGTTTTTGTAAAATTATAAGGATCGTTACCAGTTGGATTTTCTGAGTAAATATCTAAAATGGTATTATCCTTTTCGTAATATTTATCTAGAAATCCGTTATTTTGATCATTAGAACTATATAAATTCCATAAACCAGGAGTGTATCCTAAATCGGTGTGAGTATATATAATATCTTTTAGTTGGGTTTTTAACGTATAACCTGTTCCAGTAGCGTTATCATAATAGTTTGATGGTGCTTGTGCAAAAAGTATACTTCCAAACAATGATAAACTAAGATGTAAAATTATTTTTTTCATTCAATGAGAAATTTGTCTCCGAAGATAAAATGATTAATCTTTACTTAAGGTTAAATTTTAACTATTGATATTTACTGTATATAGTTAAAGAATCTTGTATTTGTTTGTTAATCAATTTATATAAATCGGGTTGGTTAAGAGTTACACCAGAAAGAGAACGCAATCTTTTCTGAAAATTACGCGTTCCGTTCGCAAATTTAGTTTTGTAACTTTCTTTATCCATCACTTTTTTAGATTGCAAATCGCTAAAATCTTTTCTTATTTTGCGAGCATAAAGCTCTGATATATCAAACTGAAGTTGCATTTCTTTCAAAATACCTTCGTGTTTCATCGATACCCATGAATTAGTTTCATCAAATCGATTAAAAACCCTAAGCTGAGGAACTTCTCCGTCAGTTTCGGCAATTTGCCAACCTAATTTTGAATCCAAAAAACCTTGTGGTTTTGTCTTTTGAGTTGGAGTTTTTTTAAAATTCTGATAACCTAACCTTGTTTCTTTTTTCCATTCAATCAGGCTTTGAGCTTGTAAAAAAGTGAACGCAAAAAGTAGAAAGGAGAACAACTTAATTTTCAACATGAAATTAGTGTAATTAATTAAACTCTAATAAATCAAGTCTCATGCCATGAGATCCTTTAACTAGAATGTTTTTTGATTGTATTGGATTATTTTTTAGATATTCTTCGAAAATAGAGCGATCACTAAACTTGATAACTTTCGGATTTATTGTACTGGTCTCAATAAAATGATGTCCAAGTATAAATATTTGATCAAAGTTTAATTTTTCAGCAATCTCTAAAATACGTTGATGCTCAGCTTTAGATTCTTCTCCAAGTTCAAACATATCTCCAATAATAATTGTTTTTGTACCTTCAAATTTGGCAAAATTATTTAAAGAAGCTTCCATACTACTTGGATTTGCATTGTACGCATCCATCACAATTTTGTAGTTTTCTTTGTTGATGATTTGAGAGCGATTATTTGAGGGAAAGTAGTTTTCTATTCCATTTTTTACTGACTCTGCCTCAATTCCGAAATGCGATCCAATTGCAATTGCACACGAAATATTACTGAAATTATAGTTTCCTGTTAAATGAGATTGAATTGTCAAATCTTGAAAATTTACAGCTAAATATTCATTATTTGAATCTTCGATTAATTCAATTTGATAATCAGCATTGTGTTGGTCCGAAAATGAAATACGTTTGATATCAGCAGTTTTTTCTACTTGTATTGCATCATTAAAATTAACAAAAGCTGTACGATGATTTGTTCTTAAATAATCATACAATTCAGATTTACCTTTAATTACACCTTCAATTCCACCAAAACCTTCTAAATGAGCTTTTCCAAAATTCGTGATATAACCAAAATCAGGTTGAGAAATAGAAGTTAACAACTCAATTTCTTTTTGATGATTGGCCCCCATTTCAATTACTGCTATTTCCGTATCTTCAGGAATAGAAAGAATTGTTAATGGAACTCCAATGTGGTTATTTAAATTTCCGAAGGTAAAATGTGTTTTGAATTTTTCTTTTAAAACAGCTGAGATTAATTCTTTCGTAGTCGTTTTACCGTTTGATCCTGTTAATCCGATAAATGGTATTTTAAGATAATTGCGGTATGTACGAGCTAAATCTTGTAAAGATTCTAAAGCATTTTCTACAAAAAAGATATTTTGCTCATTATTTTCAAACTCTTTTTCGTCTACAATAGCCATTACAGCACCTTGGTTAATTGCTTCTTGTGCAAAAGTATTACCATTAAAATTAGCTCCTTTTAATGCAAAAAAGATACAATTATTTGTGATGTTACGAGTATCAGTTGTTACGATTTTCGATTTTAAGAATTGATCGAATATTTCTGCTGTTTTCATAGTGTAAAAATAAAAAATCTCGATGAAATTAATCACCGAGATTCTAAAATTATTTTGAAAGGATTTTTATCCTCTACGTTTACGTTTTGACTCAAAACTTCCTGAGTATTCTTGTGCAACACGGAAACCAATCCAGTTAGTTGCTTGCGCTTGGTGTAAGTAGCGTCTTTGTCCAGCATCCATCCAATAAATAGGATCTTTCCAAGAACCACCTTTTACAACGCGAGTTTCATCAGAGATGTCAGAAGTACGCTTTGTGTTATCTTTTTCTAAAATTACACGTCCTTTTTCGTCTACTCTAAATTTACGTTGAGGTGCATTATACATTTCTTCTGTTGCTTTTGCAGTAGATAAACTATCCTCTAATCTAGGATTTAAAGAAGATAAAGGATCACCATCACGATAATTCGTTAAATCGTATTGTGTTTGTTTTTTGTATGCTCCAGGTAAACCTTTGTAAACTAATTTACCATTATCTAAAGTATCATACTCAACATTTGTTTCGTCGTATTTCTCATATTTACCTTGTCCGTTATCAATATTTGTTTTGTAAACATTACCACGATAATAGTTGAAGTCGTTTGCTTCTTCATCAATAATAGGACGATAAACATCAGAAACCCACTCAGCAACGTTCCCTAACATACCATACAAACCAAAATCGTTTGATGGGTATTTACGAACATCACTTGTAATTGCAGAACCATCATTTCCAAATCCTCCAATACCAGAATAATCACCACGACCTTGTTTGAAATTATCTAGATATTGACCTCTTTGAGCTCCTTTTTCTGTTCTTAAATTATTTTGAGCAACATCTTTCCCCTTGTATTCATTGTACTCACGATTACCAGGTAATGCTAATGCAGCATATTCCCATTCAGCTTCTGTTGGTAAACGGAAAGGCTGAACTTCTAAAGAACCAGTTGCGCGATTCGCTTTTAAAATACGTTGATTTTGAGATTTGATTTGATTCGCTTTCATAATTTTTGTCGAATCTATCGCTTCATTAACATTTGTATCACCTAACTTATATTGTTCTGCGCTAAATGTTTTGTTACCGTAATTATATTGATCGTTAGAGTAATAATCTTTTGCAAGAATTCCTTTATCAATTAACGCTTTCTCGTTTGCGCGATCTGTTAACCAATCACAGTAATTAACGGCTTGTAGCCAAGAAATACCAACTACAGGATAATAACTAAATTCTGGTGAAAATAAATAATTCTCTGTTGAGAAATCATCACGAGATAATTGGTTATTAAATACAGTTTCATCTGGTAAAGCTCCATTGTAAATATCTCTATATTGAGTATCTTCTGGAGGGAAAACTACTTTTAACCAAGTTAAATACTCTTTATATTCGTAGTTTGTAACCTCAGTTTCACCAATAAAGAAAGATTTAACTTGCATACGAACAGGAGAGTTATTCCAGTCATGCAATACATCATCTTTAGTGATACCCATTGTAAAAGATCCACCTTCGATGAAAACCATTCCTGGCCATGCTTTAATATTTTCTTTCTTTTTACCTGAAAAAAACCAACCTCTACTGTCGTTTGGTTTCCAACCTGTACGGCTTGTGAAATTTTTTGTTCCACCACCTTTTTTCTTTCCCGAACTACTTGCGCAACCCATAAATACACTCATGGTAACAGCTGCAAGAGCAAGTGAAAAAATACGTCCTTTATTCATTTTCATAGAATATTTCTGGTTTCGAAAAATTAAATTTAATGCAAATAAAAGCATTTGACATTAATCTTACAACGAAAAAATGCTTTATTTCTTATCTCTAACGTAAGAAATAAATATTTATTTTGCAATTGAAAATATATTTGTCAAACTAGCGTTTAAATTGCATGAAGAAATATTTTATTTTAGCCGCAGCTTTATTTCAATTTCCTCATTTATTTGGTCAAAATTACAAAATAAATTGGGAGAATAATCAAACAATTTCTTTAACGAATGGTACAACTATTAATGTTCCGTATTTTTCGAATAAAGAAAATTATTCGATTGGGAGTTATTTTCTTCCTGAATTTGCGGTTGAGTTATATTCTTCGAATAAAGAAGTTGAGTTGTCAAATGTGCAATATAGTGAGGTTTCGACTGAATTGATAGGAATAGAAATTTCTACAATTCCAGATCAAATCTATTATTCTTCATCTAATAGTATTGATAAGAATGGTCAACAAAAATTAGTGCTGAAAGTTTTACCTTTTGTCAAACAAAACAATAAAGTTTTAAAGATAGAATCTTTTTCAGTTGTTCAGAAATCTTCTAAGAATAGTTTTTCTGCGCGAATTCCGTCAGATAATTCAACGGCAAGTGTTTTGAAATCTGGAGATTGGTATAAAATAAAAGTGTCAAAAGATGGTGTTTTTAAACTTGATAAATCTTTTTTCACTAAAAATGGTATTCCAACCAATTTCAATCCAAAATCTTTAAAGATTTATGGAAATGGAGAAGGTCGTTTGATGGAAAATATTGGGCAATTTAGACAAGGTGCATTGCAAGAAATTCCAATCAAATTTGTTGGAGGAGAGGATAATTCTTTTGATAATTCTGATTATGTGTTATTTTATGCGAAAGGTCCACATCAATGGTTTAGAGATACTTCTACAACACTGAAAAATGCTAAACTTCGTTTCAATTTATATGACGATTCAGCTTATTATTTTATCACGTTTAATGGTGGTGACGGAAAAAGAATTGTAGATAGTCAAGTTACTGGAAGTGCTGTGAAGACATTTACAAGTTTTGATAATCTACAGTTTCATAAAAGGGATTCAATAAATCTAAATAGCCTTGGGCAAACATGGGTTGGTGAAAATATTGGCTTGAATGGTGGTTTTAAGAAATCATTTAAGGCAAATGCTGTTGTAAGTGGAGGAGAAGCTTATCTTAATTACTCAATTGTTGGTAAAAATGCGAGTAATAATTCTTACTCGTTAAATGTAAATGGACAACAATTTTCTGGATCTTTAGGTACCTCAGCTTTCTCTGAATCTAAGAATGATGTAAATTTAAATCTAACTTCTAATACTATTGATGTTTCGGTTCAGTCAAATGGAGCAAATCCATCAGGATTAGGTCATTTAAATTATTTGCAACTAAGATTCAAGGATAATTTACAATACAATAACGAGCAGTTTACCTTTAGATTTTTAGAGAATATTAATGATAGTCAAATTTATGGTTTTACTGTAAATAATGCTGCAAATGTTAATATTTGGAACGTCTCTGATTTTCACAATACATTTAATATTAAGGCTGATAATAACACATATAAATATCAATCTTCAAATACAGATTATCACAATCAATTTGTGGCTTTTAAAGACGAAAATGCTTTTACAGATGTTAAATCTGTAGGACGTGTGGCGAATCAAGACATTCGTTCTTTGGCTAATATTGATTATGTCATTGTAACGCACCCCAAATATTTATCAGAAGCTCAACGATTAGCTGATTTCAGAAAAAAACATGATAAAATAAACGTTGCAGTAGTTACGACTGAGCAGGTTTATAATGATTTTTCGTCTGGAGCGCAGGATCCGATTGCGATTAGAGATTTTTTCAAGTTTCTGAAAGATGGTCAAAATTCTAATCTTAAATATGGCGTTTTGTTTGGTGCAACAACTTACGATCCAAAAAATAGGATAAAAGAATTTACAAATTACATTCCGACATTTATAGATGAATCTTCCTTAAATATTGAAACAGCTGTTTCAACAGATGATTATTTCGCCATGTTGTCTAATGAAGTTAAAATGTTACAGAATAATGTAGATGGAACTTATATATATGATGCAAATTGGTTGAAATTAGGTATTGGTAGAATTCCAGCTTCTAGTACTATTGAAGCAAAAATTTTGGTAGATAAAATTATTTCTTATTACGATAAAGTTCAAGGAAAAGGAAGTTCTTATGGAGATTGGCGCACAAAAATAGTTGGTGTTACAGATAATGATAACAATGTAAACACACCAAATTTTGATCAATCGCTTGATACAGAGTTTAATAAAGCTGAGAATCAGATTTATACGTTAAATAAAATTTATACAGGAGCTCATTTGCCTGAAAGTACATCTGCAGGAGTTCGTTATCCTACGGTTAATCAAGCTATCTTGAATGGAATTGAATTAGGCTCAAATTTCTTGATGTATTATGGTCATGGTGGACCTCGTAGTTGGGCACAAGAACGTATTATTACTGCTGAGGAATTAACAAATTTATCCAATTTTAACGCAGCTTATTCGCGTTTACCAATTGTAACTACGGTTACTTGTGATTTTACAATTTGGGATTTGCCACAGTATAATTCAGCAGGTGAAGCAATGTTGAAAAATACAAACGGCGGCGCTTTGTCTATGATTACAACTAATCGTCCGATTGGTACAGGTTATGGTGATGAGATGAATAAATTTTTGATTGAAGAATTTTTCAGAAAAGAAGGGTTAGAAAATCAAACAATTGGTTATGCATTAAATCAAGCAAAATTAAAATTTTCTCCAACTCATTCTAATCATAAAAGTGTAAGTATTTTGGGTGATCCAATGCTTGCTGCTCACCGTCCACAACAAGATATAAATATTCTGAGTATCAAAAATAAAAAAGAGGTTGATATTTTGGGAGGAGGAACAATGCAAGCTCTAGATTTTGTTACGATAAAAGGAAATATAAACCAATTAAATACAACTACGTTAGATAATGCGTTTAACGGAAAAATTTCGATTAGTTTGTATGAAAAACAACAATCAAATACTATTTTAACTGAATCTGCTTGGGCTGGAAAAACATTTGTAACAGAGAATAAAACAATTTATCAAGGAACCGGAAAAGTTGTAAATGGAGAATTTACCATTCAGTTTTATGTTCCAAAAGATATTAATTATGAGTTAGGAGAGCGTAAAATTAAGTTGTATGCTTACGACGAGACAAATGGAAAAGACGCTTCTTCTGTTAAAACGGTGAAAATAGAAGGAATAAATCCTGACGGAATAAATGATGACGAACGTCCACAAGGAAAATTGTATATGAATAATTTACATTTTGCAAATGGTGGAATTACAGATCGTTCGCCTTATTTGGTTGGCTGTTTAACGGATAATACAGGGATTAATGCAACGGGATCAAGTATTGGACATGATATTGTTGCGACAATAGATGGTAAGGTACAAGATGCTTATGTGTTGAACGAATATTATGATGGAGGAGATGCCAATCCATGTATTAACAAAAATTTTGAAGATTATCAGAAAGGACAAGTCATGTATCAATTAAAAAATCTTGAACTTGGTCAACATACACTTAATCTTAAATTTTGGGATATCAACAATAATTCGAATACTGCTACGTTAGACTTTGTAGTAATGGAAAACGGAACAGGGCAATTGCATATTGATAAATTGCTAAACTGGCCAAATCCATTTACGAAGAACACTTTTTTTCATTTTGAGCATAATTGTGATTCTGAGCTAGATGTAATGGTGCAAATCTTTACAGTTTCAGGAAAATTAGTCAAAACGATTCGAAAAACTGTTTCTGCAGAACCTTTCCGAGAAGGTTATCGTACCGGAAAATATGCAATAGAATGGGATGGTTTGGACGATTTTGGTGATAAAATAGGAAAAGGAGTTTATCTTTACAAGGTCAATGTAAAAGGAGTAGACGATACTGTTTGTAAAGGATCGGCTGCTGCTGTAGAGAAATTGGTCATTTTACAATAATTAAGAAAATAAAAATATAATCAATATTACGAATGAAAAAAATTACCGCTAGCTTATTGATTTTAGCATCAGCATTTACTTACGCACAGTATAATACAAAAGCTGAAGCTGAAGCTGCCAGACAAGATTTACTAAAAGAACCTAATCCAGTATTAACAGGAGCTCCTTTTCTTAGAATATCTCCAGATGCACGTGCTGGTGGTTTAGGAGATCAAGGGGTTGCAACTTCTACTGATAATTATTCGCAATATTGGAATGCTGCAAAATTTGCTTTTGCACAAGATTATTCAGGTGTAGCATTTACTTACACACCTTATATGAGCTCTTTAACTAGTGATGTTTTCTTGTTAAACGCGAGTTATTATACATTTTTGGGACAAGACGAACGCAGTACTTTAGGTGCAAGTGTTTATTATTTCAAAATGGGAGAAATAGATTTGAATGAGCTTGTTGGTAATCAAGTAGTTTCTACTGGTATGGCAAAACCTAACGAATTTTCGATTGATTTATCATACGGTTTACGATTAACAGATAATTACTCAATGGCTGTTACTGGTCGTTTTATTCGTTCAGATTTATTTAATGGTGTTAACGATGCTAACGTACAACCAGCTAACACGTTTGCAGTAGATTTAGGAGGTTATTATCAATCGGAAACGATGGATACAGATAAATTTGAAGGTAAACTACGAGGAGGTTTCCAGATTTCTAATATTGGTCCAAAATTAGATTATTCAAATTCAGAAGATAATGCATCGTATTTACCAACAACATTACGTTTGGGTGTTGGATATGATTTCAAATTTGATGATTATAATAAAGTAGGTATTACAACAGAATTTTCTAAATTATTAGTTCCTACTCCTGATATTCGTGTTGAAGATAATGATGACGGAACGTATTCGGTTGTAAGAGATATTCCTAATAAAGGTGTTATGGGAAGTATTTTTAGTTCTTTTGGAGATGCACCTGGAGGTGGAAGCGAAGAGTTAAAGGAGATGATGTATTCTGTTGGTGCAGAGTATTCTTATAACGATGCTTTATTCATTCGAACAGGTTATTTCCACGAAAGTAAAATGAAAGGAGATCGTCAGCATTTAACATTAGGATTAGGGCTTAAATACAATTCTTTTGCATTTAATGCTTCATATCTGATTCCGATGTCTGATACAAATAATGCGTTAGAAAATACGCTACGTTTTGGTATCGCTTGGAATTTTGGAGGAGAAACACAAAACAGCTACGATTATTAAAATCGTTAATATAAAGTTATAAATTAGGTTAACCTTTGGTTAGCCTTTTTTTATTTATTAACTTAAGTCAAGTTTTAATCAAAACATAAAAACTATTTTTACAACAAATATTAAACAAATCAACTTATGTCAAATGTTGGATTAATTTTAGAAGAGAAAGCTGCAGATATTGGTAATTTCTTAGTTGGACGATTATTACCATTTCGCCAGAAAAGACATGTCGGACCATTTGTTTTCATAGATCATATGGGACCTACAAAAATGAAAGATTATCAAAACTTAGATGTTGGTCCGCATCCACATATTGGTTTATCTACATTAACTTACTTGTTTGAAGGTGCAATTATGCACAAAGATAGTTTAGGTACAGAATTAGAAATAAAACCAGGAGCTGTAAACTGGATGACAGCCGGAAAAGGTGTTGTGCATTCGGAACGTACGCCAGAATATTTACGTACTACTGAAAAAACTTTACACGGTTTACAAATTTGGGTTGCGTTACCAAAAGAATTAGAAAACATGGAGCCAAGTTTTGTGCATGTTGAAGCTGATAAATTACCTAATTGGTCTGACGAAAATGCCGAATACAAATTAATCGCAGGTAAATTTGGCGAACATACTTCTGGAGTTCCAGTTTATTCACCTTTATATTTTATTGAAATTAAGGCTAAAAATGATTTCAAAGTATCTTTAGGAAAAGATTTGTACGGAGAATCAGCTCTATATGTTCTTGAAGGATCTATAAAAGATGGTGGAGAAACTTACGGAACAAAACAATTATTAGTCGCTAAAGATGCAACATTGTGTGAGTTTGAGATTGCTGCAGGATCAACAGTTTATGTTTTTGGTGGAGAAGAATTACCAGAAGAACATTTTATTTTCTGGAATTTTGTAAGCTCATCAAGAGATACAATCGAAACAGCAAAAGAAGACTGGATTAATCATCGTTTTCCTAAAGTACCAGGAGATGACGATTATGTTCCATTACCACAAGCGCAAGCAAATTCAAAAGTTAAAGGAAACGAATAATATCAGGATAAAATGAGTGATGTAAATGTAACGTCGACGTCGACTGACAAAAACTATATTTCGAAAATTAAAGCAGGTAAACACGAATTTACTGTTGACGAACCAATTGATAAAGGTGGTTTGGATACAGCACCAAAACCAAGTGAATTATTAGGAGCATCTTTGGCTTCTTGTACATCAATTACTTTACAGATGTATATGAATCATAAAGAATTTCCGTACAAAAAAGTTGAGGTTGACGTAAATTTTGATGTTATAACAACAGAACCAATTAAGTTTAGTCGTCATGTCATCATCGAAGGAGATTTTGATGAAAAGCAACAAACAAGATTATTAAAAGTTGCAAATTCTTGTCCGGTACATAAAGTATTAGAGAAAGGACACGAAATAGAAACGACAATTGAATTTGTCTAAAAAAATATCAAATAAAAAAGCTCAAGAATTTTCTTGAGCTTTTTCTATTTTTTATCTTAACTTACTTTAATGGGATAATTTGAAATTCCTTCAATTACTATTTTAGGATTGCTTTTCAACATAACAATTAATTGTCTCAATTTCTCAGCATTATGATCATCATTAAACATATCATCATGCATTAAAATTACTAAATGATTTTTTTCGTATGTTTTATTTTGGTCTAAACGATAAACAATTCCGTTGTAAATATTTTGAGGAGAAGACAATTCATGAGTTTTAGATTTTTTTGAACTTCTTTCCCATTCATAATCCCAACCATATATAAAAAACTGATTTTTCGCTAATAAATCAGCTGCTGGAATTGAGTTTTTAACAGGATCATCTTTTTTCTTATTTCCTAATCTCCATGTATTGCGAGCTGGTAAGCGTACCCAACGAGAATGTATGTCTAAAACAACTTCGTTTTTACGAATATCTTCATAAACGCCTTCTGGCATACTATAAAAAGCTTTGTACTTGTTACGCGCATGCGAATAGGTATGATTGGCAATTTCTACATTCGGATTTTGTTTGTAATCTTCAACATATTGTTTTAGATCTTTTGTAAAAGCATTAAAACCAACTAAGAAAACAGTTCCTTTTACATTTTCTTCTGTCAAAACTTTGTTGATGTTTTTACTTCCTTTATAAGGTCCATCATCAAAAGTTAAATAAACATATTGTTTTGTAGAGTCAATCGGATTTTGTTTCTCTGCTTTTGCAATAGTATCTAATTTTTGTGTTAAAGTGTCCAATTTTACAGTATACAAAGAATCTGTATCATCTTGTAAAATTTCTTTGGGCTCTGATGCTATACTATTTTCTACTTTTGGTTGTTCATTTTTACAAGAAAAGGCGAATAACAAAGTAGCAAATAATGCTAGGTTTTTTAGGTTGTTATTAATGGTAAACATGTTAAACTTTAGGTTTTGTGCGAAATTAATAAATTTTAGATAATTTTTCTGTTAAATATTGTGTTATTTATCAGAAAATTAAGTATTTACGATTTTTAATTGTTGTAAATAATTTTTAATAATCTGTAACACACCATCTTCATCGTTTGATGGAGCTAAAAAATTAGCTACATTTTTTACAATTGGATGAGCATTTTGCATTGCAAAACTATATTTTCCCAAATTTAGCATCTCTAAATCATTCATAAAATCCCCAAAAACAATGATTTCTTCAGAAGTTATATTTAATTTATTCATCAATGCTTGTAAGGCAACTCCTTTATTAGAGCCTTCGTTCATGATGTCTAACCAAACTTCGCCAGATACTACCACTTTTAATCCATATTTTTCGAACTGAAAAACTTTCGGAAAAACATTTTGTTCTGTTCCACCATTATGATTAATCGCTATTTTGATAAATTGTTCGTTTTCGATTTTAGTTAAATCCTCAACCCAAACATTTTTTGAATAATAGTTTTTAAAATAATTTAAAAATTCTTCGTTTGTAGATTCAACATAAGCCGCATTTTTACCAGCTAAAACGATATTAGCTCCTTCAATTTTTCTAACTTCTTGAATAATTTCTTTGACAACAGTCCAGTCTAAATTGTCTACAAAAACTTCGTTTCCTTTGTAAGTAACATAAGTTCCGTTTTCTGCAATGATGGCTAACTCATCTTTTATATCCTCAAAATAACTCACAATACTATAAAACTGACGCCCACTTGCTGGCACAAATGTGATATCGTTTTCTTTTAATTGTTGATAAATTTGATGAAATTCTGGACTTAATGAATGATCCGAACGCAATAATGTTCCGTCCATATCTGTCACAATTAGTTTTATATTTTGCATAATTATTTTCAATAAAAAAGGTCTCATAAATTGAGACCTTCAAAGTTAATTATAAATTTTTATTTTGTTCTTTTTCATCGCCAACCATACTTCGTATAATTCCAGGATTTTCATGTTTCTTTTTCATCTTAAGGTTTAAGAACTCAACAAGAACAGAGAATCCCATTGCGAAATAGATGTAACCTTTCGAAATATGTTGATCAAAACCTTCTGCTAAAAGAGAAACACCAATTAATAATAAGAATGAAAGAGCTAACATTTTAACTGTAGGATGCTCGTTAACAAATTTAGAAACCGCACTTGCAGAAAGCATCATAACACCAACAGCAATTACAACAGCGGCAATCATTACTTCGATATGATCTGCCATACCAACAGCTGTGATAACAGAATCTAATGAGAAAACGATATCTAATACCAAAATTTGAGCGATTGTTCCTGCAAAAGAATGTACTTTAACTTTTCCTTCTTCTTCTACAACACCTTCAATTTTGTGATGAATTTCTACTGTAGATTTATAAATAAGGAATAATCCACCAATCAATAAGATTAAATCACGTCCAGAAATCGCTAATTTATCATGCCAATCACCAGATGTAATACCAATCCATTCACCAATATTAAACAAAGGATTGGTCAAGCTCATTACCCAGCTTAACGAGAATAATAAAAGTACACGTGTAAACATGGCTAAAAATAAACCAAGTTGTTGGGCTTTCTTCTGTTGTTCTGGAGGTAATTTTCCTGATAAAATTGAGATAAAAACGATATTATCGATTCCTAGAACAATTTCTAACATTGTCAAGGTAAATAATGCTACAAGAGCATCGGGCTGTAAGAATATACTAAAGTCCATTTGTAAAATTTGCTCGAAAATACGATGAAATCTAGTTTTTAATGATTTAGAAATAATTATTTAATGTTAATTTAATATATGATAATTATTTGATTGATATTTATTTGAAATAATGATACAAATCTGTTTTTAAATTCTACTTTTGCGAAAAAGGTTTGATGATTTCTAAAATTCAGTTTCGTTTACAGTTTCTTGTATTATTATGGGGATTTACTGGTGTGTTCGGAAAATTGGTAACAATGAATGCATTACCCATGGTTTGGTATCGTGTATTAATTGCAGCAATAGCAATATTTATTTACATGAAATTCAAAAAAATTGAATTCAAGGTTTCTAAACAATATTTATTAAAATTATTAGGAATTGGAGCAATTGTCGGAATTCATTGGTTTACCTTTTATCTTTCTATTAAATTATCCAATATATCTATTGCGTTAAGTACACTCTCTATGGGAGCTTTATTTAGTGCAGTATTAGAGCCTATTTTTTTTAAGAGAAAATTAAATCTTTCCGAAATTATTTTATCCATCATAGTATCTGCTTGTGTTGCTGTTATTTTTAACGCATCACCAGATGATTACAGATTAGGAATTATTGTAGGTGTGATTTGTAGTTTTTTATCAGCATTATTTGCTGTTTTGAATTCTAAACTTCCAAAATCAATAAAACCGACGCAAGTTACTTTTTACGAAATGATCGGTGGAGTAATAATGCTTTCATTGATTATGGTAGTATTTCAACCCGAAATGATTTCTGAAGTTGTCAATGTAAGTTGGTCAAATTTAGGATGGTTAACTTTATTAGGAATTATTTTTACAGCTTTTGCTCAAATAGAATCAGTTGCTTTACTAAAACATGTAAGTGCTTTTACGATGATGTTAAATGTAAATTTAGAACCTGTATATGGCATCATTTTGGCAAGTCTTATTTTTGGAGATTCTGAGCATATGACACCAGTGTTTTATGTTGCTACAGCTGTAATGGTACTCTCTATCGTTGTGAATGGAATATTGAAAACGAAATTTTCTAAATAATTTATTGTCATAAAGACGTATTTGTTTTATCAAATCGTTATCATTTAATATCTTTGTATCAATTGAAAAGTAAACCATTATCAAATGATAAACTCTATTATAACAGGGGTAGGGCATTATGTGCCTGAAAGAGTTGTAACAAACTTTGATTTAGCAAAAGTGATGGACACTAATGATGAGTGGATCCAGGAAAGAACAGGTATTGTAGAAAGGAGACATGTAGAAACTGATTCTAAAGTATCGTCTACAGATTTGGGTGTTATCGCAGCTAAAAATGCTTTAGAAGACGCAGGAATCACAGCTCAAGATATCGACTTTATTTTATTCGCTACTTTATCTCCAGATTATTATTTCCCAGGAAATGGTGTATTGGTGCAAAAAGAGTTAGGTTGTCGTACAATTGGTGCAATGGATATTCGTAATCAATGTTCTGGTTTTGTGTATGCATTGTCTACAGCAAATGCTTTTATCAAGGCTGGTGTTTACAAAAATATTTTAGTAATTGGTGCTGAGGTACATTCGTTCGGATTAGATATGTCGGATGATGGTCGCGGCGTTTCAGTAATTTTTGGAGATGGAGCAGGAGCAGTAGTTGTTTCGGCATCAGAGGAAGAAGGTCGTGGGATTTTATCAACTAATTTACATTCTGAAGGTGAGTTTGCTGAAGAGTTAGCTGTAACTTTTCCAGGAACAAAAACAGGTTGGTCGGACGAATTGCTGAAAGAGGGAAACACCTTAACTAAAAAAGAAATTTATCCGTATATGAACGGAAATTATGTTTTCAAGCATGCGGTAACTCGTTTCCCTGAATCTATTGTAGAAGCTTTATCAGTGGCAAATAAAAAGCCAGAGGATTTAGATTTGTTTATTCCGCATCAAGCGAATTTGCGTATTTCTCAATTTGTACAAAAACAATTGGGTTTACCAGATGAGAAAGTGTATAACAACATTATGCGTTACGGAAATACAACAGCAGCGTCTATTCCAATTGCATTGAGCGAAGCAAAACAAGAAGGTAAAATCAAAAAAGGTGACTTAGTAATGATGACTGCTTTTGGTGCAGGATTTACATGGGGATCTGTTTTGATGAACTGGTAAACAAAAGTCAGAAATTAGATTTTCGAATTTAGAATATAGAAAAACCCTTCACTGAAAAGTGAAGGGTTTTTTGGTTATATTTGATTACATCTTCTAATATATGAATTTATATAAAACACTATTTTTTGTTGGATTAATCACTTTTACGAGTTGTAAAAATACAGAGAACAAAGCTGAACAAGCTACAAAAACGACTCAAATTCCTCCAGATTACGAAGAATTATTTTCTATCATGAAAAAGGGTTTTATCGATAGAGATAAAGTTGATTGGGAGAATTTTGAGAAAAAAGTAATCGAGAAATCAAAAATATCGAAAGATTCGGCGATTGTAGAGGCAATTACTTTATTAGGAAATAATCATACACATTATCGTACGAAAGATAATGTGTTATTAAGAGGTCGTTTTCCTAAAATAAAAGTTGATAGTGCTTGTTTGTTAAAAGTAGACGATAATAATAAGTTAACTAAAATTCCAGATGTAGCATATATTAGGATTAAGCGTCATGGTTTTGATAAAACGATAAGTGATAAAGACTATATTTTCAATAACCTGAAAATTATTTCTGAACAAGCAAATTCTAACTATTGGATTATTGATTTGCGTGATAATTTAGGTGGTTCTAATTGGGTAATGATAACATCTTTATTACCATTTTATGAAGATAATATATTAGGATATTCTAAAATCAATAATGATGATATTGCATGGTCAAAAAAAGATGGATATTTTTTTAATGGAGTTAATAATTTATCAAAAGGATATATTAATACTCCAATAATAAATACAATTCATCCAAAGAAAATTTATGTTTTGATTAATCAAAGAACAAGTAGTGCAGGAGAAGCAACGCTGATTTCATTAAAATCATTTCCAAATGTCAAAGTCTTAGGTAAGAAAACAATGGGAGCAGCCACTGTGAATGCAACAATTGAATTAAAAAATGGAGATATATTAAATTTAACAGCAGGTTATATGATGGATGCTAAAAAGAATATTTATCCAAATGGAATTTCTCCAGATTATGAATTGTGTACAGAAGATGAAATTCTAAAATATATTCAATCAGATATGAGAAAATAAGTTGAAAAGTTTTCAATTTCCTAACAAAATTCATTACAATTTTATAACGAAAATCTATTCGATATTGGTTATATTTGTAGAGTTTAAATTAATTATAATAATAAATCAAAATAAAACTATATGAGTTCTTATGATGTAGCCGTAATTGGTGCTGGACCTGGAGGATATGTTGCAGCTATTCGTGCAGCGCAATTAGGATTTAAAACAGCAATTATCGAGAAAGAAAGTTTAGGTGGTACATGTCTTAATGTTGGATGTATTCCGTCAAAAGCTTTATTAGATTCTTCTCACCACTATTACGATGCTGTAAATCACTTTAAAGAGCACGGAATCGATATCGATGCTCCAAAAGTAAACTTCACTCAAATGATTGCTCGCAAAGCAGGTGTTGTAGATACTAACGTAGCTGGTATCAAATACTTGATGAGTAAAAATAATATTGATGTTTTAGAAGGAACAGGTGCTTTTAAAGACGCAACTCATATCGTTGTAACTGCTAAAGACGGTTCTACTCAAGAAATTGAAGCTAAAAATACAATTATCGCAACAGGATCAGTTTCATCTGAATTACCATTTGCGCCAACAGATAAAACTCGTATCATCACTTCTACAGAAGCATTAGCTTTAACAGAAGTTCCAAAACACTTAATCGTTATCGGTGGTGGTGTTATCGGATTAGAGTTAGGGTCAGTTTACTTACGTTTAGGTTCTCAAGTAACAGTTGTAGAATATGCAGACCGCGTTATTCCAGGAATGGACGGTGCTTTGTCTAAAGAATTGACAAAAGTATTGAAAAAACAAGGAATGAAATTCCACACTTCTACAGGTGTAACTTCTGTTGTAAATAACGGAAATGATGTTACATTAAAAGCAACTTCTAAAAAAGGAGAAGAAATTGAAATTAATGGTGATTACGCTTTAGTAGCTGTTGGTCGTCGTGCTTTCACAGGATCTTTAGGTTTAGAAAACGTAGGTGTAGAGGTTGACGAAAGAGGTCGTATCAAAACAAACGATCACTTACAAACGAATGTTTCTAACATTTATGCTATCGGTGACGTTGTTGCTGGTGCAATGTTAGCACACAAAGCAGAAGAAGAAGGTGTTTTAGTTGCTGAGCAATTAGCAGGTCAAAAACCTCATATCAATTATAACTTAATTCCTGGTGTTGTTTATACTTGGCCAGAAGTTGCAGGAGTTGGTAAAACAGAAGAGCAATTGAAAGAAGAAGGAGTAGAATACAAAGTTGGTTCTTTCCCATTCAAAGCTTTAGGACGTGCTCGTGCATCTATGGATACAGACGGTTTTGCTAAAATTTTAGCAGATAAAAACACAGACGAAATCTTAGGAATGCATATTATTGGTGCTCGTGCTGCAGATTTAATTGCAGAAGGTGTTGTAGCAATGGAATTCCGTGCTTCAGCAGAGGATTTAACAAGAATGTCTCATGCTCACCCAACATTCTCAGAGGCGATCAAAGAAGCTGCATTAGCTGCTACAGACAATCGTCCTATTCACGCTTAATCAATAGATTTAAGATAAATTCTAAAAAGCTGTTCGTAAGAGCAGCTTTTTTGTTATTTTTAAACTTTAATAGACATCAAAAATGGAAGATATCACAACATTATTCAAAGAACATTGGGACACAATATTAATTACTGTAATAACGATTACAACTTTCTTTTTTGTTTTTAGATCAAAAGAACGAAAGAAAAGAAATTAATCTTCTTTAAAGTAAATTGGGTTTGGGTAAATGAATTCATAATTAAATTCATCCAGAATTTTTTGACTTGAAATAATTTTTCCTTCACGATTTGTAGAGGAAATAATTTTCTTGTTTAATTGATATTCTAACACTTCTTCTTTGGTAGGATGTTCTGGTGCAACAACATTATAAGTAGTATTATTTTTGTCTGAATCAATGATTTTTTTAATGATTAGACAAATGTCTTTATAATGAATATGATTGACCGTTTGAGATAGATTTTGACTATTCAAATCTATATATTTAGAAAGAAATCTATCATCTCCCATTAATCCGCCTAAACGTAAAATGATTAATTGATTAAATTTTTCTTTTAATTGATTTTCAATTGAATAATAAGGATTATTTAAATAAATAGTTTCAATTATTTTTTCAGAAATAGCTTCATTATTTTCAGGATAAATAGCTGTTGAACTTAACAAGATAAGTTGATTGTCATAATCTCCTAAAAAGTCAATCAAGTGCTGAAATCGTTGTTGTAAATCTTCTAAATTATTTCTTCTTCCAAATGGAATTGTCACAACAACAAAATCATAATTGTGTTTAATTTTTTCAGATTTATAATCATCAAAATCGATTGAGAAACAATTTTTAGCATCTGAAATTCGTTTCGTAGTTTCAATCAAAAATTGCTTTTCTAACTGTTTTTCTAATCTTGATCCAAACCAACCTTTTCCAATAATCAATCCTTTTTTCATTTCATTCAATTATGCAATAAATATAAGATTGTTCTATTTCCTAACCGAAAATAACTTTCTATTTTTGCCAAATGTTAGAAATTCTTTACCAAGACGAATATATTATTGCCATTAACAAACCGAGTGGCTTATTGGTTCACAAATCATTTTATGCGCGCGATGCGTCTGTTTTTGCGGTTCAGGAATTGCGCAATCAGATTGGAGGTCAACATGTTTATCCCATTCATCGTTTGGACAGAAAAACGTCAGGAGTTTTACTTTTTGCATTAGATAAAGAAAGTCTAAAAATTATGAATGATCGTTTTGCAACGCGCGAAGTTGAAAAGAAATATTTGGCTATTTTACGTGGTTGGGCGCCGGAAGAAATGACGATAGATTATGATTTGACGAATGATGACGGTGTAAAACAAAATGCAATTACCTATTTTCATCGTTTACAAACAGCAGAAATTGATTTAGAATATAACAATCATCCGACTTCACGCTATTGTTTGGTAGAAGCAATTCCCGAAACTGGTCGTATGCATCAATTAAGAAAACATTTCAGACATATTTTTCATCCAATTTTAGGAAGTCGCCCGCATGGTTGCAATAAACAAAACAAATTGTGGTTAGAAAATTTTGGTTTGAAAGGAATGATGCTTCATGCTCATCAACTGGTGTTTAATCATCCTATTACAAATAAAAAGATCACACTTGATGCAAAAGTTAACGAAGAGTTTACTAAAGTAGGTGATATTCTTGGTTTAGATTTAAGTAAATATCAATAAAACCTTTTTAATTATTAAAGGCTGAAAAAATCTTAGTTTGACTAAATGTTAAAATATTGAAATTGAGGTTAATATTCTTTATTTTTGCAGAGACAAATAACTGCTTATGAAGAACTATTTTTACTCTTTTATTTTTTTAATTTTAATGATGAATTGTTCAGATAAAAAGGAAGAAGTAACGAAACTATCTACAACTGAACTAAAAGAAACGGAAGAATACGCACAAGCTTCTCCAGAAAAACTAAAATTATTTAAAGAAATTAATGCTTTTCAGAAAGATCTGGAAAGTAAGAAAACTGAACAAGTTTCGAACAGTTTAGGTTGTCCAAAACGAGTTGAAGAATTGGATTTAAAACCTAAAAATTCTGTTGTCCGAAATGATATCGAATCAAATTCGTTTAGACTTTCATCAAGTTTAGTTTCAACTAATTATGATTTGGTTTATGATGAATTGGATTTAAATATTTTAAACCAAGCAATTAAATCATTCCCAGAAACTGAATTGTTATCTAAAGATAATGTTTCGACAACAATTAAAGTTGGTGATTGTAATTATCAAACGGATATTTTAATGAAAGTGAATGAAGTGGATTTTAATGTGAAATCAATCAGTACTGATGAAAAATGCGTGAAAGATCAGAAATGGAAATTTATTTCAACTGACGGAATTCTCGTTTTAGATCATCGTAAAATGTTATAATACAAAAAAGAAGTTCTTTTGAACTTCTTTTTTATTTATATTTTTAATGTGAATGCACATGCATAGAAACGGTGAGATAAGCGAGTACAAATCCGACCAAAATAGATGCAAATTTCTTTAAATTAAATTTGTGTCCTTCATTGCTTTCAAATAAAATTACGGTTGAAATATGTAAAAATATTCCCGAAACAATTGCACTCATTTCCAAAGAATAATTAGAAATAATGGTATGTTTTCCCAAGAAATATCCCATTGGAGCGGCTAGAGCAAACAAAGTCATAAACAATATTCGTTTTGCGTTAGACTCGGTGTGTTGACACAAAGCACTAAATAAAATCATCGAAACTGGAATGTTATGTACAAAAATTGCCCACATAAAATTGTGCGATTCTGCATTTGCAACCGGAATTCCTTCGATAACAGAATGCAAAAACAATCCACCGAAAATTCCGATAGGAAATTGCTCTTTTTTGTGCAAATGAATGTGTCCATGTTCAACACCTTTACTAATCGTCTCTAAAATATATTGAATCACAACACCTAATAAAACAAATAATCCGATTGAATGATGACTATGATTATCGGAAGGATGTCCATAAACTTGTGGTAAAATTTCTAAAACAGTCATCGCCAAGAAATATGCTCCACTAAACGTTAGAAGTAGTTTTGAATTGTGTTTATTTTTTAAGAAAATACTCGAAAAAAGTACACCTATTAAAACACTTGAGATTAAGATTAAACTTTCTGTCATTTTTTCAAGACTAAGATTAAGCGATCCGAAGTTTTTTCGTCAAAAGCATCAAGATTATAGTTTCCAAATGCTTTATCTAGCTCAAAACCTTCTGTTTCGTATATTTTTTTGAAATCATTAAAATAAATCAATCTTACAAACTCCTCGAAGTGAAATGTTTCGCCTTTGTCTGTGAAATCAATTTCTTTTTTGATGAAACCATTTTCGACAGATTTTGTGATTTTGAATAAAATTCCGTCAATCGTTTTTTCTTCATACGGAATCATTCCAGAAACCACTTTTTCAGCATTCAAATAATCTAACACAAAAGTTCCGTGTTCTTTCATTTGTTCTTTTACAGCTTCAAAAACTTTGTAATTATCATCGTAGTTTTCAAAATATCCAAAACTTGTAAATAGATTAAGAACTGCATCAAATTCGTTTGGATGAAAAACCTCTCGCATATCGTGGCGTTCAAATTTAAGAGATTCATTCTCTAATTGTTTTGCGTATTTGATGCTTTCTTCAGATAAATCGATTCCTAAAACATCATAACCTAATTTGTTCAACGTAACAGCGTGACGTCCTTTTCCGCAAGCTAAATCAAGAATCTTCGCGTGCTTAGATAAATTTAAATTTTGTGTAAGTTTTTGTATAAAATCTTCTGCTTCTGTTAAACTTCTGTTTTGATATAAAATATGATAATATGGTGAGTTAAACCATTTTACAAACCATTGTAAATCCATTTTTTTTATTTTTGGCAATTTGGACAAGTTCCTGAAATCACGCAATTATAATCTTGCTTCAAAAATCCTTCAGGTAAATTAATATTTATTTCATCTTTCAAACAAATGAGTTGGTTGCAAGTTGTACAACGAAAATGAAAATGATCATGGTGATGTTGTGTATGTTCGCAACTTGTTTTGCACATCGCAAAATAGTTTACGCCATCATCACCCACAATTTTGTGCATCATTCCGTCTTCGCAGAAATTGTTTAGAATACGATAAATCGTAGCTCTATCCATTTTTTCTTGCAATTGTGTTTCTATTTGTTCCTGATTTAATGCAGTCGTACACGAATCGAACAAATCTAAAACAGCCTTTTTTGTTGGTGTATTTCGTCTTTTCATTTCTTAATGCAAATATGTTGCAATAGTACAAAGAAATCTTGAAATAAAAAAAATCCTATTCAATTTTGAATAGGATTTTTTGTCAAGCTGAATATATTTTAGCTTCTTTTTTATATCTGATTCTGAAACTAGTTCAGAATTAATTTTTGTTGAAATTAAATTGATTTATTTAGAAATAGCTTTACATTTCTCTTTCAACCAAGTTGTTTCTTTTTCATCTAAGAATGGAGAAATCTTTTCAAATACAAATTGATGGTAATTATTCAACCACGTCAATTCTTCATTTGTCATTAAAGTAACATCGATTAAATTTTTATCAATAGGAGAAACCGTAACAATTTCAAATTTTAAGAAATCACCAAATTGTGTAGACATTGCTGGTTGAACAATCATTAAGTTTTCAATTCTGATTCCGTATTCACCATCGCGATACAAGCCTGGCTCATTAGATAAAACCATTCCGATTTGCAATGGAGTTAAATTTTCTTCTAATCGAATACTTTGCGGACCTTCGTGTACACATAAGAAATGACCAACTCCGTGACCTGTTCCATGTCCATAATTGAAACCATTTTCCCAAAGTGCTTTACGAGATAAAACATCTAACAAAGAACCACGAGAATTTGCTGGAAAAACAGCTTCTGATAAAGCAATATTTCCTTTCAGAACCAATGTGTAATCAATTTTTTGTTGAGCAGTAGGCTCGCCAAACATCATTGTACGTGTAATATCTGTTGTTCCTTCTAAAAACTGAGCTCCAGAATCGATCAACAACATTTCTTTACGACCTAAAGTATAAGCAGATTCTGGCGTTGCAGAATAATGATTCATTGCACCATGATCGGCATAACCACAAATAGTCCCGAAACTTGCTCCTTTAAAATTTTCTTGTTGTGATCTAAATTCGATTAATTTATCAGCAACAGTTACTTCGTTTATATTGTTCTCTATATTTTCTTCTAACCACATGAAAAATTTAGTCAATGCAACACCATCTTTTACCATTGCATTTCTGAAACCTTCTTGTTCTGTTTCGTTTTTAAGTGCTTTTAGATTTGTAACAATAGAAGGAGATAATTTTATAGTAGAAGCAGAAGAAATCGCTTCGTACAATGATTGGTTGATTCGGTTTCCATCAACTAAAACGTGTGATTTTTCAGTAAGATTATTTAAATAAGTGTAAATATCTAAATAAGATTTAATTGTAATTCCTTCGTTTGCTAACGCAGCTTTAGTTTCAGTAGTTACCTTTGCATCATCTATAAATAAGTACGCATTATCAGTATCTACAGCAGCATACGAAATTGTCAATGGATTATAGTTAACATCATTTCCGCGAATATTAAACAACCAGGCAATTTCGTCTAAAGAATTCATGAAATATACGTTTGTATTTGCTTTCTTCATATTGTTTCTAACTTCCGAAATCTTTTCAGAAGCTGATTTTCCAGCAAATTTTACATCATAAATATAGAATTGATTTTGTGGTAAAGCAGGACGATTTTGCCATGCTAAATCAATTAAATCAATAGATTTTACAGAAAGTTGATTGAAAGCAAATTCATTTTGCGTTTCTACAAATGCATTGTGCGCAAACATTTGAGGATTAAGTCCTACAACTTCTCCTTCTTGTAATTGAGAAATAATCCATTCATTAATAGAAGGTGTTTCTGGCATTTTCATTTTCATCAACTCAAAAGTTGTGTCTTTTAATTGATCTTCTGCCTGAATAAAGTATCTCGAATCTGTCCAAAGAGCCGCTTTTTCTAACGTAACAACTGCAGTTCCAGCCGATCCATTAAAACCTGAAATCCAAGTACGCTCTTTCCAGCGATTTGGTAAATATTCGCTTCCGTGTGGATCTGTTCCAGGAATAATTGTTGCGCTAACACCATTTTGTTTCATAACCTCTCTCAAAGCTGAAAGACGATCTGTAATTTTTTCCATTTTATATCGATTTCTAAAAAATTAAACTTTAATAGCCGAAAGATACGAAGAATGGAGGTGAAGAGAAATAAGGAAGTTAAAAAATATTATTAAGATTATTATCTGGTTTCACCACGGTGTTTTTCTGATAAAACAGGTTCTGCAAAAGCAATAAATTCATTTTCTTGTAATTCGGTTAATTTATCAAAAATAGATTTATAATTTATTTTGAAAGGAATTTCTAGAACAAAATATTTTTCATTCAGCGCTTCACTTTCACAATTCAAATTTTTGAAAATATTTCTAATATCATCTCTATTAATGTCATCATTCATTATAATGACTTGAATTGTTGAGTTACCAGAAAATTTAATTACTTTTCTAAAAGTCAAAAATTCTTCATCGTTATCATACTCAGCAAAAACGATATCATCACTTGAAAAACATGGACCATAGAACGGAATATTTTCAATTTTATATAATCCTTTTTCTTTGTCTATGGTTTCTGTCCAAAGTGTTTCAACTATTTCTTCTTCTAAAACCTTACTATAATATCGAACTAATATTTTTTCATATTTAGTTTCTTGATCCATAAAATATTTTTTGTTAAGATATAAATTAGTTTAGAATTATTCCTTTCTCAATTTCCTTTATTTCCCGTACTTTTGTAAAAATTTTATTTCCTTGGAAAATTTCAGAATGATTGCGAAAACCTTTTTTGGTTTCGAAGAAATATTAGCGCAAGAATTAAAAGCGTTGGGTGCGGCAGATGTTAAAATTCAAAACCGAATGGTCGAATTTAATGGCGATTTAGGTTTCATGTACAAAGCAAATTACAGCTTGCGTACAGCACTTCGTATACAGAAGCCAATTCTTTCGTTTTCTGTGAAAAATGATCATCAATTGTACGAGAAATTCAAGAAATTCCATTGGGAAAATTATCTGAATGTCGATCAAACTTTTATGATTGATCCAACCGTTTTTTCAGATTATTTTACGCATTCGCATTATGCAGCGCTTAAAGTGAAAGATGCTATTGTAGATCGATTTAAAGAGAAAGATGGTCGTCGTCCAAGTATTGATAAAGATTTTCCAGATGTACGTTTTAACTTACATATTTCGCACGATAAAATTACATTGTCGTTAGATTCTTCGGGAGATTCATTGCACAAACGTGGTTATCGCGAAGAAACTGGTCCAGCGCCTATTAACGAAGTTTTAGCAGCAGGTTTATTGTTACAAGCAGGCTATGATGGAAAAGGAAATTACCTTGATCCGATGTGTGGTTCGGGAACAATGTTGATTGAAGCGGCGATGATTGCAAATAATATTCCGCCACAAATTCATCGTAAGCATTTTGCTTTTCAGAATTGGCCAGATTATGACGAAACATTGTTCACACAAATTCGTAATACGCGTCTAAATCGAATTAAAGAATCTGAATATAAAATTGTAGGGTACGAAATTTCTCCATTGATGGTGAAAATTGCGCAGATGAATATAAAATCTGCTGATTTAGAAGATTTCATCGAAGTTAGAAATCAAGATTTCTTTACGTCTAAAAAAGAATTGTTCCCAGTTTTATTGGTTTTCAATCCGCCTTATGATGAGCGTATCGAAAATAATAACCAAGAATTTTACAAACAAATTGGTGACACGTTAAAATCGAGTTATCCAAACACCTTGGCGTGGTTTATCACATCAGATTTACAAGCCAAAAAATATGTCGGTTTGCGTCCTTCGAAAAAGGTAAAAGTGTTTAACGGTAAGTTAGAATGCGACTTTTTACAATACGAAATGTACGAAGGAAGTAAAAAAGCTAAAAATCAAAATTAAGAGAAGTGAGTCAATTTATAAAAGAAATTTGTCAAGATCAAAAAGTATATCTTTTAACTTCTGAAGAAGGTTTTGCTATTTCGTATTCGGAGGAATTTGAGTACGAAGATGGTTCTAATTTAGAGGTAATTTGCTTCTGGTCGGACACAGATTTAGCTGAAAAAGCGAAACAAAATCAATGGGCAAATCATACAATTGATTCGATAGATTTGAATACTTTTTTAGAAGAATGGTTGTTCGGAATGATTGAAGAAGTTTCTTTGGTTGGAATTAATTTTGACGAAACTTCGAAAGGAGAGGAGCAAAGTCCATTGGATACGATTTTAGCAATTGTTCATGAATTGAATTTGTCTAAGATTTCTTTGAAATTGAATCATTTCAAAGATTTAAATGAAATTCAGAAAGTGACTTTAGAGTTGAAAGAATCATTCAATCAATAACATATTTTGGGAAAAGAAGATTTGCAACTTTCGATAATTATTGCCGTTTACGAACGTCAAGATGAATTGACAGAATTATTGTCAAGTTTAGCGAAACAAACGGATAAGTTGTTCGAAATTATTATTGTAGACGATGGTTCTCAAAATAAATTGGATACAGTTTGTGCTAAATTTGATACTCAATTAGATCTTCATTATTATTACAAAACAAATTCAGGTCCAGGGAAATCGAGAAATTATGGAATGGAAAAAGCGAATGGAAATTATTTCATTTTCTTAGATTCTGACACGATTATTCCTTCGACTTATATTGAATCGGTTAAAAAAGAATTGACAAACAATTTTGTTGATGCTTTTGGTGGTCCAGATGATGCAGATGATTCGTTTACAGATTTGCAAAAAGCAATTACTTTTTCGATGACTTCATTTTTGACAACAGGAGGAATCAGAGGAGGAAAAAAGCAAATTGGTAAATTTCAGCCGCGAAGTTTTAATATGGGAATTTCTCGTAAAGCGTATGGAAAAACAGGTGGTTTTGCGGATTTACGCGTTGGAGAAGATCCAGATTTATCAATGCGTTTGTGGGAAAATGGTTTTGAAACGAGATTATTTCAAGATTCTAAAGTGATTCATAAACGTAGAACTTCGTTAAAGAAATTTGCGAAACAAGTCTATCAATTTGGAGTTGCGCGCCCAATTCTTAATCAACGTCATCCAAATTATATAAAACTAACTTTTTGGTTTCCGAGTTTATTTTTTATCGGAACTTTAGTTGCGTTTTTATTTTTATTGTTGAGTTTTATTCTTCCCAAACATCAATTTATCCTACAAATTCCATTTGTTTTGTGGTTAATTTATATGTTTTTGATTTTTATTTTCTCGGCTATTCGTTTCAAATCTGCGGTTGTAGGTTTATTATCAATTCAAACAACTTTAATTCAATTTTTCAATTATGGTTATGGATTTTTAGAAAGTCAATTTAAATTGAATATTCTCAAACAAAATCCTAAAAAGGCTTTTCCGAGTCATTATCATATCGATTAGTATAAAATAAAAAAGGTCAAGATAATTCTTGACCTTTTGCTTTAGATTGAAAAATTTCATCCTCAGCTAAACTTAAAATACTAATTTAGAATAAAATTATACATTTCTGAATTAATAACTACTATCATAAAGTAACTTTAAGTAAATTTTAATATCATGATAATTAGATAGTTATTTTTATAAAATTTATAATAATTACGTTAGAATTGTAGATTTTTTTTTTGAATTAAATAATTATAAATGGCTATTTTTTTATTTTGAATACTTCTCAATATTGATTTGACAAAGTTTTCGATACAATAATCAAGTAAAACCATTAAAAAATTTCGTAATTTTGCAGACTTAAATTATAGTAATGCGTACGAAATCGACTGGAAAAAAGAAAATTAATGTAATTACGTTAGGATGTTCTAAAAATGTATACGATTCTGAGGTGTTGATGGGACAATTAAAAGCCAATGGGAAAGATGTTGTTCATGAGCAATCTGGAGATATAGTAGTAATTAATACATGTGGTTTTATTGATAATGCCAAAGAAGAAAGTATTGATACAATTTTAGATTATGTTCAACGTAAAGAGGAAGGTTTAGTAGAAAAAGTTTTTGTGACAGGATGTTTATCTGAACGTTATAAACCAGACTTGTTAGAACAAATTCCAGATGTTGATCAGTATTTCGGAACGAGAGAATTACCTTTACTATTGAAAGCTTTAGGAGCTGATTATAAGCACGAATTGGTTGGTGAACGTTTAACGACAACTCCTCGTCATTATGCTTATCTTAAAATTGCTGAAGGTTGTGATCGTCCTTGTTCTTTTTGCGCTATTCCTTTGATGCGTGGAGGTAATGTTTCTCGTCCAATTGAAGATTTAGTTACGGAAGCAACTAAACTAGCTAAAAATGGTACAAAAGAACTGATTTTGATTGCGCAAGATTTAACGTATTATGGTTTAGATATTTATAAAAAACGTGAATTAGCTTCTTTGTTAAAAGAATTGGTTAAAATTGAAGGAATCGAGTGGATTCGTTTACATTACGCTTTCCCAGCTGGTTTCCCAGAAGATGTGTTAGATGTGATACGTGAAGAACCTAAAGTTTGTAATTACTTAGATATTCCGTTACAACATATTTCGACAAATATTCTAAAATCTATGCGTCGTGGTACAACTAAGGAGAAAACAAATGCTTTATTAGAAGCTTTCCGCACAAAAGTTCCAGATATGACTATTCGAACAACTTTGATTTGCGGTTATCCAGGTGAAACTGAAGAAGATTTTCAGGAAATGAAAGCTTGGGTACAGGAGCAAAAATTTGATCGTTTAGGATGTTTTACTTATTCTCACGAAGAAAATACACATGCATATAATTTAGTTGACGATGTTCCTGAAGAAGTGAAACAACAACGTGTTGAAGAAATTATGGAAATCCAATCGCAGATTTCATACGATTTGAATCAAGAAAAAATTGGTAAACAATTTAGAGTAATGATTGATCGTAAAGAAGGTGATAACTTTATTGGACGTACAGAGCACGATTCTCCAGATGTAGATAATGAAGTATTAATTTCTGCAATTGATACCTATTTACCAATAGGTGATTTTGTAAATGTAGAAATTATTGAAGCATATGAATTCGATTTAATTGGTAAAGTAATTGATTAAGTAGATTAATATAATAAACAGAAAACCACTCAATTGAGTGGTTTTTTTTTATTTAGTAATTAGTCAAATTAGTTTTTTGCGTTATTACGTAACTTCTTTTTCATTCGATTACTTTGAACTAATTGTTTATGTTTCGGATCTTTCAATTTATCCACTAAAACTTGTAAATGATTTTCTTCTTTTTTTGCTTTTTTAGCCATGGTTTAGATTTTTAAATTTGAATTAAATTAATCATTATTCTTCAAGTTGTCAAACATATTTATCTAATTATACAATATTTAACGTTTATTTTTTAGGTTTGTCACTCATGTAAAAGGTAATTTTTCCACCGTTTATAATATCAAAATGGTTCAAATTAAACGAAGAATAAGTTTTCCCATTCAATTCTATTTTCTGAATGTAGACATTCTTTTTCGATTGATTTTTAACGTCAATTTCAAATTGTTTTCCGTTTTCTAAATTCAACACAGCATGCTCTACCAAAGGACTTCCAATTGCATAATCCGTCGAACCTTGTTGAACAGGATAAAAACCTAAAGCACTAAAAATATACCACGCACTCATTTGTCCAGTATCATCATTTCCGCCCAGGCCATCAGGCGTTGGCTTGTATTGCATATCCAAAATCATTCTAATTTTTTCTTGTGTTTTCCATGCTTGTCCAGCCCAATTATATAAATACGCTACGTGGTGTGCCGGCTCATTTCCATGAACATAACCACCGATTATACCTTCACGAGTGATATCTTCAGTATCTGCAAAATATTCGTCTGGTAAATGCATCGTAAATAATTCGTCCAATTTTGCTCCAAACTTCTTTTTTCCGCCCTTTGCTTCAATTAATCCATTTGGATTTTGAGGAACAAAAAAGCTGAAATTCCACGAATTTCCTTCAATAAAACCTTGTCCATGTGTATTCAATGGATCAAATTCTTTCTTGAAACTTCCATCAGTCAATCGTGGACGCATAAATCCAATCGAAGGATCGTAATTATTTTTCCAATTTTCAGAACGCTTCATAAATGTTTCATAGACATCCATTCGATTCAATTTTTTTGCCGCTTGCGCAATCGACCAATCATCAAAAGCATATTCTAACGTATTCGAAATTGAAGTTCCATTTTTCTCTGCAGGAATATAACCTTTGTCGATATAATCTCCAATTCCTTCGTAATCACGTTTATTTGCTGTTACAATACAAGCATCTAAGGCAGCATTTGCTTCACCATCATAAGTTCCTTTTACAATTGCATCTGCAATTACTGTAACCGAATGATAACCACTCATACACCAATTTTCATTAGCGTAATGTGACCAAATTGGTAACATTTTGATAGGGTTTTGCTCATAATGTTTCATCATTGATTTTACCATATCATTGTTGCGTTTTGGCTGAATGATATTGAACAACGGATGTAACGCACGATAGGTATCCCAAAGTGAAAATGTAGTATAATTTGTAAAACCTTTGGCTTGATGAATTTCTTGATCCAAACCTTTGTATTGACCATTCACATCCATATAAGTTGTCGGATTGATGAAGGTATGATACATTGCTGTGTAGAAATTTATTTTATCATTTTCTGAAGCTTTAATCTGAATTCGATTCAATTCTTTGTTCCAATTTTCTTTTGCTTCATTACGCACTTGTTCAAAATTCCAGTGTGGAATTTCTGTTGTCAAATTTTCTAACGCATTAGTTTGACTAACTGGAGAAATTGCAAATTTAATCTTTACTTTTTCATTTTTTTCTGTATCAAAATCAAAATACATTTTAATCTTTTTTCCTTCGATTAATGGAAAGTTTTGATCTTGGTTCCATTTTCTCCAAAAACATTTATAATCAACTTGACCGTCTTCATTTTTCTGTCCATAATTTTTGAATGGTTTTGAAAAAGTCATCGCAAAATAAACCGTTCTATTTCTTGCCCAACCGCGTGTTTGTCGATAACCTGTAATCAATGTATCATTCACCACGCGAACATATGTCCACGTATTTTTGTCATCGTAATTATAAATTCCAGCATTCAAATCCAAAATAATATGTGAATCAACCGATTTTGGAAATGTATATTGATGAAAACCAACGCGCGTAGAAGCGGTCATTTCTGCCCAAATATTGTAATCATCCAATTTCACTTTGTAATACCCCGCTTCGGCAGTTTCATTTTGATGTGAAAATCGAGAACGATAACCACTCTCAGGATTTTGAGCAGTTCCGGGATTCAGTTTTAATTTTCCTACAGTTGGCATAATCAAAAAATCACCCAAATCAGAATGTCCTGTTCCATTAAAATGTGTATGACTAAATCCTGTTATTGTTTTATCCTCAAAACGATAACCTGCACAATAATCATAAACTTTTGGATTGTATTTGTGATTGACAGCATAAGGAATAGAATCCGTTTCAGGACTTAATTGTACTGCGCCAAAAGGAACAGTTGCACCAGGGAAAGTATGTCCCATTTTTTCTGTTCCAATCATTGGATTCACATATTTCACTAAATTCTGTTGCTGTGCAAAAGCAAGTGAATTGAGTGAAAGTAGAGTGATTAGTAATTTTGTTTGCATCGATTTTTAAGTATTAATTTGAATAAAGTTAAACAAATCGAGCATAAAAAAAGGAAAGCTTTTCAACTTTCCTTTCTAATCTTTATTTTTTATAAAATCATTTCGGGAATTTCTCCTTCTATGATTAATTTTCCTTCAGTTGCATTTTTGATGTCTTCAACAGAAATTCCAGGTGCTCGTTCCAATAATTTGAAACCACCTTCTGGTAAAACTTCTAAAACAGCTAATTCAGTAACAATTTTTTTGACACATTTTATTCCAGTCAAAGGAAGTGTACATTCTTTTAATAATTTAGATTCTCCAGCTTTGTTCACGTGTTGCATCGCTACAATAATATTATCAGCCGAAGCAACCAAATCCATTGCGCCGCCCATTCCTTTTACCATTTTTCCAGGAATTTTCCAGTTGGCAATATCACCATTTTCCGAAACTTCCATTGCACCAAGAATTGTTAAATTGATTTTTCGTGCGCGAATCATTCCGAAACTCATTGCCGAATCAAAGAAAACTGAACCTGGTAAAGTTGTAATCGTTTGTTTACCCGCATTGATAAAATCAGGATCTTCTTCACCATCGATAGGGAAAGGTCCCATTCCTAATAAACCATTCTCTGATTGTAAAACAACATTTACATTTTCAGGAATATAATTGGCAACCAATGTCGGAATTCCGATACCTAAATTCACATAAAATCCGTTTTGTACTTCTTTTGCAATACGTTTTGCAATTCCATTTTTATCTAGCATTTTTTTTATGATTTAGGTTGAACAGTTCTATTTTCGATACGTTTTTCGTATTTCGCACCTTGAATAATTCGATTGACATAAACACCAGGCGTATGAATTTGATTTGGATCTAATTCTCCAATTTCTACCAATTCTTCCACTTCGGCAATTGTAATTTTTCCACACATAGCAGCTGGATGATTGAAATTTGCTGTTGCACCTCGGAAAACTAAATTTCCTGCCGTATCACCTTTCCACGCTTTTACAATTGCAAAATCAGGCTCGAAAGCATATTCTAACAAATATTCTTTTTCGATTCCGTGAAAGGTAAATTTTCTGATCTCTTTTCCTTCAGCAACTTCAGTTCCAACTCCAGCAGGTGTAAAAATTGCAGGCATTCCATAACCCGCAGCCATTAAGCGAGTAGCTAATGTTCCTTGCGGAATCAATTCAACTTCTAATTCACCAGAAAGCATTTGACGTTCAAATTCAGCATTTTCTCCAACATAAGAAGAAATCATTTTTTTGATTTGTCGTCCTTGTAATAATAATCCCAAACCAAAATCATCTACACCAGCATTATTACTGATACAGGTAAGATTATTGATTTTTTTGTCCACTAAACCTTGAATAAGATTTTCGGGAATTCCAGAAAGTCCAAAGCCTCCAACAGCAAGCGTCATACCGCTTTCAACTCCTTGAAGCGCTTCTTCGATGCTGTTCACTTTTTTGTTTATCATTTTTGTTGTGTTTGATTGTAATTCTAAATAATGTTAAAGATAATCAATTTTAAAAATTAACGATTTCAATTTTACACGAAGTTGCATTTTTTCTAGATTTTATTGTGGAAATGATTCGATAAAAAATAGAAAAATCTTACATTTGATTTATCGAAAGATTAAAAATAATCGAATGAAGGAACAAAAAGTAATGAATCGAATTATCGAAAATATCTTTTTTTCTAATTTTTTCTTAATACTACTTTCGTTATCCTTAAATATAGAAACGAATATCAAGATTGGATTACCTTTCAATTCAATCGCATATTATTCATTTATTAGCTCTATTACGGTATTGTTTTATTTATACGCTTATCGTGTTCCTATACGGATGAAAGCTTCACCAAACCCCAGAATACAATTTTATATTACTTATAGAAAACCAATCAAGTATTTCACCTATTTATTGTTAGTTGTAGCTATTTGTGCAGGAACCGTTTTGACAATAAAATGTATACCGAATTACGAAATTTTGTCTTGGAGATGGATTTTAGGACTGGGTGTTACAGCTTTGTTATCGTTTGGATATTACGATTTTAAGTTTGGTATTTCTTTACGAAAAACAATGTTACTGAAACCTTTTTTAATAGGGTGGACGTGGGCTATAACGACTGTTTTTTTGCCTGTTTTATTTTTGATGTTAAAAAATGAAACACATTACACAATTGATGCTAAATTTTATTTTCTGTTTGTACAAACGTTTATGTATTGCGTGGTAAATGCAATTTTGTTTGATTTGAAAGATTATGAAGATGATAGCAATAGAAATCTGAAAACTTTTGTTGTAAAATATGGTTATCATTTTACTTTAAACAGAATCATTTTACCTTTAATATTTTTAGGGTTTTTAAGTTTTGTAATTTTCGGGTTATGGTACGGATTACCATTTCATCGTATCTTATTTATGTTAATTCCTATAGTTTGTTTAGCTGTTTTTGCTTTTAAACTCAATCGTCCAAAACCTATTTTATACTATTTAATTGCTATTGATGGAATGATTTTACTGAAAGCAATTTGTGGTATTTTAGGTGTAGTTTTATTTGAATGATGAATTACAATTTTATTGCACCATATTATCATTCATTGAGTCAGTTGATTTTCTTGAATCGTCAACATCAAGCACACTTTTTAGTTTTGAAGCATCTGAAAAATGATGATAAAATTTTGTGGGTTGGAGGAGGAGCTGGAAAATTGATAACTGAATTGGAAAAACTGAATCTTAAACTTGAAATTGATTATGTCGATTTTTCTTCGAAAATGATTGAATTAGCCAAGAAAGAAACTGTCTCTAATTTAGAAATTAATTTTATTGTTGCAGATATTTTTGATTATAAAACTGATGAAAAGTATGATGTAGTTATTACTAGTTTTTTATTCGATCATTTTAATCAAACCAAAGCAGAAGAACTATTTTTCCAGTTAAATTCGTATTTAAAGACGAAAGGGTTGTGGTTTTATGTAGATTTTGTAGAGAATCAGAAAACTTGGCAGAAAGGTATAACCAATTTGATGTTGCGTTTTTTTAGAGTTGTGATTAAATTAGATATTGATCAATTACCAAAATTGAGAGCTTTATTTTTTGATGATTATAAATTAATAGAACAGAAAAACTATTTCAAAAAGTATATAGTAAGTTGTGTTTTTGAGAAGAAATAAAAAAGCGATTCAGTCTCTGAATCGCTTTTTTATTTTACATATAATCTGTGTCTAATTTTCCTTTTTTGAACTGAATAATATTCAGTTTATTCATAGCCCAAATACATGGATACATAGGGTCAAATTCCCATTTTTTAACTGCAAAATTTGGACGACCACCAAATTTGTGATGATTGTTATGTAAACATTCTCCCCACATTAACCAATCGATAGGCATTAAGTTAGTCGAAGTATCTCCAACATCATAATTTCTGTATCCTAATTTGTGCGAAAACCAGTTGATAATAACTCCATGTAATGGACTCATAAGGACTTGCATCGGAATGAATACAAAATATGTCCATAACGGAGCATCAACTGCCATATAAATTAAAATATAGATAACTACCCATGCTAATCTAACAGCATTGTTACCAGCAAATTTATCCCAAGAACGCCAAGAAGGAACGCCTTTTTTAAATTTTTCTAAAACTTGTGTTTTATCGTGATCAATGTCATTGTAAACAATACGTGTTCTCCACATCATAGAGAAAAAATTATGATCGTATTGTGGAGAGTGAGGATCTTTTTCTGTATCAGCATACGCATGGTGATGTCTGTGCATAACTCCATAAGTATAAGGACTTAAGTAAGATGAACCTTGAAAAACCCATGCTAAAACATGAAATATTTTTTCCCAAGCTCTCGACATTGTAAACATTGCATGCGATGCATATCTGTGATGAAAAAAAGTTTGAAAAAATAGAGAGGCGTACCAATGTACGATAAAGATAATGATTACTGCTGTCATTACTATTCTAATAAATTTTTACAAATATAAACGTTTACATTGTTAATTCCGCTAATCAAAATCATAGAAGTGTTAAATTAATATTTTATTTATAATGAAAAAAGGGAAATTAATTTTCCCTTTTTTCTAATATGAAAGTAGCTCAATTGTCCTTTCAATATTAATATTTTCTATAAAGAATTGATCATGAGAAATAACGATTAGACTTCCTTGATAATCATTTACCGCATTGGTTAAAATTTCTACATTCTGAATATCTAAATTATTGGTAGGTTCGTCCAAAATAATTATTTCTGGAGATTGATTGGTAATCATTAAACAATATAATGATAATCTCATTTTTTCTCCTCCACTTAGGGCTGAACATGGTTTGTCCCAGTCATTTTTAGAGAATAAAAATCGATTTAATCTCACTTTTATTTCATGTTCTTGTAAAGGAAAAGTATTAAACTCTTGGGCTTGTTCATATACAGTTAATTGATTATTTAGAAAAGAATAATCTTGATCAATATAAATTGACGAGCCAATTGTTGAGTAAATTTCTCCAGAATTAGGTTGATATTGACCTAAAATTAGCTTTACTAACGTAGTTTTTCCTGTTCCATTATCTCCTTTTATAACAATTCGTTCTCCACTTGTAATGGTAAAGTTTAAATTGTTTTTCCAAAGTAGTGTTTTGCGATATGAAAAATTGATATCTGTTGCCGTAAATAATGTTTTTCCTTTATGCAAGGTGGAATCGTTAAATTCAAACCTCATTTTATCTATCTCAAATTGTGAAAAACGTAACTCACGCAAATCATTAGAAATTCCGTCAATTTTTTGAGTATGAATATCTTTTAATTTTGCCGAACTATTTTCGGCACTATTACGAAGAGTATTCATCATAATTCTAGCAACGCCAGCTTTTTCTTGTTTCTGCTTTCCTCTACTATCTAATTTTTGTTGACGCTCTTTTGTTTCTCTCTCCTTTATTTTAGCTTTTCTTAATTCAGATTCTTTATTTTTAATATCTAGGTTTAATGCATTATTTTCAATTTGTTTTTGCTCTTCATAAAAGGTATAATTTCCTCCATAGGTTTTTATACCATTCTTATTCAATTCACAAATTGTGTCTACTAATTGGAGCAATTTTTTATCATGACTTATAATTAATAAAGTACTTCTACTTGATGAGATAAAATCATATAAAAGTTGTCTGCCCGATTTATCTAAATGGTTACTGGGTTCGTCTAACAAAATTAATTCTGGTTGATTTACCGTAACTCCAGCTAGAAAAACTTTTGTTTTTTGACCTCCACTTAATGTTTCCATTTTTTGATTAAGGTCAATATTGTGTAATTCCCAGTGTTTTAAAGCGTTAAAGCAACGCTCTTCAATAGACCAATCTTCATTCAATAAAGTATAATTTTCTTCGGTGACATTACCGTTCAATATTTCGTTAAGCGCTACTAGTTTTCTATCAACTTTTAAGGCTTCTGCAATAGTCAAATGATTATATTGTCCAAAAATTTGAGGTATGTAATATGGCGTTTTGTCAATTGTTTTTTGTCCAGAGGAAGACTCTAATTCTCCAGAAATAATTTTGAATAAAGTAGACTTTCCACTTCCGTTATTGCCTATTAATGCAATTTTTTGAAGATTATTAATTGTAAGATTAATGTCACTAAATAGGACATCATTATTTAAATGTGTGTATGAAATATTTTGTAAGATTAGCATGATTTCTTTCTTAAAGTGATGAAACAATACATCAGCTATAGAATAGTTAATGTTTTAAATGTGTCTGAAAGAAATTGTATTTTACATGTATATTCTTACTTTGAAAAGTTATTGTGCAAATATAGCAAAATTTTAAATACGAAGTTTTTCCATGCTTATTAACTTGATATTTATAAATTTAAAGTAGTAATTATTTCTCTAGCTACAGCGGCTCCAGCTCTGTTTGCACCAATTGTAGAAGCAGATGGTCCATATCCAGTTAAATGTATTCTTGGATCTTTTGCTACTTGTGTTGCTAACTTTCCGCTCATTTCAATTCCATCCTTATCATTTTGTAAATGTAAAGACGCAAGATGATCTAAACTATGTCTAAAACCGGTATTCCAGAAGATAACATCAGCGTTTAAAACTGTTCCGTCATTCCATTTTACACCATCTTCAGTTATTTCATCAAACATAGGTTTTCTATCCAGAACTCCTTTATTTAACAAACCTTCAATTGCAGGTGTAATGGGAAGTCCAGTTACAGAAACAACAGATTGGACAGGTAAACCTTCTCTCACACGTTTATCTACCATTGCTACAGCTTCTCTTCCTAATTCTTCTGTAAATTTATAATCTCTAAAATCTGGTGGTCTTCTTGTTACCCAAGACGTTTTGGTTACTTTTGAAATTTCTCCTAATAATTGTACTGCAGAAATTCCTCCACCAACAATAATTACATGTTGCCCTATAAACTCATCCGCATTTTTATATTCGTTTGTATGGAGTTGTTTTCCTTTAAAAAGTTCAGAACCTTTAATTTTTGGGATATTTGGTGTTTTCCATGTTCCAGTAGCATTAATAATACCTCTTGCACTAAATTGAACTCCATTAGTCCGAACAAAAAAACGACCGTTATTCTCTTCTATTTTATTAACACGCAATGGTCTAATAATAGGCAATTCATACTCTTTCTCATATTTTTCGTAATATGCAGGAACGGCTTTATTGGCTTGCAATTCTTTGTCATTTATTTGTACTGCCTCTGCAAAAGTTAAGCCTGGTAAATCATTAATTCCGTTTACTGTACTAAGAGTCAAAGAGTCCCATCTGTGTTGCCAAGCGCCTCCTGCATGTGGTTCGTCATCTAAAATTACAAAACCTTTTCCGGGTTTAATTCCTCTTTTTTTAAGATGATAGGCCGCAGATAAACCAGCTTGTCCAGCTCCAATTATAACAATGTCAACTTTGTAAAATAATTCGGATTGTTTTGCTTGAAGATCTTTTTTATTAGATTCCATAAGTGTTTAAATATAGTGTACAAATTACAAAAACTATTAGGATAGATTTTAAATTTTATAGTGTAAATACTTTTTTATATTATTTGTCAAATGGCAATTGTGGAGAGAAGATGTGCTTATAATTTTGCGGTATAAAAATTAAAAAAATGAATACAGCTAAAATGGATATCCTTGTAGGACTTCAGTGGGGTGATGAAGGGAAAGGAAAATTTATAGACTACATTTGTCCAAATTATGATATTGTTGCTCGTTTTAATGGTGGTGCAAATGCTGGGCATACAATTTTTTGGAATGATAAAAAGATTACATTAAAACAATTACCATCTGGTGTTTTTTATTCTCATATTCAAAATGTTATTGGCACAGGAACAGTTGTTAATCCAAGTCAATTGCGTAACGAAATTGAAGAATTAGAAAGAAAATGTCCAGAACTCAATTTTAGAAATCGACTTTTTATTTCTAAGAAAGCACAATTGATTTTACCAACAGATAAATATTGGGATATTTTTTATGAAACTTCAACAGATTATCGCACAATTGGTACAACTCGAAATGGAATAGGTTCTGCATATTCAAATAAAATAAAACGACATGGTTTTAGAATCTCTGATATTTTTAATGAAAACTTTGAAACAGATGTTAGTAATTCTATTTATCAATCATTCAGTGAATTATTAAATAAGGGAATTGAAATGATGAGTTTCGATATCATGATGAAGACTTTTTTTGCTGACGTAGCGTTTTTGAGAAAATTATCTGTTATCGATACTGAAGTTTTTCTTAATTCTTCACTTCAATCTAACAAAAGAGTTTTAGCCGAAGGTGCTCAAGCCACAATGTTAGATATAGATCACGGAACATATCCTTATGTAACATCATCTAACACAATAGCTTCTGCAGCTTGTGTAAGTTTAGGTGTTTCTCCATCAAAGGTTGGAGAGGTTTTCGGAGTTTTTAAAGCTTATGTAACACGTGTAGGAGATGGTCCATTTCCTAGTGAATTAAACAATGATTTGGCAGATAACCTTCGTTTAAAAGGAAATGAGTTTGGATCTAATACAGGAAGACCTCGTAGAATTGGTTGGTTAGATCTTCCAGCTTTAAAATATGCAGTTATGCTGAATGGAGTTACTAAACTTATTATGACAAAAGCTGATGTGTTAGATGAAATGGAAAACATTGAGCTTTGTGAATTGTATAAAGTGAAAGATGCTGATCAAGAAATAGCGAGTATGGATGACACTTTTAGTATTGCTTTACCTATTTGGAAAACTTTCAAAGGGTGGAATTCTCAATTTTCAACTATTTATAATAAAGAAGAACTACCAAAAGAATTGTTAGATTATGTATTATTTTTATCTAATCAATTAGATGTTCCTTTAAGTCATTTATCAATCGGTCCAAAAAGAGAAGATATCATTTCCTTGTAAAATGAATAATTTATTTAATTAAAATAGAATTATCGTACATTTAAATCAAATGAAAGAGCTTATCGGATATATAGAAAAATTTGGATCTCTTAATGAAGAAGAAAGACGAATAATAATGAGTCTGTTTAAATTGGTTCAAATTCCAAAAGGTACTTATTTTATTGAACATGGCAATACAAGTAAAAAGATCGCTTTTGTTCACGAAGGAGTTTTTCGTTCTGTATATTATAACAAAGAAGGAGATGATTTTACAAACTATTTTATTTACGAAGGTCGATTTATTGGTGATCTTCATAGTTTTCACGAACAAACACTTTCTAATGATTATGTAGAAGCTATTACGGATGCAACGGTTTGGTCAATTGATTATGATAGTTTTACAATACTGGAAAAACAGATTGCTATTTGGCCTTTGTTGATGAGCAAATTGTATGCTTTTGTTGCAGAAAGTAAATTGAAAACCGCGAGCGCAATGAAAAATTTAGATGCCACAAGTCGATATCATCTTTTTTTAGAGCATTATCCAGGTTTAGCCAATCGTGTTCCTCTAAGTATGTTAGCAACTTATCTAGGAATCACATCTTCATCACTCAGTAGAATTAGGAGAAATGGATAAGTAACTTTAGAATTAATTTCTTTAATAATTGAAGAAAATCAAATAAAACATTTACTTTTATTACATTAACCCTTTTGATATAATGAGAAAATGAACAAAGAACTTTTTAAAAATGTCTTGACTACACAAATTCCAATCGCTTGGATTGCTGGTGTACGTTTAGAATCTTGGGAAGAAAACAAAGTTTCGACAAGAGTAAAATATGGATTCCTTAATCAAAACCCGTTCAAAAGTATGTTCTGGGCAGTGCAAGGAATGGCAGCAGAATTTTCTTCTGGTTTGATGGCTAATGCAAAGATTTCGAAATCGGGAGAAGATATTTCGATGTTAGTTTTAGGAATGCAATCGAAGTATTTGAAAAAAGCTGTTGGTAAAATTGTATTTACTTGCGAAGATGGAGAAAAAATAGATGCAGCTATAAAAGAAGCTATTGAAACGAAGAAAGGTGTATCGCTAAATGTGACGAGTAGAGGAGTTGATGAAGAAGGAGATGTTGTTTCTGAATTTCAGTTTACTTGGACATTCAAATTGAGAGATAAAAAATAAAATAAAAAAGCTGAAATTTATTCAGCTTTTTTTGTGATTTCTTGTTTTAGAATTGAAATTACTTCATCTATTTCTTCAAAATTTAGATGTGTAAATCCAAGTCTGATACCAGTTTGGTGTTGGGTTTGGTATAGAATTGTTTGTGGAATAAATAAATCATTTTTTGCACAATTACGTTTTAATTCCATCAAATTTATAGGTTGATTAAAATTAACCCAAACGGCTAAACCTCCATTTGGATTATTAAAAGTGATCAGATCATTTAATTCAGTTTTCAATTTAAGACAAAAATAATCGCGCCGTTCTCGATAGCTTTTACGATGCTTTTTAAGGATTCGATTGATTTCACCTTCGCTAATCATTTCACCTAAAACTTGCTCGATAAATGGATCAACTTGTTGATCGAGCACAGATAAATGTTTTTTAGCTTCAAGAATTAAATTTTTTGGCGCTACAATAAATCCAATTCGGTAACCAGGAGCAAGATAATGACCAAATTTTCCCGTATAGACAACCATTCCATTTTGATCCGAACTTGCCAAAGGTAAAATTGGATGATTGCTGTAATGGAAATCAAAATCGTAATCATCTTCAACAATTGCAAAACCAAATTCCTGTGAAAGTTGTAGTAATTCTACTCTCCTTTGTGAACTTAATGTTACTGTTGTAGGGTAGTGGTGATGTGGCGTAACATAAACAATTCGAATCGGAAATTGTTCGCACAATCTTCTTAAATCATCGGTGTCAATACCAAATTCATCCGTTTTTATTTGTTTGATTTTAGCAAACTGTGTCTGAAAAATCATGTTACTTTTATAATAACTTAAATTTGCAACTGCAACAAAATCATTTTGTTTTAAAAGAATTTGAGCAATTATGAAAAGTGAAATTTCCGAACTTCTCGTCACTAAAATATTTTCTTTCGAAATATGTAAACCTCGTGTTAAATTGAGATAATTCGCTAAATTTTTCAAAAAATACTCATTTTTGGACTGATTTATCTTCGAAATTGACGTTTTTCGTTTTAAAATAGCTGAATATAATTTAGCAGGAAGTTTTAGTTCTGCCAATCGATGATCGATTGTTCCATCGGTTAAATATAATCGTTGATTAAAACTTTCGTACGGATTATCCAAAAGTATCGATTGCTCAAATTGAAAACCAGTTTTATTAGGAGATAAATTGATTGAAAATTGCTTTGGAACAATGGTTTTCTGAAATTTTTGAGAGGATTGACTCAAAACATAACTTCCTTTATTCGGAACAATTTCTATCCAACCTTGGGCTTCAAGTTCCTGAAAACTATTGACAATTGTATTGCGATGAAGCGTTAAAATATCACTTAATTGTCTAGTTCCGAGTAATTTTGTGCCACTTGGAATATAACCTAATTGTATAGCTTTAGCCAGTTGATTTGCTAATTGTAGATAAATAGGTGTATCAGAATTACGCTCAATTTCAATAAAACTTTTGTAAGGTATTTCAGCCGGACTATTCATAAACTAAAAACTGGTATATTTAGGTAGGTCGGAAAGATACTACTTTCGCATCAGATTTAACTCAATTAATTAAATAATTAGTAAAAATGAAGAAGATTACTATGGTATTGTGTTTAGCTGCACAAAGTATTTTTGCACAAACCGCGAATGATACCATTGCGATAGGAGAAGTTTCTATTTTAGATAACCGTCTAAATACACCGCTTTCTAAAGAAAATAGAAATATATATGTGTTAAGTAAAACTGAAATTAATAAACTACCAGCGCGTTCTTTGCAAGATGTGTTGCAGTATGCTTCTGGAATAGATTTGCGCCAACGCGGACCATTTGGTACGCAAGCAGATATTTCGATGGATGGTGGAAGTTTTGAGCAAACTTTGATTTTATTGAATGGAGTTAAAATTATGGATCATCAAACGGCTCATAATGCGCTAAATCTTCCAATTCCACTTGAAGCGATTGATAGAATAGAAGTGGTACGTGGTCCGGCTGCTCGTGTATACGGAAATAATAGTTTGACAGGTGTCATTAATATTGTCACGCGTCAACCAAAGAAAACGGGTGTTTTTGCGAATACCTATTTTGGAACAAATTTCAAGAAAGATAGCGAAGATACAGGTGATAAATTTACAAGTAGAGGCGTACAACTTGGTGCTAATTTAGCAAAGGAAACGCATCAACATCAGTTGTATGTGAGCCACGATTGGGGAAATGGATACCGATACAATACGGCTTACGAGAACAATAAGTTGTATTATCAAGGGAATTTTCAGTTTGATGATGCCAATAGTTTAGTTGCTTCTTATGGTTATGTGAAAAATGGTTTCGGAGCAAATGGTTTTTATGCATCTCCAGGTGATAAAAACTCGAAAGAATTGGTTGAAACAACATTAGTTAACATTCAATCAAAGCATCAACTGTCAGATAGAATTACGTTAGCGCCACGAGTGAGTTATCGTTATAATTTTGATGATTATCGTTATTTCAAAAATAATTTGAGTAAAGCAAGATCAAAGCATTATTCTAATTCTATTTCAGGAGAAGTGAATTCGACATATCAATTAAACAAAGGTCAAATTGGAGTAGGTGTTGAGTACCGTAATGAGCAAATTTCGTCGACAAGTATCAAAAATCATACACGTGATAATGTTGGATTTTATGCGGAATATAAAACGGATATTACACCAAAATTGAATGTAAATGTCGGAACATATGTTAACTACAATTCGCAATATGGTTGGCAAGCTTTTCCGGGAATTGATGCGAGTTATGCTGTAAATTCGAACTTAAAATTGATGGTAAATGCAGGGACAAGTCAGCGAATTCCTTCATTTACAGATTTATATTTGGATCAGCGACCAGGAAATATTGGGAATGCAAATGTAGAATCTGAAAAGGCTTTTCAAACCGAAATAGGATTTAAATACAACAAGAGAAATTGGACATTTAATGCCTACTATTTCTATCGTTCAATTACAGATTTTATCGATTGGGTACGTTTAACATCTAGCGAACCTTGGCAAGCGCAAAATTTTGGAGATTTGAAAACGAATGGATTTAACACAAAGGTTTCATACTTAACAAATTTTTCTGCAAACCAAAGTTTGAAGTTTTCTTTGAGCTATTCTTATCTTGATCCTGAATTTAAAAATGTAGATGATCAATACAATTCAAAATATAAAATAGAAAGTTTAAAACATCAGTTAATCAATACGATAGATTATTCAATTGGAAGAACTACTTTAAGTGTTGCAAATCGTTATAATACACGTCAATCGTATAAATCTTACTGGATTACTGATGCAAGAATTAATCATTCATTCAAAAATAATTTGAGTATTTATTTTGATGCGCAAAACATTTTTAACACAACATATAACGAAGCAGGAGCAATTCCATTACCTACTACTTGGATGAGCTTAGGAATTAAGTTTACTGGGATTTAAATGATGACAAACATTTAAATTCTCTTTAATAGTTTTATATTATAATGCGGTGAGACAACTTTTTTATGAAAGTTGTCTCTTTTTCTTTCCACAAATTTCTCCCTAAATTTGCAAAAATAATTTGTATGATTATCATCGATTCGCCATCTCACGATGCGTATTTCAATATAGCTTTAGAAGAATATTTATTGTATCAGTATCCAACGGAAGATATTTTTTTGTTGTACATGAATGCGCCGTCAATTATTGTTGGGAAATTTCAGAATACTTTGGCCGAAATTAATTTGGATTATGTCACTGAAAATAACATCAAAGTTGTTCGTCGCATGTCGGGTGGTGGAGCAGTTTATCACGATTTAGGAAATCTAAATTTTTCTTTTCACACATTATTAGGACAGAATGATTTTATGGATTTTTCGACTTTTACTGAACCTGTTATCAAATTATTAAACAGTTTGAATGTTCCTGCAAAATTGGAAGGAAGAAATGATTTGTTGGTTGATGGTAAAAAGTTTAGTGGCAATGCAAAATTGGCTCGAAATGGTAAAATGATTCAACACGGAACGATACTTTTTAATTCAGACATGTCTGTTTTAGACGATGCGCTAAAAATTAATCCATTAAAATATGTGGATAAAGCTATCAAATCTAATCGTGCTCGCGTGATTAATTTGATTGAATATTTTCCAAATGAAATGACAACGGACGAATTGAAAGCTTTGTTGATAGACGAAATGTTAACAACAAACGAAGGCTCAACGATTTATCATTTAACAACCGAAGATTTGAAGGGTATTGCGAAATTGATAGAAGAAAAATACCAAACATGGGATTGGAATTTTGGTTTTTCACCGAAATATAATTTCAAGAATGCGAAGAAAATTCCAGCAGGTTTTATCGAAGTTCATTTGGATGTAGAACGAGGTGGAACAATCGAAAAAGCTAAAATATTTGGTGATTTCTTTGCTTCTGAACCGATTGAAGAACTAGAAAATAAATTAATTGGTGTAAAACACAATGAAGAGGAACTTACAAAAGTTCTGAATTCTATTGATGTAACAGACTATTTTGGAAAAGTTACTGTAGACGAAATTTTAGAATTATTTCGATAAAATGAAAAGCCAAATTAAGGAGTTTGGCTTTTCTTACAAACTCTCTCGTCCTTTTGTTTCCACAACTTTGACGATCCATTCTTCAAATGTGCGCCAAGAATTTAGTTCGTCCGAAGTTTCTGCGTATTCATCAATTGGATATTCGTGACAATAGACATCAAAATTCTTTTCGTCGGTTTTAGAAGTACAAAATCCCATCCAATCGCCCAGGGAAATATGAGAACCAATAATCATAAATTCGTCGTCAATAGGTTCTTCAATTTCTTGTTGAAAAAGTTCGTTATACTCTTGCAACTGTGCTAAATTATAAAGTTCAAAACCGCCAATATATTCAGAAAAGAAGAAGGATCCTGTACCAATTTCTTTTAGAAAATAATAATAGGAATCTGGAAGTGAATGTTTTGTGAAATTTTTAATCGCTTCTATTTCCTCGGAAGCTAAAGTTTGTACTGAAAATTTAAGATGTTCTATCTCAAGGATTTCTTGTCCCTCTTTCCATTTTTTTGTTTCAAGAATAACTTCGTTAGCTTTGATCCAATTTTGTAATGTTTTTATTGCGTTTTTGTAATTATCGTGCATCTTATTCCTTTATTTCGATTCTACTTTTTGAGAAAAATTTGCGTTTTTTCTTTAAAAATTCCTGAATGCTTTCTGGCGTTTTATAAAACTCTTTTTTCTTATCAGTTTGTATAACAATCGAATCAATATTTTGCGTTAAGTCGTCCTGAATATTTTCGTCATTCCAATAACCAATTCTAAAATAGGTGGTAAATTTTCTTTTGCCCTGTGCAGAAACTTCTAATGGATTTGAAGCTTTTTCAAAAGCAGAGATTTTTTCAGCTTCGTTTTTGAAATGAATTTTAATAGAAGTGGATTCTTTTTTAGTTTTCAAAGTAAGCGTTCGCAATGGATCGCAACTTGTCATCAAACCAAGTAAAACTAAACCGAATAGTATTTTTATTTTTAAATTCATAACTCGTTTTTTACCAATCTGTTACTAATAATTTCTTAGCAGATTTCAAAGATATTTTTTGATATTTGGAATAAGCCGAAGCCGCGCGATTTTGTATATCTACGTTGGATTCTTTCGCAAGATAACCCGATAATGCGTCATGCAAAATATAGGCTTCTGGCGCCATCAGATTACTTGTCCATACCAATGGATTGATGTTGGCGTCTTCCAAATGCGGACCAAAATAATGTTTGCTATAACAAGCCAAAATAATAGCATCCCGCTTCTTTTGATCTTCGTTTTTGAAATCATCTTTTAGCTTAAAATCCATCAAACCATCATGTCCGATATAAGCCACCAAATTGGCGTTTCCTTTGATTCCGATTGTTTTGTTATCGATGTTTAACGTATCTTTTTGTTGTCCAGAACTGCTGTACAGAAAATCTTCAGTCGTCTTTTGGATTTCTTTTCCGTCGTATGCGTCCGCAATCAGATAGAAATTTTTAGTTTTATGTTTAAATATTAAACGTTCCAAAATAGTATCATTTAGTTTGGATGCCTTTAAAAGTTTCCAATCTTTACTATTTTTGAAATAAGTTTTAACGCCAAACATTGCACCCCAATACAAGTTATTGACAGGATCTTGACCATTGCCAATTTTCTCAGGAACGGGCACAATGCCTTGGTATTTGTTGTCGCACAAAGCTACAAAAACGTGCGCAGTTTGGATGGAAGTATCGTATTTCAAATCATTTTTGACTGATGTTTTAGTTGTTTTGCTTGTATTTTGTTTGGTTTCATCTTTCGACTGACAACTGAAAAGCGCTGAAGTCACCAAAAGAATATTTAAAAATAATTTCATGATTTCTGAAGTTTTACGGTTTCAATATGTTCTTCAATTTTCTTGATTTGTTCGTGCCAATAGTCGAAACCTTGCTGATCTGTGTAACAAGCTTTGTATTGATAGTAGCTTGCTCTCGATTTTTCTAAATATGCTAATAATTCTGCTTTATTTTTTGGAACATAGCCATTTCCCCCACATCCGCAATTGTGAAATGTGATACCAACTTCGTACAAATTTTCAAGATTTTTCCACGCCTTATGATTCGTTTTTTTTGGCGCTTCAAAATCCAAACCCATATCAGCCATTAATGAAGAACATTGCGGACATTTTGCTTCAAAAATTATATTTTCCGTTGCATTTTCATCCAAATCTTGTAATCTTTTTCGTTTAAAAGTCTTTTGACACTTAAAACAGGCATAATGTGCTTTGTAAGTTTTTATGGCATATCTGCACATTCGATATTATTTTTTGAGTAAAGATTGATTGATGATTTCGATGATTTTTCCGTTTCCGATTAAATTTGGTCCTTCATAAAAATTGAAATTGAAGCCATTTTGTAGTTTGTTTTCAAAATATTCTCGAGATAAAATACTGATTTGAGCCATAACATTCTCTCCAGGAAATACACAATCCTGATTTATATAAATTTGTTGACCGCTGGTGTGCCTTTCATCAAAATCAAATTTAAGATGCGGTCGATAGCCACTTGTTGCAAATGATTTTCGGCCTCCGTTTTCAGTTGATAGAAAATATAATTCAGCTATAAAATCCATTTTATTCATGTTTTTAATTTCCCATTTACCGCCTCATTCCAGATTATTTCAAAATCAGCTTTTGTGATTTCAAATCCGTCAAAAGCATCATCTTCATTAATTTCATCAATACTTGGAATAGTTTGGTCGGAAAGCATCGTTTCTCCCCAAGTTTGATTTTCATCCGCAAAGCCGATTAGTTCACCATTTTTAAGAAATTCCATTTTGCGCGACTCGTAACCATCCGAAGCAATTTCGGAATAAAAAGCAATAGTCGAAACCTTCTTGATTTTTAACAACAACTTTTTTGTAATTAGAATTGATAGGGGATAATTTTCCCCAATTTCGCTGCTCATCTTTGATGCGTTCTTGTTTGGTTTCGGGTTCGATTCGATTTCTCCAAAATTCTAATTCAGTAAAATAATGCTTTCTAATATTTTCAAAATGTTTTAAAAGCGCCTCGTGATCACGCGGAACGTAGCCCGGACCTGTACAACCACACGAGAAAAAATTAATGCCCACTTCGTACAAGTTCTTGAGGTGCAACCAAGCTTTATCGTCATTCATTTTTGGTGACTCAAAATCTTTTCCCATGTTCGCCATTTCACCTGCGCATTGCGGACATTTTGCTAGCGAATCTTCTTTTGTTCCCAGCTTTATATCATGCCACAAACGCCTTTTGAAAGTCTTTTGACAATAAAAACAAGCAAAGTGATCTTTGTAAGGAATCATCGCGTATTTACACATAGTTTATAAATTTTCGAGGATTAATCGGGTTCTGTCATAAGGCGATTCCCAAAATCGTCTAATCGTTGTTGCCAGACTTTTTCGCTTTGTCAATGCATCGTCGTAAGAATCTTCTGGAAAGAGATTGGCGTCGGTTGATGTTACCGAAATCGAAATATTTTCAATTTGATTATCAAAATAATGTTTGTTTTTTAAATCTCGCAAAACCTCTAAACAAACTAAATCTAATGCTTTTTTAGTCATTAAATTAGAATCAAGCTTTAGAAAGTTAAGGTCAATTTTTTCTTGATATTTTAAAGATTCCGAATTGAATAAAGCTTCATAATCAATTGTATCCGAATCGATTTTTGTTTTAAAATCTTCGAAACTTCCGCCAGAAATCTGGTAAATATGATCGTTTCCGTGCGAAATAATGAGCGAATATAATTGATCCTTGTCGTTTGTGACAACGTTTATTACTTGATCCAGCGCGGTTTTAACAGCTTCCGAAATTTCTTGTTTTTGTTTTAAAACTGATTGATAAATCGCATCAACTTTGTTATTGGTTTCGTAATCAGTTGATTGTAAAGTTTCGACAATTTCGCTTAACATTTCATCAAACGTCATTTTTAGATCAATGAGATGATCGTCTTCTAGTAGGAATAATTGCTGAGTTTTGTTGTGCGCCAAAATGAAATTTTCTCCATATTCATCACCAATTAGGATATAATCGTCGTAATCGCCTTCGCCGTGGATAAATTCGTTTTGCTCAATAAATTCGTCTTCTTCATTAAAAATTGTCCAAAACAGATTTTCATTAAACCCGAAATTTTTTAAATATTTTACAAAAAACCACGGAATTTTAAAATCAACATTATCTTTTAATTCCTCAATTTCAGATGCATCAAGTCCTAAATTTTCATCAAAATAGCCTTGTTCTTTTAGTTTTTTAATTAATTCTTTCATCTGTTATAGTGTTGATTTTGCTTTGTTTAGTAGTTGTTCTGCTTTTACTTGGATGCTTTTTGGCAACTTTTTGTAGTTCTCATCTTTTTCAACTTTGTATTTGTCTTCAGGTTGAAAAGGAATCCAAGCTGTGATTTTTGATTTCGTAAAAGTTTTCCCATTTTTTGAATAAACGATAATTTTCAAAGGTTTCGCATCCAATCCATCCGAAGCTTCAAAATAAGTTAAATAAAACTCGGGACTTTTGTTCTTATCTGCATCGTCAGCAACACAAAAATCCAGCAAATAAGAGGGCTCGGAAAGTGGTCCTGCAAAATCTTTAAACTTAATCAGTTCCAAAATTCCGCCGTGATCTTCAATGTAAAGTCCTCCATGTAAATCTTTCGGATTGTCCGTCAAATAAGATTCACCCTTTGCTTTAGCTTCATTAAAATAAAACAAATAGCTACCTTCTTTTTCCGCAAAATAATTGACCACCAACACGGGATCTCCAGCCAATGGATTTCCCAAATCGTCCAAAAGATCAATATATATCAGCTGTTTGGGTAATATTCTTTGAATTTTGTCTTGTGCAAATGACAAACTCGATAATAAAGTTAAAAGTATGATGAGGTAATTTTTCATTAAGTTTGATTTTATTTTTTAAAGTTACAAAAGCATTTTTTGCAAATTACTCGCTATAATCAGTGAGTTTTGCTTCGGCTCCGCTCAGCAACCAATTGACTCTGACCGACCATAGTGAAATATAATGGTCACTTCGACTCCGCTCAGCGACCGATTGAATTCGCTCAGCAACCGATTGAATTCGCTCAGTGACCGTTGAGTGGCGCATTTCTATTCGTAACCTCAACGGAGTAGAAAATTACTTGATATCATCCAAAAATATCGGTGCCTGAACGGAGTTAATGGTTACTTGGTATTGTACAGAAAATATCGGTGCCTGAGCGGAGTCGAAGGCAGATATTTTACATTTTTTTATTCTTACAATGCGTGTCGTTCATACATTCTGCAAGTTTTTTGAGTTCTTCTGGCATTCCATTAATTAGCATTTCTTTCTTTTTTCTCGTCCAACCTTGAATTTGTTTTTCTCTATAAAAAGCTTGATCTATCCTATCAAATTCTTCAAAATACACTAATTTAATTGGTAGATATTTGCGTGTATGATTTGCTCCTTGTCCAGAAAAATGTTGAGCTAAACGCAACTCTAAATCTTTCGTACTTCCGGTATAGTAACTTCCATCACTGCATAATAATATGTACATGTAAGCTTTCATACTGAATTTGATTTGATATTATTTACAGAAATTTACGAAAAAAAATGATTACGTCACTTCGACTTCGCTCAGTGACCGATTGACTCCGCTCAGCAACCGTTGGGTGATGCATTTCTATTGATGCCTGAGCGAAGTCTATAGTTATATCTCATCCCCAAAATATTGGTGCCTGAGCGGAGTCGAAGGCACATTTAATCGCAATAAAATTTGATTTCTGCTTGATTTTCAGAAGTTTGCTTCAATATTTTTTGAAACGAAATGACTTCAGTTTTTGTAATTTTGCTTGCAAGGATGAGATCGATTAACAATTTTTGATGACCAACCGAAAGTTGCAAATCCTTGTAATAATCAAACTGCAAACCTGTTTTTTGATAAAATTGTTCGAAGACAGGTTTTAGTAATTGAAACGTGTTTTCGTTGAGCGAAAACAAGTATTGATTATTGTCTTTTCTGTGTATATCAAACGCCATAATTTAATTCCATTTTGCTTTTTCTTGCTTTGCTTTTTGTAAATATTCTTTACTTTTTTTATCGTTTCCGAATAAATCATACACTTTTGCGATGTCTTCTAATTGATAATGATTCAAGTCTTTTTGCTTTGCGAGAAGCGGTTTCAACCAATTCCAAAGTTGGATTGCGTCTTTATTCTTTTTGTCATTTTTCAGCAAAATAAAGGCTAAACATTGGTTTCTGACTTTGGTTAACAGCCAAATTCCAAGTTTTTTAACTTTATATTTCATTGATAGATAAGTGGTTGTGCAAGTCAAAAGTCCGTCCGCATCTTTCTGTTGAAGGTAAAGATCGGCTAAAGAAATGTTGTAAACCAGCTTTTCGGTTTTGGATTCACTCAATTGAATTAGTTTTTTATACGCTTTTATTTGTCGTTCAAAATCGTTTAAATATTCGTAATATTTTGCAAGTTTTTTCCAATATTGATCGTCTTTTAGCGCTTGTTTTTTCTTCCAATTCGAAAGCAGTTTTTGCGCCGCCTTTTTCTCTTCAATATCTAACAAAAGATGAAATTCGTCTTCAAAATTTTCGTTTTTAAAAAACCTTGCATAATAATCGGATAATTTAGTTTTCCAATTTTGAATGTCGTTATCAGTGTAAATACAAGTCGCGGAAGTTTTTCCAAATTTTTGATAGAAGAACTCTTGTGACTTTTTATTCAGTTTTTCGATGTGTTTGTACGAGTTTTCAATGCCGTTCCACAATAAAAAATTTTCGTTAAACTCGTAGAAAGTATCGTTGTTTGAAGCATTCGCTTTAATGAATAAATCCAAATGTTCAACACGATTAAAACTTGCCAATAGAAAAGCATTTCGGCTCATCGAAGCGCTCAAACCTTGATCAACATTGGATTGATGTTCCTTGATTTCAGCTTTGAATAATTGTACAATAATAGATTCGTCTTCTACCTTTTTGTCCGACAATAACGCCAAAATTATACGATGACGTTTGGTGGTATTTTCGTCAAAAGGAATTCCATTTTTGTCTATCTTTTTGGAATACAAATAATGCTTGAGCTGTTTTTCGTCTAATCTAACTCTGGAAAGATCCGCATTATATTTAGTAATAATTTGAGCAAGTATTTTCATCAATCAATCAGTTTTCATCAAGGTTTTATCAATATTAACTCGCAATTCGAATCAAAAATTTTGGGTTCTCTTGTTTTTAGAATTATGCGTTCATTACTGTCAAATTCAATCGTAATTTGACTGTTATTTTCATTGGGTTCGCACCAGATTTTCTGTATTTTTTTATGTTTGATACCAAATTCTAAAGCTTTGTCGATTAATTGATATTCTTCATCAACTTCATCCCAAGGATTGATGTTTTCATAATTTTGCCAAAATCCAATGCCCACATCCAAAAAATATTGTTGCCAATCTTGTCCTTGAATTTTAATGTAAACCAAGACCACATTTTCTTCGCTTCTGTTTTCTAAAGTGAGCAATTCTTCAATAACCAAGCCATCTGCGCCGGTATAAACAAATGTATCGTCTTGAAATATATTTCCTCGGAATTTATCAGTCATAAGTAAATTACTATTTTAATAATCAAAATTAGACCAGAACGGAATTTCATCGACTTCGTTCAAATAGTCATAAAACTGTTGAGGAAGTTCTAAATTAAATTCTCGCGCTAAATAATGTGTAAAATTGTTGCCATAAGGTATAATATCTATTCCATAAACTGAAAATACGGGCAGATTTTTTTGATTTGGAATCGCTGGGATATAGCGATGCAAATAAACTGGAATTAATGTGGGCGCCGAATTGATTAGCGATGAAATTTGTTGAGCTTTATCTTGATATTCAGTAGGTTGATCTTCCCAATGTTTGTTCCAATAATCACTATTTTTTACACTATGCAAGATACTTTGCAAAGGCCAACGAAGTATGTTCGCAATGATTTTATTTTCATTTTCTGAATGAATAGCCGCGCGCCAATGTGGAAAACCCGCAGAAGTAGGTAAAGCTGTTTGAAGAAAATTCTTTAAATCTGCTGGAAATTTAATCTGAAATAGAACCTCAATTTGCTGAATTTCGTCATCAGTTAACCCTTTATCAAAACTGATATTTTTCGCCTTCATTTGGGTTACGAGATTATTGTACTGGTTATTTTTCATCTATTCAACCAAATATTTTTCGTCAAACCAAACATCTTCATAACCATTGCTGTCAATAATAAAAGCCCAGCCTTCACTTAGTCCCAAATAGTTGATAGCGTTGGGGAAATAATCGACCAAATGCACAGCACAAGTGGGTTGGTAAAAATCATCCGCTTCGGAATATTCTCCCGACCAAATCATCCATCCACTCACATATCGAATGCCGTAAACAGGTGTGTGCTCAAGTTTTGAGGCCAAACCTATCACTTTATCAGGCGGAGTCGCCAACCAATCTGCTCCGTATTTTGCGCAGATTTCTTTTTGTAATTCTTCGTAATCTCTCCAAGTCATAAATTCTAAATTACCGTTCCACGACAGCCTACCGATTTGTCGCGAATTTCGTATTCATCACAGCAGTACAGCTCTTGTTGTTGCGAATCGTGCATTTCCAATTGCATATATTCGTCTTTATTTTGAGTGCTTACATAGGCTTCTTTTTGATTTTTGAAACACAAAATACTTCCCATAAAACCTTGCCCATACACCGAATAATCGCCGTACAAACAGCCATAACAATTTTTGAAACGATATCTTCCTTTAAATTGATATTGCAAATCATCGAGTACCATTTCCAATAAACTACTTTTTGCTTCAAAATGTTCGCCATTTGTCTGAAAAGAAATAATGGCTTCCTCGAATCTTTCTCTTAATTCGAGTTGAAAATCCATCATAATTTCGAATTCTTTTTTTGTCGAAACTTCAATTATTATTTGCGGAATTTGCAATTTTAATTGGTAATTGTATAATTCCAAAGCATAACTTCGACTTTGCTCAGTTGACGGATCGCTGTAGTGTATTGAGATTTTTCTAAGGTCGAAATGGTCTAAAGCTTTTTCTTCGCTTGATTCGTCAACCAATGCAAGACCATCCAAGTCATAACCGCTGAATTGAAATCCGTCAATCATAACACTGAAATCCTCAAAATCATTAAGTATTTCGATGTTTCGTGTTCCGTTTTTATCCGTGAATGTTCCTTTATAAGTAGGCATTTTATTACTATTTGATTATCTTAAATTTAGTTCAATAAGAAAAACTAATTCCTGCAAATTCTCTTTTAAATCTAATTGAGGATATGTTTTAATTTTATTTTTGATGTAATTAATGATCTCAACACTTGGATGATTCGACAAAAGAATATTAGTGGTGTCATAAATGCAATGGTCATCTGTTATGTTGTTGTCTAAAAAATTTTCGATATAAATATCAATGATGTTTTTCAGAAAAATGATTTCATGACTGCTGATGAAACTATTTTCGTTTTCACTAAATCTCTTAAATATATTTTTTGATAACATCAATTTTCGTTTTGTACGTGAATATTCCTTGATAAATATTTCTAATTTCTCATCAAAATTGTCTTTCGTCATATCAAGTTTTGCAAAGGTATTGGTGTCTTCAAGATGCGTTTTCGGAAATATCGAAACAGCACGGATTTCGCAGATGCCTTGACCTTTTTTTCTTTGACCTTCAAAATGTGGATCGACAATAAAGCAGAGATAAAAGTGCAAATTTGGATTGTTTTTCTGGCAAATTTTCCAATGCTCGTCGTCCCACCATTTCGTATTTGAATCGATTTCGATTATTTCCCAATTGTTATTTAGTAGGGCTTTTTCTATTTGCTTTTTGTACGACATTTTCAAGTTTTGTTAAACAGCTTTTTTCATCATTTCAGGAATTTCCCAAGCGATTTTTTCATTATTAAATTTCACTTTCTCATCCGATTTTGGATCGTACGCCAAAACTTCTGGAAACTTATTATTTTCTATATTTTGAGCTATTTCAGCTAATTTTTCGGGTGTATTTGTATAAATTGCAGCTTCCGTATGTAGGCGCCAAAAAACCAAAACAGCAATTCCCTTGTCGCAAAGCGGCGATGCTAAAATCCAATCGGCATATTCGGGTTCGTCCATAAAATAGGCAATGTTGAACAGTTCTATCGTAGAATCTGCATTTTCAATTTTGCGTTGCCAATCTGCCTCAAACCAATCTTCGACATCATCTTCCTCGAAATACACATAACTTTCTTCACCAGAAGTTGCTTCTTTCATAAAATCAGGAATAGTGAAATTTCCTTCTGTAAAAGGAGTGGGGTCAAAATGAATAGCTGTTTTTTGGTAAAATCCTTGTTGATACTTTTCTAAAATAGTTTTGATTAAAGTAAAGATTTCATTTTGGTAAATATCCTTCAGCGATTTATCAAGTTTCGTTTGCTGAAAATCTTGTGGTTGGGCTAACCAAAACAATTCTAAAGCGGTAGCTTCACTACAAATAGGACTTTCAACAATCCATTGCAAGCATTTAACACCGTTGTCCCAATTGTGCTGTTGTGCTAAATAATGCAACTCTTCTGGCGTTTTCAATTGTTCGAAAACCGCTCGATTCAGTTCATTTTCACTTATGTTTTCATGAAAATGTTCGTTAATAAAATCTATTTGTGAATTAGTTAGCTTCATCACTCGTATAATCAAATTCTTTATTCAAAAACTCAAAATCTATTTCCGTTTTTAAAATCTTTTCTACTTCTTCGAAGGTTGCTAAACCTCGGGATTCCGCTTCGTGACCGTTGGGCAATTTGTACGTATAATCGAAAATATCCCGCGCATAGATTTCTTCCAAAATTTCTCGTTGACGTGCTTTTAAATAAGGTTTGTGTGTACGAAGTTGATTGTGGAGATGTTCCTTTATTCTTTCTTCTGTATCATCATCAAACATTGAATATTCATCGATTTCTGTAACAGACTCCAGCAATTGTCTGAAAATAAAATCTTGAAGATTCTTCGCCAAAACTTGCAACATACAATCATCATGTGGGAAAAAAGAGATTGGAATTTCATCTCCATTTTGTAAATCATATTGAAAAACATACATATCGCCAGCGCCATTTTGGGCAAAAGGTGCAAGTTTGTATTTTTCGTTAAGGTCATAGATTTCGTGGTTTAGCATTTCTTCAATACCGCCTTTGAAATCAACGGGATCCCAGATTTCGATGTCATTTCCGAAAAGCAATAATGGCGGATTTGCCTTCAAAGTTGGAAAAACATTGCTGTACCATCCAGCGCCTTCAACGCCCCAATCGAGCATGTTGTTGGCATATAATTCCTTATAAATTTCGGGATATTGGATGTTTAATTCTGTTTCTAAATCTTTTAAGTCATTCATCACTAAATATAATTTTTAAAAGGTTCTGTTAATTTTGGATTGAAGTTATCTATGAGCAAAACTAAGCTTGTGGTTTTCAGTTAGTAGGTCGTTTTTAAGATTTTGAATACTTTCCATATAAATGAAAGTGATATATTTGATTATCCATATCATGAATATGTTCAATAACATGGTCATTACCGTGAATTAAAGAGCTTACACAAAAGTTCTGTAATTGTTGTATATTTTCTTGTCCGGCAATGTTTTTTACTTCTCCAAAACAGTTTACTGTTTGTAAATTATTCGTTGTATTAAATTCTTGTTCATCTCTAACTCCAATAATTATTTTGAAATCTTTAATCGAAGGAGGAATTTCATAAGAAGGATCCTTTTTTATAATAGCAAAATCTTTCTCAGGATTCATTTGGAATATAGATATTCCATCTATGATAATAGGAGGAAAATAATAAGGCATCGAATCAAAATCTTGATTAATAATTAGTTCGTCTGATTTAGTTTTAAATAATATTACAAAAAAACCTAAAACAGTTCGGTTGATGATTCTTCCATACCGATAGCCATTATCTGTCAGAAATGTAAAAATATCGCCAGAGTTGATATTCTTTATCAATGTCTTTTTAAATGGATACTCAATTTTTTTCATCACTAAATATAATTTTTAAAAGGTTCTACTAAGCTTGGATTAATAAGGTGCAATTGTGTTTCTAATAATTCTTTCAATTGAATGGTAACCAAATATTTTTGTTGAATTTGATCTAACTTTTTGAATAGAAAAGCCAGTTGTAGCCATTCATTAAACGAAATTTTGAGCGTTTTAGGAGTTAATTCTTCGTCAATCATTTCATAAAAAACAATTTCTCCTTTATCATTAAAAGTCCAATATTCTTGACCAATACTGGTTGCAAAAATCCATTCGGTGTCGGTTTTGTTAATTTCTAAAGCATCTTGATAGCTCAAAAGTTTGCATTCTATCGATATAAGTTGCGTTTCGATTTGAGGTAAAAGCTTCGCATATTCTGCAGGAAGAAAATTCGGTACATCAAGCTTTTCAAATTCTTTTTTTTGTAATTGTTGTAGAATTTCCGTTGTATTTAAAACTGCTAAATCATAGGATAAAGGCTTCGTATTTCTTGCTTTTCTATCGTGGTAACAAACGTGGCAAAGAATCTTAAAATCGACTAAAGATTCCCATTTTTCTTGCTCTTCCTCAGTTTGATTATGATGTTGCCATTGCTCATGACAAGCGTCGCACCAAGCATCAGGATTGTCTTGATCTTCGACTTCAAATTCGTGAAAGCCGATGTTTTCTGCATTTCCTACCAAATGATGACAAACAAAAGCCAATGTTTGCTCACCATGATTACTGCATTGTACTATATTGTCGCTCATCGTTAATAGCAATTATTACTCGTTTTGCAATTTCTCATGTCAATTCCAGATTCTGCATTTCACTTAGAAAATCCACGTTTTTATTATCTGTTAGTTTTCCACCGCTTTCTATGGTTAATTCTTTTAAGTGTTTTAGTTTTTTCAAAGGTGCTAAGGTTTCAAAATCGCCCATATAACTTAGATAAATAGTTTCTAAAGTCTGTACTTTAGCGATGTTTTCTATACAGTTTTCGATGTTTTTACAAGAAGTAAATTCTACGTCTTTCAGTTTCGATAATTTTGAAATCCAAGAAATGTCTTGTAAGGATGGAATTTTAACCAAATATAATGAAGTCAAATTGCTGAAATTTGCCAAACTTTTCCAATCACAGTCTTTACTTTTTTCGATAGATAAGGTTTCTAATATTGTATTTTCTGGAAAGATGTAGTCCAACGCATTGAAATTATCGAGCATAATCATTTTCAGCTTTGGATGATGAAATAGATTGACAAATCGTTTGGAATAGGGCGCAATAATTTCAGTTAAATTTACAAAATTGAGCCAATCGATTGGTTCCTTGGTTTTGTAGGTACAATCAACAATTTCTAATCTTTTCAGGTTTTGGAAAGCATATAATTGTTCACTTGCATGGATTTCGATGTCTTTTAAATACAAAATCTCAATTTGTTGAAAAATAGCTTTAAAATCGGCATCGTTTAGAAAATTTTCATCCTTTATTTCTTTCGAAATTATCAAATTATTGACATTTCTTTCAAGCATTAATTCCTGCACAGCCTTTGCTTGATCGCCTTTTTCTAAAATGATAAAATGATCTGGACGTCCTTGTGTTGTGGTTCCTACGTACATGGGATTTATAATTTTATTTAATTACGTGGAGCGTTCTTTATTATTTTTATTATTTCAGGTTGGTTTTCTTTGAAACTAACTGATTCTAACAATTCTAATGCGCTTTCAGTTGTACCATCAGAGTAAATGAAAACTTTATTTACATCCAAGCCGATTGAAACTAAATATTTAGTAACCTTAAAATTTTCAGTAATTAATGCATAATAAAGTAAATTTTTACGATCTTGGTATTCATCACTAATTATTATCTTTTTTAAACTTTCTTTTGGAATGGATTTAATGAAATCTAAATCATTCTTTTGAATAGCTTTAGTCAATAAGATTTGGCGTTCATCTTTTTCTAATTCATCAAAATTTTTCGAATAAAAAGTCCTAAATAATTTTTTAGCGGATTCGTAATTGTCTTCATAAACCATTAAACTGATTAAATTATTTTTTACGGAATTCCCTTCATAATTTTCTTTGGAGAAATTGGAAATACATAAGTACAATAACCCTAGTGGTATTTTTGATTCTTTTAAAAAATCAGAAATTTCATTTTCATTTTCTAGAACTTTATAAAACTCCCTTACATAATTTTCATCGAATGCATATGTTTTAATACCTAATTTTGTTTTTAATTCATTTGGTAAATAAAATTGGATATTATTATTTTCTGTTTCGTAAACAATATCTAGATAAGGTTTGGAATTCTTAGCTAATACTAAACTTCTGATATCACTTTTCAATACTAAACTATCAGGTATCGTTATTCCTAAATATTTATTTTTTTTATCATTTTTCATTAAAAGATAAGATTCATCTTTAGTTGAACAAAAACTATTATTTGAATAATAAGAATTGTATGCTCCTCCTGGACGATATATATTACGATCATTTCCCTTTTTAATTTGCTTATTTATTGCATTGTAGACCAAAGTACTTCCATCTTTGTTAAAAAGTGTAATAGCCGAATCAGCTTCGATAGATGCATCTGAATATTTAGGTTCAACTTCGATTTCTAAAGTATTTTTATTGACAACACCTGCCAATCCCAAATAAGAAAAGTATTCATAATTTCGCTGTGAAAATGCCGAGATTGACGTTAAACAACAAGTCAAAAGAAAAAAACTAGGTTTAAACATTTTTATCATTTTATAATTGGATTTAAAATTAGACGAAATCTGAACGGAAAAAATCCCTAATTACAGCTAAAATTTTGATATTTTGATTTTAGAGAAAATCTTTTCGGAAGACTTATTCATTTACATTTTGTTGCAATTTTTCGGCAAATTCCATCAAATATTTTTGTCCGCTTTGTTTTGCTAAATAAATGTAATGACCCAAAAGTTTTGAATTAATCGTGTGCAAAGATTGTAGAACCGCTATTTTTTGATATTCTTCCATTTCGCCGTATTGATCTTTGTTCCAAAATTTTTCTGCGTAGAATTCTACTTTTCAGAATTCAATTTAGCCAATTCCATCAAAGCGCGCCGGTTCACATATTCTTCGTCATCGTTAACCATTTTTTCTAAAAGTGCTTTGCTTTTTGCTTGTCAGCCAATTTGTAAAGTTGCACCGCCAACTGCCATTTGTCGTCTTTTTTTCCGTTTGTAATTGATTGTTCGGTAAGAATTAACAAAAAATCATCATTCAAAATATTTGCTAAATATTCGGTTTCATTATCTCTTGCGATGATGTACAGAAGGCTATTTTTCTGTGCACTTGTCAAGGTTTTCGGATTTGTTGTCGCAATAAAACTTTCAAAAGATTGATAAATATCGCTCCAATTTTCATAGTTGCATTCCCATTCTCCGCCAATTTCATCTTGCGATTCGCCAAATTGAGATTGCGCCCAATGATTAAACTTTTCGATTTCAATAAAGAGGTTATCAGTCATAAATCTAAAATTTAAGTGTTTCGTTCAATGCAACTGAATTTATTTTCATTTTTTGAGTAATAAATTTCGATGAAAGGTTCATTTTGAAGACCTACCTGATACAAAAATTCTATATTTTCACCCCATTGTTTAGGTTCGTCATCATCAGGCCAAATCATTGCCCAACCGCCTTTGTAAGCATAAATATCTTCATTATTATACATCGGATGTTGATCTATCCAAAAATCGATATAGCCTTCGTCATGAATGGACTGTAAATCGAATAAATCGTCTTTGTTGCAATCATTTTCTGTTACAAAACCTTGAATATCAGCATCACCAAAGTGTAACAGGTTTTCAAAATTTGGGTAAGCTTGTTGAGTTTTGGCAGTCAACGCAATATAATCTCCTAAATTGGCAGTTTGGATATCAATCGGTTCAAAAAAATATTCAAAATCATTGTTTTCGGATAAAGCCATCCATTGATTTTCGTGTTTTACAATGAACCGAGTTGCTAAATCTTCATTTGCATAAGCAATAATTTCGTCCGTTTCTTGAGCTTCCACAAAAACTTGAGTTTCTCGAATAAGAGGTTTTGCTTTTTCTATGAAATTTGGGAGGTTCATGGTAAAGATAAATATTCGGAGTAAATAGTATAATACTGAATGAAATTCTCCAATTTGTCTTGTTCAGTAAGTTCTTGCAAAATAGCAATCGCCAAGTGTATAGGATCTTTTTCGGAACAGAATAAATTCGAATCGCATTCAATTCCAGCATAGTTGAAATCTTTTTTCATACCAATGCACCAGTTTTCATAAAACAGATCTAAAGGAATTTCAACAATATTATGGTTTTTCCATTCTTGTTGTATGTAGTCTTTTTTGGACCAAAAATGCAGTGACAAAGCATCTTTGCTTTCTTTATCTTCAAACTCATGTGAGTAAAAAAAAGCAAATCCACGAGGTTCTTTTAAAGCATAAATGATTTCGGTTTCGCAAATTGTTTTGACAAATCGTTCGTATTTTGCGTTTAATGTTGCGGTGTCTTTTAATATCATTATTTTTTCCAAGTTTTCATCCAGTTGAGATATTCATCTCGGTAAGGATTTTCGTTAAGTAGTGAAATTGTTTGCGATAAAGACGCTCTATGTTGTTCGTAATCTGTAACCGAAAAGATCAAGAAAATATCATAGCCTACAATATCTTTAAAGTAGTTCTCGTTCTTCAACTTTAGCAAAATATCAATACATGTTTGATACAATTTTTGTTGAAATTTTCCGAAGAGTTCTTCATCATCCTCGTATTTTTCATCTTCGACTTCATCGTACAATAGGTTGCATATTTCTGAAAAATCATCATCTGCGCCATCGCCTTCATAGTTCCATTCTGCAGGTTCATATTTGTAGTAGGTTAGGTCGTTCTCGGGTTGAGTTTCTAAAAAATTCAAGGTGTTTGTTGCGGGACATACTGTCATTGCGCCTTCGTCGCTGTATAATGCGAAAGCATAAATACGCTCAGATTGATGTTGTGCCACCATTTCTTGAAAAGCTTTTTTAGTAGCTTCTTCAATTTTGTTTTCTAATTTTTTGAAATCAAATTTCATGTTATTTCTTTTTAAATTTTAGGATTGATGCCATTTTCAAAAAGTTCTTTTGGGTACAATAACCATGAGGTTCCGTCTTCGCTTTGTTTTACATGCCAAATCGTTATTCCTTTTGTAAAATCCCATTGCACATCTTCGCGCAACATGAAAGGAGGGATCCACATAAGTTCGATGTCGCCATCACCATCCCAATTATCATCAAGAAATCTTTGTTTTACAATGGAAATGTATTCATCTGGATGATCAAGACAATCAGCAGGATTCAAGGTGAAATTCAGATTGTCTATCCATTCATATGATGTAACTTCAAAATCTTTTAATTTTTCAGGTGGATAGTCGATAATTTCTTGTTTATTAATAGTATAAGACATAATGTTTTCTTTGTAATTTTCATGAATTTGTTTATTAAAATTCGATTTGATAAATACTAAGTTCGTGTTTGTCAAAAGAGGAAAATGTTAGATTTTCGATGTTGAAATCTTCGATATTATATTGACTATTTTTTAAAATAGTTTTCCCATCCAAATCAAAAATCAATAAGCCTGGATTCGCTTTTGGATAGGAAACAATTGCTTGTAATGCAGAACTGTATTCGAATTCATGACTGGTATCTGTCAAGTCCGGAATTTTTGTTCGTTTGATCTTTTCAAATTTTTCACCAGATAATTTATACTGTACTATCTCAATTGGATTGTCAGGATCAGCATCATCAAAATCTTCTAATATTGCATTGCAACAAACGATGATTTCATCATTCGAAATCCAACAAGCTGCGCGACTTTCGTGCTCCCAAAAATCAACTTTAATAGTTTTGATACGTTTATTTTTAATAAAATCTTCAATATTGAAAGCATAGAAAGCATCCGAAGATCCCCAAGCCCAACCTTTGCTGAGGAAATGTTTTTGATCGGGCGAAATCTTCAAATCTGCGTAAAAATAATCGAATCTTGAAGGCCAAATATGATAGCCGTATTTTTCTGGATTAGCATATTTTACATGCTTTTCTTCGGCGTCTTCTTCGATTAAGGATTTGTCAGCTGTTAGGTTGTGACAGTCTTCAAGATTCAATATTTCGACGCGATTCCAAGCTGTTGCATAAATCAAATGGGGCACATCATTTTCGTTTTTGTATAATGCAATCGGGAATTTAGAAATGTCTGCGTAATAATCTTCGCGCTGTAGACGAATCGTATATTTTTCAGGATAATGGACAAAACTATGCGTTTTCTCGTCATTACTGATCACAATAATATTGTCTAAAAGATGAATGGAACACGCGGATTCTATGTCAAATCCGCCATCTGTATATTCTATTTTTGTTTCAAGGGAAAATAATGTTTTCGTTGTGTGATAGATGAGGTCATGTTTCCTCACAGTTTGGTCTTGAAACAAAAGAATAATTTCATTTTCATTCTTTTGATTGACAGCCACAATGGACTCTTCAAAGGCATTATAGTAGGTTTGTTCGATTTTCATAAGTTGTTAAATTTTGTATGGATAGTTCCCACTCAAATCGGGATGAATCAAATTCAGTTCATGTTGAAAATCATTCTTAATTGATTTTGTCACAGCTTCTCGATCGATAAAATCATCCATTTGTTTTGCAAGATCCGCCATTTGCAACCATTGTTCGAATGTAATATTCATCGCATCAAAACCTTCGTCATAATCGTGATCGTAATAAAAAACCATTCCAGATTCATCAAATAACCAACGATTTCCTTGTCCATCACAGCCAAAACACCAAAAGGTTTTATCAACAAACTCCTTAGTTTCGTTAACAGCTTCTACCGAACTGAACAAGATATAATCTGCCGAAATCTCTGTAGTTTTGATTTGTGTAATAATATGTTTATAGTTTTCTGGAAAAGGAAAATCTATGCTTTTAGGAAAATTCTGAATAGGAATTTTATCTGCTAATAACTCATTTTCTATTTCTTGATAATTGTTTAGTTTAAAATTTTGCATTAATTCCTTGCTTTAAATTCTATTTGTCGGTGAGAGATAATCTCAAGTATTGTGTCAAAAAGGCTTTTCCCATTGTGATGTAATAGTTTATCTAACTCTTTTTCAAAATATGATAAACTTTCTGCATCGGTTTCAATAGCCGAAATTTTTTCTTCATAGAACTTTTTGGTTGCTTCAAATCCTAAATCAGCTTTACTTTTTGTACTATTTTCCCAAATAAGTTGAATTGGTTCACCCGTTTCAAACACGCCGTATCCACCAAGTAGAATATCTTCAAAAGCATCTAAATTGCGACCAATTTTCCAGTCCAAATCTTTGGTTAAAACGCGTTCTATTTCGTTGTAAAACCCCGTTAAATCCGAGAAATTGTTGCCATTGATGACGATTACTTTTTTATTCATCATTTAATTTTCGTTTTATACAAAATTTTCCATTCATTTTTCACGTATTCGTCATTTGTTTTGATGGTAAATAATAGATTTTCATCATGTTGCAACAGAAAATCTACAATAAAATTACAATCAAACTCAGGCGGATTTGCTAAACACTGTATCTGAAATTCGATTGTAGAAAATTCTTTGTAAGCAATTTTCTTATTCGTTTTTAGAATGGATAATTGTTTATTTTTAAATTTTTCTTTAATTAAATCCGTAATTGCTTCCCATTTGTCTTCCAAGTAATCAAACGAGTTATGAATGTCGAATAATGCGTACGGAAACTCAACAACTAAATTTAGTTTTTGCGGATAATCAATTTTAATTTTATTTTCCATTCAAGTCAAAATTGTCAATGTCAAGATTTGCAACGCTTTTGTGATCCAATCCATATTCTTTCAACACACTTTCCAAATTACTTGTGATGTAAACTAAATCTTCGGTTGAGTCAGTATAATGTCGGAATCCATCTTTATCGGGTTTTACCTTTTTATACGGATATTTATTAACCAATTCTTGCAACTTCTTCAGGATAGCTTTGGTTTTCAGACCTTCTATTGCTTGTAGTACTTCGATTAATTCATTGGGATTTTCTGCATCCAAACCTATTAAAAACTCTTTTTCGTAATTTGATTTGTCTTTTAAAAAGGAAAAAGTATAAAAGGTCTGTTTTCTGATATCCGCATTTTCGTGCGTTGCAAAAGCTTTTAAATCTTCAAAATTTAGATCAGGATCTTCTTGTAAAATATAAGTAGCAAATCGGAATGTTTCCTCGTCTTTGACTTCTCGTAAATAAATCTGAACCGTATCAATCCACTCTTTTTTATGCTCCTTTCCGTACCAATGCAAGAGTTTTACAGCTTCATTTAGATTGTGAATAAAAAGCGAATTGAGGTACATTTTTGCGGTTTCGTAGTCATGTTTCATCAGCAAACGATAAACTACGGACTGGATTTCGGGCGTTTGATCGTACAGATAATTTTGGATTTCATGCGTTGTATGTTCCGTTAAATGCTTTTTGAAAAGCAATCCATTTAGCGCATCCAATTTTGTGTCATTATCTGTTGAATTTTCATACAATTCCAATAAATTTTCTTCACTTCCGCCCATTTGATAACCAAACGAACCTGAATCATCATCGGACAAATTACCGTCAATCACATCGTCCAACCAGTGCTCATACCAGTCCAAGAAATTAGCTTCGTAGGAAAACTTGGGCTTTTGATGATCCATATCGATATTGATTACGCGACCTGCAAATTCTCCATTAATGACCAAGCCATGAAAATAAGTGCAACCTTGTGTGCCAATTATGAAAATTCCACCGAAGAGTTCCGCTTCGCGTTTTTCATATTCGTCTTCTGTAACCTCTTCTCCATCGAGATTTTCGACTTTTTTAGTCCAAAATTCATCAGACATTTTAGGATAAAGTAGATGAGAGCTTGTTAATTGATGCTGATCCCAATCGTTAAAAAGAATCTGAAACTCTTCTCCAAAAGGAAAAATACCATAATACGGACCAGCGCCAGAGTTGTCATGAGATATTCCACCATTGCCAATTTCGGTCACAAATAATTTGTATTCTATTGGCAACGAAACTTGATGTTTTTGTTCAAAATCTTCAACCGTTTTCATAGCAATAGGTGGATTCAGTTGATATTTGTGCGAGTTCGAACCAAAAACTTTGAAATCTTTGTCGGCTGTTTTGGCTGCTGCTAATTTTTCTTTTATACGCTGTATTTGCGTTTGGAAATCTTTCATTTGGTATTTTTTATAAAGATAAAGAAGATTGCTGCGATCTAATATCCCTTGAAATAGCGATTTTAAAGTTAAAAACGAAGGATGTCAAATTTCCTATACATCTTAAGGAAAAAATTGTTTTTAAATCAAAATAAAATTTAATTTCGTGAATTATAAAAACACTTTATGAAAATTCTTAAAAAAATACTTTGGGTAATCGTCGCACTCGTTGCGATACTTACAATTACGATGTTTGTTATTGGAAAAAAATATCATTTTGAAACCTCGATGGTGATGAATGCACCGATTGAAAAAGTGTATGAACAAGCCAGTTCTTCGAAAAAATTTAACGAATGGAATCCTTGGATGGATTTGGATCCGAATTTGAAATTGAGCTATTCGGGTACGCAAGGTCAGCCTGGCGATGAATATTGCTGGGAAGGAACGGAGGATGTTGGGCAAGGTTGTCACACGATAACGGCTTTGGTTCCAAATCAGAAAATCGCGACTAAAATGATGTTCAAAAAACCGTTTGAAAGTGATGCAACATCAGATATTGTGTTGACGAAAGAAGGAAACGGAACGAAAGTGACATGGAGTATGGATTGTGAGTTGGATTATCCGATGAATTTGATGAAGCTGATGATGGATTCGCAAATGGAAGATTCCTACGGGAAAGGTCTTAAAAAGCTGAAAGAAATCGTTGAAAAACAATAATAGGAAAGGGAAAGTAATCAAGCTTTCCCTTTTTATTTTGTATTATATTTACAATTTTAATATTCTTTTTGCGGCTTCAGAAGCGCAAATTAATCCGGCAACCATCATGATTACATCTTTTATGACTAATCTTCCTGCGCCAGATAAATAGGGGAAACCAAATTGTGGAGTAGGGAAGTCGCCACCCAAATTGGGTACATATACTTCGGGTGTTGTAATTAAAAAAGACAAGGTTATAATAGACATTCCGAAAGTTAGTAATCCACCCCAAAAACCTATTTTAGGAAACCAGATTCCTAATAAAACTAATAAGCCAATAACAATAATTACTGTTCCTAAACCATATGAAAACACATACGTTCTGTTTTCAGTGTGCCAATCAATATTTTTTTGAACTGTTTTTCCTTCAGGATTTTTATATAAAGTATAAGCAGCAACTATTTTTCCGTTCTCATCTATGGAAGCTTCGTTTTCATTGTGATAAAAGAAACTCATAAATGGACTATTAATGACGAATGGTACAATGCCATCAGCTTCGTACTGAAAAGCTTTCAGACCACCAATCCAAATCATAACAATAGCGATTGCAATGCGAAGAAAGTGAACTAATTTTTGAGATGAGTTTGCGAAAAATAAGAGTACCTGATTCATAATTTGTTTTTATTGTACAAATCTAGAATCTAAAACTTTTTTAAGGAATGGACAAAAGAGGTTATTCAATGGATTTTTTAGCCGCAATGGAAATACCAACTTGTTCGCGAAATATTTTTGGAGAAACGCCCACTTCTTTTTTAAAATATCGACTGAAATAGAATTCATCTTCAAAACCTAAATAACTCGCAACTTCTTTGATGCTTTTATGCGTTAAATGAATTTGTTTTTTAGCTTCTAAAATTAATCGTTCTTGAATTAATTTCGATGGAGTTTTACCATAATTCTTTTTAATTTTCTTGCTAAAAACATCAACTGTTAGATGATAATAATCTGCATAAAAAGCAACAGATTTTTCATTGGTAAAACTATTTTCTAATAGATTATAAAAGTTTAATGAATCGGTTATTTTGGTAGAATTTGTTTCGTTTTGTAATTGTTTTTCACGACTACTTAAAGCCAAAATTAATTGTAAATAGGTTTTGGTAACTGTACTTTCGTATGAAAAAGTAGCATTTTGTAAAGGTTTCAATTTATCAACAATCCATTGAATTTCACCATAAATTGTATCAGAAACATGAACAAAAGGTGTTTCGTAAATAGAATTAAATAAAATTCCGTTGCAAGCGACTTCCTCTTTGTGGTATTCTATACAATAAAAGTCACCATGAAATTTCAAGATTTTTAGATCTGAAAATGTAACTTTTTTCCATTGGAATAATTGGTACGGAGAAAGAAAAACAAGCGTTTTTCCGTTTGTAGAGTATTGATTAAAATCTATCAAAAAATCAGTTGTTCCATCTATTATAATAATGAAATAATAAGGAGAGGAAATCTCATTTTTGGTAAAATTTTCAGAATTAAATATTTGCAGATCGATGTTCAAAGTAATGGTAATTACGTTTTCTTATTTAGTTTTTATTGAATAAAAAAAGCGAATTATAAGTTTACAAAAGATATAATTCGCTAAAATATTTATTTAATGAAATTAATTTGCTGGTACAGCGTAGATGTAATTTTCATAGTTACGCGTTTCAAAGATATAATTTCCAGTAGTTCCATTCTTTAAACTGTAGATATTCTCTATTAGTAAATAAATTGGTTGTTCTTGTGTTACTTCTATAATTGTTGAACCTGTGATAAAATTATAATATTGTACATCTTGACTTTTTATCATGTTACCACCAAAATTATTATCCACATCAGGACTTAGATATGTGAAGTAGGTGTGTGTAAGAGCTGTTTGAGAGCTCGAAAGAAATAATTTCAACCAATAAGGTTTTGTATTTGCAGCTACATCATCATTTCTTAGTCGAATTGTTAACCCAGCACTAATTAACCATTTACCCGGTTTTAGGGTAATAGATCCCTGAGAATATTTATAACCACCAGATTGATCAGAATTAACTGTTTGATTAGCTACAAATGTACCATTTTTCATGTATTTGAAAACTGGTAAATCTCTCCATGTACCAACACCATCTTTGTCACTAACTAGTACTTTGTCATTTCCTTGTGTTCCATCTATAATTTGTATAGCGCCAGCTGTGGTAGAATTTATATCTAATTTAGCTGTTGGATCTAGAGTGCCAATTCCAACATTTCCTGAAGTGTTTATGTAGACATCATCCTTAAAGTTTGTTGGTGAACTTCCACCTGTGTTGGTATCTTTATTAGCATCTATATGCAATATGTCTTTAGGAGTACTTATTCCTATACCTACTTGTCCATATGAAGAAATACTTGTAAAAAGTATACTATATAATAAAAAAATCTTTTTCATTTGTTTAAGATTAAGTTGATGATTAAAGATCTAACGGAATTGCATAAAAATAATTCTCCCAATTATCAGCTTTGAAATTCCAATAACTATTAGGTTTATTTTCAACAACTACCCAGATTTCAACTGTTTTTGAACCATCTGTAGGTGGTAAAACTTCAATAATAGATGATCCGCTTATTAGATTGGCATTCCCAGCACCACTTGTTTTATTAGGAATCATTAGACCAGCATAACCAGTATTATCACCTCCATGTCCAAGAAAATTAAATTTTGTTTTAGTTCTGCCTGTCGTCGTATCAGATAAATAAATGTGTAGCCAATAAGGAATGCCGATATTCATTTTGAAAGTCGCACCAAAATTAACCATCCAAACTCCTGGTGTTAATGCTATTTTTAAATTTAAACTCTTTACACCTCCATTGTTATCAGATGCTATTATGGGATCAGATTTAGTCCATGTTCCTAATTCTATAGGTTTAATACTACCTTGTATAAACCATTGTCCTACTCCATTGGCATCACTCTTTAGAAAGGCATTTTCTCTTTGAGTTCCATCTACAATTTTTATTGCAGTAGGATTAATTGTATTATCAGTGGTTGTAACTATCTCTAATTTTTTACTTGGAGCTATAGTTCCAATTCCCATCTGTCCGTTTGATGTTATAACGACATCATCAGCTATATTTGTTGTAGTAGATCCGGGAGGTGTATTTTGAGCAGCGTCAATGTGTAAAACTTGTTGTGGTGCATTAGTACCTATACCAACTTTACCAGTTTGAGCTGTAACAAAAGATGATATTAAGATAGATGATATAAAAAATAATTTATTTTTCATTTGTTAATAGTTTAGTTGATAGGAATTGCATAAAAATAATTCTCATACGATTTTGTTTCAAAATCCCATTGCGCAACATTTTCTAAAAATAGAGAAATGTCAATCGCTGTGGATGAAGTTACTTCGATAATAGAAGTACCTGATAAGAATCCTCTTCCGTCCGTACTACCATCTCCAAATACAACACCAGCATAACCTGTTGCATTTCCTGCAGGACCTAAGTTTGTAAATCCATTAGATGTAACACCGGTAGTAGAACTAGACAATTTAGCATGAATCCAAAAAGCATCTGTTAATGTAGCTTGAGTTTTTAATCGAATTCCCATACTTACAATCCATTTACCTTTTGTTAAACCATTTAGAGTAAGGTTGCTATAACTCACTCCGATAGGTTTGTAAAAGCCATCTGATCCTAATGGTATATTATTAGAAATGATAATATTTGTTCCATTATATTTCCATGCAATAGCAGATTTAAAAGAGTTTGGTGTTTTCCACGTAGCCATACCATTAGCATCACTCATCAGATATTTCCCTTCTCCTTGGTTACCATCTTTAATCAAAATAGCTTGTTTAGAGACATCATCATTAATGACGAATTTAGTTTGAGGTTGATTTGTTCCAATCCCTACATTGCCAGTAGTGGATTGTATAATAAAATCATTAGCTTGTTGAGGTACAGAAACAGTTGATGTTGCATCTTTTGGATTGTCTTTGTTTCCATCAATATGAAACACTCCTTTTGGATAAGAAGTTTCGATTCCAACTTGAGAAAAGCTTATTGTACAACAAAAGAATGTAAGACTAAAAGCAAACATTTTTTTCATAGGAAAGTTATTTTAAAAACAAATACAAAATTAAGTAAAATTTTACAATTTATATCTTTTTTAAATAAAGACTATAATTGATCTTAAGTTAATTATTTTAATGTAATGTAGATATTTTTCTAATTTTATTTACAATAAAGCAATTATGTAAGAGAAAATATTGGAAAATTATCTTTAAAAAATTATCTATTATCTTGTTTGAAATTTAATGTATCAACATTTGTTATGATATTAGTTATAATTTATAGCCTAATCAAGGAAGAGCAACTTAAACGTTTGATATAATATCGTTTTAGTGTATATTGGTGTTTATTTTACAAGTCTATGAAAATGAATTTTTTAACAACTTTTTTATTGTGTTTTTTTGCGTTATTCTCTGTAAAAGCACAAAGTAATTCCGATTTAGATAAAGCGATAGTAAAAACGATAAACGCACTGAATAAACAAGATTTTTCTACAATTAATGACATGATTTTGAAAGATTTTGGTGTTGCTATTTTATTCAAACGCGGTGCACACGATAATTTGGCTTTTGTAGATAAATTGAATAAAAAAACACCTGTTCCTGAATATTTATCGTACGATTATTTGGGAGTAGTGAGTACGAATTTTAAAATAAAACACGAAACTTTGCCCGAATTTGATTGTGATACGGAGAAGTTTATCAAAGAAAAAGGGTATTTATTGCGATTATGCTTCAAAATACAGCGATATATCAAAAACGGCACTTTCTGAAAACGAATTTGTGGACGCTGGATGGAAACCTAAGCAAATAGCAAAGATGAAAGAAATCGAAAAAAATAGTCGAAAAATAATAGCTTATAGTGATGAAGGTGCTTTGGTTTTTTACCTTACTTTTTACAAAAACAAGTGGTATTTCACCATGTTAGATCGTTTTGAGGTGTGTAGCGCCTAAAGATTTATCGATTTAGAGACTATAATCTAGTTAGGATTTGATCAACTAATGCAAAACCCATAACGTTTAGTGTAGGAAATTTTGAATAATCTTCTTCGTTTGCATTTCGAATCAATTCTTCATTGTAATATAATTGACAAGCATAAATAAACTTTTGCATTGCTTTTTCCTTCTCACTCAAAAGAGATGTTCCTAAAACTGTCCAGTTTCCGTTTTTTACAAACTGATTTCCTGTGAAAAAACAATTCGTATTTCTTGGATTAGAATTGATAGATATATATTCTTGAAGATTAAGAATTTCTAAATTTAAGACATGCTGGACATCAATGACAGTACAACCTATAACTTGCTTTAATTGACCTGTAGGTGCAAAAATAATTTTACAAACGGCTGTTTTTCCGTTGGTTAATGGAATTGATATAATATCGCCTTCTTGGTACTTTATTCTTTTAGTCATTTGTTAATAATCTATATGCCGGATAATCTTTCAATTTTAGATATTGATTTCGGTAGTAACAATCCCAATAACTTGCAATGCGGCTTTGGATTGTTTGCGCAAAACGAGGGTTTTCTTTCAAAAATTCTTGCAGCCAATTTCTTTGGTCGGAGGTTATTTCTTTTATAATTCTCAAATGAATTTCAACTACAAATTCACCCAAAAGTTGAACAATAAACGGAATACTTTCTTTGGGAAACTTTTGCATAAGTGTACTAATCGCAATTTCGCGAATGTGTCCATTATGATGACGCGTGTACAAACTTAACTTTTCCAAATTAGTAGCGGTTTGAGCTTCCGATTTCGAAACTTCATCATAATCTCGATTAGGAAAAGCGATTTTATTTCCTTGCCAAAAAACTTCAATGTGCGTCATCATTTTAATTCATCTAATATTTCAAGTAAATTTTCGAGCAGTGTGAGTTCCGATGGCGTAATTGTCTGTTTCTTTATCTCCACTAATTGATTGTAATACTTTTTTAATTTGGAATGACAAGCTTCCATCAAAGACACTTTTTTATCGTTGATTACGATTAATTCCGTTTCGGGAGCAAAGCCTAATGCAATTTCTGTTAATAAATCCAGAATTTCTGTTTTATATTTTGCATCTTTCAATGCATTCATCAACGGATCAATAATGTAATAAGAAGCTTCATACAAATCGCCTTGGATAATAGCGTAATTGTCGATTTTCCAATACGCATTGTAGCGCGTTTCTTGGTTAGGTGAAAGCAACAGATTGAGTTTTTCGGGTATATGCGTTGCGAAACCTACACCCGTCTTAATTTCTGACCAATTTTTAGACATGACTTAATTGTTTTATTCCTGTGATTTTTTATAATCCTTTACCACTTGTATTTCTTCTTGCAATTCGGCGGTGTATTTTCTTTGGTTTTCACGATTTTCTAATTGCTTTATTTCTTCCAAACAAGTAGGATAGATGGCCAAAATTTCATCGATATCACCGCTGAAATGATGCGGTAAAGAATGCGTTGACCAATAAATTTTATCCAAGTAAGCATTGATAATAACCAAACGCGCCAAATCGTCGTTAGGATTAATAGATAAAGCTTTTCGCGCCATTTCTGTATCGTTGTTTTTTTGTGCTAACCAACGAAATGGTGTTGAGTCATTATTTTCGGACTTGATCCAATCATTCATAAAATCTTGCATCATTAAGCTAAGCGGCGTAGCAAAGTATGAGCTGGTAGTGTTGGGAATTTCGTCTTCGAAATCAACAATTGACAGCACAAAATCCTTTTGATCTTGGTACTCCCAATTTCGGAATTCGACGATAAATTCTTCTAAATCTCTAAGCGCTTCTTTTCGGATTCCTTTATTTTTTTTAACCAAATAACGGTGAAATAATTCCCACTTTAGATTGTGCGAGTAACGCTCGATTGCTATTCTGTCAATATCATCAAATCTATCCATAATTGGTTGTTAATCGGTTGTAGAAGCAATAATGCCAATGTAAATATTTTTTACAGGATTGTAAACCGTCCAAAAAAATGAACCCCACCATTCTTTACCCATTTCGAAATAATCCGACGAATCTACGCTCCAACTGTAAATCTCCAATTGATGAATGTCCAAGAAAAATGATTCAATAAAATCCATAAAATATTGCCCTCTTTCTTTAATGGTTTTACCAATTCCGAGCGAATGTGGAGGATCTAAAAATGCATCGCAGAAGCCACAAGAAATGTATTCGCTCGATTGATAGCCCCGTGTTTTTCGTAGTTCTTGATCGTTGATGTGGTATCCCATTCCTTCGGGATCATCATATACAAAGACAGAATTTAGAAAGTGCTGTACACCGCGTAGAAGAACTTTATTTTTCTGAAAATCATAATAAGGACCAAAAAATTCGGTAACCGAAATTTGCTTGCCAGATGGTTTTAAGATTGCTAAATCAAAATATGAGGGATAAATTTTTTCTAAAGATTTTTCGTCTTCAGCATCCAAATTAATAAAATCTTTTTCCCAATCGGTACAATTCTGAATCAACACATTTTTTGCCACTTCGAGATGTTTGGTATACGCATCTGCGACTTCAAAATTTTCGAAAACAACAAATTCTACACAACCGCCTTTTTTATAAAAGTCGTTGTATTGCTCTTTGTAAATGCTATCTTTAGTTTGTTTCAGAATCATAAAGTTTCTTTATTTCGGTGTTGAAATGTACATTTTTGGCTGCTACAAAGACATTATTTTCATAATCTTCGCACTCAAATTCGAATAAGTGATAGTCTTCTTCAATTTCAAATTTTTGATCATCATCACTAAGTTTTAATGTTATTTTGGAAGTGTCCGTTCGCCAGCCATTCATAAATCCTGAAAACCAAAATACATCTTCAAAGCAGATTTCTATCAAATGATAATACATCAAATCGGTACTTCCTGCAATGCTTAATTGATAACCATCATAGGATTTTACTTCAAAATCCATCCAACTGTGCTGGGAAATAAAGGCGTTGATTTCGTTAATTTGATCGATCAGATTCATGATAAATTCCGTTTTTATCAATTCTACAATTCCATTTGGCAGCGCTTCCCCAAGCTTCAGTTATCGTATTTTTTTCGACAATACCTTCCGCGATTAGGTTATCGGCATTTCCAGCTTCATCCTCATCGTCCATGTAGATTCTTACATTTAATCCTTCGTAAAAATTAACAAGATTTCCCGCTGAATCGAGTTTGGAATCTTCTTTTGAAAGTAAAACCAAATCTTCTTCCAACATTTCATTAAAATCGACATAAATGCGAGCTTCTTTCATTTTTTAAACGATAAAATTGGACTCTTTTGTTTTGAAATAAAGGTATTTTGCAATGTCATCTGGTTTTTCTTCTTCAGAATCTTCATCAAAAACATAATCAATTTTGAAATCATATTGAATGACTTTTTCATTTTTCAAATGAATTATTAACGAATGTTTATCCATATTAAAATCAGAGATTGAAGCGCCAATAAGCTCATTTTCATCATCAAAATGAACGTATCGATCGGCTGCCCAAACCGTATAAACCAAATATTCTTCATCATCCAACAAAATACCAAAATAACCCGGACCGCCCATTCCATAGGTGCCAACATGTTTTTTGATAGCCGTGATTTTTCGACCAATCAATCTTGTCGGATCAACTTCGGAAATAGATTCGGGTTTATTAAACATCAAAGTATGCGTTTCTTTATCAAACTCACCATAAAGCATATAAGCTTCTTCGTCGCCAGCAGGCAAACCAATTTCTTGATAGGTTTTCCAGCCCTCTTTTTTCCAGATTTCTAAATCCTTTATTGGAACGATTAAGCTGTATTGTTCAAGTTCTGGAATTGGTAAGTTTAGAAATTCATGTTCTTTCATGCATTTATTTTTAATCAAATTTAGTTTTAAATTACATTTTAAAAATCACTGATTTTAGCCATTTGTGTTTAAAATGAATGCGTTATTTTTGATAAAATTCAATTTTTATGGGACATCACATTACGGCGATAGTATTGAAAGGGAAATATAATGATAATGTTGCCAAAGAATTTGATTTATTTGCCGTAAGGTTGATAGACGAGTTGACATTGTTTCATATTGATTTGTATTATACGGAGTTTTGGCAAGAAAAGTTGAACGTGCAAGGTTATTTAGAAATAAATAAAATAGATGATCTACTACAACCAAACGAAAAGGTTATTTTAACTCTTTTGCAAAATATAACTTCTTGTGACGCTCCCGAGTTTGCTTTAATTGCCACAGATTATCATGGCGGACAAGGGTTTCAATCGGCAAGCGTTTTTAAAGGTGATGTAAATATGGATTCAACCATTAAAACAATTAATCTGGCACTTAAGTATTTGGGTGTGAAAAGAACCTCAGAACATGACGAGTTTGAATGTGTGGGTTTGCAAAATATACGTTATCAACCTGAGTATTTAGAAAAATATTTTGGTTGAATGCAGTAGGAGATATGTTTACATTAGCGTTTTTTAAAGAAAATAGTAGTTCAATTCCCATTGACGATAAACCTTTTTGGACATTGTTAGGTGATGAAAATGATTTGGAAAAAATTCCGACGCATCATCGCGAACAACTTTTGTTTTTGAGCCAAAAAGCAAAGGAGTTTATTTATCAATATGTAGATGATCTTAATATTTTAGATTCAAAATTGTGGCGAGCATTTAAGAATCATAATTTTAAAAACGAAGAGAACTATTCGTTAGATTCTGACTTTCAAGTATATAGAAAATGCTTGTGCCAATGCGGAATTGTTTTTTCGAATTGGGTTTTGGTTTTGCCCAATTACAATTCACATCCCATGTTGATGACTTGGAAAATGCTATTAAAATATACTTCGGATATTTTCGCAACTTCGGATGATATCTTAGTTTTTGATTTTTCGCAGTCTTGGTATTTGTTTCATCATCATGATGGTGAAACTCAATTTATAAAAAAATAACTATGGAAAATACGTTAATTTATGTTTTTAATGGACACAATTCTTCATTTCCTTCAGCCGTTTTTTCAAGCTATGAAAATGCAGAGCAATGGATTAAGCAACATCGACTTTCAGGTACGTTGACGGCTTATCCTTTGGATACGCCCGTTTACGATTGGGCGGTTGACAACCACTACTTCAAACCAAAATCTGAAGCTGATCAATCGGCCAATTTTATCTCCAGATTTAGTTCAGCTTATCAGCAACATTGGCATTTTTGAAGATGGTGATTGATATTAAGTATATTCCAAACAAATTACTGCTTTTTGAATAGTTTCATCATAGAACAAAAACACTTGATCTGCGGCATGCAATTGATAGTCATAACCTTCCATAGAAGCGATGTAAGGCAATAGTTTAGCTTGATGATAGGGTTTTTCAATTAAATTTTCACCACCAAATTTACAATCTTCCAAAGGAAGCGATTCGGTATTCAATTCCTCAAAAATACCATGAATCTTTTGCGCCAATCGTTCTGCGAAATAATCGGATAATTCATCTTTTTCCAAATCCTCGACAGTTAATTTTCGTAAACGTTCTAATCGACGAATATCCGAAACCTCAAGACCAGGTCTATAGGCATCTTTGTCGTATAGTTTGCCATGCTTTTGGAAATAAGCCTTTTTCAATTGATACATCGCATCGTTCATATTGTATTCAATTTCCAATTCAGAATAGGTATTTCCGTAATCCTCTGGCGTAATTTGAGTTTGAGTGGAAAAGAAGTTCCAATCGGCATCAAACTTATATTTTCCGTCAATCACATCAAATCCAAACATATCGGCTTTGGTAAATTCGGTATAATATTCGGGTTTGTCTTCGCCTACACATCCATCAAAAATCTCCTTTACAGAAACAATATGCAGCCATTTGTCTTTGCTTGGATCAATCAGTTGGAGATTGAAAGAGCAAATTGGTAAAAAGTATTTTTTGTGATTTTCGATATCATCGTAAAATACATCTTCGTATGCTGGAAATAGTTTTATTAAGTTGTTCATAAATTTAATCTTCGTTTTCTTCGATAAAAAGTTCCCATTCTGCGAATACATATTCTTGAAACGAGTTGTACAGTTGTTTTTCTATTGTTTGATTATCGCAATCGTACGCAAACACGCTGTTTTCCGTAGAATTTTCACAAGCTAAAATCCAAGATTTCTCTGGAAAATCGGCATCAATTACAAGGAAGTTTTCGGGTAAGCCAAATTCTTTTCGTGCATATATTGTCGCTCCAAATAATGTGTAAATATTGTCCGAAAGGGGATTTTCGGGGATAATTCCGTTGGTGTTTAAGATATCTGGAATGCCACCACCACCAAATTCTTGTAAATAAGTGGTGATTTGGTCATCAAATTTTAGGTTTAATGCCTGCGCTACTTTTTCGATATCTTGAAGAGCAACTTTTCCATAAAATTCAGGTTCTTCATCCAGTTTTTCTACTTTTTTAATGAGTTTTTTGAAGTGTTTGATGTCCATTTTCTAAAGATTTATTTTTTATTGATCCATTCAATTAAACATTTTTCATAAAATGCGATGGGAATATCTCGAAGTATTTCATTTGTAAAAACATTTTCAATGCTTACTGTACCTTTTCTGAATGTTAAATCGAAAGCATTTCCAACTCCAATTTCTTGATAATCGCGTCCGCTTTGTTGAAACTCGTGAAGTAATTTTAATTCATATGCTCCACCAGCAGATTGTACATCCATCTGGAAATATTCAGAAAGTAATTTGTAGGTTTTTGGAACAATTAGTTCTTTGTAACTGTCGTTATTAATGATTACTTCCATTTTAAAACTATTATTCATTCAAAAATTTGTCCCAATCATCCTTTTTGATAATGGTGAAATCGCTGATGAATTCCTCAAATGTATTTGCGATTTTTCCAACGGAACTATCATCTTGCCAAAATTCCCAAATCGACATATCTTTAAGATTGAAAAATAAGGCAGAATCATCACCCATTTGTCCGAAATAAAGATTTTCCGTTAGCGTATTACCGTCTATTTCATTTTCTGTATCGCGACAATAGAGTTGTGTGGTGTTTTTTCTCGCAAAATAATCTTCCATTAAAATGGTCAACATTTGATAACTTTTGTGAAGTTTATCATAAGGTTGAAGTAGATTTTGAACAGAGTGAAAATCCACTTCCTCCTCATTTGCTAATTCTATCAGTAAAATATTTTCAAATGATTCTAAAATATTTTTATAGGAGCTTGGTAACGTATTACCTATTTTTTCCTCAAGCTGTTGTATTTGTAGTTTCATCATTTATTTATTTCAAAAGTTTATATTCACACATCGGAAAATCGTGCATGATCCATTTTTCTTTGTATAATTCGGGACCAAATTCTTCGTAAATATCAATCAAGTTTTTTCTGACTTGGTTGATGTATTTGGGTAATGTAGTTGTTCCTGTTAGGACTATTTTATAGTCGTCTTCAGCAACCAAGTTTTTACTCGCCCAATGTTCGTACCATCTTACTTCATAATCAATGGTATTTTCATCCGCTTTTTTTAATACCAACCAATGTTCGCCAGGTTCATCCATAAAAACGACAGTTTTCTCATTTTTAGTTTTCAGTTGCAATGCAGATTCGGCAAGATTTTTAAGCGAATCGTGCAAATAAGAAGGCGATAAAACGACTTCTTTGTATCCGTTGCTGATTTTGACAATTGCCCAACCCGCATTTTCCAATTTATAATCTATTTCCATCTACTAACTATTTACTTCATCGATGGTTTCGTCAATTAATTGATCCAATTTTTGTTTCTTAAAACCAATTCTGCTTCCAACTTCGTACATCCAATCCACATGGTAATCAAAATCTCGATTGATGCTTGTATTCAGGCATAATTGAACTGTTTTGATTTCCAAATTATTGTTGATGTCATATCCTTTTTTTGAACTTCCTCGTAATTTGGAAACGTAAGTTGCATGCACGTCCATTTGTTCTTCGGAAATCTCAAAATCTCCATTATTCGTCCAATAAGTCGTTGCATCATCTACAATTTCCTGAATGTTTTCAGGTAATTTATGATAAACCTTCTTCGTCATTTTTAATGCGACCAAAGCATAAATAAGAGTTGCTTTTTCTTGTGATTCTTCATCATAAATATCTTCTAGTTTTGTCATTGCTTAGGATTAATAGTTGTACTTTGAATTTATCTTGATAATACGTTTATTTATCGTTCCAAATAATGTCTTGGTTCTTGTATTGACCTGGTAAGTAGTTTATTGAATCGTTAATCGTGTCGTACGGAGCATCTTGAATAGTTTCCCATTCAGCATCGCAACTAAAACGATTGATTGATTTGCTTTTTTCGTATTGACATATCGCAAGTCCAAATATCTGTTCTGCTTCTGTATGCGCTATATTTTCAACAAATCCAAAAGGAAATTGTCCTGACCAAGCCCATTTGATAACCTTTGCACCATCGATATATTCTGGTGGTCTATTTGTTGAATATTCTGCGTTTTTCATTCTAGGGAAGCAAACTGATTAATATTAAAGCGCTGATTAAAAGTACCAAAAATCCACTTACAAAAAATGAAATAAGGTAATACGAGCCGCTTTTGGGTTTCTTTTGTACACTGTTGACAATAAACACAATGAGGGTATATAAAATTCCTGCTCCAAAAAATAGCATCAATGCGATATAAATTAAAGCGCCTTCTAAGTTTAAGTTTGCGGATGATAGCATAATGGTCGTGTTTTAAAGATTGATCCACATGGATTGTACTTTCGAAAAATCCATTCTATTAGAAATTTTGGTGACACTTAATTCTGTTGAAATCACGATTGTAAAAAATGTCGTCACCAAGACAAATATCATTGATAATATAATTGTTCCAACTTTGGTTATACGTGGTTTTAGCCAAAAAAAAATAGCCAAAAAGACAGCATAAAATATAGCAAAGTCTAAACTAAATTTCCAAAAATCGACTTGTATGCTTAGACTTGTTGCACCGTCTTGCATAATTGGAAAAAAATGACCGTATAATTTTGGCGCCCAATCCACTTGATCTGCAGCCTCTGTTTTAAGTAAAGTCAAAATAAAAACAATACTCGTCACAAAAAATGGAATAATATATTTTTTGAAAAATACGTTCATAATTTCCAATTGAATTTTGTGAGTTGATTGGTGATTTCTTGCGAAACAATTTCCAATGAAATTTCATCATCAACTTTGGTTAAAATAAGCATAGATCCGTACTCCAAAACGCCTCCCGTATTGAATTCTAATTCTTTGATTTTGACAGATTTCGTGATGCCGTTGACATCCAATTCTTGATGAAAAGCTTCGCCTGTGTGACCATAAAAATGATACTGAAAAATCAATTCATCTAACACGTTTCGGATCTCAGTCATACCGTATCCACGTTGACTTCCATCATCTTTGTCGTGTGTAATTAAAACATCAAATTGTTCGTTTGACTTAATCAGTTTCTTAATTTCCTTTTTTTCATAATCTTGGATAAAACGCTGTTCAGAACGGTTTTTGCGATCGCCAATACGCCCAATCCCTACAAAAGAAAGCGTTTCGTTATCTTTTTGGAGCAGCTGTTTTTTTCCTGATTTGCAAACAAAAACTCGGTTGTAAACATCAATAGGAAAGCGATTCTCCAAAGAATTATTTTGTTCGATCGCATTCAAAAACTCATGATCTTCGTGATTACCGCGAACACAAATCATATCCAAATTCAGCTCCTCTAAAAAAGTCTTGATTTCTGGATTTGGCTTTGTGAAATCATCATAAAAACCCAATTCGTCACGATCAGCTTTTGCGTGTTTTAAGGTTGCTTTATCCAAGTTTTCGAGTTTTGGATAAGCGCCCATATCGCCGCATTGCAAGATGAAATCTATCTTGTGACCAGTCTGTTTTTGGTAAAGATCTACCAGCGTAAAAGGCAATAATATTTTACCATGAATGTCAGCGAAAAGTGCAATTTTCATTGTTTTGTGTTTTAATCAAGGTTTAGACTTTCGGTGGCGATTCGTTTTGTTTTTTCAGTTGCGGACAAAGTTCCTCTGGAAGACAAACGATCTTCGATTAAATCAATTTTTAAAGATTTGATGTTTTTCGGAATCTCGATTTCTCTTTGTTGCTCGTAGTTGTAGCCTTCTATTCCCGAACCTTCTTTACCAGAAATATAAACCACTTCTACAATTACTTTTAAGTTCAGCTGATTATTGACAACCTCTTGTTCAGTACGGATTTTTTTGACTTTATTGATGGACAATCCGTTTGAGACAATATTGCCTTGAATTTTGAAATCGACTTTATTCGCTGATTTGTTTAGGATTGTAATTTTCGGTTCTACCGCTTCCAAAGAAGCTTTTGGGAAATATTGCAAAGCGCTGGAATCGACAACCTCCGAAATTGTGATTTCTTCCTGTGGTCGTTGTTGCACACAACCCATCAATAGTATATTTAGTAATAATGTAATTGTTTTCATGTTCAGAGTATTGGGAAAAAATCAAACAGTTCGCTTGTCATTAATTTTAATTGAGGTTTGGTATTTGGTGCTTGTGGAGGTCTTTCTTCATATAATTCTACATTAATCAGTTGCGCGCCTTCGGGCACTTTGCAAACAACCTTTGTCGTATAGTTGTAGCCTTGCACATTGGCATTTTCCTTGCCTGTAACACGTTCTATTTCGACAATATATTTTAGCGTGATATCGTTTCCATATAGGTCGCCTTGTTCCAATCGGACGCCTTTAACTTTTCTACGAGAAAGTCCACCAGAACCTATCTTTCCTTGCAACTTCAAAGTAAGTTCGTTATCGATTCTACTAATCATAATGATCTGCGGTTTTAACGAGGGGGTGATAGGAACGTAAGTCGATCGGTAACCAATCCTTCCAGTTTCTGCATTTTTTACGCTTACGTGCGCCGGTGCCGCAAGGATAGGTTTTGTCTGTATGTTTTTCCGCCCAACACAACTCAAAAGACTTAGCAAAAAGGCCATATAAAGTAATTTCATATTTTTTTTATAAAATTACTTCTTCTAATTGCTCTAAATAATCGCTATTTTCAGCTAATTTTCAGTGATAATTTCGGTTAGTTGGCTAAATTTTAGCTTCACCGTTTTAATAGAATCAACAGCAATGAGCATTTGATGATTGTTATTTTCATCAAGATAAATATTATTGATTCTTGCGCCTAAATTGTCTTCACCGTCTTCGTGGTAGGATTCCGTAAGTTCGGAAATCCATTTTTCGCAAGTAATGCTATTAGATATATTTTCTAAAACCAACTTTACTTTTGGTCGATTAGGATAGAGAATATTGTACAATGAAATTGTTAACTCCAACTTATTTTGTTGAAATTGAATAGTTTCTAAAATGGCATCGTGGTAGTTAAAGCTAAGATTATCCATCATTAAATCATTATAATTTCCACAGTTGCACCAAGTTTTTCTAATTGTTGAACACTATTTTCCATCCATCTATAAGTGCCTTTATGGTACAAAATACGGTCTTGTTTGCTCAATTGCAAGGCTTCTGTTCCTGATAAATTAAATTTTTCTTTAAGTATGGAAACGATTTTCATTTTATTTGGACCAATATCTGTAATGTACAATTCGGCTTCACGCCAGTCGCTTTGCTCATATTTTTGAGCTAAGTTGTTTTCATCAATTTCAGTAAGATTATGACAACTTTCTAGCACTTCATTCCAAAATTCGTTCGTTGAGTTTCCGTCAATTTCAAGAAGTTTTAGTAACTCTTCTTTATTGAAGCGATGCTGATAAATCGCTTTTATTTTTTGATGAAAAGCGTCAATAGAATCAGCAATTTTTCTCGGAGTCCATTTTCCAGCTCCATGATATGCAAAATATACTGGGAAATTTTGAGAAGCTTCATTGAAGTCAATAAAAAAAGGATCAGCGAAATAATTGGTCGCAATAACAAGCCAACTTTCTTTAAAATCACCCTCTTTTTGACCATACAAAAACGTGTTGTTTACCGAATTGTAGGCATAACCATCTTGAAAATCAAAAACATTTTCTAGAGTTGGATAATTTTCTGGTAAACACAAGTCTTCAATTACCAAGTTGCTTTTTAGAAATTCGATTAAAGTAGGAAATTGGTAGATTTTCGACTGTATTTTTTTGTTTTCCTCATGAAAAAAATGGAGTTGCTCATCTGATTGTTGAATCTCATCATTATCCACATTGTTAAACGGAAATTTTCTATCCATCCAGTGCGATAAATTGCGATCTAGTATTTTTAAATCAGCCTCGATCAAGGTTCCATAAGAAGTTAAATAGACTTTGGTGTCATTTTTATTTGTAGAAATCACAGCAACTTGTCCACCAGAATCATCTGCGATTGGGATATAATTGGGTAAATATTCTTCAAATTCGTAAGTCGTGTAACGCTCTTCAATCGCTTCTTGATCTTGAAAAACACGCACAACATCATAGACAATTTCGGTGTCAAATGTATCTTGAAATGCTTCAATAAATGTGTGCCAATGTTGAGGAAGTTTCATGTTTGTTGGTTTTCATTAGAACATAATTCATAAGCCGCCGTTGATAATTGATCAGCTGAAAGATATATTTCGCTGCGGTAATCTTCGGGATAATAGTTGGCATCATTAAATAAAACAGAAACCATATCTACTAGTATCATAGCTATTTCTTTTGGAATAGAATCCTCTTTTTTTAAAATAACAGTAAGTTGAGCAAAATCGGCGAGGATTTCATTTAATAATTGCTGATCCACACCTTCAACATCGTGTACTTTTTGAATAAAATTCAGAAGATCAGTTTCGATTTTTTTAGTTAATTTTTTTCTATTCATTTTATTCCAATTCAAGGTCTATATAACAGTTTTCTGCTAATTGGTGGTCTTTGATATATTGCTTTTCCCAATCTCGAAATCCTTCGGGTTCAATTTCGCTAATGCCACGGTGCCAATACAATTCTCCGTGCGCGAGAAGCATTGCCCAATGATATTCCAATTCATGTTGGTAAAAGAAAAGACCTTCATAATCCTTATTTTCTATGTCTTTCACTAAGCATTTATACAGATGCGACTTCTCTAAAATCTCCTTCGCTTCCTCGGTTGTCTTGTGGGCATAATTTACAATAATGGCCTCGATAATTGTACACCAAGTCCGAAAATTAAAGATGGTTTGCTCTTTTGGATTTTCAGGATTTATGAATAAAATATTGTCTTCGCGTTCCATTTTATCTATTCATTTTCTTCAAAATATTCATATTCCCAAGTGATTTTCTTTCCTTGATTATTTTCGAGATAGATGATGTCGTTGTTTTCATTGAACTTCTGAATCATAAAATCACCTTTGTTATTCTTTACTAAAGTTTGATTTCCAGCCGCATCGTATTCAAACCAAGTTTCTTCGTTATAGTTGTTTTTAATATGAATGATTTGATTTTTACTATCGTAAGTTTTCCATTCTTCCCATTCATTGCTTTCCGATTTGTAGTAGATTTCATTGTCGTTTTCATCGTACTGATATTCATCTAACGAACCGTAGGAAGTCCAATATTTGAGCAAATTACCGCGCTCATCGTATTCGTAATGTTGCGAATCTCCACCCGTATTTTTGGTTTCAATTAGCTTCGCATTTTCATTATAGGTAAACCATTTTTCTTCGATATCTTCTTCAGTTTTGTCAAAATTTTTGAAATAAATGACATCTCCATTTTCATTATATTCGAGCGAAATAGTTTGATAAGGCGAATCTTCATAAATCACTTTATTTTGTTGATTGTAGGCAAATTTTGAAATAGATTCAATCTCTTCTTGGATAGATTTTCGTTCAATAATATTGCGTTGATTATCGTAAGTTGCCCATTCTTCATAAGCATTGTTTCGTTTGAAATGAATGCGGTTTCCGTTTTCATCAAAATCATGAAGAGCTTCAAAACCATTCGTCATTTTTTCGTGAATAAGGTTTCCTTTTTCATCATATTCATTAAAAGTTTCGACGCCATTTTCATCTTTTCTGTAAATGATTTGATTAGCAACTTCGTCCTCTTTTTTGAATAATTGATATTTGTTTTCAGAAAGAATTTTTCCCGTTTTTTGATCAATTTCTTTACTATATTTTATCAGTTTCATGATTGTTGTCTTTTATAAACGTTTTGTTGCGGTATTTTAGCTTGAATAAGCCACTTTTTGCGTCAGTATTCCAACCCAAATTTATGGCTTCTTCAATGCATTTTCGGATAAAAGCGGGCGTAATCACTTGGGGTTCATAATCAGCTGGTTCGTTTTCTTTATCATTCATATACAGCCAAGAATCATAATAACCAATATCAATGTCTAATTTATTTTGACGCTGATGATCAGGTCTTATTTTGATGATATTATGAAACATCCAATGAAAACCGATCTCGTTTACGATTATTTTTCTAAAACTATTTCTCATCACTAATCTTTATATTCTTTGCCTGTGTAAATATCGATATAGAAGTACAAGCCTTCATTGTTTGGTTGTTTTATGTACACTGTGCCATTGTTGTAGATAGAATTATAGGATTTGTCACCGATTTGTTGTTTCGTTTTATTGTCGAACAAAATATAATCCCCATCTTTTTCCTTTTGCAATGAAAACACGTTGTTTTTGGCGTCTAAGGAGTAGATGTAGTTATAGTTTGGTTCTATCTCCCAACGATTGGTTTGGATATTCCAAATTCCTGTTTTGTTACAATTTTGTTTGTCGCATAAACTGATAATGTACAGATTTTCAGTGTCGTAAACATAAGATATTTTGTCAATTTTATTGTATTTTGCCATTTCATCTTTAGGCATAATCATGTGCTTGTCTGGCCAAACTAAATTACCAACGCGATCCAGAATAAAGAAATCTTTGACATTGATTTTATCCAATAAATTGCCGTTTTGATCTACGTAAAGCCAATCATACGCCCAAACTTCATGATCGTAATTGAATTTTCCCAATATAAAATAAGGCGAATTGTTGACCGAATAAACCAACGAAACGTCTTTTAAGAAAGTAAGTTGTGCGGCTGAAGCATTTTTTATTTCCTTTGGAAAAGCTTTGTCGTATTCGGGATAAACATAAATTTCCTTTGTTTTCGGATTTTGTAAAAGCTTTGGAACATCGGGCGCATAACGATCTTGATTAATGGAATCTAAGACAAATGCTTGTTGATTTAAGATCAATTCAATTTTATCCGTTCCAGTTAAATCAGCTAAAATTGCTTTTTTGCTTTTGATGTCGTAAATACTAAATTTATCCGAACTACTCGGAATGTATCGCCCTTTGTCTAAAGCCAAATAAATATCGGATTTTACTTTTTTGAATTTCTTATTTTTGAATTCATACAAATTGTCATTCATCAAAATGTGATTTTCGTCCAAGTCATTATAACGGATGTCGAAATATCCCTCATTATAGGGAACATCTTTTGAAAGCAACAATTGATTGGTTTCTAAAACCCGGATTTCCGTTTTTCGGTAAGTTTGTGTCGTCTTGATCCCGCTAGCCATAATGTTCCATTCCCATTTCCAAAAAGGCACTTTTTTATCATATTCGAGTTCCTTTTTGATCAATGTCAAATCCTTAACTGTATTCAGACTAATGGATTCATTGGTGTAATCAACCACAATTTTACCATGAGAATCAATGACGGCATTTTGTCGATCACTATTTTCTACAATTGCATAGCCAGTTTGCGTAAATTTGTCCGCTTTTACAAATGCAGCGTCTAATTGCTGTTTCATGTTTTTGTCCACATACACATAATCATTAATCGCAGTGTGATACGGAATCCAATTCACAGCAGCGGGATTTATCTTTGCTTCTCGATTTTGTTGTGCACAAGCTGTCATTGCAAACAAGTTTAGTAATGATATTAAGATGTAATTCTTCATGAAGTTGTTTTCTAAAGTTTTGGCAAGCCTAAAAGTTCTCGATCAATTTCGATTTCATTTTCTTCGGCATGATTTAGCCATTCCATGAATTTTTCTTGGTTATGAAATTCTGAATCCTTTCGATAATGAAACAACAATTGTTTTACAGCATGAGGATAATGGTTAATGAGCATTGCTTTTTCATAATAAGCGATTGCTTTTTTGATGTTTATTTTCAGTCCGCCTAAACCTTCTTCATACATAATGGCATAGTAAATAGGCGAATATGCTTCGTCATAATCTTTTTTTATCAAACTTAAAACCTTCTTGTATTCGTCTTTGTTGAAATAGATATACGTTATTTTATCATGGTTGAACGAATAATTTTTCTCTGCTTTCAAATAATACATTAATGCCGTATCATAATCTTGCTCTACCAATTCTCCAAAATAATACAGATCACCTAAATTGGTCCAGCCCAAACCGTTTTTCAATTCACCTGCTTTGGTGTAAGCTTCTATTGCTTTTTCTGTATTTTGGTCAAATCCATAACCATTTTGCAAATGATATCCTATATTATTCCACGCATTTCTATCTCCTAATTTTGCGGCTTTTTGATAGAGTTCATTCGCTTTATTAATGTTGTAATAGGTTTCATTTTCCTCATTTGCATAGATAATTCCCAACTCGGTCATCATTTGCGGATGCAAACGCTCAGCGCCTAATTCCAATACTTTGATTGCTTCAGCAGTATTATCTTGCCGAATCAGCTCCATCGAAAGTTCATACAAACTCTGATCATCAAAATACTGATAATATGCCGCACCCTGATTTTCTTTCCAAGTTGAATAAAATTTTGTGAAAGCCTGCAAATCATTTCCTCTTAAATTGTGGCGATGGTTGTATTGATAACCCATTTCTTCAGCCGTTATTTTTAGGATTTCATTATGTTGATCAAGTGTCCACAATTCATCGTTTTGATACAGCAATAATTGTTGGTTTTCGCGATCGATAGGTTCCGAAATGTATGTGTAATTTTCACTTAATTGATTGGTTTCTCCATTCCAAAACAACATGCTATTTTTCAACTGAACACGCAAAAAATATTGATCAAGATGTTCTATTTTGCTATAAATTGGGTTTGGTTCAATAAACCATTTTTCATGCGCAGCATCAAAAAGTCCAGTTCCGTTTGCTGTCACAAGTACATAAAGATTCTTGAAATAATTTGGCAAATAATCAATAGATACTTTTGAAATCGAAATATCTTCTATTAATTTTTTATGTTGTGCAGTGTCATAAATAAACCACTCGCCGTTTTTAAGAAAAGCAAAAGATTGATAATTTGACAATGTGATAATTTGATCGATCTCTGATTCGATTAGTTCAGCCTTAGCGTTGAGAACAACAATTTTCTTTTGCCATTTATTGGGTTTTGCGTAATAATATCCATTGGGTAAGGCTTCCAACACATCTTCAACAAATTCTCCTATGAAAACGCCCTTCATGTTGTAATATTTTCTTTTAGAAGAAGCTTTTATTTTGGTGAAAAATAAATTAGAATAGTCAAATTCAAACGGATATTCGCTTTTTAAATCTCCAATGTTTTCATGATCCAGATTAACCAAATAATACAAATCCTCTTTTTTGGCATTGAAATGTTTTCTACCAATCCATTCCAATTCATCGTATTCCAGAGGAATTAATATTTTATTTTCTTTCACATGAAGCAAACCTTGTTTTCCATCTTTGCTTACAAATGCGGCTTGTGTTACTGTATAATCGTCTTCATGCGTGTGATTAAAAATGTCAAAGATTTCGTTTGCGTCGTCGTAAATAGGAGGGACAATTTCAATTCCTTTGGTATTGATGTACCCAAATTGATCCTCTTTCTTCATAACAGCAACGTCCGCTACAAAATCAAAAATCTCTTGGTAAATAGCTGGAGCTAGGATTTTACCTTTAGCATCTTGCAATCCTTCTAATTCATTTTCAATAAAAACTTCGGCATAACCATGTTTGTAAGCATCATCGTTCCAATAACCAAGACCATAATGTATCCAATCGGTTTGTAAAATGTCTAAAAACGAGGTATAACCCGACATTTTTACCAATTCATTCAACGGATCTAAGGATAATTCTTTTATAGCTTTCTCATATAGAAGCGCTTGCTCTTTGATTTGAATCACCCAATCTTTGGCTTGCTGCGTATGTCGTTCCTCGTTCATGTTAAAAACATCCGTGCCATTAATTTGAAAGGTATCGTAAGGTAAATCTTCTAAAAAATCAAACATCTGATTTACAGGCTCTGTGAACGCTTTTTTGTAGGTTAATTGATAGTTGGTACCCAACAAATCATAGAAACGTCTCAAGTTGGATATGCCTTGCATTTTATCTGCATACAATTGCGTGCCTTTGCTACGAATGTTTGCCCCAAAAAGAGGTAAAAGCAGAGCCGGCAATTCGTAATTCCATTCGCCTAAATAATGCGGATAGCTTTCACCTGTTTCGTTTTGAATATTGTAGATATAAATACGATGTGCCATTTGTTTTTTTTAAAATATCAGAATACTAAAATAGCGATTACTTGTGTCTGAAATAATCGCTATTTTCGGGGATATCGTGTTTTGCAGTGTAATTCTACCAAATTCTTCGTCTTTCGTTTCAAAATTGATGACGTGAAATTTTCTCCATAAATCACAATTGGACTCAAAACATAATTTGCAATGACAGGAATCAAGATGGGTGTCAGTTGTTGTTTCATTGTTTAATAATATTATTTGTGATAAACTCTCAAAGATTTGATTTCGTAGGTGTCTTTATCAAGAGTACTTACTTTAAGAGAAACGTTTTTTTGGTTGAGCTCAGTATAATAGTAACTAGAGTCTGCATTGTATTTGAATATTTTATTTAATTGAGATTTTGAGATTATAGGTGAAAAGTTGTTTTTAAAATTGACTTTATTCAATTTTGAAATTTCATATTTAATGAAAGAACTTGAATCGAAGTATGTATTCTTCTCTATGTATAAATTTAATCCTAACTCTTTATTAGAAAATTTGTAGGTAATATTATATAGATTGTAATCATTTCCACAATACTCTAAAGTGTCATTTATAGGATAATCGTTTTGGATAGAATCTTTCACAAATGTTAGGTCATGTATTTGACTAAATTTTTCAAAATCATTGATTGAAGATTGGTTTAATTTCAAACCTTCTATTTCCCAATTTTTGTCAATGGAAATAAGATCCTGGTTTTTTTTGTATGGATTACAGCTTAAAAGAAGCATTGGAAGTATGGTTAGTACAATTATTTTCATTATCACTGTTTTAAAAATAGAATCGCTCTTATTATAAATAAAGTTGAGCGATTCTTAAAATAGGTAGGTTAGTAAAGATTCATTTTTCTTAATGATTAGTTTTATGAATCAATTATAGTTCAAATGTCCTGAATATTTTTGATGTGTAAAATCCCTAGAATTAGCTAATTTGTGTAGAAAAAAAAATCGCTTAAGTAGAGAACTAAGCGATTTTTTTAAAAGTAATGTAGTTAAGGTAATAAGAATTGGTTAGTAATCTTATTGAGATATTAGTTGGTTGTTTTACTTTTTCAAAGTTGAGGTTATTTTAGCGATTATAAAATACCTATAAATAGTGATATTTTACGGTTTTGTAATTAACCCATATTCAATAGCAGATGTAATAGCAGAACTAAGGTTTGATGTTTTAAATTTCTCAATCAAATTTTTACGGTGGCTATCAACGGTGTGTGTGCTTATAAATAGTTTGTCTGCAATTTGTTGTGTTGTTAATCCTTGTGCAGCTTCTATCAAAACTTCTTTTTCGCGTCGAGTAAGTTTAGGAATAATATTCAAACCATCTTTTTCCTTTTTATTCATTACACTTTTGGTTTGAGAGCAAAGAAATTTTTTGCCATCAAAAATTGAATTAATTCCTTCTAAAATCTCATCAACAGAAGCGTTTTTCTGAATATAACCAGAAGCACCTTCTTCTAAACAGCTATTAATAACAGCATACTCGTTGTGTACACTTAGCATAATGATATGCATATCAGGATATTTTTTCTTGAAAGGTTTAATCAATTCAATACTATTGGTATCCGATAAATTGATGTCTAACAAAAGAATGTCAATTTCTGTTGTTTTTAAAGCTTCTTGTAATTGATTTGCAGAAGAATAACAGTCAACAACTTGAATATTTGGTTGATTGCTCAAAATATTACGTAAACCTTCTAATAATAAAGGATGATCGTCTGTAATAGCTATTTTTATCATATAAATTATATTTTTGGGAATTGGAATTCGATACTTGTTCCTAAATCGATTTCTGAATGTATATTTAAGTTTCCTTTTAAGAATTGAACTCGTGATTGTATATTGTGTAAACCTGCTGATTGCGTAAGTTTTGTATTATTCATATCAAAACCTTTCCCATCATCTTCTACGGTTACTGTATAATTGTTTTCATCTTCTACAAACTGAATGATAATTTGTTCTGCTTGAGCATGTTTGATAGCATTATTCACTAATTCTTGAATGATACGATAAACTAATAATTGATTTTCCTTGTCAAGCGATTTTGTGTAGCTTAAAAATTGAACATCAATATCTAAATGATCATTTGACATTCTTATTGCATATTCTTTCAAAGCTTCTTCTAATCCATATTTTATAAGTAAATCTGGCATTAAATTATGTGCCACACGGCGTAATTCATCAACCGCTCCGTCCAATTGATGTATAGATTTTGCCATATCTTTTTTAGAATGATCATCAATCTTATCGTTAAGATGAGTTAACTGAATTTTAGTTCCAGAAAGTAATCCTCCTAAACCATCATGTAAATCGCGTGCAAGACGAGCACGTTCTTGCTCTTGTCCATCAAGAAGTGCAGTTAAAGTAGAAATTTTAGAATTTTGACGTTCTTGTTCTATTTCTAATTTATATAGTTCTTCACGTTGTTTTAGATGTTTGTTACGTTGTTTCAGAGCATAAAGTAATAAACCAAGTAATGCGATAAAAAAGATAATTGAAAAGATGTAGTATTTGTTTAGTTTATTTTTAAAATTAAGTTCAGAAATATAATTGACTAATTCATCTTTCCTATTTTTATTTTCAAGTTTTGATAATTTTAAATTCTGCTCAGAAATTGTTAACTCTTGAGTTCGTTTATCAGATTCTAATCTCGTTAATCTTAATTGTTTACGTTGAAACTCTTCACTCAGTTTAGTATTTTCTAATTCTTGCTTTTGTTGTATTCCCAAAGAATGCATTAATTGTATTTGTTGTTCTTTTTTTTCAGTCTCTAATTGCATACGAATTAATTGCTGTTGTTGACGTTCTTTATTAAACTGAGCTTCTAATCGTTTACTAATTTGGGCCTGTTCATTATCATATATTTCTTTATACATTGATGTGTACAATTTATGATAACGTAATGCTTCTTTAAAATTTCCCTCTTTGACTTCAATTTCAGATAAACTAAGATAAAGCGATTGTAGTATGTTTTTATCAGGAATAGCATTCTCATTAACTTTTATAAGCGAGTTAAGTAAATAATTTTTGGCTGTATGAATATCATTTTTCTGTATTGCTAATTCTGCTAAAATACCATTTGCCGCTGCAACGTGATCTGATTGATTTGTTTGTAAGGCAATTTCTTTTGCTAATTCTGCGTATTTTGTGACTTTTTCTTGATAGTTTTTTGGGTAAAAGTTGAGATATAAATTAGCTAAATTTATTGCTACAAAAGACAAGTCTGTAGGAGTTATCATCTCCTTTTTATTTTTATAATACGTGTCAATTGCGTTGCTATAATATTTTTCAGCTAGATCTCGTACAGATGTATTAGTATTATTTTGCATAAACTTTTGCTCATATAAATAACCAATTGACATGTACGATGCAAAAATTAAATTCGGATTATCTTGTTTTAAGGCAACATCCAAAGCTAGTTTACTATATTTCTCTTGTAATTCATATTCATCCCATCTCGAATAAATTCCTGTTAATTGGTTGTATACAGAAGTCATCCTTGTAAGAACAACAGGAGTAGGAGATGCTTTATCATAAAATTTTAGAGCTTCAATAAAATTTTTGACAGCTTTAGCATCTTCATTATTTCTTAGGTTTAACCAACCTTCTGAATATTTTACATAACCTTTAGTCGAATTATCTGTTGTTCTTTCGCTATAATAAATTGCTTTTTGTAAATCTAGTTTCGATGCAGTAATATTATCTTCAATTCTCTTATTCATTGCAGAAATAGAATACAAGTATGCTGCATGTTTTCCGTCTTTTAGATTTTCGGCTGTTGCAATATTTTGTTTTAGAATAGAGAAAGCTTTGTCTTTTTGGTTGTTAAAAAACAGAGCTTGTGCGTATTTACCTGCAAGTTCGTAACGTTCGGTAGAATTTGCTTTTGTGTTGTTATATTGCTTCTCGAAATTTGTTAAAACTTCTTGCGCATTTGTAATTCCACTTATCATACATACGATAATGACAATAAGTTTAAAAAAGAGAATTTTTAAAGCGTAATTATTTTTTAACATATTCTGAAGTTGGTTTTTTTATTTTAGCGAATATAATGTCTTTTGTAGAATGAAAGAAACTAAAACAATCCGAAGATTGCTTTAGTTTGCTAGATAAATTTAAGTTAGAGGTTTTGATATAAGTTATTTCGTAAAATTAATATGAATGTTAAAATATTCTCCTTTCTGAAGAACACCATCTAAATTTCTATCAATTATCAGTAGTATATTTATTTCTGTATTATCGTAGATATTCCAATCCATTTCAACATCGTATTGATAAACGCCTTTTAAAGTCCATTTATAAACATCCCAAGACGCTGATGTTCCTGATTTTTCTACTCTTTTATCTTTATTGGATGAGTAGTATAAATATTGATGTCCGTCTGATGATAGAAATGGATAATAAACTATTCCATTTTTTTTTGCAGCAAAACCACTACCAGCTTCAAATCCTGGAATACTCTCTATTATAGTTCCATCCTGCAAATCATAATCTAATTTATTATCTGTTACGATAGCTTGAGCAGCATAGAAAAGATTTTTCTTTTCTTGATAAGGTTTATTCAAATATTCAATACTAAATTCAGCTGCATTCAACTTAATAGTTTGCGTTTCATCATATATATTAAAGGTTTGATGTCCTTGTTTAATTACAATATTATCTGTAGAGTATTCTTGCGCTTGTACAAAACTAACAAGTAAATTAAATAAACTTATAAGGATTATTGTTTTCATATTTTTTTCCAATATTTATTATAGCTAAATTAGTAGAAATCTATTATTAAAAAATCACTATAAATATTGAATTTAGTCTTGTAAAGATTTTGAAAAATGAAAAAACCAAGTACTTTTACGTATATATTAACCTTAAACCATTATTATGTCTTTTATTAATAGAAGGTCATTATTTTTATTCACTATTCTCCTAAATAATCTTGTTTTTACATATGCACAAACTAAAATAGATCCAATCAAAAAAGAGAAATTTGATTCTGCTTTGAATGTTTATATTTTAGATATGAGTAAAACCAATATCATAGGTAAGAAAATGTTAGTATATGCTCAAACAGACTACGAAAAATCATTGTCCTATAATATTCTTGCAGAAGATCAAATAAGTAACTCTAATTATGCTAAAAGCGTAGATTTTTTAGAAAAATCAATTTATCATATTAAGAAAACAGATTCTACTCAATTGTATTTAAGAATTTTAGGAACTATTATAGTTGCTTATCGTCAAGCAGGTTTGGTAAACGAGTCTGATTCTAATTGGAACTTATTTGTAAAAGAAAGTAAAAAGATTTCTGAAAAAGATCGTGAGGCAAATTTATTATTTGTAAGGTCAAGAATGTATGACATTGATAAAAATTATTGTAAATCTGCTGAAACTAGAGGTAAATTCTATAACATTTTTAAGGATAGATTGAGTAAAGGAGAGGTAGGAGATGCTTTTAATTTTGCAATTATTATTCAGATTGTATATGATAATTATAAATGTGGAAATATTGATGCGTCTAAAAAAGCAATGATTGAAGCAGATTCTATTTTGTCTAGAATGAAACAACGCGACAACATTTTTATGTATGAGTTTTATTTGTTAGATAAAGCGTTGTTTTATGTGCATTCTAAAGAACTTGATCATGCGAAAAAAGCTTTTGATGATGCGTATAGTTTAAGTGTAAAAGTGAAGTCCAATAGTATTCAGAAAGTAATTTTGGAAGAACGACTGAATGCAAATATAGATACTGCTGAAGAAAAACTGAAATTGTATGAAGCTTTAGATCTTTTAACAGAGAAAGAGATTAAGGCTACAAAAAGAATTACTGAAAAAGAGACAATAAAAAGTAAACAAGAATTAGAAATAATACAAAATAATAAAAAGACTTACTTGATTGTTTCAATTGTTATTGTTGTAGTCCTAGTGTTGTGCATTATTTATTATTATCGACGCAATAGGAAACTAAAAGCTAGTTTTTTAAAAATTATTGATGAACTAGAAAATCCAATCGTAGAAAAAGTAATTAAAGAGGAATTAAATTCTTCAGAAAAATTGATCAAGAATGATAAAACTGAGCAAGATATTTTGAAGAATTTACGTGTTTTTGAACAAAAGAAATTATTTAATACAAAAGGAATTTCAGCAGCTCAAATGGCCGTTATGTTAAAAACGAATACGAAGTATCTGACTTATATTTTGAAAGAGCATAGAGATTCTGATTTTTATAATTATATTAATGCAAAAAGGATAAACTATATCGTAAAAGAGTTACACGATAACCCTGCTTTATTACAATATAAAATAGCAGTTTTATCTGACATGTGTGGGTTCAATTCACATAGTCAATTTGCAAGTATTTTTAAGTCTATTAAAAATATATCTCCTTCTCAATACATTCAATTCTTGTTAGAAAATCAAAAGAAAAATTAGTTGTTTTTTTAATAAAATTGATAACTTACACATTCAATTTTGTAAAAAATAAACCTTTATATGCTAAATTTTGAGCAACCACATTTAAGAACAAATATCCTTACAGGAGAACAGATATTAGTGTCTCCGCATCGTAGTAAACGTCCGTGGCAAGGTCAGGTAGAAGATACACAAGAAGAGAAAAGACCGCAATACGATGATACATGCTATTTGTGTCCAGGAAATAAGCGAGCAGAAGGGCAAATAAATCCTAATTATTCGGATAGTTTTGTTTTTACTAATGATTTTTCGGCTTTGTTAGATTCGACAGAAGAAGAAACTTATAACGAGAATAATTTGCTGAAAGCTGAAGCTGAGAAAGGAATTTGTAAAGTGATTGCATTTTCTCCTCGCCATGATTTAACGCTTCCAGAATTGGAGGTTGACGAAATCAAAAAAGTGGTTGATGTTTGGCAAAATGAATTTGCTGGATTAGCTAAAAATGAATGGATAAAATATATTCAGATTTTCGAAAATAAAGGTGCGATTATGGGATGTAGTAATCCGCATCCGCATGGTCAAATTTGGTCGCAACAATCATTGCCTTCTGAAATCGTAAAAGAAACAAAATATCAAAAAGAGTATTTCGAAAAGAATGGCAAATCTCTTTTAACGGCATATTGGCAACAAGAAGAAAAAGACAAAACACGTGTTGTAATTAATAATGAACATTTTATTGTTGTAGTTCCATTTTGGGCAGCTTGGCCGTATGAAACGCTTGTGATTAGTAAAAGACATGTGCAAGATATTTCTCAATTTACTGAAGAAGAAAAAAATGATTTAGCCAAAACATTGAAAGAATTGACAACTCGTTACGATAATATTTTCAAAATATCTTTTCCATATTCGGCAGGTATGCATCAAGCGCCTGTAAATACGGATGAGGTCGATTTTTGGCATTGGCATATGCATTTTTATCCTCCTTTATTGCGTTCTGCAACTGTCAAAAAATTTATGGTTGGATATGAAATGTTAGGAAATCCGCAACGTGATATTAAGCCAGAATTTGCAGCAGAAGTTATTAGAAATCAATCCACAAAACATTATAAAACCATTTAAAAAATGATTGCAAAAGAAACTATTATTCAAGCTTTTAAAGAACAATTTAATCAAGAACCAACTATTGTTGTAAAATCTCCAGGTCGTATTAATATTATTGGAGAACATACCGATTATAACCAAGGTTTTGTGATGCCTGCTGCGATTGATCAATATATTTATGTAGCAGTTAGTGCGCGAAATGATGATGAATTACATTTATATTCGGCTGATTATAAAGAAAAATATCAAGCTGCTTTAAATCAAGATTTGAGTAACGCACCAGATTGGTCAAAATATATCATTGGTGTAAGTGAGATTATTCAAGCTAAAACATCTAAAATAAATGGTTTTAATGCTTATGTCGTTGGCGATGTTCCTTTGGGAGCTGGACTTTCTTCGTCTGCGGCTTTTTCTAGCGCGGTTGGTTTTGCTTTAAACGAATTATTTCAGATTGGTCTTTCTCGTGTTGATTTGGCAAAAGTTGGTCAACAAACTGAGCACGATTATGTTGGTGTAAAGTGTGGAATTATGGATCAATTTGCCTCTATCATGGGTAAAAATAATCATGCAATTCAGTTAGATTGTCGCGATTTATCTTTTGATTATGTTCCATTAGATTGGGAAGATTATGAAATTCTTTTGCTTAATACCAATGTCAAGCATAATCTAGCATCTTCTGCATATAACGATAGGAGAGCGGCTTGTGAGCAGGCTGTGGAATGGGTAAAAGAACATTATCCATTGGTTGAGTCTTTGCGTGATGTAACGGTTGAGCAGTTAGATGAAATTGTTTTCCCAAAATCTCAAGATGTTTATACAAAATCTCGTTTTGTGGTTGAGGAAAATGATCGTGTAACAAAGGCAAATATCGCACTTAAAAATCATGAATTTGATGCATTAGGAAAACTACTTTTCGAGGCGCATTGGGCGTTGAGTAAACAGTATGAAGTAAGTTGTGATGAGTTAGATTTTTTGATTGAAAATGTTCAAGAAATTCCAGAAGTTATCGGTGCACGTATGATGGGCGGCGGTTTTGGAGGTTGTACAATTAATATTATCAAGAAAGGAAATCGCGATCAAGTGATTGAAAAAATTACGCCTCTTTATAAAGCTAAATTTGGTTTTGAGCCAACGGCTCTGAAAGTTAGTATTGGAAATGGAACTTCTTTTGTTGATTAAATTTGAAATTTTATGACAAATTCACAAGAAAATTTAGTTGATGCAGAAACGTTTCGTTTGTCGCACGAAAATCAATTTATAGAACTTTATACGTTAAGAAATTCGAATGGAATGACTGTTCAATTCACGAATTTAGGTGCACGTATTGTTAGTTTGATTGTTCCTGATTCTAAAAATAATCCAACTGATGTTGTAGTCGGAATGAAAACCGCAGAAGAATATCTTTCGAAAGATGAACCTTATTATGGAACTATTATTGGACCTTTTACTGGACGTATTTCGAATGCTGAGTTCACGATTAAAGATAAAATCTATCAATTAATCAAGAATAATGGTGAGAATACGCTGCATGGAGGTAATAAAGGACTTCATTTCGCCATTTGGTCAACTATTTTAGAAAATAATAAAATCATTTTTACTTATCAATATCCTCATTTGGAAGAAGGTTTTCCTGGACCTATTCATTTCGAAGTTCATTATACCTTAACAGAAAATAATGAGTTAATTCTTGAGTATTTTGGCTATTCAGAAAATGATACGATTATTAATTTGACCAATCATTCGTATTTCAATCTAAATGGAGCAGGGAATGGAACTATTTTAGAACATGATTTACAGATTAATTCAAATCAAATTACAACACTTAATGTTGATTATTCACCAAGTGGTGATTTTTTAGACGTAGAAGATTCTCCTTTTGATTTTAGAAAACCGAAGAAAGTTGGAGAATCAATTGATGAAAAACATCAACAATTGATTTACGGAAATGGTTATGATCATTTTTATATTTTAAAGCAAACATTTGATGAAACGTTGAATCATGTAACAACTTTAAAGGGAAATCTTTCTGGAATTCAATTAGATGTTTATACAACAGCGCAAGGAGTTTTGTTGTATACAGGGAATTTTATGTCCGATAAAATTACATTGAAAAACGGAACTACAGATGGTTTTCGAACTGCTTTATGTTTAGAAACGCAAAATTTTTCTGATGCGATAAATCAACCAAATTTTCCTCAAAAAATTTATAATTCAGAAGGAAAATATTATTCAAAAACAATTTTTGAATTTAAATAATTTAACATAAAAAGATTAAAAATGTAGTTTTACGATCTATTTTTAGATAAACTAAAACCAAAATAATTATGAAAAAGTATTGCTTATTATTTCTTGTAAACTTTATTATGTTTGCCCCGATGAGTTTTGCCAATGTACAAAATAGTATAGCGTTAAGACAAGTTCAGGCAAAATATGATACATCTTGGTTGATAGGAAAATGGTATCCAACACATTATTTTGTTGATACAGGAGATGGGAATGAAGAAAAATTTGATTTTGATGAATGTACAAAGAAATCTTCAATAGAATTCCTAGAAAAGGGTAAATTTATTTCTATTTACGCTACAGGAGCTGATTGTTCGTCATTTTTAGAGCCAGTTAAAGGCAAATTCTCAATAAATGAAAGCAACAATGAGTTCAACTTAACTTATGGAACAAGAACTACAACGAGTTATAAATATCAAAAAGTTGATGATAATACTTTGGTATTGATAGAATATCGTGATAAGAATAATGATGGAAAAGAAGATAAAATCTTGAATTATTATCAACGTAAATAAAGTAAAAAGACAACTAATTTAGTTGTCTTTTTACTTTATTTATTCTTGCTTTATTACGTCCATCCAATAATGAAGCAACTGCCCAAATTGCTGCGGGTAACCAGCCAATTAAGGTTATTTGTAAGATTAAACAGATAATTCCTTGAATGATCTTTCCTCTTAAAATGAATGATAACCAAGGTAAGAGTACTGCTAGTATAATCATTTTCTTGTATTTATTGAATTAATTATTTCGTTGTAATGTAAAATTGAAACTTTATTTGAAGCTGAATGCAAATCATTTTCAATAAGTGATTGTGCAACTTTTTCGGCTTCAATTGATTTATATTTAGACAGATTTCCGCTTAAAAAGAAATTAATCAAAGGGAAAACTTTTGCACTTATATTCTCAGCCAAACGATATTCCGCTCGATTGCCAATCAACAAAGATGGATGATACAAAAACAAATGTTTGATAGTATTATTTTGTAAAGTTTCTTCTGCTTCGCTTTTCATTTTAAGATAAAAATTAGACGAACTTGTATTTGCACCAACTGCCGAAATATAATGAAACTTTGTTAATCCTTTTTGATTCCCAAGCTTTGCAAAGTGATTCGGAATATCGACTTCAATTTTACGATATGCACCTAAATCAGGTGTCTTTTTTCGAGTTGTTCCCAAGCACGAAAAAATAGAATCAATCTGCTCAATTTCATCTAAATTAATTTCTGAATTAAAATCAGTTACGATTTCTATCAACTTTGGATGATTGATTTGTTGAGGTTTTCGAACAATTGTGACAATAGTAGAATAATCAGGATGTTTGAACAACTTTTCTAAGAGAAGAGAACCAATTAAACCTGAGCTTCCTAAAACCAATACAGTTTTGTTCATCATCTAAATTTTCATCAACAACCAATACCAAGCACCATTTACATCACCTTGTTCCAAAAGTTTTGCTGCAACTTGATGACGAACCTCTGCAGATTTAAATTTCTGAATATCTAATCGCTGTGTTAATTGCTCTTTGAAGTCATGAATCATTTCATCTGTAGGTAATTTTTCTACATTTCCTAATTGACCTAAATTATTACCTGTTAAATAATTAGAGTGTTTTACTTCATCTGGTAGTTGATCTATACCCAAACCAATTGTACGTGTAGGTTTTTCAACTTCGAAGATAGATTCTGGAATAACTCGGCAATAATAATCGCCTCCCATACGAGCAACTAAATCCAAATCATAAGGCGAAACTTTATCATTTTCATCCAATAAATCCTCTTGCACATGCATGCGCACAATTTCTGCAATCACTAAATTAGCTGCACCTGGTTGATCTGTAACAGAAATAACTTCGCGAATTTTACATTCCAATTGAACAGGAGATTCTGCTACACGAGGCGGTTTAACCAACTCTGAAGGTAATTCTGTAAAACCAGCTTTCACAAATTCGTTTACACCTTTTGGATATTCTACACTTGCCAACGATTGTTGCTGAACCATGTTATAATTGACAATATTAATCACACATTCTGGGTGTTCCCAAATGTTTTCTAATGTATGTTTTGTTGATCCATCTCTCATTTTGCGAAGCGGAGAAAACACGCAAATAGGTGGATTTTGTCCCATCATATTGAAAAATGAAAACGGGCTCAAATTTACATTTCCATCTTTATCTACCGTACTTGCAAAGCAAATAGGGCGTGGAGAAATGGCGTGTTTGAAAATGTCATCAAATTGACTTGTATTTGGCTCAAAAGATTTTGTATGTTGCATAAATTGAGTTTATTGGTTATAAAGATGAACAGAATTTACTAATTTTCCTAATCCTGTAACAGACATTTCGATGGTATCATTTGGTTGTAACCATTGTTCTTGATACGTTGGATTCTGACGTTTTCCAGTACCATTTAATTCAAGAAAACAACCTGTACCAACAGTTCCAGAGCCAATAATATCTCCAGGAAAAAGTTTTACACCATAAGAAATACGCTCTATAATTTCAGCGAAAGTCCAATGCATATCTTTGAAATTTCCACGAGAAACTTCAATATTATTAACAGAACAAGACATTTCTAAATCATAGCAATTTCCTATATGTCCTTCTTTAGGCTCAACTTTGTATTTTTCGATTTCGGTTGGAGTAACTAAATATGGACCAAACATTGAGGCGAAATCTTTTCCTTTTGCTGGACCAAGATTCAGTTTCATTTCTTCCATTTGTAACGTACGTGCGCTCAAATCATTCAAAACCATAAAACCACCAATATACTCATCAGCATCTTCAGCTTTTATATTGATACCTTCTTTTTTGATGACAATAGCGACTTCAAGTTCAAAATCCATTCGATCGAAATGTTTTTCCATTGCATAAACTTTTCCCGGACCTTGAATAGCTTGATGATTAGAGAAATAAAATACAGGAAATTGATCAAATTCTGGAATCATTTCCAAACCTCTGTTCAAGCGAGAAGTTTCGACATGTTGGCGAAATGCATACGCATCTCTAAAACTTGCTGGATGAGGAATTGGAGCCAAAATTTGTGGTTCTTTTATAACTGCATTTTTATACTCACCACGTGAAATTTCGTTTGTAATCTGTTGACAGATTAATACTGAAAATTCGTCATCTGCTAAGATTTCGATTAGAGTAGAAGGTAAGTTGTGATTAATTTTTGTCAAATCATAGATAGCATCTTGCCAAACAAGACCTACTTTTTCTTGCTGATTTTCTAAGAAAGTAACGAATTTCATTATTTGTTGTTTGAAAGGTGAAGATACAAGATGTTTTTTTTGTGACAAAGCTGATTGATAATTCTTGTAATATTTTCTTGATTAAATTATAGTAGGATTGAAAACTAAAATTCCCAACAATACTGAAACTGTTGGGAATATTTGTTTAAGCCATTCCTCCATTTGCTCCAATATTCTGGGCATTTATCCATTTAGCTTCATCACTTGCCAAAAAGACTATAACATTTGCTATTTCTTCAGGTTCTGCTATTCGTCCAAATGGATTAAGAGAAGCTAATTTATCAATGGTTTCTTGTGATTTGCCTTTTGCAAAAAGAGCAGTATTTGTAGGACCAGGTGAAACTGAATTTACATTGATTCCACGACCAATTTCTTTCGAAAAAACACGAGTTAACTGCTCAACAGCTGATTTTGTGGCAACATAAACCCCATAAGTCGGAAGAATTAATCGATTTACAGATGTAGATAGATTAATAATACTTCCATTACTTTCTAGTTTTGTTGCAGCTTCTCTCAACGTATTGAAAACGCCTTTAACATTAATTTCAATTTGTTGAGTAAACTCTTCGTCAGTTGTATCTTTTATCAATTTAGAATGCATAATACCTGCATTATTCACTAAAACATCAATTTTTCCGTAATGAGCAATCGCTTCATCGAATAATTTAGATACATCAACAGATTTACTCACATCAGCTTGTAAAGCTATAGCATCACCTCCATTTGTTTTAATTTCAGAAACTACCTGTTCAGCCTCAGCTTTACTGCCTGCAAAATTTACAATAACTTTTGCATTTGCTTCAGCAATTTTTTTTGCCATTACTGCACCAATTCCTTTAGATGAGCCTGTTATTAGTACTACTTTGTTTGATAAATCGTTCATAAAATTTGTTTTGGATGATTTAATCAAATTTAGAAAATATTATAATTGATAAATACACCAATTCTATTTTTAAGTTCAATTTCACCATTATTCAAATCTGTATGCAGTGGTTGATAATATTCAATTCCAAAATTCATTTTTTCTACAGCAGCTTCCAAACCAAATTTCAATGTTTGTAGATTTCCTTTAGTTTTCGGGATTTTTTCTCCAAATTGTTTATTTTGTTCAAATAACTCATTCTGAAAAGCTACTTTTCCAGCTAATTTATACTTTTTGTCAACTAATAATTGTTGAATTTGTATTAATTGATTCCACTGATTTCCGAATTTGTAATTGTACTTATTTTCACCTTTCAAATTGTAATCCGTAACCAACTGAATAGCTGTTTTTTTATAGGAAATTTGATAGTTTAAGCCTAATTGTGTATCCCAACTTCCTGTACCTAATTGAAAACTTGGGTTTGTAGTTTCTGCATTTTGTTGGTTAAATTTAGCAATAGGTGCTTTTATTCCAATTGCCGTTGTTAATGAATGTTTAAATTTATTTTCAGAAGCTTTTGCTTCGATAATTTTTACGATTCCCATTACATTAATATCTCCAAAACCATTGATTTTAGTGGTATTCAATCCTTCTTTTTGATGAATATGATAAGGAAGGGAAACGCTTACATCTATTTTATTATGTATAGGAATTCGAGCATATAATTGTATGGTATTGAAGGTTTGCTTTTGATTCAGTTCATTTGAAAAAGCATTTTCTTTGGCTTTGTAAAATTGATTCAAATAACGGATGCCTATAAAACTTGCATTCATTAAATTTTCTATTCCATTTGCTGTAGAAGTCGCTGCGCAACCACAAGCATCGCAGTCTAATTCGAGTTCACGATAATTTGTAAGTATTGAATCATTTTCAGACTTTGCAAATCCAATCATTGAGTTAAGAATTGCAACAAGATTAATTAATATTTTTAAATTTTTCATTTTGAGTTAAATTCTGCAAAAGCAGGGTTTGTAATAAATTTTTGATCAGTTAAAGTTTTGAGAAACAAGATGATTAATTTCTTTTCTTCATCGCTCATAGGAATACCAATTCTTCCATTTTTTTTTAGTTCGGGATCAAGGTTTTTGTTATCAAGAACTCCATCTGAATAGAAATCTAGTACAGCTTCTAGTGTATAGAATCTACCATCGTGCATATAAGGTTTGGTCAATTCTATGTTGCGTAAACTTGGTACCCTAAACTTCATAAAATCAACCGAATCCAAAGTTACTCTATAGCGTCCACCATCTTTGAACTCTTTGTTGTAGTACATTCCTGTATTCCGAAAACTTTCATCTGTTTGTAATGCACCTGTATGACAAGTAGAGCATTTAGATTGAAATAATTGCATTCCTTTTTGTTCACTTTCTGTTAAACCACCTTCTTTTCTTAAGTAATAATCGTAGCGAGAATCTTTCGAGATCATTGTTGTCATAAACTGTCCTAAAGCACTCAATATTTTGTGACTATTAATGGTTTCATCTCCAAATGCATTCTTAAATAATCGTTTGTAAGTTGTATCTTTACTTAGTTTCTGAATAATTTCAGGAAAAGACGTGTCCATTTCTTCTTCTGCAGTAATAGGCGAAATTGGTTGTTGTGCCAAATCATGAATCACGCCATCCCACATAAATCGTTTCATAAAAGCTAAATTCTGTATTGCAGGAGCATTGCGAATTCCTATTCTATCCTCAATTCCATGACTTACATTATGTCCGTGATGTGTAAATGCATTCTCTTGTATGTGACAAAAAGCACAAGAAATCGTATTATTTCGGGATAATTTTCCTTCATAAAATAGTTTTCGTCCTAATTCAATTCCACTCTTTGTAAGTGGATATTTTACTGTATCAAAAGTTAACGTAGGGAAATAAGTTGGGTAATTGAATTGATAATTTTCATCAATCGGTTTACCTAAATCGATGGAATCATCCTGGCAACTGATTAAAAATAAAATAGTTGCCAAGATGAATAAAATATGTTTCATTAATTATTGATTCGATTCGTTATTATGAACATGATCTACACGAAACATTTTTGATACATTATCAGTCACGTTTACCAAATGTTGAGAAGAACCCATTGCATTTGCATTACTTGGATCCAATGTTAATTTTGTTTCTCCACTCAAAAATTGATTAAGATCTGCCATCACATGTACAGAAGGCTTTATTTTAGTGGTAACACGAGCTGTAGTAGGTAAATTAAGTGTAATTTCTCTATACAGATTAGGTGTATTGTTTTGCGAAACATTTCCCATATTTCCTGAGTGATTTACATATGGTAGATTGGCAGAAGATGAGCCATATTTACCTTCAAGTTTTAAGAAAACATAACCAGCCGCCCAGGACCATGTCATTCCGCTTTGTTTTGCTTTTTCCCAAAAAGTTGCTTGCCCATCGTGTCCAAGTAAGTAAGCGTTTTGATTAATACCTAGACCAAAACGAATTTTAGTGTACTTATTTTGTGGAATATCAGTTAATTCTATATACGTAATATTTGCTTTGGCAGTAGCCTGATCTACGATAAAAGCACCTTTATCTGGATTATTTGGATGATAACTATATTCCTTTCCAGCTTCGTCGATTAATGTAATATTGGAAATGATATATTTTAGAGTTGAGAAATTAAATTTTTGTCCATTTGAAGAAGTTTGAACGGTTTGATCTAAGACAATACTTCCTAGATTTTCAAAACCATTTTCAAATTTTACTTGTAAATTTCCGGTTTGTCCATTTTCTATTGACGAATATTCATCGTCATTTTGACATGAGGAGATCAGTGCAAAGAATAAGATCAATGCATATTTTAAATTATTTTTTATCGTTTTCATTCGATTTATTTTGTTCAATTAATTGTATAAAGTTACTTTTCGATTGGATTAAATCGAAATAAGTAAAATGCTAAAAATTAAATTAAACAATAGGAGGTCGAAGAGAAAGAAAAAGGTTTTCTGTCTTTATTTTGAAGTGATAAAAATCGAATGAATTAAGTTTAAGCTGCCATTTTTTTTCTGTTGGAATATTTAAAACAGAAGATTTTACAAAAACATCCAATGATTTAAAAGCTCTAGGTAATTTACTTTTTGTTTGTGAATCCGAACTCTTTGCAACTTGGTCTTTTAGATAACAAACTCCGTTACAATTTAGTTCTGGACGATTTTTGTTGATACATAACTCTTTGACAATTTTTTCATAATTCACTGTAAAATCGATCACAGCAAACAAAGGTCTGCATGAAATTAAAACAACAGTTAATATGAAAAAAAAGCTTTTGAACATGTTGAACAAAAGTAATTAATAATTGACTTTTATAAACTAATAAGTATCATATTGATCGGATAAAGCATAAAAAAGCAGCTAAAACACTAGCTGCAGATTACTTATAAATATCTTTCGTTGATAATATTCATGTGATGAATAGAATGTCCTGCCAAAACGTAACCAATTTTTTCTACCGAAAATTCTTTATCGCCAATCGTTCCAACTCTGCTTAAAACGTCATCATTAAAACCTAAATACTGAAAATAAGTTGCTTTCATTAGATTAGTCCATTCTTTGATTAACTCTTCTGGATTTCTATCATTTGCAAAAGCTTGCTTAGCATATTCGTTTTCATCAAAAAAGTTAAGTGGTTGAATATCTTTTCTTGCAATATGTTGTGCACGAAAAGAAAAAATGCGTTCGCAATCTATACAATGTTGTACCAATTCTTTCACAGTCCATTTTCCTTCCTCGTATCTATAATTCCATTTATCTAATTCGCTAACAATTGTCAACGTCTTTTTAATATCGGCAATTCTAATTTGTAATGCATCAATAACTTCTATTCCATCATAAATAGAAACATAATTGTCGTGGTTTATCTGGGTCATAACTTACTTTTTTAGCAATTTAATAAATATTTAAAAAGAGTAATTTTAAGTATTCGTTAAAATTTGAACGTTTAATTTCGAAATTAATGTTTTATGACTAAAAAAAATATGATTCTTATAGATTATTGAAATCTTACTTTTCAGAAGTTTATTTTCCTAAAAAAGCTTGCTAAGTTTGAGAGTAAAGTAATTTAAAAAATAACAGATCAATGATTTCTAATTTATCATATACAAGCGGAGCGTCTCAATACCCACTTTTAGGAGAAACAATAGGAGAAAATCTACGAAATACAGTAGCCAAATATCCACAGCAGGAAGCTTTGGTATGTGTGGATCAAAATTATAGAGCTACTTATACAGAGTTTTATTCTCAGACCGAACAAATTGCAAAAGCATTGGTTGCAATTGGTCTTGAAAAAGGTGATCGCGTAGGTATTTGGGCTCCAAATAGAGCAGAATGGACCTTGTTGCAATATGCGACAGCACGAGTAGGAATGATTTTGGTTAATTTAAATCCAGCTTATAAAGAAAACGAACTTGAATTTGTTTTGAATCAAGCAGAAATTTCTGCTGTATTTGCTTCACTTCAATTTAAGTCGAGTGAATATAAAACGATGTTGAATAATGTCAAACACAATACTCCAACAGTAGAGCATATTGTTATTTTTGAAGAAGATTGGATTAATTTTTTAGAAAAAAGTGAAGAAATATCTACTTCTGAGATTCATCAAATAGAGCAATCTGTACAATTTGATGATGCTGTAAACATTCAGTACACATCTGGTACAACAGGTTTTCCGAAAGGAGTAACCTTAACACATCATAATTTATTAAACAATGGTTTTTTTATCGGAGTTAGATTAAATTACACTCATCTTGATCGAGTTTGTATTCCTGTTCCGTTTTACCATTGTTTCGGAATGGTTATCGGCAATATAGCTTGTACATCACATGGCGCTTGCATGGTAATTCCTTCAGAAAGTTTTGAACCTGAAAAAGCTTTAAATGCAGTAGAAATGGAGAAATGTACATCGCTTTATGGTGTTCCGACTATGTTTATTGCTGAGTTAGAATTGCCAAATTTTGATCGATTTGATTTATCTTCTTTGCGAACAGGTGTAATGGCTGGTTCTCCTTGTCCGATTGAAATTATGAAGAAAGTACAAGCCAAAATGAATATGAAAGAAGTTTCGATTTGTTATGGAATGACGGAAACTTCACCAGTATCAACACAGACAATTATTGGGACACCATTAGAAAAGCAAGTTTCGACAGTTGGAACAGTCCAAGATCATTTAGAAATTAAAATTATAGATCCCCAAACTGGCGAAATTTTACCTCGCGGAATTGCAGGCGAATTTTGTACAAGAGGTTATTCTGTTATGTTAAAATATTGGAACAATCCTGAAGCAACTGCTCAAGTAATTGACGAAAATAATTGGTTGCATTCAGGTGATTTAGCTACAATGGATGTTGATGGATATATTAATATTACGGGACGTATTAAAGATATTATCATCAGAGGAGGAGAAAATATTTCGCCAAAAGAAATTGAAGATTTTTTATATGAACATGATTCAATATCTGATGTTCAAATTATTGGTGTGCCAAGTATCAAATATGGAGAGGAAGTAATGGCTTGGGTTAAAGTAAAAGAGGGAATGACAATTACTGAAGATGAATTGAAAGAATATTGCTTATCAATTGCTCATTTTAAAAGACCTAGATATTGGAAGTTCGTTACTGAATTTCCCATGACAGTTTCTGGTAAAATAAGAAAAATTGAAATGCGAGAAATCTCAATAAAAGAATTAGATCTTGAGAATGCTCAAAAAGTGAAAACATCTTAAAAAAACATTTAAATCAACATAAAATAGGCTCAAAAGAATAATTTAATTTATCTTTGAGTCTATTTTAATATATAAAAATAAACGATCTGAGCGATGTCAAATATCTTGTTAATAGAAGATGAACAGGCAATTCGTAACGTTTTGAAAAGCATTTTGATGGATGAAAATCCGAAATGGAATGTAGATGAAGCAGAAAACGGTGCAGTTGGTCTTGAAAAAATAAAAGAAAAAGAGTACGACTTAATTATAAGCGATATAAAAATGCCTTTGAAAGACGGAATGGAAGTTTTGTCTGAGGCAATGGAATATAATCCTGAGTTGACAATGGTGATGATTACTGGTCATGGCGATGTCGATTTAGCTGTTGATGCAATAAAGAAAGGAGCATATGATTTTATTTCGAAACCACCAGATTTGAACAAATTGCTAACGACGGTTCGTAATGCTTTAGATCGTAAAACGTTACTTTCTTCAAACAAAGAATTGAAGAAAGAGAATAAAGCTTTAAAGAAAAAAGTTGCAAAGAAATATGAAATGATTGGTGATACACCTGCAATTATGGAGGTTAAACAAATCATTGATAAAGTTGCTGATACAGATGCAAGAGTTTTAATTTTGGGACCAAATGGTACTGGGAAAGAATTGGTTGCTCATCATTTACACGAAAAAAGCGAACGTAATAATAGACCTCTAGTTGAAGTGAATTGTGCTGCAATACCAGCCGAATTGATCGAGAGTGAATTATTTGGACACGTAAAAGGTTCTTTTACAGGAGCGGTTAAGGATAAACAAGGGAAATTTGAGTTAGCAAATAATGGAACAATTTTCTTAGATGAAATTGGAGATATGAGCCTTTCTGCACAAGCCAAAGTTTTGCGTGCATTACAAGAAGGTAAAGTTTCGCCAGTTGGCTCTGAGAAAGAAATAGATGTTAATGTACGTGTTATTGCTGCAACAAATAAAGACTTAAGAAAAGAGATAGAGGAAGGTCGTTTCCGCGAAGATTTATATCATCGTTTAGCTGTAATTATTATTAATGTACCAGGTCTTAATGATCGCAAAGATGATATACCTGCTTTAGTTGAGCATTTTGTAGGAGAAACGTCAAATCAAAAAACTTTCGATAATTCTGCTTATGATGCTTTGAAGGAGTTGGATTGGACAGGTAATATTCGTGAATTAAGAAATGTTGTAGAACGTCTTTTGATTTTGGGTGAAAATCCTGTTTCGAGAAAAGATGTAGAACAATTTGTAAAAAAATAATTCATTCTGATGAAAAAGATAAGCCTTTTGATTGCTGTAAGTTGTCTTTTTGTATTCTCTTGTAAAAAAGAGAAAGCAAAAGTAGATCAGCCTACAGATGGTTTATCAAGGGAGGATGTATTGTCTTTGGAAAAAAATTCAGTTTTCACAAATGAAGCTTTTATTTATAAAGGTGTTTTCGAAGGAAAATATTTTGGAGAAAAAATCGTTTTAAAATTATCAGATAGTCAATTCATTATCGAATATAAAGGGAAAACCTACGAAGGAGATTGGTTTAAGAAAGACGACGGCTCTTTAATGGAGATTGAAGCAAAGAATAACAAACTTCCGTTTCAGTTTTTACGTTGGACAGATAATTCGGAAATCATGATTTTGAATGAAAATGGAATGGGAGAAGATAATGGCGAAAACTATTTAACAAGAGTTCAGTAACATGAAAATAAAATTAGTTCATCTTTTTGGTGTATTATCATTTGCTTTTTTAGCAAGTTGTCAAACTGGTTCATCTTCAAAAAATGATGAATTAGGCGAACGTTTTTTTGAGATTTATTCTGCTCAAAAAGATTATAAAAAGCTAATATCGTTTTATAATGATAGTTTAGTTTATGAAAATGTTGCGCAATATTCTGGAGCATCTACAGTAGATCCTCGCTATTTATTTAGTGAGATTATAAGATGGAATGATAAAACAATGCAATATGAAAATAATAAATTACTTAACGTAAAAGAATTATTTACAAACGATTCTATGATTATTGCAAATGGAGAATTTTCGGCTTATACTTATAATGGATTAAAATATCCTCCGATGAAGTTTACGACCTATTTGTATTTGGATAAAAATTCTAAAATTAAGAAACAAGTTGATTGGTTTAATTATCCAATTGAAGATATTATAGAGTTGTATCAATTACAGCAAAGTCAACAAAAAATAAAATTGGATAAATAATTATAAATCCGGTGAAGTAATTTCACCGGATTTTTTTTATATTTAATTGTTTATGATAAGATTAGCAGTTTTAAAAGATGTGACAAAATTAAAAGAATTACTCATTCAATTATTAGTTCATCACCAAGAATTTAGTACTATTTATGGAGTAGATTTAGATTATCAGAATGACATTGAACAATTTTTTGTAGATATTTTAGCTCAAAAAAACATTCATGTTTTTGTTGCTGAAATAGAGAATGTTTTGGTTGGTTTTATTATTTGTTCTAAACATAAACGACCAAATTATTTTGCTATAAAATCCAAAGGAAGAATTGACTCATTATATGTAGAATCTAGTTTTCGAGGTAAAAACTTAGCATCTCAATTGGTAGAAAAAGCATTAGAAAATTTGCATGATGAAAACTATATTGAGTTAGAATTTACAGCAAAAAATCAATTGGCAAATGATTTTTGGTTAAATAAAGGATTTGAGATATTAAATCATCAGTGTATTTTGACAAAATAAAAAAGCTCCAATATTTTGGAGCTTACTATTATTGTTCTGCATTGAAATAAACTTTGTAGAAAAACATTTTCTTTTCTTCGTCAAAACCTCTTTCTAAATACTCTTCAGCTGCATCAGGATTTGTTAAATCTAATTTGATGTTAATTTTCGTATCTAATTTAATCTCACTTTTAATTTTTTTCGATTCTTTCATCAACGTAGGAACCGAAACTTCAAATGCTTCAACAAATTCTACACGATTATTTTCACTATAATCCTTTTTATACTCTTTAAATTCGTCAATAATCTCAAAAGGCTTCAAAACCTGATCTTCAAAAATTTCATTTGTAACAACTTCATTAGAATTTAAGACGTTTATAGAATTAGAGATAAATTCCGCTTGTTGTTTTTTATCTGTTTTGTCCAATAAAAAATCATTAGAGAAATCAGTAATCAACTCCATATATTTTTTGGTATGGTAATTATTATCTTTGATTAAATCGATTTCTAAGAAATTTTTCTTCCAATATTCAGATTCAACATTTTTATCATCAATAGAATATACACGGAAACCTTCGTCTCGATGAACATCTAAAATTAAAGTTGCTTTATCTATTCCTTCAAGCTTGTAACCTTTCCAGATATTATAATCTAAACCGCGAGATTCATCAAAGCGTAAAAATTTCTTTTTATTCTCTAATTTATACACACCGATACCACGACAAGGAATTCCGTCAAACATCATATTTTCAAAAAGTGCAATAAAAACTTCTCCACTTTTGATCTGCGGATGCAATGACTTTTCGTACAGATGGCTTAAAACTTCATGAGAAAAATCGATAAAATCTGTTTGTTCATCAAACATTTGTGCACATTGATTGTACAATACATTGAATTCTAATTTCTCTGTATAATGTGTAAAATGATTAATTTCTAATGATTTTTTGAACGGACTTAACAGAAATGGAACCAATTGTTCCTCTTTTGCTTCGTCATATTCTAATGTTTTATCAGCAAAGATATTTGCCTCTTCACGAACTTTATGTCCAACTTTTTGCAAGCTTATAAATGCGATATATGCATTTTTAACGTCAACCATTGTTTTGATTTTCTATCTAGACAAAAATATGAATTTCATTTCATCTCAAGAAATAAAAATATTTAACAAAATTGTCAAACAAAATTGTAAAAATAATTGTTTGATTATCAATGATATAAATGATTAATTAAAATTTTTAACATGTAGAATGATTTCAAATAATATTTATGGCATGGAAATAGTAATATGACAAATGTCTTAAATTATTTAAAAATTGTAGAGATATGAAAAAGATAAGATTTACACTTTTAGGAGTAGCATTTACTGCATTGTTAGCTGTAGGTGTTAATGCGCAAGAGAGAGGAAATAGAGGAGGAGACCGTGGGGGACGCGAAACTAGAGTACAATCAAACAATGGGCGTGGAAATGGACATTCTGATATTGCACGAAATGAAAATCGTGTAAGTAACAGAGTAGAATCAAATAGAACTGAACGATCATCAAGAGAGTCAAATAATGATTGGAGTAATAAGAAAGAATCTAATAGATCTAACACGGATCGAATTTCTAGAGATAATACGACAGTTGTAAGTAGTAGAGAAAGTCGTCCTCAATCTAATAGAGACTGGAATAACAACTCTAAAAACGATCGATACGATAACAATAGAAGTAGCAGAGATTATAATTCTAATCCTATTAGAATGAATAGTAGCTCTTACAACAGAAATTATCGTCCAGTATCTAATTTAGATATGAATCGTTATAATAGATATTCATACAACAATTATAATTTCTACGGTAACAACGGAATTTATTACAGACCATACAACAATGGTTATGTAAGATATATGCCAAGTGTAGGATTTAGAATTAACATTTTACCTGCAGGTTTCGTAACAATTAATATAGGAAATAGAAATCCTTATTATTTCTACGAAGGTGTTTATTACAGACCTTATAGAAGTTATTATGAAGTTGTACAAGCGCCAATTGGAGCTATTGTTTATGCATTACCAGCTGGTTACGAGAGAATTGATTATGATGGAGAACGTTTATATGAATTTGGAGGAACGTTGTACCAAAAAATATATGATAGAGGCGTACGAGCTTATCAAGTCGTAGGTTATTTAGATTAAATTAGGTAGTTAGGTTAGTAAAAAATCCCATACAGAATTTCTGTATGGGATTTTGTTTTTGTAGCGAAGAGCAGAATCGAACTGCCGACCTCAGGGTTATGAATCCTGCGCTCTAACCATCTGAGCTACCTCGCCTAAAATTATAATTTTTGCAAATATAATTTTTTTTAATAATCATAACAAAAGTTATTTTGATTTTCTTTGGTAGATACAATTCATTTTATATCTTGCGACTTCAATTAAATAGAACTATGCCAAAAAAGAAATATCAAGTAGAATTTTCAATTAAATCTTCTCCTTCTTTGCTATATAACTATATTTCAAATCCTTCAGGATTGTCAGAATGGTTTGCGGACAATGTAAATTCTCGTGGTGAGAAATATACATTTATTTGGGATGGACATGAAGAATCTGCTTTTTTGATGAAATCGAAGCAAGATAGTTATGTTCGTTTTCAATGGGAATATGATGAAGACACGAAATATTTCTTCGAATTAACAATTGTTGAAGATGATTTAACAAACGATGTATCTTTAGTTATTACAGATTTTGCTGACGAAGATGAAGTGGAAGAGTCAAAACAATTATGGGAAAGTCAAATAGAAGATCTTAAAAAAATCTTAGGATCTGTTTAAAACAACTTATTTTGAAAATTAACTTAAGTGGCGTTATTACCGAGCAAGCTGATGCTGTAGTAAGTATCAATAATAGAGCTTTTCGTAATGGTGACGCTGTAAAAGAAGTTTTACGATTTGTAAACGGAGAAATCATTGATTGGGAAGATCATTATTTTAATCTAATGGCTTCAATGCGAATTTATCGCATGAATATTCCGTTAGATTTTACGCCAGAATTTTTCCAAGAGCAAATTAATTCTTTAGCAGAAGCAAATCAAACAAAATCAGGAAAAGTAGAGTTTTTTGCTTTTCGTAATGATGAAGACGATTATTTAAAAGCTTCAATTAATTTTGTAGTTTCTATCCAGAATAGCGCGAATAATTGGGAGTTTTTATCTGGAGAAAATGAAATTGATGTTTACAAAGATTATGCTGTCAACACAGCATTTTATTCGTTAGTGAATACATTTCGTCCAGAAGAAAATATTGCAGAAATATATCGATTAGAGAATGAATATGAAGATATTATACTTTTAAACTCAAATAAACGAATGGCGAGATCGTTGAAAGGAAATATTTTTGTGATAAATGATCAAACTATAAGAACACCAAAGAAAGAAGAAGGTGTAATTACAAGTGTATTGAGAACCAATTTCATTAAAAAAGTAAATGATTCTGAAGATTTTAAGATAGAAGAAGCAGATATTTTTCCGTTCGAAATTCAGAAAGCTGAAGAAGTTTTCATTCTAATTGACGGCGTTGGAATTTTACCAATTACTCAAAATCGTAAAAAAGTCTATACGACAGAAAAAACAAAATCAGTATTTAATTATTTGTAATTAGATAATTGATTAATTCATAGAAGGATCAGCAGGGGTGTTAAGCCAAATCAAATTTTCACCTCCTAGCTGTTTCATCAAATCTTTCCACAAAGAAGCATCCCACTGATCAAAAATATTAAAATCAAGATCTGTTACTGACCAAGAATTTTCTTTTAATTCGTTTAATATTTGTTTTGGTGACCATCCACAATATCCAATAAAAAATTTGATTTCATCATCTTTTATAGATCCATTATTTACGGCTTCTCTAACATCCTCATAAACACCAGACCAATAAATATCTTCTGTAATCCATTCGCTATTTCTCACCAAATCAGGACGTTTGTGAATGTAATAAATGTTATCTTTATCAACAGGACCACCCTCATAAACAATAGAACCATTTTCTATTTCTGACACAAAAATACTTATTGGTAAACTAGAAGTACGATTAAGAATAAAGCCAACACTTCCAGATTCAACATGTTCTGTTATCAAAATAACACTTCGTTGAAAAATATCATTAGTTAATGTGGGTTTTGCAACTAAAATAGTTCCTTTTTTTATACTTTTGATAGACATTTTTGTTTCGGTTTTATTGAGTAAAATCTTAACGAAAAGTAAGATTAGCTGTTTAAAAATATAAAATAATCATTAATGAAACAAGATTTAAGTTATAAAAGAAAGATCTATGAAAAACAATCGATGAATTTTGATTCGTTAAGAGAAAACCCGATTGAACAATTTCGTGATTGGTTTATACAAGCTGAAGAATCGGATGGTGTAGATGAAGCAAATGCAATGTCTGTTGCAACAATTGGCGAAGATGGTTTTCCAAGAACGCGTGTTGTTTTATTAAAACGATACACAGACGAAGGTTTTATTTTTTATACAAATTACAACAGTCAGAAAGGAAAAGCTTTGTTAGCAAATCCAAAAGTATGTATATCTTTTTTTTGGCCTTTTTTGGAGAGACAGATTATTATAAAAGGTGTTGCAGAAAAAACTTCAGATAATAATTCGGATGGATATTTTGAAACTCGCCCAAGAAGTAGCCAATTAGGCGCATGGATTTCAGCACAAAGTTCTGTAATTGATGAGCACCAAGATTTAGCTGCAGAAGAATTAGCATTAGAGAAACAATACGAAGGAAAAGAGATTCCTCGACCAATACATTGGGGAGGTTTTTTAATTCGACCTACAGAAATAGAATTTTGGCAAGGACGTCCAAGCCGTTTACATGACAGAGTTCGTTATGTTTTACAAGACGATTTTGATTGGAAAAAAGAACGTTTAGCTCCTTAAAAAAATTATAAAAACCACTCAAATCTGAGTGGTTTTTATAATTATAGTAATTTATATTATTTAGAAAACTCTTCAGCCGTTTTACGGATAATCGCTAAACATTCATGTAATTGTTCTTCGTTCATTACTAATGGTGGAGCAAAACGGATAATGTTTCCGTGTGTTGGTTTTGCTAATAAACCGTTTTCCATCATTTTAACACAAAAATTCCATGCAGTATCAGATTCTGGCGTATCGTTGATTAAAATTGCATTTAATAAACCTTTTCCGCGAACTGATTTGAATAATGGAAATTCTTCTGTCATTTTCGTGATTTCAGTTCTGAAAATTTGTCCTAATTTCTCCGAATTATCTGCTAATTTTTCGTCTAAAACAACTTGTAAAGCTTCCATTGCAACAGCTGCTGCTAATGGGTTTCCACCGTATGTAGAACCATGTTGTCCAGGTTTGATCACATTCATTACCTCGTCATTCGCTAAAACTGCTGATACTGGATAAACTCCTCCAGAGACAGCTTTACCTAAAATCAAGACATCTGCATTGATATTTTCGTGATCGATTGCTAACATTTTTCCTGTACGTGCAATTCCGGTTTGAATTTCGTCTGCGATAAATAATACATTGTGTTGATTACATAACTCTTCACAAGCTTTTAAATATCCTTCTGATGGTACATTAACACCAGCTTCACCTTGAATTGGCTCTACCAAGAATCCACAAATTTTGTCCGCTTTCTCTTCAAAAAGTTGTTTCAAAGCGTTTACATCATTGTATTCTACAGCTTCGAAACCACTTGTGTATGGATTGAAGTTTTTACGTGCATCTTCATCATTCGAGAAAGAGATAATAGTTGTAGTACGTCCATGAAAGTTGTCTTTACAAACTACTAAAATAGCTTCACCAGCTGGAATACCTTTCTTTTCGTAACCCCATTTACGAGCTATTTTAAGAGCTGTTTCTACAGCTTCAGCACCAGTATTCATTGGTAAGATTTTGTCAAATCCGAAAAGCTCTGACATAAATTTTTCGTAAACTCCTAATTCAGCATTATAAAAAGCACGAGAAGTTAATGTTAATTTTTCTGCTTGCTCTTTTAATTTATTGATGATTCTTGGATGACAATGACCTTGGTTAACTGCTGAATAGGCTGATAAAAAGTCAAAGTATTTTTTTCCATCAACATCCCAAACATATACACCTTCTCCTTTTTCCAAAACTAATGGTAGCGGATGGTAATTATGCGCTCCATATTTTTCTTCTAATGCAATTAATTCTGCTGATTTTTCCATTTTACTACTTGTTTTTGTTTGTATAAATTATTCATAAAAAAACCGACAATTAAAAAGTCGGTTTATGTTAAGAATTTAATCTTCGTTCTACTAATATGATATCTTTTCCAAAGAATTTTTTGGCAACTTTCAGAAAGTTATCTGTATAATCTGATAAATAAAATTCGTATTGAGGAACATTTGTATCATCGGCTAATTTACCATCTTTCTGTAATTGATAAATAATTTGGTTAACTACAATTAGAGGAGAATTAATGATGTCTACTTTTCCTTCAAATACTTGATTGATTTCTTTTTCAACCAACGGATAATGTGTACAACCCAAAATGATTGAATCTATTCCCTCTAGTTTTTTGTTGGTTAAATATGTTTCTAAAACAGCTTTAGAGATTGATGTGTTTACATAACCTTCTTCAATAACAGGAACAAGTAGAGGAGTAGCCATTTCAACAACCTTTACATGTTTATTTTGCTTACGAATTGCTTTTCTGTAAGCACCAGAGTTTATTGTTGCTTTAGTTGCAATAACACCAATTTTTTCACGTAATTCATAAGCTACTTTTTCGGCAACTGGTGATATAACATCAATAACAGGTACATCTTCACCTGCTGCTTGTTTAATCGCTTCAATCGAGTTTGAAGTTGCAGAATTACATGCAACTAAAATAGCTTTACAATCATTCTCTTTCAGAAAGTTAGTAATGTCTACTGAGAATCGAGTAATTGCCTCTTTTGATTTTTCGCCATAAGGCAAATGTTGCGTATCGCCAAAGTAGATCATACTTTCGTTTGGTAAAAGACGCTTTATTTCTTTTGCAAACGTCAATCCACCAACACCAGAGTCGAAAACACCAATTGGTCTGTTATCATTCATAGCGCAAATTTAACAAATTAATCAATGTAAAATAATCTAGAAGCAATTCCATCAGCGAAAAATTTTGCTTCAGGTTTCAAAATGATTTTATTATCTTTTTTTTCTATCAGATTTTCTTTCAATAATTGATTGATTTCTTGGTAGAAAGAATCGATTAATTGTTGAGAAAACTCAGTATTCAGTCGAGTTAAATCTATACCGTAAATTGTTCTTAATCCAATCATTATCATTTCATTGAATTGATCTACTTCATTTAATACTTCAATTTCATGAGGTAAATTATTATCTCGAATTGATTGTATATATTTAGCATTATTAGCAATATTCCAAGCACGTGATTTTCCGTTATAAGAATGTGCTGAAGGTCCAATTCCTAAATAATGAATTCCCTTCCAATAATTAGAATTATGTAAAGAAAAATAGTTCTCTTTTCCGAAATTAGAGATTTCATATTGCACATAATCGTTATTGGTTAATGTATCAACTAAGATATGAAATTGTTTGTTTTGGCGATCTTCATCAACTGGCTTTGTGATTCCTTTTTTTATTTGATGATCCAAAACAGTTTTTTCTTCAACAGTTAAGGCGTAAGAAGAGATGTGTGGGACATTTAGCTCGATTGCTTTTTGTAAATTTTGCATCCACATTTCGTTGGTTGTCGTCGTAGAACCATAAATCAAATCAATCGTTATATTATCAAAACCAAAATCTTGAGCTAACTTTATTGAAGTTTCAGCTTCTTGTACATTATGAGCACGATTCATTAATTTTAAATCTTCTTCGAAAAAAGATTGTACACCAATCGAAAAACGATTAATCGGAGTTGATTTTAAAAAATGAAGTTTTTCTTTTGATAAATCATCTGGATTAGCTTCTAATGTGACTTCTTTTATGGATGAAGTTGAATAATTTTTAGAAATTGTATTAAAAATGCTTTCTAATTCATTTTCTGTCAAAATAGAAGGAGTGCCTCCTCCAAAATAAATTGTTTCGAGTGGTTGATTGATTTCATCTTTGCGTAACACTAGTTCTTTATTGATTGCTTCAACCAAAGAAGATTTAGATTGAAGGTTTGTTGAAAAGTGAAAGTCGCAATAACTACATTTTTGTTTACAAAATGGGATATGAATATAGATTCCTGCCAAAATTCCGTCTATTTAAGGCAAAATTAACTTGAATTACTTACCTAAAAAAATCGTTGCAAAATATTTTTAGAAATATCACCTCATTTTTTTGTTGGTTTTGTAAATAATTCTTTTATCTTTATATCGAAAATATAATACTATGAATAAAGGAACTGTAAAATTCTTTAATGAAGAAAAAGGATACGGATTTATTAAAGAAGATGAAACTGGAAAAGAGTACTTCGTACACGTTTCTGGTTTAACAGACAAAGTAGCTCAAAACGATAAAGTATCTTTTGACTTAGAACAAGGAAAAAAAGGCATCAATGCCATTAATGTGAAAGTAATCTAATAAATATTTTATCTCAACATATTTCTTGTAAGCGACCAATCATGGTCGCTTTTTTTGTTTCTCAAATTAACTAATCTTGTATTTGATTTTCATAAAACTCTGCACAACGTAATAATTCGTTCACAAAATGATACAATCTACCTAATTGAAATTTTGCTAAATGATGCCCATATAAACTTGCCAAATATATACCTAATGCGAACAGAATAGAAAAAGGAATACTCCAAATCCAATAACTACTGCCTTGTACAATGTATTCAGAAATAGAATAAGTACCTAAAGTTATTATAATTGCGCCACATAAACCATACAAAAATGCGAACAATGTCCATACAGCTGGTTTTGGGCTAATTATTCCTCGAACAACTAAATAATCTGGATGATCTTCATCCTCTTCAATTCTGATTTGTAATTGCGGATGCCAATACTTGTCCTTATCTTTTCGTACTCTTATCATTGCGACTTCACGGTTAACATATCCACCAAATTCAGTTGAATTTTTATCGAGTTCAGTCTTGAGTAAACACACAAATTCTTCTTTACTTAGTTTAGTAAAAACTTTGAATCTTGGTCGGCTAAGGAGAGATTTTATGTGGACTTTTTGACTCATAATATGTTAACTTTCCTTAAATTTACAATAAATGTTTATATATGACGAATGTCATTTCTGATACTTACGAAAAAATATTTGAAATTGTACGCCAAATACCAGAAGGTAAGGTTTCAACATACGGTTTGATCGCTCAAAAAATTGGAGAAAAATTCTCTGCAAGAGTTGTAGGTTATGCACTAAATAATGCACATTTAGCAGAAGATATTCCGGCACATCGTGTTGTTAATCGTAATGGTTTGTTAACTGGTAAACATCATTTCAATCCTTCAAGTTTAATGCAAACTTTATTAGAAAACGAAGGAATTGAACTAAAGGATGATAAAATCCTCAATTTCAAAGAAAAGTTATGGAATCCGAATGAATCTCATTAAATTCTGTAACAAATTCTATTTTCTTCTTACTAATTTTACAAATTAATCTATAAAAGAATGGACTTTTTATTGCAAGCCGAAGGCTTAACAAGACGATATAAAGATAAAGTTGCACTTAACAATTTTAGTATCAATATTCCACATGGTTCTATTTATGGACTTTTAGGTCCAAACGGAGCTGGAAAAACGACTTTCATCCGAATTGTAAATCAAATTACAGCACCAGATAGTGGTACAATTTTGTTGAATGGAGAACCACTAACAAACAAATCTATTGGTCAAGTAGGCTATATGCCTGAAGAGCGAGGATTGTACAAAAACATGAAAGTTGGTGAACAAGCGTTATATTTTGCAAAATTAAAAGGCCTTACAACTGCAGAAGCTAAAAAAAGAACTGAATATTGGTTTGAAAAACTTGATATGATGTCTTGGTGGAACAAAAAATTGAGCGAACTATCGAAAGGGATGGGGCAAAAAGTTCAGTTTGTAATTACGGTTATTCATAATCCTTCATTGCTAATTTTTGATGAACCTTTTAGTGGATTTGATCCTGTAAATGCGCAAATTATTGCGAATGAAATTTTAGAGTTGCGTGATAAAGGAACAACAATTATTTTTTCTACACATAGAATGGAATCAGTAGAGGAAATGTGTGATCATGTTGCATTGATTAATCAATCAAATAAGGTTTTGGATGGAACGATAGAGGAAGTACGAAATCAATTTAAAACTGGGAAATTCCAGATTCAGTTGAATGAAATTCCAACAGATGATTTACAAAATTTAGCGAATCAATTTGATATTTCTGAAATTAAAACAATTAATCAACGCACAGAATTTAATTTGTTGTATAATAAAGAAATTCCGACCAATCAAATTTTGCAACAGTTAATGCAAATTGGTCAAGTTCATCAGTTTAAAGAAATCATTCCTTCAATGAATGATGTATTTTTAGAAGCTGTTAAGCAAAGTTCTCAAAAACAATAATTTACTAGAAAACACATGAAAAATATATTTTTAATTGCTCAACGAGAATTCTTTTCTCAAGTAAAAAACAAAGCATTTATTGTGATGACTTTTCTTTCTCCATTGTTAATTGTTGGAGCGGGAGCTGTTATCTTTTTATTAAGTTCAGCTAATAATTCTGAAGTAAAAAATATTGCAATCGTAGATGAGAGTACAGAGTTTGTAACATCTTTTAAGTCTTCTAAACAGATGATGTTTAGTATTTACACTCCTCAAGAATTACAATCTATTAAAGATACGTTGAAGGATAGTGAGTATTTGAATGCTATTCTTCATATACCTAAAAATACTGATGGTAATTACGAAAATATTGAGAAAAATACGGAATTAATTACCAACGGAAATTTAGGGATTACTGATCGTGAGAAGCTTACACGTGTTATTGGTGATAAAATAGAAAAAGATAAGCAAGCTAAATCTGGAATTAATAAGGAAGCTTTGGAAGCATCAAAAGCAAAAGTTAAATTAAATGTTTTTAATGTTTCTGATGGTAAAGCTGATAAAGGAATGGAACTGAAAATTGGTTTAGCAATGTTCTTAACTTATATTATTTTCATGTTTGTGATGATTTATGGCGTAAAAGTGATGCGCTCTATTGTAGAAGAAAAAAATAATCGTGTTGTCGAAATTATCATTTCTTCAGTGAAACCTTTCGAATTGATGATGGGTAAAATCGTTGGAACAACAATGGTTGCGCTTACACAATTCACAATTTGGATTGGTATGACTTTAGCGTTATTAATGATTTTCCCTGCTATTGCAGCATCTCGTATGGATATGACGCAACAAATGATGAATCAATCTCAAATGACAGAAGCAAATCCAGATATGATGCAGAAAATGACAGAGGTAAGTGAAGTGCTTTTAACGTTTAATTATCCGTTGATTATTTTCGCGTTTATTGCCTATTTTATTTTAGGTTATTTGTTTTATAGTTCCGTTTTCGCGGCAATTGGTTCTGCGGTTGATAATGATACAGATACACAGCAATTTACGTATTTTCCTTTAGTTCCAATGATGGTTGGTTTGTATGGAAGTATGACGACTTTTGAGAATCCTGACGGACCAGTAGCTTTTTGGTTATCTATGATTCCGTTGACTTCTCCAATTTCCATGATTACCCGAATTCCTTTTGACGTTCCTATTTGGCAATTAGCTTTATCACTTTCAATATTGCTTGTTAGTACAATATTTATGGTATACATTGCTTCAAAAATTTATAGAATCGGAATTTTGATTTATGGTAAAAAGCCTACAATTAAAGAAATGATTAAGTGGATTAATTATAAAAACTAATTATTTAACCGAATGAAATTTCATTCGGTTTTTTTATGTTTTAAACTTACATTTGATAAAAAATAATAACATGATTAACGCAAACGATAGATTATTAGTGATAAGTACAAGTACGATTCACGGATATAGTTTTTTGGAATATATAAAAGACGAAATAAAAGAGTTTATAAAAGCTGACGAGATAGTTTTTATACCATATGCTCGCCCTTCAGGGATTTCGTATGATGATTATACACAGAATGTAAAGGAGGCTTTAGAAACAGTTGGTATCTCAGTTAGAGGATTACATACTTTTGAGAATAGAAAAGAAGCTGTTTTGAATGCTAAAGCTATTTTTATTGGCGGTGGAAATACGTTTTTATTGTTAAAGACATTGTATGAGCAAGGTTTAGTAGAAGAGTTAAGAAACGCTGTACATTCGGGTACTCCGTATATTGGTACTAGTGCAGGAAGTAATATGACTGGTTTAACAATTGGGACAACTAATGATATGCCAATTGTTTATCCACCAAGTTTTGACGCTTTGCAATTCTTACCTTTTAACATTAACCCACATTATTTAGATCCTGATCCTAACTCTACACATAAAGGTGAAACAAGAGAAACACGTATTAATGAATTTCATAAATTTAACCATCAAGTTGTTGTAGGACTAAGAGAAGGAAGTTGGTTACGTGTAGAAAATGGAGTAGTGGAGCTAAAAGGGAAGTTATCGGCTCGTATTTTTAGACAGAATGAAGAACCGATTGAAATAGAATCTGGAGTTTTGACCAAAGAAACTTATTTACCATAAAAAAAAACCGCTCTATGAGCGGTTTTTTTAATTTATTATGAATTGATTATTTCAATTTCTTTGCGATGTACATTTTTTCAGCTAACTGTACGGCTTTATACGCATCTACAACTCCTCCAGTTACAGATAAATCGGCTAAAGCTGCATCTTTGTTAACAGAATCCATCAAAATCTGTTTGATATCCAGTGCAGATAATTTAGGATAATGTGCCCAAACCAAAGCCGCTACACCAGCAACAGCAGGCGAGGCCATAGAAGTTCCGTCCAAGTTTTTGTATTCTCCATCTTTATTTGGAACTGTTGAATAGATTTCTGCACCTGGAGCAAAAACATCTACCGATTTTTTACCATAATTAGAAAAACTTGCTTTCAAATTATTTTTATCCATTGTATTTGCACCAACAGTAATCACATTATTCACAATTTTCTCTCCTTTAGTATCAAAAATTGTAGGAAAATTATCATTTGTATCAACATCCAAATTATCATTACCGGCTGCTTTTATCAACAACAAACCTTTCTTTTCAGCATATTTGAAAGCATCCCAAACAATTTCAATATCTGGAGAATAAGGTTTTCCGAATGACATGTTTAAGATTTTAGCTCCATTATCTGCAGCATATCGAATTGCATTCGCTACATCTTTATCTCGCTCATCACCATTAGGAACAGTACGAACAGACATAATTTTTACATAACCATTTCCCGCAATTCCGTCCATTCCAATTCCATTTCCTGTTTTTGCAGCAATAATTCCAGAAACGTGCGTTCCGTGTAAAGCATCAGGTCCATCTACATCATTGTTTCCGTAGATGTGTTCTTTTTTATCTGCATAATTGTCACCAACAATTGAACGAGGGTCTAATTGAGTATTCAAATTAAATTCAACTTGTTCTTTGTAATATTTAGCACCTTCGGAAATGTCATCACCAGTCTTCTTTAAAAAATCTTTCATTGATTTTCCTTCCCAAGCTTCTTTTGGTACCATTGCAAAAATCATCATCCCTTGTTGTGCTTCTTTTGAAATAGGTTTAAAAGACATCATATTCTTTTGATTTAACTCTTTATCACCCCATTCTTTTAATAATGCAGGAAAACCAATTTTGAATACACTATCCATTTCGCCATACTGTGCATCACCTTGTTTTGCTTCGGCTAATTTATTTTCAAATTCAAGTTTTATTTTTTGAAATTGCTCATATTCTTTTGCATATTTGGTTTTATTTGTAGTTGCATCTTTACTTTTTTCAAATAAATCTGTATATTTTACAAAAAGGCGAGTTAACTCTAATGTATCTTCTGACACATTTTTACCATCTTTACCACCAATAAAATTCCATCCATTTATATCATCAATAAAACCATTTTTGTCATCATCTTTTCCATTTCCAGCAATTTCTTTTTTATTGATCCAGATATTATCTTTTAAATCGGGATGCGTAACTTCGACACCACTATCCAAAACACCTACAATCATTTCTGAAGGTTTACGTTTTTTAGATTCAAGAAATTGAATTGCTTTTTGAGTATTAACACCATAAACACCACTATCTTCATAAGAATCGTGTTGCCAAGATTTTTGTTCGGTAATTGGTTTTGCTGCAGTTTCTTGGGCAAAAGAAGTTACGCCAATAAACATTGCAAGTGATATACTTAATAAGAATTTTTTCATTTTATATTATTTTTGATCTTTTATGAATTGTAATATAACAGTTCAAATTTAATAAACCATAATATACAAAAAAGGCTCCAAATAATGAAGCCTTTTTATAATGTTGTGTTAAATTTAAAATTATTTCAATTTACGCTGCTTGTAAATTTCTTCAGCCTTTTGAACAGCTTTGTAAGAATCTACAACACCTCCAGCAACAGAAATATCTTTTAATTGGTCGTTTTTATTCACTGTTTCCATCAAAATAGTACGAATATCTTCTGCAGTTAATTTTGGGTAATGAGACCAAACTAACGCAGCAACACCAGCAACAGCAGGCGAAGCCATAGAAGTTCCGTTTAAGAAACGATATTGATCAACACCTGGATAAGTCGCATAGATCTCTTGTCCTGGTCCAAAAACATCTACCGATTTTTTACCATAATTAGAGAAACGAGCTTTCAACGCTTTTGGATCTTTTGTAGAAGCACCAACTGTAAGAACAGATTTAGAAACCGTATTTCCATTTCTGAAATTAGTTGGATAATGAACGTGAACATCAATATCTTCGTTGCTATTTCCTGCCGCTTTAACGATTAAAACACCTTTATCAGAAGCATATTTGAAAGCATCCCAAACTAAATCTGCATCAGGAGAATAAGGTTTTCCGAAAGACATGTTCAAGATTTTTGCTCCATTGTCAACTGCATAATAAATTGCATTTGCAACATCTTTATCGCGCTCATCTCCATTTGGAACTGTACGAACAGAAAGAATTTTTACATTATTTCCTCCAGTTGTTCCTTCAGAACCTATGTTGTTTCCTCTTACAGCACCGATAATTCCAGCAACGTGAGTTCCGTGAGAAGACTCAGGTCCGTTAGAATCTCCGTTTCCGTAAAAACGTTCTTTCTTATCATTTGGATTGTCAACATCTTTACGATCTACTAAATCTAAATTTAAGTGAGAAGATAAAGCATCACCTTTTGCAGCACGACGAGTCGCACCTAAATAGGTATTCGAAACTTCTTTCATCGTTTTTCCAACCCATTGCTCTTCTTTCAACTCACCAAAAATCCATAAAGCTTCTAAAACTTGAGAATCTGTCGGTTGATAATTCTTTAAAATATCTTTTGTTAATTTAGTATCACCAAATTCAAGAACCATTTTATTTACACCACCTTCAATTGCATTCAATTTAGATTGTGCAACTTGTTGGTTGTATTTTGCTTTTCCTACAGCGCTTAAATAATCTTTTTCAATTTTTTGAAATTCAGCATATTCCGTAGGATTTTTTACAATTGCATCATGATTTTTTTTCTGATCATAAGAAGCGTATTTAGTAGATAGAGCTTTGTAAAGACGCGTAATTTCAGTTGTATCATCATTGTAATTGATTCCTTTTGCAGTTCCTAAAAAAGACCAACCGTGAACATCATCAATGTAACCATTTTTGTCATCATCGATTCCATTTCCTGGAATTTCTTTTGGATTTGACCACATATTTGCTTTCAAATCTTCATGGAAATTCTCAACACCACTATCTAAAACTCCTACAATAATTGTATTTGCCTTTCTTTTGTTGTCTTTTAAAAACTGTAAAGCTTGATCAGTATTTACACCATAAACACCCGTTTGTTCTACACCTGCGTGATACCATTTTTCTTTCTGAACTTCAGTAGTTTGTGCATAAGTAAAACCTAATGTAAAGGCAAATCCTAAAGCAATAAATAATTTTCTCATTGTGTTATTTTATTAAATTTTTTAAATAAACTACGGCGCTTGGCCCTTCGCTAAATAATAGGTCTAAAATACTCAAATCCGGAATAAATTCAAATTTATCATCAAAAACTTGAGCATATTCTGTTAATTCATATTGAGCTGGTTTTTTAGCTGAAAATTGATTTCTAAAATCAAACTCTTGATCAATAGATTGATAAGATTCTGTTTGTTGAATATCTAAATCTAACTTTAATTTATTGTTGATGAAATCAATTGTTTTTAGATTAAAATCTAAAAGAAATTTCTCTTTTTGTTCTAAAATCGGAATGATATCATCTTCATAATATTCGAAATATGGAGAACTTTGATAAGCTGATTTTAACGATTTGATATGTTCTTTTTGCCAATCATACTCATAAGAAGGCTGTAAATCTTTGAACAAACGTGTGCCATTGTGAAAAATAGGAATATTTAACATCAATTTTCCGTTTGCTCCCAAAATATTCATTCGATTACGATACGTTTGTTTCTGGAAATTTTCACAAACTTCAATATTCAAACTTTGGCTTTTTACCATTTCTGCATAATAATCAATCGGTCCAAAATAAAAAGCCGCAAAAGTATTTTTCATTCTATTATTTTATATGGAAATGTGCATTACAATTAGCTTATAATGCACATTTATAGTGTTGTTAATTTTATTATTTAGAAGAATTTAATCGCTCTTCAATTAATATTTGTTTTTCTTTTTGTCTTTACGCGCTTTTACAACATCGTATCCAATCCAACCAATTAAGGCAATTAATACATAAATTCCGTAAGAAGTTTTGTCAGGATTATCATTGTTAATAGAAGTAAAGAAACGATCCCAAATGAATTTTTTAGGAGCAGCTTTTTCAAATACACCATTCATATTTGCCCAAATCATAATTGGACGACCAATGATATGATCTTCTCCTACGTAACCAAAGAAACGAGCATCTAATGATTGGTTTCTGTTGTCACCCATCATAAAATAGTAGTTTTGTTTAATTTCGTATTTAGCTGCTTTTTGATCGTTAATATAAATATCATATTTACCATTTGCAGAATCTACACGTAAATTATTGTGCTCGTATTTACGAATAATGTTAATGTACTGTGGCAGAGTTTCTTTGTTTACATCAACTAAATCTCCTTTTTTCGGAATATATAAAGGTCCGTATTGATCTGTATTCCATGCTTTATTTACAGGGAAAATAGTGTTTGTACTATCAATTTTACCATTTACAATATGTTCTGTTTTTTCTCCAACAGGAGATAGAATAGGAGTTACTGAAACCGTGTTAGAATTTGACTTCATCGTTGCAACGTGTGCATCTGTTAAAGCTGCAAATTTGTAGATAAATGTTCCGTCAGCTTGTTTATCAGCTACATAATCTGTGCTAATAATTCCGAAATTATCATATAATAATTTTTCACTGAACGGTGTTTTTACAATTACAGTATAAGCATGTTGAACTTGCGCATCTTTTTTAGGGATGAATTTTTTTCCGTCAACATATAAAATTCCGTTACGAACCTGAATTGTTTCCCCAGGTAAACCTACCAAACGTTTTACATAAGCGTCTTTACGATCAATTGCAGAGTAAACAGAATCTGTAGGATAGTTGAAAACAACTATATCATTTGATTTCAACTCTCTCCAACCTGGGATTCTCATATATGGTAAACGAGCTTTATCAATAAAACCATCACGGTAAATAAACTCAGAGAAAGGAATACCTATTGGAGTCATCGGAACACGAGCACCGTGGCTTACTTTTTCTACAAATAAAGCGTCACCAATTTTAATTGTATTCTCCATCGAACCAGTTGGTACGATCATGGGTTGAATAAACCAGTTGTGAACCAAAGTCGCTAATACTAATGCAAAAATCAATGAAGAAATAAATGTAGGTTTACGTTGTTCTGGACCTAAATATTTAGGATTATCAGAATAATTTACAGCGAAAATGTATAAACCTAAAGTCAAAACCATAATGATTTTGTCTTTTGTTTCTATTTTGCCATAAGCATCACCTAAATCTACAAAGAAAACTAACCAAAAAATTGGCCCTACGATTGGCAAATAAAATAAGATAATCCACCATTTTGGACGATGAATAATTTCTAAACCTTTCCAGATATTAAGGAAAGGAACATAAGCTTGCCAAGCTTGTTTTCCTGCATTTTTAAACAACTTCCAAGTTGCAGCTCCAAAGATTAAATTGGAGATTATAAAACCGATTAACCAATAAATTAATATTTGCATAAGTTTTTGATATTAAGTATTTTGTATTAGTTTAGTTCAAGTACATCTTTCATTGTAAAAACACCTTCTTTGTTCCAAATCCATTCCGCAGCTATTACAGCTCCAAGAGCAAAACCTTTGCGCGAATGTGCAGTATGCGAAATTTCGATAGTATCTACATCAGAAGTATATTGTACGATATGTGTTCCTGGTACGTTTTCGATTCGTTTTGCTTCTACAGGAATAATCTCTTCAGATTTTTTTTCCATTGACCACGAATTATAAGTTGTGTTTTCTATAATTCCTTCAGCAATTGTAATTGCTGTACCAGAAGGTGCGTCAAGCTTTTGTGTGTGATGAATTTCTTCTAAATTAATCTGATATTCGTTTCTATATTTATTCATCATTCTTGCTAAAACTTGATTTAGTTCGAAAAATAAATTGACTCCTAAACTGAAGTTAGAAGCATATAAAAAAGCAGTATTATTAGAAATTGCTAAATGATTAACTTCGTCTTGTTTGTCTAACCATCCTGTTGTACCACAAATTGTTGCAATTTTGTTTTCAAGTAATACTTTAAGGTTATCGAATGCATATTCTGGTTTTGAAAACTCTATAGCAACTTCAACATTTTTTAATTCTTCGGGAAGTGGAGTGCGCGAAATTTTGAGTACAACTTCGTGTCCTCTTTCGATTAAGATTTCTTCAATGGCTTTACCCATTCTTCCGTATCCAATTAAAGCTATTTTCATTTTTTGTATTAAAATTTTAAATTAAAAGCTAGTCCCAAAACTGGTTCTAACGTCATTTCGTCTTGTATAACCGTAGGTTTAAAAGACATTTCTGCATCATTACGAACAGTAAATAAATGCGCATCTACTGTTGCATCAACTACATTTAATAAATAAGCTAACGCAGTTAAAGCAACACTATAATCACGTTTTCTTTTGTAATCATCTTGAATTACAGCTAATTGATCTGGCGATAAAATTCCTGAAAATTCATTTGGAGAACCTTCACGAACAGCGATAAAAGCTCGACGATATTTTTTATATAAATTATTGTAATAAATTGTAAAACCTGTTCCTGTTGCTACTAAACCTAAAGCAATTGGAGCTTTAATCCATTTTCTGTTATACAATTGACCAGCTCCTGGCAAAATTGCAGAATATAATGATGCTTTGATAGGACTTTTTTCCATCAAAGGTTTTGTATTAGTAAGAGAATCTTGAACAATCAACTTATCTACAACAATTAGCGAATCTGTTTTAACTTGGGCAAATGTACACGTTGATGCTAACATTAATCCAAGTAAGAGCGATTTAATTTTCATTTAAAAACTTTCTTAAACGTTCAAATTCATCATCAGAAGTAAAATTCAATATAATTTTACCTTTTCCATTCTGCGCACGCTTAATTTCGACTTTTGTTTTCAGTGAATTTGTAATCGAACTTAATGCTTCTTTGTATTGAGTAGGTAATTCATTCACAACTTTCTTAGCTGTTTTATCATCACCTTCTTTAATTGACTTAATTAATTTTTCAGTATCACGAACAGATAGGTTATTACGAACAATTTTTTCATAAATGTCAAATTGTAAATCCGTATCATCAATTGCCATTAAAGCACGTCCGTGTCCCATCGAGATCATTCCGTCACGAATTCCTGTTTGGATGATTGGGTCTAATTTCAATAAACGCAAATAATTGGTAATAGACGTTCTGTCTTTCCCAACACGTTTACTTAATTCCTCTTGCGTTAGCTTGATTTCATCAATTAATTGTTGGTAAGAAAGTGCAATTTCGATCGCATCTAAATCTTGACGCTGAATATTTTCGACCAATGCCATTTCTAGCATTTCTTGGTCATTCGCTAAACGAACATAAGCCGGAATTGTTTTTTTACCAGCTAATTGCGAAGCGCGAAAACGTCTTTCACCAGAAATCAATTCATATTCTCCAGTTGGTTTTTTACGAATCGTAATCGGTTGAATAACGCCTAATGTTTGAATAGATGAAACCAATTCCTCTAAAGCTTTTTTATCGAAATTAGTTCGTGGTTGCCAAGGATTCGCGGTGATTTTTTCTAAATCTATTTCCAAAATGTTTCCAACCAATTTTTTTGCACCTTCATCTTGTGCTGTTTTTACAGTTGGTTCATCCTTTAATAGAGCAGATAATCCACGTCCCAAGCGATTATTTTTATTTGGCTTTGCCATTTTATTTAAACTGTATCGTTGTTGTTAATTAAAAATTCACGCGCTAAATTTAAGTAATTTTCTGCACCTTTACTCGCAGCATCGTACTGAATAATTGTTTCGCCAAAACTTGGTGCTTCTGACAAACGTACATTTCGAGTAATAATTGTTTTGAAAACCATTTGCGGAAAATGATTGTTCACTTCGTCTAAAACCTGATTAGAAAGACGTAAGCGCGAATCGTACATCGTTAACAATAAACCTTCGATATCCAATTCCTTGTTGTGATGTTGTTGAATTCCTTTTATCGTATTTAATAATTTTCCTAAACCTTCTAACGCGAAATATTCGCACTGAATAGGAATAACCACAGAATCAGCAGCTGTAAGCGCATTAAGTGTAATCAAACCAAGAGAAGGCGCGCAATCTATAATAATATAATCATATTGATCTTTGATTTCCGACAACGCGTTTTTTAACATGTATTCGCGGTTCTCATAATCCACAATCTCAATCTCGGCAGCAACTAAATCTAAATGAGCAGGCATCAAGTCTAGGTTTGGCGATTCTGATTGTAAAATAGCTTTGCTCGCAAGTACTTCATTTTCCAATACTTCATAGGTTCCTGCTTCGATTTCATCCAAATCAAAACCCAAACCAGATGTTGCATTTGCTTGCGGATCTGCGTCAATTAATAAAACTTTTTTCTCTAAAACACCTAATGAAGCGGCAAGGTTTAACGAAGTTGTCGTTTTACCAACACCACCTTTTTGGTTAGCAATAGCAATAATTTTACCCATAATTTACGTTCAAAACGATTTCAAAAATACAATATTTAACCTTGCTAAACCTTAAAGAAAAAATAAATTTTTGAACAATTGTCGATTAATTTAATTATTGATTGAAATCATGTGTTTGATTCCATAAATTTTAATATTATTTTATCTTTTTAACAGAATTAAAAAACTTATATTTGCGACAAGTATTTTTATAATTTTTTTAAGAAAAAAGTTGATGAGTTTTAACCTTTTATTCGAAAGCGTAGAGAATAGAAAGAGCTTTAACGCAGTAGTTTTAATGAATAGAAACGAATTTAAGAATTATTCTTTCCCTTTATTGCTTCGCAATGTATATTATGCGATACGTCTGTAATACCCTAAATTTTTTTTCGCAAAATTTTTAGAATTATTCAACACACGTAACATTTAAAAAGCATAATGAAAACTAAATACATAGATTTAATCACGCAATCATTTGACTTTCCACAAGATGAATTTGAATTAGATGGAGAGTACTTAAAATTTAATGGAATTGACCTAAAAGCTTTGGTCGAAGAACATGGTACACCATTAAAATTTACTTATTTACCTAAGATTTCACAAAACATTCAGAAAGCGAAAGGTTGGTTTGAAAAAGCGCGCGAAGAGCTAAACTATGAAGGAACTTACAATTATTGTTATTGTACAAAAAGTTCACATTTCCGCCACATTTTAGGCGAAGCACTTAAAAATGATATTCATATCGAGACATCTTCTGCATTTGACATTAATATTGTTGAGAATTTAATGCAAGAAGGATTGATAAATGAAGATCAATATGTAGTTTGTAACGGTTTTAAACGTGAAGAATACGTAGAAAACATTGCACGTTTAGTAAATAATGGTCACCGCAAAACAATTACTGTAATTGATAATTACGAAGAAGTTGATTTGTTTTCGGAAGCGATAGAAGGCGATTTTGAAATCGGAATTCGTATTGCATCAGAAGAAGAACCGAAATTTGAGTTTTATACCTCTCGTTTAGGAATTGGCTACAAGGATATTGTACCGTTTTATCAAACAATGGTAAAACCAAATGAACGCATTAAATTGAAAATGCTTCATTTCTTTATTAATACAGGAATTAAAGACAATTCATATTATTGGAATGAGTTGACAAAATGTTTGAGAGTTTATGTAAACCTTAAAAAAGTTTGTCCAGAATTAGATAGTTTGAATATTGGTGGTGGATTCCCAATCAAAAATTCGTTGAATTTCGAATATGATTACGAATACATGGCGAAAGAAATCTTGTTACAAATTAAAATGATTTGTGATGAAGAAGGAATTCCTGTTCCAAATATTTTTACAGAATTTGGTTCGTTTACAGTAGGAGAAAGTGGAGGAGTAGTCTACAAAATTCTTTATCAAAAGAAACAAAATGATAAAGAGTATTGGGATATGATTGATTCATCTTTTATGACAACTTTACCAGATGCTTGGGCAATTTCGAAACGATTTGTCATGTTACCAATTAACCGTTGGTACGATAAATATGAACGCGTATTATTAGGAGGTTTAACATGTGATTCTGACGATTATTATAACTCAGAGCAACATGTAAATGCCATTTATCTTCCGAAATATGATCAAGCAAAACCATTGTATATTGGTTTCTTTAATACAGGAGCATATCAAGATAATATTAGTGGTTTTGGTGGAATTAACCACTGTTTGATTCCTCAACCCAAATATCTTTTGATTGATGAAAACTATAATACAAAAGTATATTCTGAAGAGCAAACGCATCAAGATGTGTTGAATACTTTGGGTTATAAATAATTGAATTTTAAATAAATAAAAAACAAATAAAATGAGCAAAGGACCAATTAGTCAGTTTATTGAACATAATTACAGACACTTTAATTCTGCTGCATTAGTAGATGCTGCAAAAGGTTACGAGCAACACTTGTTAGAAGGTGGTAAAATGTTAATTTCTTTGGGTGGTGCAATGTCTACTGCTGAATTAGGAATTTCATTAGCAGAAATGATTCGTCAAGATAAAGTACACATCATTTCTTGTACAGGAGCAAATTTAGAAGAAGACGTAATGAATTTAGTTGCGCATTCTCACTATAAAAGAATTCCAAATTACCGTGATTTAACACCAGAGCAAGAGCGCGAATTATTAGATACACATTTCAACCGTGTTACAGATACTTGTATTCCTGAAGAGGAAGCTTTCCGTCGTTTACAACAACATTTAGAAGATGTTTGGCATGCGGCAGAAGAAAAAGGTGAGCGTTATTTACCACACGAATTCTTATACCAAGTTGTAAATTCTGGCGTTTTAGAGCAATACTACGAAATTGACCCTAAAGACTCTTGGATTGTTGCTGCAGCTGAGAAAAATTTACCTATCGTTTGTCCAGGTTGGGAAGATTCTACAACAGGAAATATTTTTGCGTCTAACGTAATCAAAGGAAATTTAAAAGCCTCTACAGTAAAATCTGGAATTGAGTACATGATTTACTTAACAGAATGGTATCGCGCAAATTCTGAAGGTAAAGGTGTAGGTTTCTTCCAAATTGCAGGTGGTATCTCTGGAGATTTCCCTATTTGTGTTGTTCCAATGATGTACCAAGATTTAGAGTGGACAGATGTTCCTTTCTGGGCTTATTTCTGTCAAATTTCTGACTCTACAACATCTTACGGATCTTATTCAGGAGCTGTTCCAAACGAAAAAATTACATGGGGTAAATTAGATATCGATACACCAAAATACATGATCGAATCTGATGCAACTATCGTAGCACCATTAATTTTTGCTTACATTTTAGGTCACTAAGATTTAAAATCTATAGATATAAAAAAACCACTTCATTTAGAAGTGGTTTTTTTATGCTTATAGGATAGTATTAAAAATATTTACTTTTGTAATTTAGAAAATTATCATTTTATTAATTATGAAACTACAAAAAGATATAAAAACAATTTATTTTGATACTACATTTAACTTAATTTTTGATTTAATTGAAAAAAAGAATGTTTATATTAATATTCCAATGTTTAATATAGAAAATTTAAATGGACTATTAAATAAAAATAAACTAGGCGGATTTGATCTAAATATTGAATTTAATGAAAAGCTTTTTGAGTGTCTAAGGAATGATATATCTTTTGATATTGTATTATTTGTAGGGAAATATACATGTAATATTTCAAATTTTTATCTTACAAAAACAAATAATGTTGACAATGTGGATTATTTCTATGGAGAAATACATGAATTAAAAAAAGACTTTAATTTAGAAAATAAAGTTTTTTGCCGTTTCGTAATTCCTGTTAACAATAAAAATGCTCAACTTTTCTATTTTATAGAAGCAAAGACATATTGTGATGAAAATATGTTTTATGCTAGGAGTTTTTTATCATTTAAAATGGCTCACTTAAGTTTTAATCTTTATGAAACAAAACGAGAAGATAAACGTTATTTTATTATAGATTCAGACGAACAGATTGATGTTGATGAGTTTGCAGACTTATGTCATTCAATTATGATTTCATACGGTTTTCTTTCTGGAGATTTTATTCAGGATGAAGCATATTATATTACTTCCAAAGACAATGATTTCAATGTTATTGATGGTTTTTCGTACCTACAATTACGTCCATCAATTTATTCGAAAGGAATATATAATCCTATTTTTTCAAATCCATATGGTTACTCCAATGATGATGGTATTATTAAAGTTGTTGGAGATAAGTTAAAAGTGTTTGATTCTTTTTTGTTTTCTAAGCTTTGTAATTTGGTTCATTTTGATGAAAATTATGCAATTGTAATTTTGTTAATTATTGAAGCAAATGTGTCAAGTTTAATTCTAAAACCGGCTTGTTATTCAGTTGCTTTAGAAAGATTAACTAATATTCTAATTAAAGAAAATAAGGGTTTAAAGCCAATTATAGATAAAAAGATCTCTAAAAATTTTATTGCTAAGCTAAAAGAAGTTCTAGATGTTTTTTCTCAAGATATAATAGAGCTTGGAGGTGATAATTCAATTGAAATCTTAAGGAAAAATATTGAAAATATTAACAAACCTACAAATAGAAATAAACTTTTAGAGCCTTTTAATTTATGTGATATAGAGTTAAATTCAGATGAAATAAATGCAATTAATCATAGAAATAATTTTCTTCATGGAAGAAATATTAATGAAGGGACAGAGGATTATAAAGAAATAAATCAAATATCTTTTCGATTGAATAAATTAATTAATAAACTTATGTTAAAACATATTGGGTTTTCTGGATATGTTGTAAATCATTTAAAACATAATGAAAAGAATTTAGGCATTGTAGTAAATGAAGAATTGTTTGAAAAAGTATAAAAAAAACCACTTCGCAAGAAGTGGTTTTTTTGTTTTATATCGTTTTCGATAATTAATCTTTCATTGCTTCACCAGCTTTTCTATGCGTAAATTTACCATAGATGTGTCTTCTTGCAAAACGGCTTGGCGAATCAGAATTTACCATTTTGATGTACGTGTTTTTAGGAACACCAAAGTACTCGTAATGATTTCCATCTAAATGTTCTACTTTCAAAATTTGCTCATCCATGTAAAAGTCATGAATGTTAGATTTTGCAGTTGTAGCCGTATATTCTTCTTTGTTTTTTTCGTGTGTTTCTGGGTTTATACTTACTAAAAAGTGGTAAGCCTCAATCACAACTTTACTCTTTTCTTCTGCAGCAATTCTTCCCGCTTCATCATTTACAAATTTATCAGGATGCGCGTCTTTCATCGTATTTCTGTAAATTGCTTTCAATTCTTTTAGCGTAGCAGTTTTATCTACTCCAAGTAATTTTCTGTGCTCAACAACGTTTTTCATAATTATAATCCTATTTTCGGAGTGCAAAAGTAATCATTATTAATGACGAATACGGATTAAATATACATTCATATCAATTATTTAATATCCATAGTCTTCTTTTAGATGATGATAAACGATTTTTTTCTTGTTCAGAATTTGATATTCAATTCCAATACTATCCTGGTTTATTGAAATTAATTTGGCGTGTTGTATAGGAGAATCTTTTAATTCATACAAATTTTCATGATCTTCATTCATATTCAAAACTTCACCTAAAACGCTTAAATAATCGGGACGACAAAGATTTTCAGTTTTTTCTAAAACCAAAAATTTCGAAGTCGTTTTATAAATATAGACACGTTCCATTCCGAGAACTTGCTTTTGTAATTCAATTTTATACTCGTTATTAATCGGAACTTTTTGAATTACATTACTATTTGTCAAAAAACTAACAATCGCCAAAAATGGAATTGCCATTGGTAAAATGCTCAAAAAAATCAAAAATGCGAGAACAATCGCATAAATCTTTACATAAATTAATTTCCAATTTGTAATGATAATATAAAAAGTAAAGAAAATCCAAAACCAGGCAAGTAGTATGTAAGTATAATCACCTTTGATGTTTAAATCTATATAATTGAGTAATGATAAAATTACAATCAAGCTGATAGAAAATATACTATAAATTTTGAGTGTTTTAGTCATGTTAGTTGTAAATTGTTCTCGAATATACATTATTTTGTTGAGTTTAATTTTTAGAATTATTTTGTATTTTAGAGCATAAAATAATAGTAAACAAATATCACATGAATTTGAAGGATGTGCCAGAGTTGAAATCTGCAATTTTAGATTTACCTATTAAGGAAAAAGATAAGCTGTTGTTGCGATTAATAAACAAGGACGATACGTTGGTAGAGCATCTTCATTTTCAGTTATTAGAAGATGAAAATGATTTAATTGATCGAACAAAAAAAGTGTTTGAAAAAATTGATATTCAATTTGTTAAATCTCGTCATTTAATTAATCAAGTTAATATAACAAGAAGCCATCGTCAATTACTATTGTGTCTTAAATCAATGAGTGGAATTGTTAATTATCATGTACAGATTACAAAAGATAAAACATCAGAATTTGAATTAAGAAAATATATTTTACACGAATCTTTTAATCGTTTTCCTTTCTTATTTACAGAATATACAACAGGAGATAATGCAGAAAAACTGTATAAGTATCAAGCTGGGAGATTAAAAATGCTTCGCACTTTGTTTAGTAAGTTTCATGAAGATTTACAATCCGATTATTATGAGGATGTAAAATCTATTGACGATTTTTTATTACTAACGCCATTAAAATCTGAACTTATATTGAATAGCTCATCTTTTTAAGATGAGTTTTTTGTTTTAGTATTATCGTTATCAATTTATTATGAGGTTTGTTTGGTTTAATTTTTGATGATTTTAATTCAATTAAGAAATATTTAACGATTGAGGGTTATAAGTTTAATTTATTGTTAAGTCTGTAAAATAATATAGTTAGTTCTGTAAAAACCGAACTAACTGTGCTATATTTGCAACGTTTTAAATAGCTTAACACAATTATGAATATAGAAAATGAAGCGTCAAACAATGACCTTTTTTGCAGTTTTAGCGCATTCTTGGAAAAAACGTATAAGTTTCCGCCATTAACTGCAAAGTTGCAAGCTTACATGGTTTTAGAATCAAGTGAAGAAGGATTTACGTTTGAAGAGCTTCTTGAGGTTTTCAATGTAAGTAAAAGTTCTTTATCAAATTCGATTAACTATTTACTGTCCATGAAACATATTGAGTATATCAATAAGATAAACTCTCGAAAAAGATATTTTAGGTTGAATTTTAATTATTTAACCGAAAAGTTAGATTTTTTATTTGAAATGATTTCTCAAGACATTGTCTTTACGAATAGAATAAAAGATCATAAAGCTAAAAATAATACACTTTCTAAGAATGTGGAAAATAGAGTGATTGATATTTATTTGGATCATTTGAGTCAAACAAAGCAATTATTAGAAGAAACAATTCAAAAAATTAACAAAATTCAACTAGATAATAAGTAAAAGTAATATGAAAAACGTTAACGTTATAATGGTTGGTGCTTTAGCTGTGGCGCTAAGTTCTTGTGGTAAAAAGGACAATGCAGCACAACAAGCACAAGGTCCAGCTCCGTATCCGGTAGTTGATGTACCTACAAAAGTGGTAACAAGTTATGATGAGTATCCTACAAATATTGAAGGAGTTGTAAATAACGATGTTCGTGCTAAGATACAAGGTTACATTACAGAAGTTTATGTTGATGAAGGTCAGTATGTACAAGCTGGTCAACCTTTATTCAAATTAGAAACAAATGTATTAACACAAAATGCAGATGCATTAAAATCTGGAGTTGGGGCAGCACAAGCTAATGTAAAGGCAGCTCAGGCAAATGTAAGTGCAGCGCAAGCAGCAGTACAAGCAGCTCAGGTAGAAGTGAATAAATTAACTCCGTTAGTACAAAAAAATATTATTAGTAATGTACAATTAGAAACAGCAAAAGCAAATTTAGCTAGAGCTCAAGCTAGTTATAATCAAGCTGTTGCTGCTAAATCTCAGGCGCAAGCTGGTGTTTCTCAAGCGCAAGCAAGTTATAAAGGAGCACAAGCTAATGTAGATTATTCTGTAGTTCGTGCCCCTATTAGTGGAGTTGTTGGTGCAATTAATTCTCGTCAAGGAACATTAGTTGGTCCTACAGATCAAATTGCAATTACAACAGTTTCTAATACAAGTAGAGTATATGCTTATTTCTCAATGAATGAGAAAGAGTATTTAAATTTCATTTCGAAATCTGAGGGTACGACATTAAAGGAAAAATTAAATAAAATTCCACCAGTAGAATTGGTTTTAGCAAATGGAGATATTTATCCTGAAAAAGGAAAAATTCAGACTGTTACAGGGCAAATTAATCCAACAACAGGAACAATTGATTTCCGTGTAACGTTCAATAATCCTGCTAAAATTTTAGCAAACGGAAACTCTGGTCGTATTCGTGTTCCTAAAACATTTGTTGATGTATTGGTTGTACCAGAAGCTGCTACTTTTGAGCAACAAGGTTTAACTTATGTGTACAAAGTAACAAAAGATACTGCTTACGCAACACCAATTACTGTTGTAGAAAGATCTGGTAATATGGCTGTTGTAAAAGAAGGAGTGAAGAAAGGAGATAAAGTAGTAGCACAAGGTGTAGGTAAATTAAGAGATAAAACAGCTGTTAAACCAACACCAGCAAACTTTGATTCTATTGTAAATTCTACTAAACCAATTTTTTAATTGTAAAGAGATATGTTAAAAACATTTATTGAAAGACCCGTATTATCTACGGTAATTTCTATACTTATACTTATATTGGGTATACTGGGGCTTACTGCGCTTCCGGTTACTCAATATCCAGACATTGCTCCCTCAACTGTTAAGATTTCTGCTTCATATCCTGGAGCAAATGCCAAAACAGTAATGGAGTCTGTTATTATTCCGATAGAAGAACAAGTGAATGGAGTTGAAGGGATGGATTATATTCAGTCTACAGCTTCTAACAATGGTTCTGCATCTATCGACGTTATTTTTAAACCCGGAGTTGATGGGGATATTGCGCAAGTAAACGTACAAAATCGTGTTGCTCGTGCTACACCTTTATTGCCTGCAGAGGTAACACGTTCTGGGGTTGTAACACAAAAACAACAAACATCTGCCTTGATGTTTACGTCGTTTTATTCTACTAATCCTAAGTATGATGAGATATTCTTACAAAATTATCTGAATATCAATATTATACCAGCGTTAAAACGTGTAAATGGTGTAGGGGATGCAACTGTTTTTGGTGCGATGACTTATTCTATGCGTATTTGGCTAGATCCATCTCGTATGGCGAGTTATGGTTTGATACCTTCAGATGTTTCAGCTGCATTATCTCAAGAATCTCTTGAAGCTGCAGCCGGATCGTTAGGAGACAACTCAGGACAATCATTCCAATATACAATAACTTATTCTGGACGTTATAAAACAGAAGATCAATACCGTAATATCGTAATTAAATCTTTGCCAAATGGACAAGTTTTAAGATTAAAAGATGTTGCGAATGTAGAGTTTGGAGCACAATCTTACGCTGGTCGTTCTTCTATGAATGGAGATCCTTCAGCTGTATTTGCTGTTTATCAAACACCAGGTTCTAATGCGCAAGAGATTATTGTAAATTTAAGAGAAGAATTAAAGAAAGCTGAATCTCAGTTACCAGATGGTGTTTCTTATACTATCTTAATGGATACAAATACATTCTTAGATGCATCTATCGAGAAAGTTGTTCATACAATGATCGAGGCATTTATTTTGGTATTTATTGTAGTATATATTTTCTTACAAGATTTCCGTTCTACATTAGTTCCATTAATTGCCGTTCCTGTATCTATTATTGGTACATTCTTCTTCCTTAATTTGGCAGGATTCTCGTTAAACTTATTAACGTTATTTGCCTTAGTGCTCGCCATTGGTATTGTGGTGGATGATGCCATTGTTGTAGTGGAAGCGGTGCATGCCCGAATGGAATCGCATCATGAAACTCCTATGGACGCTACTAAAAATGCGATGGATGAAATTTCTGGAGCTATCGTTTCGATTACCTTAGTAATGTGTGCGGTATTCGTTCCAGTGACATTTATTGCAGGTCCAACCGGAGTTTTCTATAAACAGTTTGGTATTACGTTGATCGTAGCCATTTTAATTTCTGCTTTAAATGCCTTAACATTATCACCAGCCTTATGTGCTTTATTCTTAAAACCACATCAAGAAGGTGAACAAAAACGTAATTTTATTCAACGTTTCTTTGATGCATTTAATGCTGCATTTGATAGAATGACTCATAAATATGGTAACTCTTTCAAATTCTTAGTTAAACATAAATGGATTTCTTTCTTACTTATTATTTTAAGTGGAGTAGGAATTTGGGGAATAGGTAAAGTAATGCCAACTGGATTTGTACCTGCAGAGGATAATGGATTTATCATCGGTAATATTGAATTACCAGCTGGTGCTTCTATGGACCGTGTGTATGAAGTAGAAAGAGAATTTCAGAAAAAAATTGCTAAGATTCCTGGAATTGATAAAGCAACGATTATTTCTGGTAACTCTATTATTTCTGGTGCTGGATCTAACTATGGTATGATGTTCGTTAAATTGAAACCTTTCGAAGAGCGTACAACTCCAGATTTATCAGTACAAGCAATTACAGGACAATTATTTGGTGCAGCAGCAACAATTCCTGATGCACAAATGATTTTCTTCCAACCACCAGCAATTCCTGGTTTTGGTATGTCATCTGGTTTTGAGTTAAAATTATTAGATAAATCAGGAGGAGAAATTACGGATTTTGATAAAGTAGCAAAAGAATACATTGGTGCATTAATGCAACGTCCAGAAATTCAGTATGCGCAAACATCGTTAAATACGAATTTCCCTCAATATGAGATTAATGTAAACATCGAAAGAGCAAAACAAGCAGGAGTTTCAGTTAGTTCTATCTTCTCTACTTTACAAGGTTATATTGGAGGATTATACGCAGCAGATTTTACGCGTTTTGGTAAACAATATCGTGTGTACATTCAGTCTTCACCAGACGATCGTATTAACGAAATGAGTTTAAACAAAATGTTTGTAAAAACAGCTACAGGAGCTATGACACCAGTTTCTCAGTTTGTTACTTTAGAGCGTGTTTATGGTCCTAACTCTGTTAACCGTTTCAACTTGTTTACATCTGCTAATATTACAGGAGCTGTAAAACCAGGTTATTCTACGGGTGATGCGATTGCTGCAATTAACCAAGTTTCTGAGCAAACATTATCTAGCTCATACGGAACAGACTTTACAGGTTTAACACGTGAAGAGATTAACTCTGGTTCGCAAACAGCAATGATTTTTGCTTTATGTATTGTGTTTGTTTACTTTATTTTATCTGCACAATATGAATCTTATGTTTTACCATTAGCTGTATTGTTATCAGTACCTTGTGGTATGATGGGAGCATATTTCTCTCAATGGATTGCAGGATTAGAAAACAATATTTATTTCCAGATTGCCTTAGTCATGTTGGTTGGTTTATTGGCCAAGAATGCCATTCTGATTGTAGAGTTCGCTTTACAAAGACGTGCACATGGAATGACAATTGTTCAAGCTGCTGTTGATGGAGCTAAAGCTCGTTTACGTCCAATTTTGATGACATCTTTTGCTTTTATTTTAGGTTTGATGCCATTGGTATTTGCAACGGGAGTTTCTTCTGCAGGTAACCGTTCTGTAGCAACAGGAGCTGCATTTGGATTGTTAATTGGTACAGTTTTAGGATTATTTGTTATTCCAGTATTGTTTGTTGTTTTCCAAACAATTCAAGAAAAAATTAAACCAATGAAATTTGATCGTCCACAAGAAGAAGTTGAACATAATAAATCAATCTAATTATGAAAAAGTACAGAATATTTAATATTACTTTAATTGCGGCTGGTTTATTTGCTGTTCAGTCTTGTTTTGTAGCAAAAGATTACAATCGCCCAGAAGCTGTTGTAAATGAAGCTAATTTCAGAACAGATGTTATAGCGAAAGATAGTGCTACTGTAGCAACTGTATCTTACAAGCAAATTTTTACAGATGGTCAATTACAAGCTTTGATTAATCAAGGTTTACAAAATAATTTAGACATTCGCTCGGCACTGCAAAATATTGCAGTCGCTGAGGCGTATGCAAAGCAAGGTAAAGCAGGCTATTTACCAACTTTATCTGTTGGACCAAAATATACATTTTCAGAAAGTTCTCGTAATACACCATTTGGTGCAATGATGACTGATAGAAGTCAAAGTCAATACGAAGTTTCTGGTAACTTAAGCTGGGAAGCAGATATTTGGGGCAAAATTAGAAGTAATCAAAGAGCTTCGGCTGCTACATATTTGCAAACAATAGAGGCGCACAAAGCAGTAAAAACGCAAATTGTTGCATCTATTGCAAATGCTTACTATAATTTATTAGCCTTGGATGAGCAAAAAATTATCTTAGACAAAACCTTAATCAACCGCGAACAAAGTTTAGAAACAACTAAAGCGCTTAAAGAAGCAGGAAATGTCACGGAAGTTGCTGTTAATCAAACAGAAGCTCAGTTATACAATGTTAAATCATTATTGGTTGATGTTGAGAATGGAATTAAATTGAATGAGAACGTTTTAAGTGTTTTATTAGGAAGTAATCCTCAATCAATTAGTCGTTCTACTTTAAGTGCTCAAAATATCAATTCTAAATTATCAGTTGGTGTTCCAGCTCAATTATTAGAAAATCGTCCTGATATCAAAGCTGCTGAGTTTGGTTTGATGAATGCTTTTGAGAATGTAAACGTTGCTAATGCAAGTTTCTATCCGTCTTTAACAATTTCTGCAACAGGAGGTGTACAAGGTATTGATATTGATAAATTGTTTAGTGCTCAATCTATTTTTGCAACTGTAATCGGTGGTCTTACACAGCCCTTGTTACAACAGCGTAAAATACGTACACAAAAAGAAGTTGCTTTAGCTAATCAAGAAAAGGCTTTGATTACATATAAAAGCAAAATTTTGAATGCGAGTAAAGAAGTTTCAGATGCGCTTTATACGTATGATGCAGCTGTAAAGAAAGCAGATTATAAACAAAAAGAATATTTGTTATACAATCAAGCAATTTCAAATTCTGAAGAATTGTTAAACTATGGTATGGCAAATTATTTAGAAGTAATTACAGCGAGAGATAATGGTCTTAATGCTGAATTGAATGTAGTAAATGCTAAATTATCATCGTTAACATCTATGGTCGAGTTGTATCGTGCTGTAGGTGGAGGATGGCAATAAGCGATTTGACATAAACAAAAAAACCTCCAAAATTTTGGAGGTTTTTTTATGAGTATAATTATTTGCTTTTTATAATTTGATCAAAAAATTCTTCTGAATCATTATCAAAAGTAGGTTTTTGTAATAATAATTGAGAAATTTTTACAATTTTATCAAAATCTTCTTGCGTAAAATACTCGCCAAAATGTTCGTTGCAAAAATCACCAATATTACCTAAAACAATGTTTACTTCCTCTTCTGTTAATTCTCCTTTCAGTTTCCATCGTTGACGAAATAAACTTGCAGCTAAATAAGATGATATATCAATCAAATCATTAATCGAAATATTTTCTCCATTATGTAATTTAGCCATTACAAGCGTATGCATATCGCGATATATGACTTCTCTTATCGTCAATTGTTTTTCTTCCATTGTATATATTCTGCTGTAAAATTAGAGATTAAAATTTGCTTCGACCTGAAATTTCATCAATTCTTTTGTCGTAGGATGTATAAAATCCAAATATTCGGCATGTAAATGCAATCTATTTGCTTTAGTTCCGTATAAATCATCACCAATAATTGGAGTATTCAGACCCAATATATGTGAAGCATGCATTCTCAATTGATGTGTTCGTCCAGTAATCGGGTAAAAATGAATCAATGTTTTGTTATCTTTTCGTTTAATTACTTCATAACGAGTGCGAGAAGATTTTCCGTGCTCATAACAAACCATTTGCCTTGGACGATCATCTAAATCAACACGTAAAGGAAGATCAATCATTCCTTCATTTTGCTCAACATTACCGTCTAACAAAGCAATGTAACGCTTGTTTACTTTTCTTTTTATAAATTGTTGTTGAAGATGTTTATGACTTTCTTTGTTTAATGCTAAAACTAAAATTCCAGAAGTTGCCATGTCTAACCGATGAACGATAATAGGGCCAGTAGCTTTGGGGAATAGCTGTTTTATGCGTAAATAAACAGAGTCTTTAATCTCAATCCCTGGAACAGAAAGAAATTCTTCGGGTTTATTTATTACAACAATATCTTCATCTTGATAAATGATTTCTAACGATTCAACTTGTGCATTTTGCTGTAACAAAGGATTCTTATCCAACTCAATTCCATGTAACATATGTCCCAAAATAGGTTCACATTTACCTGTACAAGCAGGGTAGAAGTTTTGGTGTTTTCTGACTTCAGATTTAGGAGAATCTCCCCACCAAAACTCCGCCATACAAATGGGGTCTAAATCATTCTGAAAAGCATATTGAAATAATTTTGGAGCCGCACATTCTCCAGCTGCTGCAGGAGGTTGTTGAAAAGCAGTTTGTTCAAAAATTTCTCTTAAGCTTTTTTTTTGCTTAAACTTATTATAGAATTGATATTGGTCAAATAATTGATTTTGAAGTGAATTTGATTTATTTTTCCTTTCTTCTTTTAATGAATTGATTGTACTTTCATATTCATTTATTTGTGAAACAATTTGATTTTTTTCTAGTTCAAGATGTTCGTTTAGCATTCTAAATTCATATTTATCACGTAAACTTTGCTTCACTAAATCTTCTTCAAAAAACTGGATTTCTTCTTGAGATAAAGTAGGAGAAATTGTCTCTCTTTGAAATTTTCGTTCTTTTTTATTTGCCTTTAAAAGTTGTTTTCCTTCTTCAATTTTTGATTTAGAATCGATTTCAAATTGAATAAAATCTTCTTTTAAACGTAGATAGTTTTTATCCTTTTCCAGTGATTCTAACTCACGATTGATTTCATTAAGACGTTCTTCTTGATCTAAAAAAAAACCATCTTTGTTCAACATATCAAAAATAGGTGGGACAAAAATTTTGTGTTGATTTGTATTGGCTAACTTACCTGAAACTGCTGCTAAATATCCAATTTCATTCTTTTGATTTCGTACAACTAAAACACCAAACATTTTACCAATCGGTGTAGAAGATAGGTCATTTTCTAAACCAAAATTATGTTCAAAATCAGTTTGATTTTCCAAGTATTCTTGCAACTCTTCACACGCTTGTTTCGCAATTTCAGTTGGCTCATAGTAAAATGGATAATCAAGATTTTTTGGAATCTCGTATGATGAAATGGGTTGTTTAAAATATTGAAAATATTGAGACATTGCGTTGTGTAAATTCATTGCAAAGTTACATTATAACGGGTAAATTCTGAAATATAAATTTTTTGATTATAGTTGAAATGATTGTAACAATTATTCTAAATTATATCTTATAGGCAACTTATATAGTATTTTTACTTTTTCTCTTTTATATTCTGCTGGTTCCCATTTAGGCATCAATGATATAACTCTTATCACTTCTTTATCAAGTGAAGGTGATAAACTTGTTATTATTTTTATTTTATCCTTAATAATATTTCCTTCCTGATCTATAATAAACTCTACTAATTCAACTCCTGATTTTTCAATATCATCGGGATAAATAATATTATCAGATATAAATTTGAATAAAGCAATATGTCCTCCAGGATATTCAGCTTTCTTATCTACTTGTATATTAAGAATTGTAGGTTCTTTTAAACTATCTTGCGCATTAATTTGACAACAAAAAAAGACAATGAGTATTAATAAATAGTTTTTCATTAGGTTTGGTTTGTATAAATATAAAAAAATCCCACAATACAAAATTGAGGGATTTGAATTATCTTGTTTGATTATATTTTACAACCAATCTTCATCTTCTTCAGAATCTTCTAATTCAGCATCGATAAATTGAATGTAAAATGCAACGATTTCACCTTTTTCATTGTAACCGAAGTAAGCAGGATAAATTCCTTCTCCAAAACCAGCTTGAAAAATTGGTGCTTTAAATTCTGTAGCAGGAACAGTCCAATTAATCCAATCTCCTTCTTCTGATTGATATTTCGGATTATTTTTTGCGTTTTCTACAAATAATGCATTGAAATAGTCATCATAAAGATTAACATCATTTCCTTTACTTTCAAATTCATCGATAAATTTCACGAAAGACTCTTTAGCTTCAGCATCAACAATTGTAGCTAAGCCACTTTCGATAGAAAAACCAAAGTATTCACCTTCTTGTAATTCGTCAATCAATTCAATTCCTTTCATTGCTTCTTCGTAACGAACAGGCTTTTCGTTTGTAAAAGCAACTTTTACACAACCGATTAAATTCTCAACATCACCGTCGTCTTCGTATTTTACGATACTTGCGGTTACAGGAAAATTACCTTTTGGTGTCTCTAAGAAATAAGGATCTTTGTCCATTGCAAGATATTCGCCAAGCGGATCGTTCACGAAAATTTTACCAGAAGGAAGAGAAACTTCTCCCATTTCTATTTGGTCGATTTCTACACCACCAATTTCTTTATCTGTAAAATATTTTTCTAAATCGTTAGGAGCCAACGTAAATTCGCGTTTAGATTCCCAAGTTTTTAACCATTCTGCTGTTGGTTGCATATTATTTTGTTTTAATTGTTACAAAAGTACGTTAATTATTGGTAGTAGTGTAGATTTTGAATGTTAGTGATAGGTTAAAAATTATTTCAATTTTTTGTTTAATTCACGTTTATCAATATCATGTTCCAATTTCAGAATTTCTACTAAATCTTCTTCAGACAACAATTGATGTTTGAAATAGTTGATCAAAATAGCTTCCATTTTAGCAAACTCATTTTCTTTGTTTTGCTTAAAATTAGCTTCTACAAACTGATTACTTTTCGTTTTGATTGTAATTAAATTACTAACTCCATGCGAACCATTTGGTAATTCAAATTCACCAAATTCTTTTACTTTTTTACCAACATAATCGTTGTTTTCGATTATAACAGAATATAAATCTTTGATTGGATAGAATTGATCATTAATCTGAATTCCATCATTTGTAAAAGTTAGTTTTCCGTCTATTTTTCCATCCAAAGTTATTTCAGGCTTCTTAAAAAAACCATTCAAATAAGCTACAATTGTTGCTAAAACTCCAATAAAAATGTAATAATAGGTCTGATTCTTAAAAATATTTAATTCTAAAAACACATAACTTATGATTGAAACTGCGATAAAAGACAGAATCATTTTTACAATACTTTTGGGATCTTTTTTCGGTTTTTCTTTTACAAAAAGATCAAAACTATATTTATCCATGTGCTATTTCTTTACGAACTCTACTTAAACTTTCTGGTGTTATACCAAGGTACGAGGCAATCATCCATTGTGGTATGCGAGAAAGTTGGTTAGGGTAGAGACGCATAAATTCTAAATAACGTGTTTTTGCTGTTGCGCCAAGAAGTAAATTAATACGATCTTGAAGGCTGCGCACATGATTTTGAACTAATTTTAATTGAGCAGGTAGAAATTCGGGATTGATTTCTGATATAAAATTATTCAGTTTCTCATTCAATAAAATAATGGTAGAATCTTCAATTGCTTGAATATAAAACTTAGATTCTTGTTTGCAAAAAGCACTGTTTCGGTCGCTTACAATCCAGTTTTCTGTACCAAATTGTAGGACATGTTCTTTCCCATTTTCATCAATTGTATATGATCTAATTACACCAGACTCTACAAAAAAATAGTCCTCAGCATATTCACCTGGCTCTAAGATAAACTCGTTCTTTTTTACCTTTTTCTCTACTAAAACGTTTTCTATTTTAGCCCATTGATCATCTGTAAGGTCGATAATATTTTGTAAATGTTTTTTATAGTTTTCCATACATTGTTTTGTATTCAACAAATTTAGTTGTTTTTATGATATATAAAAATGTAACAAAATTTGTTACAATATAAATTTTAATTCTATCTTTGCAAAAGCAATTTAATGAAATGAATAATTTAAGATTCGCAACAGCAATTCATATTTTAGTTTTAACCGAAAAAAATCAAGGTGATGTAATTACTTCAGACTTTATAGCAGGAAGTATCAATGTCAATCCAGTTGTGGTTCGCCGTGAAATTAAATTATTGCGAGAAGCAGAATTTATTGATTCGAAGAAAGGAAAAGAAGGAGGATGTTATTTGATTAAAAATCCGAATGATATTTTTTTGGGCGATGTTTACAAATTAGTCAATCAAGAAAATGTTTTTGGGAAGATGAACCAAACCAATCCAATTTGTCCTATTGGAAAAGAAATGAATCAAAATTTAGAATTATTGTTTGATAGTGCCGAAAATGAATTAATTAAAACATTAAATCAAAAAACATTAAAAGAATTTTCTGATCAATTTTAAGGTTTTTTGTAACTTTAATTGTAACAAAAGTAATTACATTATAAATAGATAAAAATGAGAGTAGCAGTAATAGGAGCAACAGGATTTGTAGGCTCAGAAATCGTAAAAGAATTAATCAATAGAAATCATTCTATCAAAGCTTTTTCAAGAAACAAAGATAAAGTGATCGTAAGTAAAAATGTTGCAGCTGTAGAAGTTGATGTTAACAATATAGAAGCGTTGGTGACAGATTTACAAGGAGCCGACGTTGTAATAAGTGCTTATAATGCTGGCTGGACAAATCCTGATTTGTACAACGATTATATCAAAGGGTCTAACGCAATTGAGCAAGCAACAAAACAAGCTGGTGTAAAACGATTGATTGTAGTTGGTGGAGCAGGTAGTTTGTATGTAAATGATCAGAAAGAATTACAAATAGTAGACGCACCTGGTTTTCCAGATGAAATAAAACCTGGAGCAAGTGCTGCAAGAGATTATTTTAATACTTTACAAAATAATGAAGAATTGGATTGGACATATTTTTCTCCAGCTCCAGAAATGCATCAAGGAACTTCTGGTGTAAGAATAGGTACATACAGATTAGGAACAGATGTTCCTGTATTTGATGAGTCAGGGCACAGTATTTTATCAGTAGAAGATGTTGCAGTAATTATTGCTGATGAAGTAGAAAATGCAAAGCATATTAAACAAAGATTTACAGCAGCGTATTAGTGTAAAAGTTAAAAAATAAAATATTTTTTATTTTATTAGGCTATAATTTTCTTTTGGTATGATTTATGACTTTTACTAGTAAAATAAGTAGAATGAAATTATATACCGGAATTAGTTTAGTCATACTAAGTTTAGGTTTAGTTTTACTTTGTAAGTTTTTAAATTTTGAATTTTTATTAGATAAATTATTAGGATTTTTAATCTTAATTAGCAGTTTATTAGCCTCTTATTTTGGAGTAAAAAACATTTCTGATTTTTTTGATTACAACAGAATAATAAATAAAGGAGTAAAAGTAAAAGCGCACATTGTAGAAATAAAAAGAACCTTACTTAACGTAAATCACTTACCAGAATATATTGTAGAAGTGTTTTATAAACATCCGAAAGATAACCAAATGATTTATACAGAGTTTGAATATTTTGGAGATGTAAACAAAAATATAGAAATAAAAAAAGGAAAAGAAATTGATATTTTAATCGATCCACAAAATCCTGAAAATATTTTCTTCAAAAATGTAATTTAAAAGAGAGCTAAACTTTATTTAGTTCTCTTTTTTTGTTAATACCTTTTAAAAATCATTTCAGTTTTTATTCAAATAATTGTATTTTTGGTAACGTGAAACTTTGGGCAACTAAAATACTTATATTTTTATATTTAACAACTTCTACACAATTCTCGCAATTGTACAAGTTGCCTATTTTTATTGAACATTTTATTGAACATCTACAAAGTGATGATTTAGTTGATGAAATGATTGTTTTTATTCAACATCATTACGGTGGACACGAAATAGACGAGGATTGGAAAACTGATCAAAAATTACCTTTCATAAAAATTGAGGTAGCACATATCGATCACAGTTATTTACCAATCATTGTTTTCGAAGTTCCTAAAATTGACAAAGAAATTCATCAAGAACCTATTACTTTTTCTGATGAAAACTATATTTATTCTTATTATTTAGATTCTATTTGGCAACCGCCTAAACATTCATAATTATAATTGATTACATATTGATTTTGAATTTTTCAAAATCAAAACTTACCGCTTATAATTTATTGTTATAAGCTAAATATTAATCTATTTAATTATACGATGTTAAATAAAATTATTGATTTTTCAATCAAGAATAAATTCATCGTGGGTTTGTTTACGCTTGCACTTATTTTATTTGGTGCATACGAAGTGACGCGTTTACCCATTGATGCACAGCCTGATATTACATCTAATCAGGTTCAAGTTCTTACAGTTGCACCATCATTTAGTGCAGAAGATATAGAGCGTTTGGTTACTTATCCAGTAGAACAAGCAAATTCAAATATTGCTGGAATTACAGAAATTCGAAGTTTTTCACGTTTCGGTTTGTCTTTAGTAACCATCGTTTTTAATGACGATACAGATATTTATTGGGCAAGACAACAAGTTGGCGAACGCCTTTCACAAGTTAAAGACGAAATTCCTGAAGGTATTGGTCAACCACAATTAGGACCAATTTCAACAGGTTTAGGAGAAATTTATCAATATGTTGTTCGTCCTGCAGAAGGTTACGAAGATCAGTATGATGAAACTGAATTACGTACAATTCAGGATTGGATTGTTCGTCGACAGCTATTAGGAGTAGAAGGAGTTGCTGATGTAAGTAGTTTTGGAGGAAAATTAAAACAGTACGAAATTGCTGTAGATCCACAACGTTTACAAGCGCTCAATCTTACAATTAATGATTTATTTGAGGCTCTTTCTTCAAATAATCAAAATACAGGAGGTGCCTATATTGAGAAAGGACCTACTTCGCTATTCATTCGTTCCGAAGGATTAATCGGGCAAATTGCTGATATAGAAAATATTGTTGTTCGTCGTTCAACGAGTGGAACACCAATTTTAATGAAAGATGTTGCAGAAATAAAAAATGGCTTCGCAACGCGTTATGGTGCGATGACTTATAATGGTAAGCAAGAAGTTTCTGGAGCTGTTGTTATGATGTTGAAAGGAGCAAATAGCCATGAAGTTGTACAGAATGTACAGAACAGAATTGAAGAAATAAAGAAAACATTGCCAGAAGGTATTGTGATTGAACCTTTCTTAGATCGCAAGAAAATGGTTGATAATACAATTAAAACAGTTGAAGTAAATCTATTAGAAGGTGCTCTGATTGTTGTTTTTATCTTAGTTCTATTTTTAGGTAATTTTCGTGCTGGTTTTATTGTAGCATCAGTTATTCCATTAGCAATGTTATTTGCTATTATAATGATGAATCTTTTTGGAGTTGGAGGTAACTTGATGAGTTTGGGTGCTTTAGATTTTGGATTGATTGTAGATGGGGCCGTTATTATTGTAGAGGCTGCGATGCATCAATTGGCACATAGCAAAAAGTTTGGTTTAAATAATAAATTATCACAGAATGATATGAACCAAACAGTAGGATCAGCAGCAAAAAAAATGGTGAATTCTGCAGTTTTTGGACAAATCATTATTCTAATTGTTTACTTACCCATTTTTACTTTACAAGGAATTGAAGGAAAAATGTTCAAACCAATGGCTCAAACAGTAGCTTTTGCATTAATTGGCGCATTTATTCTTTCGTTAACTTATGTTCCGATGATGAGCAGCTTATTTCTTAGTAAAAAGAAAAAAATAAAACCAAATTTTTCGGATAAAGCGATTGCAAAAGCAGAACAAATTCATCAAAAGTATTTAGTGAAGGCTTTACGCGCTCGCAAACTAATTTTAGGTGTTGTAGTCTTACTTTTTGCATTATCAATTTTTGTAATGTCTCGTTTAGGTGGAGAATTTATACCTGCTTTAGAAGAAGGAGATTTTGCGGTAGAAGCTCGTATTTTACCAGGAAGTAATCTTTCTACAACGATAGAGTATACAAACAAAGCTTCTCAAATCTTGAAAGAACGTTTTCCTGAAGTTGAAATGGTTGTAGCTAAAATTGGATCAGGTGAAATTCCGACAGATCCAATGCCAATGGAAGCTGGTGATTTGATTGTTGTATTAAAACCTAAAAAAGAATGGACTTCGGCTTCTACATTTCCTGAATTAGCTGAAAAAATGACCAAAGAATTAGAAGAAGTTCCTGGTTTGTCTGTTGGTTTTCAGTTTCCTGTTCAAATGCGATTTAATGAATTGATGACAGGAGCTAGACAAGATGTTGTCGTGAAAATTTTTGGAGAAAACTTGGACAGTTTAGTATCAAACGCAAATAAAATCGGAAAGATTGTTAACACTGTTGAAGGCGCTCAAGATTTATACATCGAGCCAATTGAAGGAACTCCACAAATTGTGATTGATTTTGATAGAGCTTTATTAGCTCAATATGGATTGAATATTGGTGAAGCAAACAGAATAATCAATATGGCGTTCGCTGGTCAATCTACTGGGAAAGTTTTTGAAGGTGAAAAACGTTTTGACCTTGTTGTTAGATTAGCTGATAACAAACGTTCTAACATTGATGATATAAAAAATCTATTGATTCCGACACCATCAGGAAATCAAATTCCATTACAGCAAATCGCGAATGTAGCGTACAAGAATACACCAAATCAAATTCAGCGAGAAGATGCAAAGCGACGGATTGTAGTTGGCTTTAATGTAAAAAATCGTGATGTAGAAAGTGTTGTCAACGAATTACAACAAAAAGTAAATGCTCAAGTAAAATTACCAACTGGCTATTATACCACTTATGGTGGAGCTTTTGAGAATCTTAATCAAGCAAAAGAACGTTTAGGAGTTGCAGTTCCTATTGCTTTGGTTCTGATTTTTGTGTTACTATTTTTTGCGTTTAATTCTATTAAAGAAAGTTTACTTATTTATACCGCAATTCCACTTTCATCGATTGGTGGTGTTTTATTATTAGCTGCAAGAGGTTTACCTTTTAGCATTAGTGCTGGTGTTGGTTTTATTGCACTTTTCGGAATTGCAGTTTTAAACGGAATCGTATTAATTTCTGAATATAATCGTCTGAAAAAAGCTGGTATTACAAGTCCAGTTCATACGGTTCTTATAGGAACACGAACTCGTTTACGACCAGTATTAATGACTGCTGCAGTTGCATCTTTAGGCTTTTTACCAATGGCTTTGAGTAATGGATCTGGAGCCGAAGTTCAACGTCCGTTAGCTACCGTTGTAATTGGTGGTTTAATTGGCGCAACATTTTTAACCCTTTTTGTTTTACCAATTTTATACGTTATGTTCGAAAAAACTCATTTCTCGAAGCGCAAATCAAAGTCGCTTCCAACTCTAATTTGTATTGCACTATTTTTATCAGCTTCTGTTGTAAATGCGCAAGAACGCTTGACATTTGATGAAATGATACAAATGGCTGAAACAGCAAATTTGGAAATTAAGCAAGCTGAATTAAATACATTATATCATCAAAAAAATATCAATTCGAATCGATCATTAACGCCGATAGAAATTTCTTCAGAATTTGGGCAAGTTAATTCAGGCGAATTTGATAGTAAATTTTCGATTAATCAAACGTTTCAGTTTCCTATTGTTTTTAAACGTCAAAAGATGTTGAACGAACAATTAATAAATTCGTCTAAAGTTGCAGAAAGTTTGACAAAAACTGAGGTTAATCAACGCATTGCGTTGTTATATGTCGGTATGCAAAATATTGAGAATTCGCAAGATATTCTAAATGAAAGTTATTCTATTTATCAGCAATTTTTAGATAAAGCTAATCTGAGATTAAAGAAAGGCGAGTCAAATAAAAGTGAAGTCTCTACTGCGATTCTGCAATTAAAATCAATTGAAAATCAATTGCGATTAAGCAAAGTTGAGTTAGATAATTACGCAAGACAAATTCAGTATTTTACCAATTCTACAAGACTAATTTATCCAACAAAAAATGCTATTAATTGGCATTCTTTAGTCTTTTCAGACACTCATCCTTTGTTGAAATTAGCCAACGAAAATGTTCACACAGCGAATTTGGAAGTTGACTTAGAAAAATCAAAGAAAATTCCTTCGGTATCAGTAGGATATTCTAATCAAAGTTTTTCAGATTTAGATAAAAATCGTTACAACTCGTTTCAAGTTGGTTTACAATTACCATTGTTTAATCGTGGAATTAATTCTTCAATAGAAGCTTCAAAAGTAAAAGTTGATCTTGCTAAGCAAACTTTAGTTATACAATCTGCAAAAATGAAGCAAGAGTTTGATCTTATAAAAAATCAGATTATTGCTTATGATGAAATTACTAAAGATTTTGAAAAAAATCAATTGCCAGCTGCAAATGATTTACAAAAAACAATTAACAGACAGCTACTTGAAGGAGAAATTAATTTCTTGGATTGGGTTATTTTGAACAATCAAGTTATAGAAGTTAAAACGAAATACCTAGAAGCTAAAAATCAACGAGAACTAGCTTTTGCAACAATTTCTTATTACACAACAGAATAAAATGAAACATATAATCATATTAATATACGCAACATTATTCTTAATAAGTTGTAGTAAAAATGAACCAAATATTGAAGAAGTTAAAACAGAAACAACATCTACTTCAATTGTAAAATTGAGCGATATACAAACAAAAAATAGTGGAATTGATACGATTTCTTTTCAGAATAAATCGATGCCTACAATTATTCGTTTAAATGCCAAAGCTGAAGTTACACCACAAAATACGGTTTCTATTACTAATCCTTTTGGAGGTTATGTAAAACGAATTGCACTAATACCTGGAAATTATGTTAAGAAAGGTCAAGTTGTTGTGGTTTTGGAAGATCCGCAATATATACAAATGCAAGAGGATTATTTAACGACAAAAGCTTTGTTAGAACAAGCAAATTCAGATTTTGTGCGTCAAAGAGATTTGAATGCTGAAAAAGCTGCAAGTGATAAAGTAATGCAACAAGCAAAAGCTTCAAAACAAACTTTATTAGTAAGAAAGCGTTCTTTAGAAGAAAAATTACGCTTAATGAATATTAATCCATCAATGGTTTCATTAAATAATATTAGCAAAACAATTAATGTTTATGCGCCAATGAGTGGTATGGTTAGCGAGGTTTTTACAAATACAGGTCAATATGTTTCGCCAGCAAATGCAATGTTAGAAATTATTAATCCAAATAGTTCTTTACTAAATGTAAAAGTTTACGAGAAAGATTTAAGTAACATTCAGGTTGGACAATATTTGAAAGCTTTTACAAATGCAAAACCAGATCAAAAATTAGAGGCTCAAATTTCATCTATTTCAAATCAAGTAAATGAAGATGGAACAGTTGATGTTTATGCAAAAGTTACCAACGCAAATGGTTTGAAAATGACTGCAAATATGTATTTTAATGTAGAATTGGAAATCAATCAACTAAGAACAAATGTTTTACCACAAGAAGCTGTGGTTCATTACGAAGGTAAAGATTATGTTTTTGAAGTTTTGGGTAAAAATCAATTCAAAATAACACCTGTAATTCTAGGTATTTCTTCTAACAATTTCGTTGAGATTAAATCTCCAGTAAATTCAGGCAAAATTTATGTCAAAAAAGGAGCTTACAATCTTCTCAATGCACTAAAAAATAGTGGAGAAGAGGAATAAATAACACAAAAAGCGACTTGATTTCAAGTCGCTTTTTTATGTAAATAATTCAATTATTAAAATTACTTAATATATGTTTTATTTCCATTACTATTAATGTAATATTTACCACCTTGTGGACCTACATATACTTTATGACCATTGTAAGTGCCAGCAGTTGTCGTTTTAGCTACAGTCGTTTTAGTTTCTTTTTTCGTAGGAGTTGTTTTCTCCACTTTTTTTGCTGTAACCACCTTTTTTTCAGTAACAGCTTTAGGAGTAGTTTCAGTTTTTTTAGTTGTAGTCGTTTTTACTTCCTTTTTAGCATCTGTCCCTTTTTTATCAGTTGATGCTTTTGTTGTTTTTTTACAGTTTCTGTTTTTGTTGCTTTTGCTGGTGTTTTTGTTTGTGCAATTGCAGCACCTCCAGAAATTGCAAATAAGCTAAGCGCGATAGCTGTTTTTTTAATTAGATTCATTGTGTTTTGTTTTAATTATAATTTTTATTCAGTTAAAATTGATATTTAAAATTAACCAAATCTTTTACCAAATAATCAAATTAAAACTAAAGATTAGCTTAAGAAAATTATCTTAAATGATCTAATAACATTTCTGCTGTAGCAGGGTTTGTAGCTAACGGAATATTATGTACATCACATAATCTTAGCAACATATTTACATCAGGTTCGTGCGGATGTTTTCCCATTGGATCGCGGAAAAAGAAGACCATATTTGTTTTTCCTTCTACAACACGAGCAGCAATTTGTGCATCGCCTCCAAGTGGTCCAGATAAGTATTTAGTAACTGTTAATCCTGTTTGTTCAGCGTATTTACCCGTTGTTCCTGTTGCTACAAACGTAATGTTGTTTTTGTTCAAAGCGTCTTTGTGTTTCATTAAGAAATTCACCATTTCAGCTTTTTTTCCGTCATGTGCGATTAATGCTATTTCCATATATTTTTTCTATTAAACCGAAAATCTTACTTTTGTACAAATTTAATAGAACAATCTTACATTTTAAGAATTGTTTTTTCAAATTATAAACAGTCAAATACGATGAAATTTAATTTATTAACGGTAAAAGAGATTGTAAAGTTAACTGATGATGCAGTTCAGATTTCGTTTGAAGTTCCTGAAAATTTACATGCTGATTACACTTTTTTACCTGGTCAATATATTACGCTAAATATAAATGGAGAGCGAAGAGATTATTCTTTGTGTGTTTCTCCTAATGATAAAAAATGGAGTATAGGAGTTAAATCTCAACCAAATGGAAAAGTATCTTCTTATTTAGCAAATGAACTAAAAGTTGGAGATCAGTTAGAGGTATCAACACCAGCTGGACGTTTTTCTATTCCAACGAAACCAAATGAAAAACGAACTTTGTTGGCTTTTACTGCAGGAAGTGGAATTACGCCAATTATGAGTATGTTAGAATTTACGCTACAAACTGAGGAATGGGTTAATTTTCATATTTTCTATGTGAATAGAGATGAAAATTCAATTATGTTTAAAGAACGTTTGACAGAATTGAAACAACAATATCCAAACAATGTTTTTATTCATCATTTTTATACACGTCAAGATCAAGAAAACTTTATTTATAATGGACGAATTGATGAAAAGAAATTTGATTTAATATTGAACCAAATTATTGATATCAACGAAGTTGACGAAGCAATGATTTGTGGTCCAGAAGAAATGATTTTGACTTTAGCGAAAAAAATTAACGAAGCTGGAATCATTGAAAAACATATTCATTTCGAAATGTTCAATCCTTCAATTAAAACAGAAGATATTTTTACCAAACATGATGAAGGTCCACAAACAGTTCAGGTTACTGTAACGCTTGATGGCGAAACTTCTGAAGTGACTTGGGATAGAGGAAAAAATTTGATTGATACAATGCTTGATGCTGGTATTGATGCGCCTTATTCGTGTAAGGGAGGTGTTTGTTCGTCTTGTATGTGTAAAATTACAGAAGGAGAAGTGCATGTGGGCGACAACTATGTGTTAACAGATTCTGATTACGAAGAAGGAATGACATTAGCTTGTATTTCTCGTCCAAAAACAGCTACTTTAGCAATTGATTTTGACGATGTTTAATTTCAGTTTAGCTTGAAAATATAAAGAAATGCGAACCTTTTTAAGTTCGCATTTTTTTATGTTTATGATTATATTTATTCTTCGTCAAACATATCCTTAAAAGACACAAATTCTCGACCAGGAAGAACTAAATTTAATAATACTCCAATAATAGATGCTAAAGCCATCCCTTCTAAAGAAAATAAATCATCAACATGTATTGCCATTCCACCAATACCAATAATCAATATGACAGACGAAATAATTAGATTACGTTTGATCTTAAAATCTACTTTATTTTCTATTAACATTCTCAATCCACTTGAAGCTATAATTCCGAACAATAGGATTGAAACTCCACCCATAACAGGTGTTGGAATTGTGCTTAGTAAAACCGAAATTTTGCCACAAAAACCAAATAAAATTGCAAAGCAAGCTGCACCAATAAATACATAAATACTAAATGCTCTTGTTATAGCCAATACTCCAATATTTTCGCCATAAGTTGTACTTGGTGGTCCTCCTAAACAAGCCGCAATCATAGTTGCAATACCATCTCCAAACATAGAGCGGTCTAAACCTGGATCTTCAATCAAGTCTTTGTTTACAACTTTACTTAAAACTAACTGATGTCCAATATGTTCTGCGATCGGAACAATTGTTACCGGAATCATTAACACAATTACATACCAACTAAAAGTAGGAGTATAATGAACAAATGGAACTGTAAAATCCGGAATCATAAACCAATTAGCGTCTATAACTGGTTGTAAATCCACAACTCCCATTGCAATTGAAAATAAATATCCTCCAATAATCCCAACTAAAACGGGAATTACACTCAAAAAACCTTTACTAAAAATTGCTGTAATTATCGTTATAAATAAGGTAACAAAACCAATTGTAACATAGATTAAATCATAGTTTCCTGAAGGATTATTTGTTACCATTTTAACTGCTGTTGCCGCTAATCCTAAACCAATAACCATAATTACCGGACCTACAACAATAGGAGGTAAGAGTTTCATTAACCATTTAGTTCCTGCTTTTGCAATAAACAAGGCGACAAGTGAATAGGTAACACCAACTAAAAAACTTCCGACTAAGAAACTACCTACAGCAAGTCCGCTATCTGGTTTAGCTTCAAGAGCTTTCATAGCAATAATTGGATTGATAAATGCAAACGATGAACCTAAATAAGAAGGAACTTTACCTCGTGTAATTAAAATAAAGACTAATGTGCCGATTCCACTAGAAATTAATGCAATAGAAGGGCTCATCCCCGTAAGTGCTGGTACTAAAACTGTTGCACCAAACATCGCAAAAAGATGTTGAATACTTAACAATATACCTTGTCCTAACTTCGGTTTTTCGTTGATAGCTAAGACAATATTCTGGTCATTTTGAAGACTCATTGTATAAGAAATTGTAAAAATGTGTTTGTTGTGCAAAAGTAATCTAAAACATAGAGCGAATAAAAGATTTAATAAAATTTTGAAGGTTTAATTTATCAATCATATTATTTTAATAATTTCAGGTTTTTGTCATACAAACCAATTAGAATACTGTTTCCTTTGTTGTCTATTTTAATACCACCAGCAACAGCATTCTCAAAAACATTTGCTTTGCCTTCTTGGAAAAAGTAAGATTCAGCCCCAAGACTTATATTTCCAAATTCAGTCTGATAGTATTTGATTCGATATTCGCCTTTATTTAATGGTAATTCATTAGGTTGTAATCGAACAAATTCAGCAATATTTTTCGCGTCCAATTTCACAATACAATACCCACGTTTTTCATCTGTTGACGAATCAAAGTTAGAACTGATATCATAATTAAGTGTCATATAATCACCTTGCATCAATGATCTTGGGTCAACAGGAGCAAGTTTAAGATAGATTAATTTTCCATTTTCTAATGTTTTCTCTTTTGAGAATACGGAAAAATTAAAAAACAAGAGTAATGCTATTAAATTAAGTAAGATTATTGGCCATTTATATTTTTTCATTGCTTGATAATTTTTTGTGAATAAACAAATAGATTCCGATAAATAAAGTGCCAGAAACCATTAATATAATGGATTTGTTAAGTAAAGTCATCTCCAAACTATAATAATAATTGATGATAGATGCGACTAATGATAAAATACCAATGACTAAACCAGTTTTGTAGTTGGTGTAAAAACATAGTAATATGATGAGTAAAGAGCATGATATTTCTGGAGAAAATATAGTTGGTAGTAAAATTATTACAGCAAACGAACTGTACAGTAATTTGTGGTTTGGCAAAGTAACATCTAATACCTCGAATATAGAATTTAGACTATATACTATTAGTGCAATAATGACCAAACTTAACATCCAATTGTAAACATTCGCACCTTCTCCTGTATAAATACACAAGCCAGCAACAATAGATAATATTAAGACAATTTTGATGACATTGTATAGCTTATTCAGAATAGGTAAGTAGCTGATCACTTTACCTTCATTTAGTGATAAATAGGCAAGTATAGCCACTTGTAGACTAAGAAAAATGAGTATAAAAATACCATCTCCGCTTATCATAACTAATGTATATAAACTTGCGCTAATACAAAAAAGAGAGACAAAGGAATATATATAGTTTTGTGTTATGAATAGGACTAAAATGGACAAAATGATAACAGTAAGACAGATTGTTTCAGTATCTAAGTGTTGTTCTATCAAACCAAATACTAGAAGAGCTAATCCACTAATATAAATGGAGATGCTTGTTATAGTAAACACCAGCTTTTTTGTAAAATAACATCCGGCTATTGTCAAAATAATCAAAATTATTCCAGTTATAATAAGTGTGGTTTCTGATTGAATTAATTCAGAAACAAATAAAAAAGCAATAAGAGCTAAACTTGCAAAAAAGCCACCAATAATTGCTATGATTTTAATAGGCAAAAATAAGTTTTCACTTTTTGAAATCTCTTGTTCAATTGCTTGTTGATTGATTACTAAATCAGAATCGTTTTCTTCCGATATTATTTGTTCAATTGTTTTCTGAACTTCATTAATTCTTTTCATTTTTCCATTTTTTTTGAAGTTTTAACAAAATCATCGTGATAATTGTAATAGAAACAGTAATAAATAAACTTGCTATTAAAAACATTCCTCCTTCATTTGTATCCATCACCAACATACTTGAAATAATAATGACTATTGCAAATGGAATAATAGCAAGATAAAAGATGTTTTTAGTTCTATATCCATATAAAATCCCAGCTACAAAACTGAGTAAATACACCAAAAAAGTTATATTGTTAATTAAACTTACATAGAAATAAGAAAAATTAATCATGGTAATAATTGAAGCTGTTGCAAAAGTAACAGTTGCAATGGCTAAAATGTTGGTGTACCAATTTGGCGCTTTTATTTGTTTGAAATAATAATTTGATAAAATATTCATAATTAATACACTTCCATTTATGCAATATAGAATAAAAGGAGTGGTAATTTCATCCCAACCATTTGATACTTGGTCTGTGTACAAAATAAATGTTGTATTAATCAATAACATAAATATTAACCATAACGGATAAAAATTGGCTGCAATAACCCAAATACTGATACAAATAGTCCAGATTAGGAAAAAATCATAAGCATTTGCACCTGTCTGATAAATCTGTCCGAAAACTGCATAAAGAACACCAACTAAAAGTGCTGCACCAGTTAAGACAATATTTTTTAGGTTTTCTTTGATTTTCAGAAAATAAGCTAGACCTATTGTAAGTATAATCAGAAACTGAATTAAACCTAGTTTAACAAACTTGTTTAATTCGTCCCAATTGTAAGCAAAAAAGAAGATTAAACCTGCAACTAGAAAACTTACACCGAGTGAGATAAAGAGAATTTGCAAAAATTTGTACCATGAAACTTTATCATTGTACACATTTTTTATGAGTAAATTTTGAACGCTTTGCTTAGATAAATTACTGTGGCGACTTATAATATGAATTTCTTCTTGTTCTATTTTATTCATAGAAATTAAGTTATAGGGTAAAAGTACTTTAAATTATATAGTTTGATCTCACTAATAATAATGAAATTTTGTAAAAGTAAGTACTAATTGTATAAGATAATATTAGTCTTTTCAGACGAAATTTGTCTTATAAATATTAACAATATGGAAACAAGAGAAATAAAATTTAAAACAAATATAAATTGTAGTGGTTGTGTGAGTAAAGTAAAACCATTTTTAGACAATTTAGATGGAGTAGAGTCGTGGGAAGTTGATACAACTGTTGATGATAAAGTATTGACTGTAAAAACGACAAACGAAACGAATGAAGAAATAGTAGATGCAGTTGAAGAAGTTGGATTTATTGCAGATGAAATAGAGGAATAAATAGTTTTTTAGGTAAAGTTAGTAATCAATTTTTTGTGATAATTGATGAAGATTCCCTTCATAAACTCAGGTTTATGAGGGGTTTCAAATTTTATTTGATATTTTTTCGTAATCGATTTTTGTATTGAATAAAATAGATAACTACCAACAAAAATTGCGTGATAAATAATAAAATAATCCAAGTATTAATTCGAGCAGAGAATTCAGAAATTTGAACCATCAAATTACTTTCTTTTTCAATTAAATCCTCTGTAAATGATTTTAAATAATTAATATCGTTTGTTTTTTCTACAATCATGATCTGTTTTTCCTTTTGACTATTTTTAAAAGGAACTAAATCAATTTGTTTGGCACTTAAATAAAAGAGAAACCCACAAATTAGAATAGAAACTGAAAGTAGAAAGTATTGAATATAACGCATATTGTCTAAATAAATATTCGTCAAATATACTATTGAAATTGCTCTTGCAACAAATCTAATTTTGTTTAGCTTGTATCACATGAGCCAAATGATGTTGACAATGCCACGCATAAATGGCTAAATTTGTTTTAAGATCTACTAATTTATCCATTTCTGGATGTCTAAACTGCTTATTCCACTGCGTTTCTGTAAACGATTCAAGTAAAATAGTCCATCGATTATGTAAAGCGTCTAACAATTGTAAAGAAACCTCTATCGGAACATTTTTAGAATCATATAATTCTGCCCAAAGACTCTCATCATAAGGTTTTATTGCAGGTGTATCTTCAGTTAATGCTAACTTGAAACGACAATAACTGTTAAGATGACTATCCGCACAATGATGAACAACTTGTCTTATTGTCCAACCTTCTGGACGATAACGTTTCTCTAATTCTTCATCAGAAAGTAGTAATGTTTCTTGTCTTAATTTAGTAGGAAAATTTCTCAAAATTTCAATCCATTCTGCTTTTTTTTCTTCAGAAAAAGAAATTGGAGTTTGAAATCTTCCAACAGGATATTTTAGTTTTTCAATATTCTCCATAATCCGTTTATTTTAATGACGCCATTTTAAGCAAAGCGTTTGTTGTATTTGCATTTCTTGTTGTAGAAACTACATTTAGTATACTTTCTATTTTATTGTTATTTAATTTAGTTTTAGAATATCCATCAGGACAATAAAGGTAAACCATTCGATCTGTGAAATGAAATTCTTCATTTTCAGATAACAAACTTTCTAATTTAACACTATCAGCATTTTCAGGTGTTTTTGAAAGAAAAGTATAGTATAAATGTTCAGAACTTTTTGTCTCATCTTTCAAAAAAGGGTTTTCATCAATTAATTCCTGAAATTCATCTGTTGTAAATACAAGTGTTGGAACATCAAACTCAAAACTAGATTTTATTTTATCATAGATTTTACTTTCAATTTTCTTTGAGTTTTTTTGAGAAGTACAAAAGACAACATTTCCACTTTGTACGTAAGTTGTGACATTTTCATAACCCAATTCTTCGTACAAATTTACAAGTGCATCCATTTTGATTAGCTTTTTACCACTAACATTAATCCCTCTTAAAAGTGAAATAAATACTGACATATTATTATTTAGCAAGTTCTTTAATATCACTTATTTCTATGATATTCTTGTTGTAATCTATTTCAACACTATTTATCATAGCCTTTCCAACTTCACTTAATTTTAGAACAGATTTTGGACTAAAAAAATTAATCATTTTTGCAAGAAATATAAAAAATTTATTAACATTTTTCTGGTTTGGATAAGGTAACATTGCACCAGGGCGAAAGTTATATACTTTTTTGAATCCAATTTTAACCAAATCATTCTCAGTTTTACCTTTTACGCGCGCCCACATAACTTTACCTTTTTCGGAAGAATCTGTTCCTGCTCCGCTCACATATATAAAAGAAATATTAGGGGATACCTCATACAATGTCTTAGCAAAGGCTAAAGTTGTGTCATAAGTAATTTTGGTAAATTCGTCTTCTTTTTTACCAACAGAACTAATTCCAGCACAAAAAAAGCAAGCGTCATAGCCATTAATTTGTTCTTTATATTGATTTAGTTGTGTGAAATCTTTGACAATTAACTGTTTCAATTTTGGATGCTCATTATAGATTGGTTTTCTAGAAATACTTATAACTTCAGATACTTTAGCATTATTTAAACATTCTAATAATACAGCTTCGCCAACCATACCTGTTGTTCCTGTTATGATAATTTTCATAATTCGTCTTTTAAAATATCTACTTCTTGCGCTTTAATTCCTATAAAATAATTTAGTATACTACCTAAAAATAAAATAATAGAAACCATAGAAATAGCACCTATTATACCATATACTAGTGCGATATTTTTAAATTCCATATCAAAATTTTGAGAGAATATCATCGTGTATCTAGAAAGTAAAGCGATAATGTTTACAATAGCAGCAATAAGTAGTATGGGAGCTATTTTGAGATTTTTTCGGTAGGCAAATAAGACAATTGAAAAAATAATACCCATGTAAATTAAATCTAAAATGCCGAAAATAAAGCCTTGTATTATATTTAGTCCATCACTCATGGCTGATTTGTTTAGTTGAAATAAATATAATGCAGTTTTTAGATATATATTAATAATAAGATGAAATTATTATCAATTTTAAGCGAGTTTTTTTTATAAATTTGAAGATTAATAATCTATATTTTTAAACACTTATATGACAACCAGTCGATTAGAAGCTTTTAGTGATGGTGTATTAGCAATTATTATCACCATTATGGTTTTGGACTTAAAAGTACCAATTGGTGATGGATTGATGAGCCTAAAACCTTATATCCCAAAGTTTTTGAATTATTTAATCAGTTTTATTTACGTTGGTATTTATTGGAATAATCATCATCATCTATTTCAGGCAATTAATAAAGTTAATGGTGCAGTATTGTGGAGTAATTTACATTTATTATTTTGGCTGTCTTTATTACCAGTTTCAACAGGTTGGATGGGAGAAAACCATGATTCTTCTTGGCCAGTTGCATTGTACGGTTTTGTACTTTTTATGAGTAGTATTGCTTTTATGATTATAGAGAAAGTAGCAGTAAAAGGTGAAGGAAAAGAATCTGTAATTGGACAATCTGTTAAAAAGAATGCAAAAGAATTTATTTCGAGTATTGGTTATATAGTAGGTATTGTAGCCTCATTCTTTTATCCGCTTGTCGGAATTGTAATCTACTTTATAATTGCTATAATTTGGTTAATTCCAGATAGAAGGATTGAACGAGAAATGAATTAAAACCAAATAAAAAAGCAAACTAATCAGTTTGCTTTTTTATTATTTAGAAGTATCAACACCTTGATTCATTTCTTTGTATTTATCATTCAAAGCTTTTACTTCAGCCATAAACTCTTTGTCTGAAACAATTTTACCTTTTGTAGGCAAAGTAATCACAACATCTTTATCCAAAATTTCAATTTCCTTCATCGTGAAAATCGTTTTAAATTCATCTGTAATCATTTCCGCTTTCACTATCAAACCTGGGAGATTTGCATAACGATATGGTCCATCTTTGTACGGTAACGCAGTAGCATACCAAGCAATTACTTCCTTGCCTTCTTCATCAGTTCCAATAGCTTTTGTCGCTTTATAACCCGCAATATCAGCTTTCTCTTTGGTTATTTTCCATTTATAATCATAGATTTTATCTTTAATTAAAAATGATTTTGCTCCAAAATCTTTCTGATTATAAAACTCATTATTTTGATAATCTTTGAACTGAGGATTTGCCTCAGCAGCTATAATCATTTGTGCGATCGAATTATCATTGGATTGGTTATTATTGACTTTAATTTCAGGTTTGAAAGAAGACATTTTTCCATTACTAACCAATTCAAATTTAACTGAGATACCACGTTCTATCTCACTCTTAAAACTCGCTTGATAAGCCGCAGGAATATCATTCTTGATTTTTTCGTAATCAATGATAAAATCTGTATTATAGATGACTTTAATGTTTTCTTTTTTATCCTGAGCATTTGTTAAAGTAGCAAGCGCAGTAATACAAAATGTAAAAATAATTTTCTTCATATAGAATTTGTGGTTTTTTAATTAATCAAATATAAAAAACTGAATCATATGTTGTTGTTAAACTTTTGTTGCAGAAATACAAAAGTTATTTAACTTTTTGATAATATATTATAAGCGCAAAAAATAGAGAAAAAATCGATTTTTGTATCAACAAACACAATTCAATTAACCTTATATTATGAAATTACAAAAAGGAATTACAGGTTTTGATGCCAATCCGTCTTTTAATCAAGAAGAATTAATCACTATTCTAAAAAATGTAAAACAACCATTTTTAAAAGAAGGAGATTTAATAAAGCCAAATGAATCATCTAATTTTTATCAACAAAAAATAAAACATGAAAAAAGTAAAAAGGAGTTTTATTTATTAATCAATTCTACATATTTGATTTTTTCTTGTGTAGAAAATAGCCGTTGTTACGATTTACGTTTTATTGATTTTCCGATCGAATTAATCTCACAATTAAAGCAAGAAGTTAATTCATCAATTATTGTTTTAGACAGAAAAGAGTTGTTACAAAATGTAAGCAAAGAAGATTTAACAGAGTTAGGAGAATCTGAAGTAAAGCAAATTAAATACTGGAACACTAAATCGTTGGGAGAGATAGTATTTAATTGTTTTGATTAAACTTTACGTTTAAGTATCTTACGTCTTTTTCTTTTCTTAAAAATAATGCGAAGTAACCGATAACCATAGGTTACTTTTTTATTTTTTGTAATAATTGGGAAAGCCATTGTGCACATCAAAGCGATACAAGCTGTTGTTCCTAATGCTCCACCAAAACCATTGAAAACTTTGCTTGTATAATGTAGTAAAACGGCAAATAAAATTTGAGATAAAATAAGCGATATATAACTAATATTGACAGCTGAAGAAACCATACCGATGAAGGTTCCACCAATCACATACAGCGGAATGTTTTTCGTATAAAACTCGGGTAATAAGTTTGGGAAAAAGTAGAAAAAACCACCAACAAAAAGTGCTATTAAAGCTGATGCTCTGACAGGACCTTGTTTAAATCTGATATTGATTTCATAAGTAAGTAAGGTTGCTGTAACCGAACAAAGTAATAAAATGAAGAATTGTAACATTATCCAAAAATTAGTTTAAACAACAACATACTTAACAAAACACCTATAAAAGCTAACGTACCTAATTTTCCACCAACACCTACAAACAACGATTTTGTTGCAAAAAATAATAAAGCTGTAAAAACACCAGCTGTAAGAATCATATAATAAACATATTCAAACTTTAGTGATGTCATTCCAATAAAGGCACCGCAATAAATTGGTCCAGCAATTTGTTTGAGATACTCAGAGCGACGATTTAATAGTGTCAGAAATGATCCTATTGTTCCGATTATTCCAGCAGAAAAAACTCCTCCTAAACCAAATTGATTATTGATGATATACGTAATTATTGCTGCAATCGGAATCCAAAGCACTAATGTTTTTCGATCAAATGAATATTCGTGATGATGAAGTGGAAATTTACGGTAAACAACAATTAACATTACACATATAGCAACAATAATATATGGAACAGCATAATGTTTTATTCGCTCATTCAAGATCGCAAATAAAAAAAGAAACTGAATCACAAAAATGATTAGAATCGTAAAAAATTTAATTAGTCGTTTACTTTTCACTAAAATTATAATTGATGCAAATTTATAAAGTCTGAAAAAAATAAAAGGTAATCTTCTTTAGAAAATTACCTTTTTTGTATTTTGAAAATATTAATTTATTCTGCTATTAGTTTATCCAACAAAGTATTAATCTCTTTGTCGTTCCAATCTCTTGTTTTAGTTTCTTTCAACACAATTTCACCTTTTTTATTTAAGATATATGTTGTAGGAAAAACCTTTGGTAACATATTATTTGAAATTGGGCTATTTGGTTCAAAAACAGGCATTGTATAGTTGTTTTTTTTCAAAAAAGCATTAAAAACAGTTGGTTTATCCTGAATTGCAATTAATACAAACTTCACTTTTTGTCCTTTAGCTTCGTATAATTTCTGAATTGATGGCATTTCAGCTACACATGGAGGACACCAACTTCCCCAAAAGTTTAGAAAAACAACTTCACCACTTTTCTTGAAATCAATCAAATTTGTATTCTGAGCACCATTATGACCAACTAAGTCAATATCAAAATCACTTTCTGTAAGTTCGATATCACTTCCTGCCAAATGACTATTATCTTCCATTTTACTTTTAAAAAATGTACCAATTGGTGTAAACATAATCGCTACTAAAGCGATAACAACTACAATTGCGAAAATGATTTGTTTGTTTGCTTTCATCTCGTTTTTATATATTATTACAAAGATGCGAACAAAAAGCTATTTCTACAAATGATATAAAATAGTAAACAAGAAAAAAGCTTCAGAATTTCTGAAGCTTTTATACTATTTTTTATGCTAAATTTTCGTCAACTAAATCCAAGATTTCATCTACAATATCAGCACCTTTATTTGTGTTGTAATATTTTTGTAAATCTTCGTGAAAATCATCTGCCGAGTAAATATCAGGACTAGATTTGAATTTTGCCAACAATTCCATACCATAAGCAGGACGAGGACCAAAACGGAATAATTCGCTACCATCTTCAGCAACTCCAATAACAATCGGAATTGACAATGCATTATTTGTTCTGTAGTTTTCCATCAATTCTAAATTTTCATCACGTAAAATATATTTAGATTCAATGTTTAATGCATTCGCTAATTTTTCTATCACAGGTAAAATTTGTGAAGCATCTCCACACCAACCTTCTGTTATAGATAAAATTTTGAAGTTATTTGGTGTTTCTTTAACTCTATTTTCTTGTACAGAAGTTAACTGAAATGTTTTCGTAACACGATTCATACGTTGCAATCCCAAAGCATAATATTGTACATACTCTTTTGGATCATCATTTTCAACCTCGTTTTCTAAATCATCTTCAACTCGTGTAATATATTCGTCGTAAGTTAGACCTTTGTTGATGTATTCTGTTAAATTCATTTTTCTTAATTTTAGTACAAATATAATGTAATTCTACGAGCTTATTTTGTAACAACGATGACATTGTTTGTCGTTAAAAATTGGTAAATTGCGCCTTCCGAAAGTAGAAAAATGTATCAAAATCCATTAAAAAAAACAATAGAATATTTAAAAGGAGCTGGACCTGAGCGTGCTAAAACATTGCAAAGCGAGTTCAGAATTTTTAGATACGAAGATTTGATACAACATTTTCCTTTTCGTTATGTGGACAAATCAAAATTCTACAAAATTTCTGAAATTTCTTCAACAGCTGCCGAAATTCAATTAAAAGGTAAAATTGTTAGTTTAGAAGAAATTAACCAAGGAAAAGTAAAGCGTTTGGTTGGTAAATTTCAAGATGGAACGGGAACTTTGGAATTGGTTTGGTTTAAAGTTTCTTCTTGGCAAAAGGAGAAATTAAGAAATGATCTTTTCAAAGAAGTTGTCATTTACGGGAAACCTAATATGTTCAATAATAATTTCAGTATAACACATCCTGAAATTGAATTAGTTGAAGATGCTAAAAATATTCCGCTTGGCTTATTTCCCGTTTATCCGAGTACCGAAAAGTTAACGAAAAAAGGAATTACGAATCGTTTTCTTCAAAAAATGATGATGAATCTTTTTGCTGAAAATATCGATATTCCTGAAAATTTACCCTTAAATGTTCTGGATCATTATAAATTAATTGGAAGAAATGAAGCGTTAAAAGCAATTCACTTCCCGAAAGATGTAACTGAACTTAATGCAGCAATTCGTCGTCTAAAATTCGAAGAATTTTTCTTTCTTAATCTTGCTAATCTCTCTCAAAAAGCAGTCAATAAACAAAAGAATAGAAGTAACCCTTTTCCAGAAATTGGTCATTATTTCAATACTTTTTACAATGAATATTTACCTTTTGAACTGACAAATGCACAAAAAAGAGTAATTAAAGAAATTCGTTTTGATCTTCGTCAACCAGCTCAAATGAATCGTTTGTTGCAAGGTGATGTTGGTTCTGGAAAAACGATGGTTGCGTTATTAACGATGTTGATTGCGGTAGATAATGGTTTTCAAGCAGCTTTAATTGCACCAACCGAAATTCTTGCACAACAACATTATGAAAGCATTACAGAATTATTGAATGGTTTGGATGTTTCGGTTGAATTATTAACTGGTTCGGTGACAAAGAAAAAACGTCAGCCAATTTTAGAAAATCTTGAAAATGGAAACCTTAAAATCATCATCGGAACACACGCTTTGTTAGAAGATAATGTGATTTTTCAGAATTTAGGATTAGCTATTATTGACGAACAACATCGTTTTGGAGTTGCTCAACGTGCTAAATTTTGGAGAAAAGCTAAACTTCCACCACATATTTTAGTAATGACGGCAACACCTATTCCGCGTACACTTTCGATGACAATGTATGGAGATTTGGATGTTTCGGTGATTGATGAATTGCCAAAAGGAAGAAAACCAATTAAAACGCTTCATAAAATGGATGCACATCGTTTGAGTGTGTTCAAATTTATGAAAGATGAAATTGCGAAAGGTCGTCAAATTTATGTGGTTTATCCGTTAATTGAAGAATCAGCAAAGTTAGAATTGAAAGATTTGATGGACGGCTACGAGAGTATTTCTCGTGCTTTTCCGTTACCAGAATATGGAATAAGTATTGTACACGGTCGTCAAAAACCTGTGGATAAAGAATTTGAAATGAATCGTTTTAAGAATAATGAAACACAAATTTTAGTAGCAACAACTGTGATAGAAGTTGGAGTAAATGTACCAAATGCCTCGGTGATGATCATTGAAAATTCTGAACGTTTTGGACTTTCTCAATTGCATCAACTTCGTGGTCGTGTTGGTCGTGGCGCGGAACAATCGTATTGTATTTTGATGACAGGAGGAAAATTAAATGATGTTTCGAAACGTCGTATACAAACGATGTGTCAAACAAATGATGGTTTTCAGGTAGCTGAAGTAGATTTGGAATTACGCGGACCTGGAGATATGATGGGAACGCAACAAAGTGGAGTTTTAAATCTTAAAATCGCTGACTTAGCCAAAGACAAAGAAGTTTTGTATGCTGCAAGAAAATGTGTGGAAGCTATTCTTTTACAAGATCCGACACTTTCTTCACCAATTTATGAATCAACTAAAAAGTATTTCATTGATAATCATAAAGATAAAGTAGGTTGGAGTCAAATTTCTTAATATTTAACATTCACTAAATGTTCTGACTATTATTTGGTATAATTTATGATGTTTTTATTTTAATATTTCAAACATTGATTATTATTAGAAACTTTTAATTTTATTAGGTGTGTTAAATTATTTTAACGTAAATTATATTTTTTAACACAATATTAGCTCAACCATAAAAATATCGATTATGATGTACACAAATTTAGAACTTATCAGAACTCCGCAAGGAGTAGAGGTTGAAGGAAATTCACTTTGGATGTTCAACCAACATTTAAATGTGATGGTCTTAATTGCTAATGAATCTATAAAAATGAAACCGTCTATGTCCTTTCAGCGATTTAGAAAGAACTAAACAATATAAAACATAAAAACCGCTTATTAGCGGTTTTTTTATTCTATAGTAATTACTTAGCGATAAAAACAGGAATATTAACTTGATGTCGTAGTTTATTGATCGTTTCTCCAAAAATAAAATCCATCAAACCACGATGTCCATGTGAACCAACAATAATCAAATCAGCCTGATTTTTTTTGCAAATTTCTGCAATTGTTTTCACACGATTATTGTAACCTAATTCGATTTTAGTTTCATGAAAAAGTGGACGTAGAATTTCAGCATATTGTTCGAGTCGTTTCAGATCGGATTGTGATTCCTCATCATTTGTACGCTCTCCAGTATATTTTACAGAAGCACTTTCTACCACATGCACTAAAATTAAGGTAGACTCTGGTGTTGCTAATTGTGTCGCGTAATTGATGACTTTTTTATCAGTCTTAGAAAAATCTAATGCAACTACAATTTTTTTGAAATGTTGTTTTGAGATTTCTTCTAAAGTAAACTTTTCAAACGGTTCGTGAATTTCTTTCAGACTTTCTTGATTTTTCTTGATAAATAGTGGAATGAAAAAAGTCAAAAGTAATAACACTAAAAGTCCGATTTCTAATCCAACAAGAAAGATATTTAGTGTATAAGAATCACTATTTGTCATCCATTTATTGAACTCTTCATAAACCAATTTTGCATTAAGAAATGAAATGATGAAAGCTATTGTCCAAGCAAAAAACTTTGTTGTTGTATTAATTGCAAAGTTTCCCATTTTTTCTTTATCACTCACAAAATGAATCAACGGAATAACTGCAAATGCCAATTGCATACTTAGAATAACTTGACTAAAAATCAACAAAGATCCTACTTCTTTTTCTCCAAAAACGAGAATAACGACCACAGCAGGAACTACAGCTAAAAGTCGGGTAAGAATTCTTCTCAATACTGGATTTATACGCAAATGCAGATAACCTTCCATTACAATTTGTCCTGCCAGAGTTCCTGTTACAGTGGAACTTTGTCCTGCTAAAATTAATGCTACAGCAAATAGTTTTGGAGCTAAATCTGTTCCTAATGTTGTTCCCAATAATCTATAAGCATCACTTAATTCTGCAACATCATGATAGCCATTTTTATGGAAAACAGATGAAGCTAGAATTAAAATAGCTGCATTTACAAAAAATGCTAAATTAAGTGCGATTGCACTATCCCAAAAGTTATATTTTAATGCTTTTTTTATCGAAAAATCATCTCGTTTTATTTGCCGTGTTTGTACGAGGGCCGAATGTAAATAGAGATTATGAGGCATTACTGTTGCACCAATAATACCGATACTAATATACAAAGCTGCACTATTAGGAATAGAAGGAATAAAACCTTTTGCAACTTCTCCAAAATCTGGTTTAGCTAAAAACATTTCAGTCAAAAAACATAAACCAATCATTGTGATTAAACCAACAATGAAAAGTTCCATTTTTCGCATTCCAAGTTTTTGAAGATATAATAAGAGAAATGTATCTAAAAAACTAATTAAAACACCATACATCAAATCTATACCAAAAAGTAAATTAAGCCCAATAGCCATTCCTAATATTTCGGCTAAATCGCAAGCAGCAATCGCTATCTCAGCCAAAATATAAAGCACTAAATTCATTCCTTTTGGGTAAGTTTCTCTGTTACATTGCGCCAAATCTTTTCGTCGAACAATTCCTAATCTGGTACATAAACTTTGTAACAATAGTGCCATAATGTTACTCATCAATAATACCCAAATTAATGTATACCCAAATTGGCTACCTCCAGCCAAATCGGTTGCCCAGTTTCCAGGATCCATATATCCTACACTAATTAGATAAGCTGGTCCAAAAAAGCTTAGTATTTTACGGAATTTTCCTTTTTTTATTTGAACACTTTCGTGAACATCTTCCAGAGATTTTGAGTGCGATTGATTTGACATGAATGAATTTCTATATCAAATTTAACGTAAAAATGATTAAAAATATCAGGATTTTGAGAAAATATTATTCTATAATAGTGATCGATAATTCTTGATTTAAAGCATTGTTTAATAAGAAAATTATTTGATTAAAATTATTTAATCATACATATTGTGATTGAATTTTAATGAATTAGAATTTATACCAATTCTCAATTATAGAGTTGATGAATTATTTCAAATTTTTTCATGAAAACAAAAAAGAAAAACTCGTATATTTAGTTTTTGATTATGTTGTTTTAGCTGATTAATTCAACTTAACTATTACCCAAAACTTATAAAGATGGAAACTCCGCACGTTATTACAGAAGAACAATTAGAGCGAGAGAACGTTGAGATTACGCGACGTTATAAAGAGATGCTACAAAATACCTATATCACTTTGTCTGACGATGATAAAAAATTGATTCGTAAGGCTTTTGATTTAGCTGTAGATGCGCATAAAGATCAACGCAGAAAAACTGGCGAACCTTATATTTATCATCCGATTGCTGTAGCTAAAATAGTTGCAGATGAAATTGGACTTGGTGCTACATCAATCGCTGCAGCGTTAATGCATGATGTTGTAGAAGATACAGATTACACTGTAGAAGATATAGAAAAGCTATTTGGGAAAAAAATTGCTAAAATTATTGATGGGTTAACGAAGATTTCGGTTCTGAATCGTCAAGATTTATCCATACAATCAGAGAATTATAAAAAGCTATTATTAACGCTTTCTGAAGATGTTCGTGTTATTTTAATTAAAATTGCAGATCGTCTACACAATATGCGAACGCTTGATAGTATGCGAGAAGATAAACAAGTAAAAATTGCTTCCGAAACAATTTTTATTTATGCTCCTTTAGCGCATAGAATGGGGTTGTATAATATAAAATCTGAATTAGAAGATTTAAGTTTAAAATATACTCAACCAGAAGCTTATCACAATATTGAGCAAAAGTTAACAGAAACTAAAGCGGATAGAGAAAAGTATATCAATGACTTTTGCAAGTTAATCAATGAAAAATTAGAAGCTGAAGGATTAGAATTCGAAATTAAAGGTCGTTCTAAATCTATCAATTCTATTTATCGTAAAACTGTAACGCAAGGCATTCCATTCGAAGAAGTTTTCGATTTATTTGCTATTCGAGTGATTTATCGCTCAGATCGTAAAAACGAAAAGTTTATTGCTTGGAAAATTTACTCATTAATAACAGATTTATTTATACCAAACCCAAAACGAATGCGCGATTGGATTTCGCAACCGAAGACAACAGGTTACGAATCGCTACACGTTACAGTAATGGGACCGCAAGCGCGTTGGGTAGAAGTGCAAATCCGTTCCGAAAGAATGGATGAAGTTGCAGAAATGGGTATTGCAGCGCATTATAAATACAAAGAGAATGTCTCTGAAGATGACACGAAAGTTGATGAATGGATACATCAAGTTCGTGAGATGCTTGAGCAAGAAGATACCAAAGATGCAGTTGAATTTATGGATAATTTTAAATTCAATTTGTATTCAAAAGAGATTTATGTTTTTACGCCAAAAGGAGATTTACATTCGTTGCCAAAAGGTGCAAGTTCTTTAGATTTTGCGTACTCTATTCATAGTAATGTTGGAGACCATTGTTTGGGTGCAAAAGTAAACGGAAAATTATTCCCTTTATCACATCAGTTACAGAGTGGAGATCAAGTAGAAATTATTACTTCAACGCAACAAAAACCTAAATTAGAATGGTTAGATTATGTTGTTACAAGTAAAGCAAGAAGTAAAATTAAAGCTTCTTTAAACTCTGATAAACGTAAAGTTGCAGACGAAGGTAAAGAAATTATTCAACGAAAATTAAGACACTTAAAGGTTGATTTTAACGAGAGTACGGTAAATCAATTACAGCAATACTTTAAGTTAAGTTCAAGTATGGATGTATTTTATAATGTTGCAATGGGAATTATTGACAACAATGATTTACGCAAATTTGCCGAACGAAATACAGGTTTTACTGGATTAATTAATCGTTTCCGAAAATCAACTTTTAACACATCTAAAAAAGAAGATTTTGTACAACATAAAACGAAGTTAGATTCGCTTGTTTTTGGAAATGATGAAGAGCGTTTAGATTATGAATTAGCGAGTTGTTGTAACCCGATTGCAGGTGATAAAGTATTTGGATTTATAACAGTTTCGAAAGGAATAAAAGTACATAAAGTTGATTGTCCAAACTCTATTTCATTACAAGCTAATTATGCATATCGTATTATAAAAGCGAAATGGATTGATTCTTCTCAACGTGAATTTAAAGCGCTTATCGAGCTGCAAGGTTTGGATAGAGCAGGAATGGTAAGTGATATTACGTTGGTTATTTCAAAAAATAATTCTTTGAACATGCATAGTATTAATTTATCTGAAGATGCAGGTATTTTTGATGGAAAAATTACTGTTTCCGTTAAAAATAAGACCGAATTAGAAAAAATTATGATGGAGTTAAAAAATATTGAAGGAATACAATCTGTAAAACGAACTTATAAAAATTAATTGTGAAATTAAAAAGTAAACATTTTCTTATATCTAGTATTGTTATATTCATCATAAGTTTGATACTACCAGTACATTTGATTTTAGATAATTTTGCTGATTATTATACGAGTGATAATGAAACTGAATATTTAGGTTTTGCTTATCTGATTTTAGGGTATATGACGATTTTAGAATTACCAGTTGACTTTATTTGCTGGTTAGGAAATTTTACACTTTTATTAGGTTGGATTTTTTATAGAAAAAAAATAGGTATTATCCTTGGTATGTTTACTTTTTTTCAGATGTCATTATATAGTATTAATCATATATTTGAGCTTGATTTTATGGAAATCAAAGAATATAATACTCTTTTATTTGGTTATTGGTTTTGGTTGCTATCAGCCATATTATTAGTAATAACAACACTATCTCATTATAATACCAAAAAGTCCAACACGTAAGTTGGACTTTTTTATTCGCTGATGTTACTAACAAAGGCACAAAGTTACATAAATCTTTTTGATAATATCGCTTCATTTCTCTTGAATAATCTTGTTAATTTTACATCCCGAAAACAAACAAACTCACGATGAACAAACAAAACTATAATCCAATCGAGGAAGTACTTGAAAAAATCAAAGAAAAAGGAGGTTGGGTTAATACGCATTCACACTTAGACAGAGCTTATTCATTGACTTCGGACACTTTTGCATTATCTAATTCTTACTTAAAAGAGAAATGGCATTTAGTTGATGATATGAAGCGCAATTCATCAGTTGATGATATTTATTTCCGTATGGAAAAAGCGATTAACTATATGTTAGAGCAAGGTTGTCAAGCGATTGGTTCTTTTATTGATGCAGACGAAGTAATCGAAGATCGTAGTATACAAGCGGCTCAACGCCTAAAAGATAACTACGGAAAAGATATCGAAATGCGTTTTGCAAACCAAGTGTTGAAAGGAGTTATTGATCCTAAAGCGCGCGAATGGTTTGATATGTCTTCGGATTTTGTGGACATTATTGGAGGTTTACCTGCAAAAGATTTTGGTAGAGAAGAAGAGCATTTAGATATTTTATTATCTACTGCAAAAGCAAAAAATAAATTGGTTCACGTTCATGTTGATCAATTTAATACAGACGAAGAAAAAGAAACTGAACAGTTAGCATTGAAAACGATCGAACACGGAATGCAAGGAAAAGTTTCTGCGGTTCACTCAATTTCGGTTGCAGCACATCCAAGAAAATATCGTTACGAATTATACGATTTGATCAAAAAAGCAGATATGCACATTGTTTCTTGTCCAACTGCATGGATCGATCACAATCGTACAGAGCGTTTAGCGCCTTCTCACAATTCAGTAACACCAGTTGACGAAATGATCCCAAAAGGAATTAATGTAGCCTTCGGAACAGACAATATTAATGATATTTATAAACCTTTTTCTGATGGACATTTATTAACAGAATTACGTGTAATGCTAGAGTCTTGCCACTTTTATGATGTGGAACAACTTTCGAATATTGCCACAGTAAATGGCTTGAAAGCTTTAGGAATTCAAAAATAAAATGTATATTTATACAAAATTAAAATCTCGCTTCAGCGGGATTTTTTTTGGAACACAAAATTAAAACCACAATAAATTATGCGATTAAATGTACAGAACGAAACGGCTCAACTACAAACTGTAGTATTGGGACGAGCAGAATCGAACGGAGCAAATCCTACACTTGATCAAACTTTCGATGCAAAATCTTATGAAACCGTACAAAATAATGACTATCCAAAAGAAGAAGACTTAATTGAGGAAATGTCAGAATTTGAACAAGTTTTAAAGAAATATAATGTAGAAGTTTTACGTCCAACGATGATTGAAGATTGTAATCAAGTTTTTTCTCGTGATGTCGGTTTTGTAATTGAAGATCAATTTTTTATTTCTAATATTATACCAGATCGTTTAGAAGAATTACAAGCTTACAGAGAAATAAAGAAACAATTTAAAGGTAATAAAATCAATTCTTTACCAGAAGAAGTTTATGTAGAAGGTGGCGATGTGATTTTGTACAATGATTATATTTTTGTTGGAACATATAAACAAGCAGATTTCAAAAATTATAAAACTGGACGTACTAATGTTGAGTTTGTAGAATATATTAAAACTAAATTTCCAAACAAAAAAGTTTTGGATTTTGAACTGAAAAAGAATGATGAAAATCCTTACGAAGGAATTTTGCATTTAGATTGTACGTTCAATCCAGTTGGGAAAGACAAAGCGATTATCTACAAAGATGGCTTTTTATTTGAGCATGAGTATCAGCAAATTGTCGATATTTTTGGGAAAGAAAATCTATTCGAAGTGACAAAAGAAGAAATGTATTGGATGAATCCTAATGTGTTTTCAATTTCTCCTGAAGTTGTTGTTTCTGAGAAAAATTTTATGCGTTTAAATGATCATTTAGAAAATGTATGGAATATAAAAGTGGAGCGAATTAATTACCGCGAAGTCTCTAAAATGGGAGGTTTATTAAGATGTTCTACAATGCCTTTAATTAGAAAATAACATGAAACAAAAACAATATACATCAACTATTTTAATGGTTGAGCCAACAGCTTTTTATTACAATCCAGAAACGGCTGTTAATAATTATTTTCAAACAGAAACCACAGATTCTCAAGAAGATATTCAGCAAGAAGCTTTGGCAGAATTTCAAGGAATGGTTACTGCTTTGCGCTCAAAAGGAGTAAATGTTATCACGATCAAAGATACGGCTTCGCCACATACGCCAGATTCTATTTTTCCAAATAACTGGATTTCATTTCACGATAACGGAAACGTTGTTTTGTACCCAATGTTTGCTAAAAATAGAAGAGAAGAACGTCGCGAAGAAGATGTTTTGGGCTTGTTAGAAGAAAAAGGATTTCATGTTGAAGATGTAATTGATTTTACATCGGCAGAAGAGGACGAAATTTTCTTAGAAGGGACAGGAAGTATTATTCTTGATCGCGAAAATGAGTTAGCTTATGCATGTGTTTCTCAACGAACGGACGAAGATTTATTGATTGAATTTTGTGAAGAATTAGAGTATACACCTGTTATTTTTCATGCCAATCAAACGGTAAATGGTGAGCGAAAACCAATTTATCATACCAATGTAATGATGTGTGTTGCAGATAAATATGCGATTATCTGCTTAGATTCTATCGATGATAAAAAAGAAAAGAAAGCAGTTTGTGAGTATTTGTTAGAAGCAGAAAAAGAGATTATCGCTATTACAGAGGAGCAAATGCATCAATTTGCAGGAAATATGTTACAAGTTGGTGGTTTAGGACAATCGTATTTGGTAATGTCTCAAACCGCTTATAATTCTTTGACAGAAGAACAAATTTCTAAAATTGAAGTTTATAATCCAATCTTACCTGTTAAGATAGATTTGATTGAAAAATTAGGAGGAGGAAGCGCTCGCTGCATGATGGCAGAAGTTTTCTTACCAAAGAAATAAAAAAATAAAAAACGCTGAGCATTTTGTTCAGCGTTTTTTTATTAATCATATTCTAAATTTATTAGTAATTCGGTTTTAAGACGACTGATAAAATTGCAATCTAACTCAGCGAGAAGAATATCAATTAATTGTGATAAAAAATTTCGGTGAATATAATTGAAGATAAACGTATCGTTTTCAGTCATAAAGTAAAAATCGTGCAATTTAAAATAACCTGATGTCGATTCTAACTGAATTGTGCTCAAATTTTCAGTTGAAAAAAAATCAGCGAATTTAGCATGATAATTTGTTATTTTCTTATTTATTCTAGCATCTAAATCAAAATATTCTAAATGTAAATCTTCAACTTCATCATTAAAAAATCGTTGCATAAACTCATCTTTCGGAAAATCGTGTATATACAAATTGTATCGATCATCTTTTTGATAAAGCTGAAATAATTGATTGAATTTTTGTACATCCGTAATCATAAAAACAAAAGTTAAACGATTGATATCCTTAAATTTAATAACTTTTATTTAAATCATCAAAAAAAGAGTCATTTTTTTTGACTCTTTTAATTATTTAATAACGGATTGTTCTCGTTGTATTTGATATTGGCTGATCAAAATCCTTCACATATTGTGTTCGTTTTGTCCAATTCTTTTTGTTATCATATTGATACTTAATTGTAGAAACATTTCTTACTTTACCAGTTTCATCATACGTTGTTTCTTCTACAATATTATTAGTAGAATCAAATTTTCGTAAATATTTATTAATCAATTTATTATATTTATCGTAATAAAGTTCCTCTTGAGGATTTCCATTCGCATCATTTTTATATTCTAAACGATATGTTCCTTGGTTATATTTTACATCAACTTTAGTTAAAAATCCATTTTGAAAATGATAATTTTTTTCCGTAAAAATCTCTGTATCTTCTAATAAACTTACTTCTTTCTCATAAATTATATTCTGTTTATCGTCTAATTTATAGTCAGTTTTTGTTACATTAACGTCGTTTTCACTCTTCGTAACAGAATAACCATCAGCTGTATATTCATAATCAAAGTTGAAAATTAAACTCTCATCTTTACTTTTCATTTCTCGAGAAACAACTTTTCCATTCTCATTGTAAGTAAAAGTTTCAGAAAAAGTCAAATCACCTGCTTCATTAAAATAATCTCTTTTAGATGGATTTCCTTCTTTATTATAAGTAGATTTTGTGTAATATTCTAGTTCATAACCTTCTATTTGCTTTATTCTAATTCGTGCTTTTTGCATCGATTCTTCAATAAAAGTTGGATTTCCTACCACATCATTTTGTTGTAATTCTGACTTTTGCGCGAACACACAACTAGAAAATAGAAATGTAATTAGGGCTATATTTTTTAACATGTTGATATTTTTAGTTTAACTTTTCAATAATTTGACCAAAAATAAAAGAGATTTCATTTTTCTTGATCTATTTAAATGCGAACGTAAAAAGTTGCACTTATATTTGAAACAAATTAAAATAAATGAGTACAAAATTTAATCTTTTAGGAAATCAACCTGCTTTTATTGATGCTTCATTATTATTGGTACGTCTTGCAGCCGGTGGATTTATGTTTTCGCATGGTTTTGGTAAATTACAAAAATTAGTCAATGGTAATTTTGAGTTTGGTGATCCAATTGGACTTGGTCCTGAAATTTCATTAGGATTAACTGTTTTTGCAGAAATACTTTGTGCTTTTTTAGTTTTTGTTGGATTATTTACACGTTTAGCCTCAATTCCATTAATAATTACCATGTTAGTTGCAGTATTCATCGTACATGCAGATCATGATTTTGGCAAAAAAGAATTAGGATTATTCTTCTTAATTAATTATTTAGTTATATTTTTATCAGGTGCAGGAAAATATTCTTTAGATAAATTGATTCTTAAAAAGTGATAAAATTATTCGCATTCGGTTTATTAATTTGTTCTTCAGCATTAGTTGCTCAATCAAGAAATATGAAAAACACCACTTATAAACCGCTTTCAAAGTCAGAAATAGCTTTAGTAAAAGAAAAAAAATCGCACGATATATTTCGTGTTTTATTAACAACTTCTGAAGCTGATACAAAAATATTGAAAGCTCAGTCAATTGATATTGATCCAAAAGATCCATTGATTAAATTATTAGCTGATCGTATGTACGCAACTGTACAAGACGAAGCAAGTAAAGGAGTTGGAATAGCAGCTCCACAAATCGGGATCAATCGTAATGCAGTTTGGGTACAACGTTTTGACAAAGAGGATGAACCTTTTGAGTTTATTATTAATCCTAAAATTACATGGTATTCTGACATTGTACGTCATGGACGCGAAGGTTGTTTATCAATTCCTGATATTTTCGGAAAAGTTTATAGAAGTTTAATTCTTAGGTTAGAATATTACGATTTGGATGGTAAATTTCATGATGAAACCGTAGAAGGTTTTACAGCAGTTATTTTTCAGCACGAATATGATCATTTAATCGGAACCTTGTTTACTGATCGTATGAAAGAACAAGAAAAATTAAATTTTGTTAAAGCTGAAGTAATGAATGATGTTTTTTATTTGAAAAAAACAAATTCTATTTTGGATGAAGACGAAGATGATGAAGATTAAAAATTTCTTAAATTAATTAAAATGTTATGCTTTGCATAGTTTTTAGTTTAATTTTGCACAAACTTATTTAGAAAATTGTTAGCATACACCACATATACTCATCCAACAAGTACAGAATGGGTTACTTTTGTTCATGGAGCAGGAGGAAGTTCTACGATTTGGTTTAAACAAATTCGTGAGTTTCGTAAACATTTTAATGTTCTTTTATTAGATTTAAGAGGACATGGTCGATCTAAAACAAATTTGAAATCACTTTTTGAGAAAAGATATACTTTTAAATCTGTTGCCAAAGATGTTATAGATGTTTTAGATCATGTAAAGATAGAGAAAACACATTTTGTTGGGATGTCTTTAGGAACAATAGTGATTCGTCAATTGGCCGAAGATTATTCAGATCGTTTTAAATCAATGATAATGGGAGGAGCAATTATGAAGATGAATTATCAAAGTCGTTTCTTGATGACGGTTGGAAATATGTTTAAACACATGATTCCTTATCTGTTATTGTACCGCATTTTTGCTTTTGCGATTATGCCAAGAAGTGCCCACAAAGAATCTCGTAATTTGTTTATTAATGAAGCAAAGAAATTGTATCAAAAAGAATTTTTGAAATGGTTTAAATTAACAGCTGATATCAACCCATTACTAAAATGGTTTAGAGAGGTTGAACTAAATATACCAACACTTTATGTAATGGGATCAGAAGATCACATGTTTTTACCATCGATTCAGAAATTGATTAAAACGCATACCAATCATTCAGAATTAATTGTAATCGAAGATTGTGGACACGTTGTCAACGTAGATCAACCACAGATTTTTAATGATAAAGTAATTGAATATATTCAACGAATAAAATAAAAAATACTAAAAAAGCTTCAGAATTTCTGAAGCTTTTCTAATTATTTTAATCTTTTTTCTAATAAATCTGGACGACGTTCTTTTGTACGTTCAATAGCTTTTTCATGTAACCATTCTTCAATCTTAGGAAAGTTACCCGAAAGCAAAACATCAGGAACTTTTAGACCTTTATATTCGGCTGGACGTGTATAAATTGGAGGTGCCAACAAATCATCTTGAAACGAATCTGAAAGGGCAGAAGTCTCATCTCCAATTACGCCAGGCAACAATCGAATAATAGAATCAGCCAAAATAATTGCACCAAATTCTCCACCCGAAAGTACATAATCTCCAATCGAAATTTCACGCGTTACATACATATCACGAATACGTTGATCGATTCCCTTATAATGTCCACAAATCATCATAAGATTTCCTTTCAACGACAAATCATTCGCAATTGTTTGATTCAATGTTTCACCATCTGGCGTCAAATAAATAATTTCATCATATGTGCGTTCATCTTTCAATTTCGAAATCATTTTGTCCAAGGGCTCGCACATAATCACCATTCCAGAAGTTCCTCCATACGGATAATCATCTACATGACGATAACGTCCTTTTCCAAAATCTCTCAAATCGTGAACATGAATTTCAGCTAAACCTTTGTCTTGCGCACGTTTCATAATCGAGGCAGAGAATGGACTAACTAATAATTCGGGTAAAACAGTGATAATATCTATTCGCATGCTGCAAAGATATTTGTTTAGCTACGTTTGCGCAAGTTTAACAATCAAATTGATTATAAAATATAGCAGAATATTGTTGTATAATTTTATTCCAGTTGTAATCTTTTGATAAATAAATGAGATATTATTAGTATGAAAGATAATTATTTCAGTATAATATTTATATCATCAATATATCTTTAAAATTAATAAATATAATTGATATTATTCATTAGCCTTATTCAAATGAAATCGAGTAAATTTGCCTAAAATTTTAATCAAATGTTTTTATATAACAGACATAGACGACTACGCAAAAATGAATCAATTCGTAGTATGATTCGCGAAAATCATTTGTCACCAAACGATTTTATTTTACCAATTTTTGTGGCTGAAGGAGAAAGCGTGAAGGAAGAAATTGCTGCAATGCCAGGTATTTACCGTCAATCCATAGATAATACAGTAAAAGAAGTAAAAGAAATCTGGGATTTAGGTATAAAATCAGTTAACATATATTGTAAAGTTAGTGATAACTTAAAAGATAACACAGGTAAAGAGGCATGGAATCCGAATGGATTGATGCAAAATACAATCAAAGCAATTAAAGATGCTGTTCCAGAAATGATTGTGATGCCTGACGTTGCATTAGATCCGTTTTCTATCTATGGTCATGATGGTATTATCAAGAATGGAGAAGTTGTAAATGACGAAACAGTAGAAGCTTTAGTTAAAATGACGTTATCTCACGCAGAAGCTGGTGCCGATTTTGTTGCACCTTCTGATATGATGGATGGTCGAATAGGAGCGATGCGTGCTGCGTTAGAGGAAAATGGTTTTCATAATGTAGGAATCATGACGTATGCAGCAAAATATGCTTCATCTTTTTATGGACCTTTCCGCACAGCTTTAGATTCTGCGCCAGTAGACACACAAGATATTCCGAAAGATAAAAAAACCTATCAAATGGATTACCATAATTCGCAAGAAGCGTTGCGCGAAGCAATTGCTGATGTAGAAGAAGGTGCTGATATTTTGATGGTAAAGCCAGGTATGGCTTATTTGGATATTGTGAAATTAGTGAAAGATAATTTACAAGTTCCGGTTTCAGTTTATCAAGTTTCGGGAGAATATGCAATGATAAAAGCTGCTGTAGAAAAAGGATGGTTAGATAATGATAAAGTTATTTTAGAATCTTTAACTTGTTTTAAAAGAGCGGGAGCAGACCTTATTTCAACTTATTTTGCAAAAGAAGCTGCAAGATTATTAAACGATCAATAAGCAGACTATTTATAAATTAAAAAAGCCACTCATTTTGAGTGGCTTATCTGTTTTACTTTATTTGATAATCAACAACTTTAGGAATAAATTGTTGCTTTTCTAATGTTGACAACAAATGTTGTTGCTCTGTTAAAGCTTGTTCTTTGTTGTAATAATTCTTCTCGTATCCAGTCTGAATATCTTTCTTAGAAGAAACTTTTCCTTGTTTCACTAAATAATCTTGAAACTTTACATATCGTTCAGCCAATTTGCTGTAGATATCTTTGTTATCAATGTTTATTTCATAAACATCTGTTACATAAACTTCATTATTTTGTCCATAAGCTATGGAAAAAAAATAATGTGTTTTTTCGTTCTTTGTTTGACTGAAAACCACCCCAGTAACAAAGAATAAAAATAGTACTAAACCTTTTTTCATCCAACCAATAATTAATGCTGCAATTATACTATAATTTGCTTAAATATAAGGTCTGTTGTGTAATTTTATTTTAATCGATATAAATTTTTTATATTTGTGACCTAAAATTGACTCAAAATGTTTCAAAATCTTCAGGATAAATTAGATAAAGCATTACATACCTTAAAAGGAAAAGGACAAATTACAGAAATTAACGTTGCAGAAACAGTAAAAGAGGTTCGTAGAGCCTTAGTTGATGCCGATGTTAGTTATAAAGTTGCAAAAGATTTTACAAATACTGTAAAAGATAAAGCAATGGGTGAAAATGTAATTACATCATTGAATCCAGGACAATTAATGGTAAAAATTGTTCATGACGAATTAGCAAAATTAATGGGAGGTGAGGTTACCGAATTAAAAATCGATGCCAATCCAACAATTATTTTAATTGCTGGTTTACAAGGATCTGGTAAGACAACTTTTTCTGGAAAATTAGCTAACTATCTTAAAACTAAAAAGAACAAAAAAGTATTATTAGTTGCTGGTGACGTTTATCGTCCGGCTGCCATCAATCAGTTACAAGTTTTAGGAGAGCAAATTGGTGTTGATGTTTATGCTGATTTAGAAAATAAAAATCCTGTAGAAATTGCGCAAGCTGCAATTGCACAAGCAAAACAAAACGGAAATAATGTTATTATTGTCGATACAGCTGGTCGTTTAGCAATTGACACACAAATGATGGACGAGATTCGTCGTGTACATCAAACTGTAAATCCTACCGAAACGTTATTTGTTGTAGATTCTATGACAGGTCAAGATGCGGTGAATACAGCAAAAGCTTTTAACGATGTATTAGATTATAATGGTGTTGTTTTAACAAAATTAGATGGTGATACTCGTGGTGGTGCAGCTTTAACTATCAAAACGGTTGTAGATAAACCAATTAAATTTATTTCGACTGGAGAAAAAATGGAAGCGTTAGACGTTTTCTATCCAGAACGTATGGCCGATCGTATTTTGGGAATGGGTGACGTTGTGTCTTTAGTAGAGCGCGCTCAAGAACAATTTGACGAAGAAGAAGCGAAACGTTTACAGAAAAAAATTGCCAAAAATAGTTTCGATTTTGATGATTTCTTGAAACAAATTCAACAAATCAAGAAAATGGGTAACATGAAAGATTTAGTTGGAATGATACCTGGTGCTGGAAAAGCAATGAAAGATGTTGAAATTGACGATAACGCTTTCAAAGGTGTTGAAGCAATTATACATTCGATGACGAAAAAAGAACGTCAAAATCCAAATATTATCGATAATTCTCGTAAGAAAAGAATTGCAGCTGGTTCTGGAACAACATTACAAGAAGTGAATCAGTTATTGAAACAATTCTCTGAAATGGGTAAAATGATGAAATTTATGAATTCTGCTAACGGTAAAAAGATGATGGAAACAATGTCTAAAAATATGCCAGCAGGTGGATTCCCAGGAATGCCAAAAATGTAATTATTACAATAATTTATAGTATATTAAAACCTCCAACGTATTGGAGGTTTTTTTAGTCTTAAATTTTTACATTATGTTAAGTAGAAAAAGTAAATACATATTATATATAGCTATTTTAGGTCTTTTCACTAATTGTAATAAAGAAAAGGAAGAGATAAATGTGTATTACAATACTACAAAAGGTGATGGCTTATCTTGGAGCTTAAATGATGGAACATATACTTATTCAATTGGTTTTACTAGTAACAGCAAGATAAAAGAGAATAAAATTAGTGAATATAATATCGTTGTAGATTCTTTAGCCGCAGGAGATTTGGTAAATAAAGAGAAAAAAACGTATTACATCAAAAATAATTTAAAATCTTATGATTTGATTAAGAATAAAAATCAGATGAAATTAAACGATTTAGTTATAAGTGCTGTTTATCATTATTATTGCGTGAGTGAAGATTGTTTTAAAGCACCTTATGAATTAGAGATAGATAATCATAATAATGTTAAAATTAATATAGAAGTAACCCAATTTCAGAGATATACTGAAACTGAGTATGGTGGATCTTATAAATTTAAATTAGAACCAAAGGACATTGATTTGTATAATACAATACAAAATAAGTTATCAAAAAATATTTTTGTAACAGATACAACAAAAAATGGAATCAATGGACATATTATTGTTTTGAATAAAAAATTTATAAATAATAATTATGATATAATTTATGATGATATGCAATATTCGTCCTTATTGATGTTTGCAGATTATATTGTACTAAAGTATATCCCAAGTAAAAAACCTTCAAAGGCCATTCATAATATTGTTTCGTTTAGAAAACCATTATTTCCCGAATCAATAGTAGAATAATGGTTTTTATAAACTTATTTAACATAATATATATTATAATAGTATTATTTCTATTGAAATAATACTATTAATAATCTTTATTATGTTAAATTGAATATTTTGAAACCTCTATTTAATTGAAATAACATAAATATAACCTACAATAAAGAAAATATAAGTAACTTAGATAGTAATTTAAAATCAAGTTGATATGAATAAAATAATTTACTATATAATTATTTCTTTTCTAATTATTAGTTGTAATGATGACGATTCTACAAATAAATCTCCGATCGTTGGTAATTGGAAATTGTCGCAAGCTAAAATTTATGTTACAACCAAAACTGGTGAAATAAAATTGGAAACAGTTGATTATAGTTCCAAAAATATCAAATACGAGTTTAAACAAAATAATAATTTAATTGTTACAGGTGTCGATTCAGAAAGTCTAAGCTATTCTAACGGAAACTATAAATATGAATTTAAAACAGATTATGTCGAAATTGAGCAGTTAAAATGGAATTCTACTTATTCTCAGTCTACTCTAATTTTAGACCAAACCTATGTTGATGGTCCTCAACTTATTTTGACTAAACAGAATTAATTTCTTTTTTGTAGGACATTTTAATAGTTTAGTTTTTATAAAGTATATTTAAATTTAATTCTAAAATTATGAAAAATAGTCTATTCAAAGAATTTCACCTTATTATATGGGCAATTTTATTGACTGTAATAATATTTAGTTTTTTCTTTCAATTAGGGTTTGATTTTGCTGCTTTGTAAATAGAACACTAAAAATTATCCTTTCTACTTAACATAATATTATTCATTATAGATGAAGCGTATTCTAATTAAAACTTAACCTTTTATTAAAATATGATTTTTATTCTATTGCTATTTAGATTAATTTAAAATAAATTTGTAGTCCAATTTCTTATTCATGAAAAAAGGATTACTTGCGCTCTCTTTATTAGGTACTTTCAGTTTTGTTAACGCTCAACGAATTATTACAGGAAATGTTTTAGATGAAAATGGACATAAATTATCTAATGTTCAAATTCAAGATACACAAACCAAACGTTGGACAGAAACAAATGCAGATGGCTTTTTTACGATAGAATTATCTAATGAGTCAAATAATTTATCCTTTTCTCAGAAAGGAAAAGCTACACAAGATATAACAATCGAACTTGATGAATCTAATATCTCAGTTGTATTGTATAACCAGACTTTGAGATTAGAGCAAGTAAATATCTTTCCGAAAAAGAAAAAAGAATATTCTGAAATTACACTTGGTAAAGATGCAATAGAAAATGTACAAGCATTTTCCTTAAACGAAGTTTTACAGCAATTGCCTGGGCAAGTTACTTTGGATTTTAATAACAACGAGTTTAAAAATATCGTTTTCAGAACGGCTATTTCATCAACTAATCTAGGATTATCAGGAAGTTTATCAAGTAATACAAAGAATGATCGCAAAGATTATTTCCAGAACAAAGCTTTCGGAACTTCTATTGTTGTCAATGATATACCTATCTCTAACAACGAGAATATGCAAGCCTTTACCTCTTTAGATGGTGGCGGCTTCAATGACTTTAACAATCCGAGTTATGGTGTCGATTTACGTCAGATTACAACTGCAAATATCGATGAAGTCAATATTATACAAGGTATTGCACCTGCAAAATACGGTGATTTAACTTCGGGATTAATTTTAATTAAATCTAAAGTTGGCGCAACTCCCCTACGAGCTTCTGTTTCGATGTTAGACGCGACAACAGAATATAATCTATCAAAAGGTTTTAAACTTAATGATCAAAATTTTCTGAGTTTATCGGGAAATTATCTGGATTCAAACGCTGATGTTCGCGATAATCTGAAATCCTATAATCGTATTACGACAAATGCAGCGTGGAAATCATCTAACAAAATTAATACGCTTGTCAATACGTTAGAAGGAAGTTTTGCAATCAATACCGATAAAATAAAATATGATCCAGATGATATTTCGGATCCAAAAATAAAAAACGATAAGTTCTCTGTTCGATTATCAAATAATCTGAAATGGAACTTAAAAAAAGAGTGGATTGATGCTTTAAATGTTGATGCAAATATCAACTACGAAAAACAAAATTCGAAAGAAGAACGTTGGGTAAATCTTGCTTCGGCAGCGGTTACAACTTCTACTGTTAACGGAATTTCGGAAGCTTTATTTTTACCAAATCAATATACATTAGTCAAAAATGTAGAAGGTATTCCGATGTCTACTTTCTTGAATGTTGAGGGTGTTAAAAATTACGAATCTAAAAATAAATGGAACCATACTTTTTCTGTTGGTTTATCTTCTCGTTCAAGCTCAAACAAAGGTCGTGGAACTTATACAGACGAAGATTCTACACCTAATTTCTATACGTTAAGCGGTGCTAAAGGTGGTTTAGGTTACCGTGATTATAATTTTAAGAATACTAAAACACAATGGCAAGTGTCTGCTTATGCAGAAGATCGTATTGTAAAATATGGCGAAAATGATAATGTTTTCAAATTAGATTTAGGTTTTAGATACGACAATCAATATGGTTACAATTCATTTCAGCCTCGTGCAAATACATCTTATGCGTTCAATAAAGTGTTTAGAATTCGTGGTGGTTACGGAATTTCGTCTAAAGCACCTTCATTAAATCAACTATTTACAGGAGAACGAATTTACGATCGTTTGTTAGGTGACGGAATTTATTATGTCAACAATAAACAATATGGTTGGATTGAAACCTTTCTTTTGGAAGGAAATAATTTGAATTTAAAGCCAAGTAAATCTTACAATTCAGAAATTGGTTTTGATGTTAATTTACCTTTCGGTTCGCTAAACGTAACTGGATATTATAATCAATTAAAAGATGGAATATCTTCATTTTCTCATATCACAACTTTAGCAGGTTCTAAGATTTCTGTTGATACATCTACTTCCACTCCAACCTACTCTGTAATAGGAAAAGAAGCGTATCAAGTTAAATATTCAACATTAGAAAATAATTTAGAATCTACGGATAAAGGAATCGAAATGTTTATGAATTTTAACCGAATCAAACCTCTAAATTTAGATATTTCGGTGAACGGTTCGTACACAAAAACTACAAATTATACGTCAGTTTATGAATATTCGGCTTCTACAAATGTTTTAGCAAAAGAGAAATATGCTGTCTATTATAATCCAAAATCGAATGATGAAGCTTTAATGTTTGGAACAAATTTTAATTATCATTTGAAAAAAGTTGGATTGATTTTATCTCTTCGTACAGAACATATTTTTATTCAAAACCACGATAAATACAACAATAGAAATCCAATCGGATATTTGGATGAAAATTCTGTTTATCATGCAATTCCTGTCGAAAATCAAGGAAATACAGAATTGTACGGACATTTGATTAAAGCGCCACAAAAAACATTAGCAGAATTACAAAATTCATTGCATAATTTCCATTTACGTATTTCGAAAGATTTCTTGAATGGATTTAAAGTATCCGTTTACACAACAAATGTTTTAGGCTTAAAACCTACTTATATCAACGATTCTGGTGAAAGAATTGTTTCAAAAATCGCAAAATTTTCATTGGGAGGTAAAATTGAATATACTTTCTAATTCTAAACAATTTTAAAAAAGATTATTATGTTAAAAAAATATATACTTCTCACTCCTATTTTAGCAAGTTTATTATTCAATTCTTGTTCTGATGATGATTTTGGAAATTCAGCGGTTCAACCCGTTACATTTACAACAAAAGTTACTTTTGATAGTGATTTTGATGCTTCAAAATTACCTGTAAATGCGAAAACAATTCTTAAAAATACGCAAACAGGAATGACGTATGAAGAGGTTACGAACAGTAATGGTGAAGCGATTTTTCCTCAATTATTACCAGGAACATATTCAGCGAATGTTAGTTTTTCATTGACTCCAGCTGAGTTTGAAACTTTATTTGGATATGATGCAGGAACGGAAGATAATATTGAGTTTAATGGATCTGCGCAAAATGTGAGTGTAAATTCTTCAAATATTTCAATTGCTATCGAGCTAAACTCTGCTAAAACTATTGGAGGATTAATCTTGAAACAAATCTATTACGGAGGTTCTGATATCAAAGAAGGTGCTTTGTTTAGAGATCAATTTATCGAGATTTACAACAATTCGAATGAAGTAATTTATGCAGATGGTTTAATTTTTGGGCAATTATTTGGTGCAAATACAGTCGAATCTCAATCATATTCTCAAGCAAATGGGCAATTAGATTGGTCCAAAGGTGAAGGAAACACAAAAGGTGCTGAAGCGAATACAGGTTATGTGTATGTTGCGAATGCGGTTCGTATTCCTGGAAATGGAACAACTTATCCAGTTCAACCAGGGCAAAGTATAACAATTGCGCAAACGGCGATAAATCATAAAGGAAATTATACAGATGCAAATGGTAAAGTCATCGAAATTCTGAAACCAGAGTTAACGGTCGACTTATCAAATGTCGATTTTGAGGTAAATATGACGAGTTATTTAGGTTCTCAATATTCGTATGATATTCAAAATCCTGCTGTTCCCGATTTAGATATTGTATGGTGGGCAAATGGAAATAAAGATTTATTGTTAGACAATTTAGGTCGTCAAGCTTATATTCTTTTTAGAGCTGATGAAAATGATATAAATGGTTTTGGTAAGGTGAAAAATCCATCAAATAAAACAACATATCAATATTTACAATTGCCGAATGATTTTATTTTAGATGCTGTAGAAACAACGCAAGATATGGGAACTAAATTGGTTCCGAAAAAATTACAGAACAAACAAGATGCTGGTTACGCCTATTTAACAGCTGGTTCTTATACATCAACATCTATTATTCGTATAACTCAAAAAACAATTAATGGTCGTATAATTTTGAAGGACACAAACAATTCGACAAACGATTTTGTAAACATCAAAGCTGAACCAAAGATTTTTGCGCAATAGAAATTAAAAAACATGAAATCAATTGATTTAACAACATACGATAACAAATTATTGAAAATTATTTCTTTTGCGTGTTTACTTTTCGGAAGTACATCATTTGCACAAGAAAATGATTCGATAAAAGTAACTTCTAACGAAGCAGAACAAGTTATAAAAGATTTGAATTGGCAATTACCTGTTGCAACACATTCTTTACCGATTAAAGATTATACACATACTGGGATTTATTTCAGTCATAAAAACAATCAATTTGCGCGTAAACAAACAGCCGAAGAAACAAATCGTTATGGTTTTTTGAGCGAAGGTTTGTACACAACTGAAAATGGTTTTAGAATTTTCGGAATGATAGATTTGCAGAAATTCAATGAAAAAAATCTATCATGGAATCTTTCTGACGAACGTACTGATGAGCAACAAGTGCTTTCTCCGCAATATTTCTACGTTCCGCGCGCAGCAAATTGGGATAATCAACAATATTTGATTCGTGGTGGAGTTTCAAAAAACTTTGGAAATTTAACTTTAGCTGCTAAAGCTGAATTGAATGTCAATAAAATGGCACGTAAATTAGATCCTCGTCCAGAGATTAAAAACAATCAATTGGTTGGAGAAATTCAAGTTGGCTATCAAATTTTTGATGGACATCAGATTTTTGTTTTGGGTGCATATGGTCGAAAAGATAAAGATTATAGTCTAAAGTATAAAGGTAGAAATCAAGATGTAGAAGAAAATTCGAGTACCTATTTGCGTTACATGGCAGGTTATGGTCGCGAAATTAATAACCCATTGAGAAATAAAATAGATAACGAAAAAACAATTTACGAATATTTTACACGAAATATCATTTCTAAAATCGGTGGTGGATATCAATTTAGTTCAGATAACACAAGGTTGATTTTAGGTTACAATTACCAAGAAAATCAACAACGAATGTATGATAGCAAAACGAAAGAAGATAAGTTCTTTATCTACGTTTGGGATATCAATGAGCATTTTGCTTATGCAAATTACATGACAAAATTTGATAACAATACAATCAATGCACGTTTAGATTTTTCGAGAAAAGATGGTGAAAATTACGATGTTTCTATCGGTGGAATGAATTATCAAAATCGTTTACAAAATCTAAATTTTGATGTTAATTTAGCTAATCGTGATCTTACAAAAATGAATTATTTTCTTGGATTCAAAACATCCTATAATCAGAACAAGTATTACGATGCTTTAGCAATTTATACCATGAAAATTAAATCGTTGGATGTTGGTATTTATGGAAATAAAGATTTGATATTGAACAATAATTCGAAAGTAAATGTTGGTTTAGCTTTTAATTATTATGCTTTATTAGATTCTTATTTTGATTATAGAAAAATGACTGGAATCAACGAAGACACTTTCTACAATAATGTTGCGGCTTATGATTATGCGTATAATACAACTAATCATTTAGATGCAAGCACAACAATTCGTTACATTTTACCATTTAAAAAGAACAAAACAATCGAAATTTATACACAGCTAAAAGGTATATTTGCAACCAATAAAAGCAATTTTGCGATAATCAATACAGATAATACGTATTTAGCTAATTTCGGAATTCAATTAAATTACTAAGAAGGTTATGAAAAAAACGCTTCCTTTATTAGCCATAGGCGCTACTACTCTATTTTATGCATTCAAGTCTAATACAATTATCGACAAAGGATATACAATTACTGATTTACGTGCATTGTATAGCAGTGGAGATCAGTCAAAATGGCCAACTCCAACCGTTGATGCAAGTGTTTTGAATGATGGTTTTGAAGATATAGGTTCGTTAGGAGAAGTTCCTTTTCCTAAAGATAATCCATATACAAAAGAGAAAGCAGAATTAGGAAAAGCACTATTTTTTGATCCTCGTTTATCAAATTCTAATCAAATTTCTTGTGCAAATTGTCACGATCCTGAGTTAAATTGGGGAGATGGTCGTCGTGTTCCCTATGGCGAAGATCGTCAATTAGGTTCTCGTAATTCGCCAAGTTTGCTTAATGTTGCTTACTCAAAAGTGATGTTTTGGGATGGACGTGCAAAAACATTAGAAGAACAAGCAGAGTTCCCGTTTCGTGATAAAAAAGAAATGAATCATCACATCGATTTTGCAACAAAAAGAATCGCAGGAATTGTTGGTTATAAAGAGCTTTTTAAAGAAGCTTTTGGTGATGATAAAGTAACAAATGATCGTATAACTAAAGCAATCGCAACTTTTGAACGTACTATTTTAGGTCCAAAAAATCGTTTTGATAAATTTATTGCAGGAAAATCAGATGAATTAACTGATCAAGAAATTGAAGGTTTACATCTTTTCCGTACCAAAGCGCGTTGCATCAATTGTCACAATACAGCTTACTTTTCGGACAATAAATTTCATAATATTGGTTTGACTTATTATGGGCGAGAATACGAAGATTTAGGTTTATACAATACAACTAAATTAGCTAAAAATGTGGGTGAATTTAAAACGCCTTCATTACGAGAAGTTCCTCAAAATGCACCTTATATGCACAACGGACTTTTTCCTACAATTCGTGGCGTAATCAATATGTACAATGCTGGAATGTTTCATTTTCAACCAAATGAAAAACAGAAAAATGATTCATTGTTTCCGAAAACATCAGATTTAGTTCAGAAATTGAATTTAACTTCTTCAGAAATGGATGCTCTTGAATCTTTTTTAATGAGTTTAAAACAAAATCAATACAAAATGCGTCCGCCGCAGTTACCAAAATAAATATTAAATTTATATACTAAAACGATTCATATTTTTGAATCGTTTTTTGTTTATTATCAACAAGATAATTAGTTTTAAGTAACTTTGTATTAAAGTAAAATCATATAACTTAAATCCAAAATTATGTAAGGCAAAACAGTTCAGATTTCCTCAACTTTGCTTTATAAAATTACAAATATGAATACACAAGCACTTAACATCCCTATAATAAATCTAAATTCACAAAAAGACGTAGATAGTATCAAAAGTTTATTTTCTAATATTGAAAATATTGATGATTTTACGATTGATTTAAATACTAAAACTATTTCAGTTTTTGCAAAAAAATTATGGAAGGTTTCACCTAAAATTTTTGAAGCATTAAAACAAAATAACTATAAAATTGATTCTGTAGAAAAATCATATCCTGTTCTTAATATGACGTGTGCCTCGTGTGCAAGTAGTTCTCAAGCCAATCTTAATCGACAAATTGGTGTTGTAAATGCTGAAGTGAATTACGGAAATGGAATGGGAAAAATTGAATATATTCCTCAATTAACTTCTCCAGAAAATCTTAAAAAAGCGTTGGTTGATGTTGGTTATGATTTGGTTATTGATGAAACAAAAAATCAAGCCGAAGAATTAGAGCATTTACAAGAAGAAAAATATAAATCTTTAAAAAATAAAGTCATTTACTCTTTGATTTTAGGTGTGCCATTATTTATCATCGGAATGTTTTTCATGGAAATGCCTTATGCAAACTATATTATGTGGGCGTTGTCTACTCCTATTCTGTTTATTTTTGGTCAACAATTTTTTGTTGGCGCTTGGAAACAATTGAAAAATAAATCGGCTAATATGGATACTTTAGTAGCGCTAAGTACTGGAGTTGCTTATATTTTCAGTGTTTTTAATACATTATTTCCCGAATATTGGCACAGTAAAGGTTTACACGCTCACCCTTATTTTGAAGCCGCAGGTTTGATCATTGTTTTTATCTTAATTGGTAAATTAATGGAAGAACGCGCTAAAGGAAATACTTCGGAAGCAATTAAAAAATTAATTGGTTTACAACCAAATTCAGTCATCGTTTTGAAAGATGGAAATCAAATTGAGACAAAAATTGAAGACGTTCAGTTAAATGATTTAATCTTGGCTAAACCAGGAGATAAAATCGCCGTAGACGGAATTATCGTGAATGGTAATTCATTTATTGACGAAAGTACACTTACAGGAGAACCTATTCCTGTAGAAAAAGGAATTGATGCTAAAGTATTTTCTGGTACATTAAATCAGAATTCTCCAATCCAATATAAAGCGATCAAAGTCGGAAACGAAACATTGTTAGCTCAAATTATACAATCTGTAAAAAATGCACAAGGAAGTAAAGCTCCAGTTCAGAAATTAGTAGATAAAATTGCTGGTATTTTTGTTCCAATAGTTATCATTATCGCGCTTATTACTTTTATCACTTGGTTAATTCTTGGGCAAGAAAACGCTTTTACAATGGCACTTTTATCTTTAATCACAGTTTTGGTTATTGCTTGTCCTTGTGCTTTAGGTTTAGCAACACCAACCGCAATTATGGTCGGAATGGGTAAAGGAGCTGAACAAGGAATCTTAATCAAGAATGCTGAAAGTTTAGAATTAGCCAAAAAAATTGATACAATTATTTTAGATAAAACAGGTACAATTACAGAAGGAAAACCAAAAGTACAAGAATTAATTTGGTTTGATGATTCTGCTAAAAATGTACTTTATACAATCGAGAATAATTCGCAACATCCTTTAGCAAAAGCAATTACTGAACATATTGGTAAACAAGATATTTTATCTGATCTAAAAGTGGAAGATGTTTCAGGAAAAGGATTGAAAGCTACTATTTTAGATAAAACATATTACGTTGGTAAAACAAATTGGATCAACGAATTAAATATTCAAACGGATGATGATGTAAAACAAACGATTCAAGATTTTTCTAACAAAAATTATACAATTTCATTCTTTGGAGATGAAGAAAAAGTTTTAGGTTTAATCGGAATTTCGGATGGTATTAAAGCAACTTCTGTAGAAGCCATTAAAGCATTTCACGAAAAAGGAATTGAGGTTTGGATGGTTACTGGAGATAACGAATTTTCTGCAAACGCAATTGCAAAACAAGTCGGAATTGATCAAGTTGTAGCAAATGCTTTACCAAATGATAAAATGAATATTATTAAAGATTTACAACAAAAAGGTAAAACCGTTGCAATGGTTGGTGATGGTATAAATGATAGTGCAGCTTTGGCACAAGCTGATGTTTCTATCGCGATGGGAGATGGTTCTGATATCGCAATAGATGTTGCAGAGATAACTTTGATTGGAGGAGATTTAACAAAAATTGATCATGCAATAAATCTTTCTACACAAACGGTAAAAACGATTCATCAAAATTTATTCTGGGCATTTATTTACAACATTATTGGTATTCCGATTGCAGCCGGAGTGCTTTATCCAATCAACGGATTTTTGTTAGATCCTATGGTTGCAGGTGCTGCAATGGCGCTAAGCAGCGTAAGTGTGGTGACAAATAGTTTGTTATTAAAGTATAAAAAAATATAATTTACATTCTTTTAAATATTATTCGACGATATCATCGATATTTTGAGTAATTTAGTTTAAGATACTTCTATTTATGAAAGCTGTAATTAAAGGAATTATTTTAAACACTGAAGAAACTGATTCTGAAATCTGGTTAAAAAATCTTACCAATTTGTTTAAAACAATTGGTAAAGAGAATAAAGATTGGACATTTAGTCATCAAAATCAGTTTCTTTTAATTATTGATGCAATTCAAGCATTTGAATTTGGTCTTTTAATTAAATCAACTCTTCTATCTACAAAAGGGTTAAATGTAAAGATAGCGATAGGAATTGGTGAGCTTGATGTTACAAATGATCAAATTCTGGATTATACAGGTGAAGCTCTGAAAAATTGTACATCGCAATTTAACGAATTAAAGAAAAGTAGTTTTGCAATTAGAACAAGTAACGAAAAGATAAATCAACAAGTAAAAACGGTTGTAGATTTAGTTATGTTTATCACAAATCATTGGACAGATAAAATGGCAGAATATTATAAAATTGCTTTTAGTAATCAACAACTTAATCAAAAAGAACTTGCTAAATTACTGCATCTAAAAAGTCAAAGCACCATAAGTAGTATTCTGAAACGTGCTGCATACGAAGAAATATTACAAGCAATTGTATTTATTCGTATTAGAATAGAAAAACTACACAATGAAGAAAATTGATTACAATAATCGATTATCCCATTCGTAGTTTTCTAATTCCTTGATTTTTATTTTTTTCTTAAAATCCGGATGTCTTGTATTAAGCAGATAATTATACTCTTTCGGAATAATTGCAGAAGGTACTTTCATCACTAAATATTCAAAATTTTGATACCAATCCGAGCCAATTTCCTGTAATTTAGTATAGGCTTCTACAGATTGCCAATTTTTAGGCAAAAGACTTTCATTAATTTCTAATATATCCGATTCTTTACAATTTAATTCAATAACCAATAATTTGTATGAATTATCAATACTGATAGAACTTCTATGAACCACCAATTCTAAAGTTGATAAGGCTCTTGAACCTCCAGTATAGATAACAAATTCATCATTCTTATTCCATCTATTCGCTACACCAGAAGCACGTAAAGAATCTGTATATTTAGCCTTTCTAATATTATAAACAAACATATCTATACGTTTTCTCCGTACTCTATCGCTGTTAAACGATTGTCAATAAATTTTAGACCAGATACAGTGTCCAAAAAATCTGCTGGAGCTTTATTGTCCAATAAAAGATTTGTCGTAGTTAACCATTTCTCGAAATCATCTTTCGTATTAAAAACCTCTAAACCATGCTTGTATAAAGAAATCAATAAAACAATGTGCTCTTTTGTATTATCTTTTAAAGAGACATCTTTGGTTTTGTAATTTCTATAGGTACGTGTAGTGATATTAAGCCAACTTGAGATTATTTCATCTTTTAATGTTGATAATTCATCAAGATATTGAATGTATTTTTGATCAATATTATATCGATTAACATAAAAATACACATTCGTAAAATCTCTTACTTCTGGTATTTCATCTATAATTTGTTTATAGCTTTTTAGTTTTACTGTTGCCATAATTTTAAACTTTTACTAAAGTTACAATTTTTCCACTTACAAAAGGAATTTTTTCTTATTATTTTATAAATTTAACAATAAGTACAAAAAAAGAGGTTACAATTGCAACCTCTTTTACTATAATAATTTGAACTTTTTATTTTAAAGAACCTACCATATCTTCTGGCTTCACCCATTCGTCAAATTCTTCAGCAGTTACATATCCTAATGCAATTGCAGTTTCTTTTAACGTTGAGTTATTTTTGTGAGCTGTTTGAGCAATTTCTGCAGCTTTGTAGTAACCAATTTTCGTGTTAAGAGCTGTAACTAACATCAATGAGTTGTCTACTAATTCTTTGATACGAGAGTAATTTGGCTCAATACCTTGTGCACAATGCTCATCAAAAGACACACAAGCATCTCCTAATAAACGTGCTGACTGTAAGAAGTTAGCAGCCATAACTGGTTTGAAAACATTCAATTCATAATGACCTTGAGTTCCTCCAATTGTAATGGCAACATCGTTACCCATAACTTGAGCAGCAACCATTGTTAATGCCTCACATTGAGTAGGATTCACTTTACCTGGCATGATAGAAGATCCTGGTTCATTTTCTGGAATGATAATTTCTCCAATACCAGAACGAGGTCCAGAAGCTAACATACGAACGTCATTCGCAATTTTGTTTAAAGAAACAGCTAATTGTTTCAAAGCTCCATGAGTTTCTACGATTGCATCGTGAGCAGCTAAAGCTTCGAATTTATTTTCTGCTGTTACAAATGGATGACCTGTAAACTCAGCAATATATTTAGCAACAACTACATCGTATCCTTCTGGCGTGTTAAGACCTGTACCTACGGCTGTTCCACCTAAAGCAACTTCAGATAGATGCTCTAATGTATTTCTTAATGCTTTTAAACCGTGGTTTAATTGAGCTACATATCCAGAAATCTCTTGACCTAATGTTAATGGCGTTGCATCCATTAAGTGTGTACGACCAATTTTAACAACAGATTTAAACTCTTCTGCTTTTTTAGCTAAAGTATCACGTAATTGCTCTACACCTGGAATAGTTACTTCTACAACAGCTTTATACGCAGCAATGTGCATACCTGTTGGAAAAGTATCATTTGAAGATTGAGATTTGTTTACATCATCGTTTGCTTTAAGAACTGGCTCTCCTTCTCCGATTTTTCCTCCAGCTAAAACTTGAGCACGATTTGCAACAACCTCATTAACATTCATGTTAGATTGTGTTCCCGAACCTGTTTGCCAAATTACTAATGGAAACTGATCGTCTAACTTACCTGCTAAGATTTCATCACAAACGGCAGCAATTGCGTCACGTTTTTCTACTGGTAAAACACCTAATTCAGCATTTGCATAAGCAGCAGCTTTCTTAAGATAAGCAAAACCTTCTACAATTTCATGAGGCATAGAAGCCGCAGGGCCAATTTTAAAGTTGTTACGAGAACGTTCTGTTTGAGCACCCCAATATTTATCAGCAGGAACTTTTACTTCCCCCATGGTGTCTTTCTCAATTCTGTATTCCATTTTTGGTATATTTTTATTATTTATTATAAGTAATTCCTACAAATTTAAGAAATCGTTTCATGAAAGAAAAGTGATTAATGTTAGTATTTCTATAAATTTTATTTACTAAGTTTGTATCACATAAAAATAAAATCATGATTCAATTTTTAGGTTTCTTATTATTCTTAACAATCGCTTTATGCGGATTCTGGGGTATCATCTTTTTTTCAACGATGGCTATCTCTTGGATTCCATTTTGGGTTGCGAATTTAAGAAAAGAAAAAGCTGGAATAGTAACAGCAGAAGATCCTCGTCCGATTTTACCAAATCAAGAAGGAATCACAGTATTATTCAAAAAATAATAAACTGTTACCGAAAAAATAAAAGAGACTTGACGAAGTCTCTTTTTTATTTATTCAACTTTAGAATCTTCTTCAGAATTTCCTTCCAGATAATTTTTCAAACTAATTCGGATAATTTCTGTCCAACCAGCTTCAAAACTGTCTCTTGAGAAATTATGATCCTCTGGCGGAAATGTTTCAATTCCATCATGTGTCAACGTTAATTTTGTTTGCGGAACAATTTCATCTGTTAATTCTTCCAAAATAAACGTAACCACAGAATCACCTTCATAAAGGGGATATTTCCATGTATAAACTAATTTGTGATTAGGCTCTACTTCTACTATTTTACATTGATGCAAATATGATCCTCCATAAAATTTAAACTCAAAATCAACCTTTGGTTCAAAATTTTCTATATCAAAATACCATTTATCAAACGCTTTCTTGGTTGTCAAAGCATTCCAAACTTTATCGATTGAAACATCAAAGATTTCAATTATTTCTACTGGTGTTGCACTCATTTTATTGTTTTTTATGATTTTGATTAATTTACTAATTATTTTAATTATTATTTAAAATTGTGCCAATAATTTATCGTTACATTTGTTGTTGTAAAATTTTAAACATGAGATTTAATAAGACTTTTTTAAGTGTTTTAGGCTTATTTGCTAGTTTGTCAATCTATGCACAACAAGAGGTTAGCCGTCCAAAATTGGTGGTTGGTATTGTTGTCGATCAAATGCGTTGGGATTATCTATATCGTTATCAAGATCGTTATTCTACAGGAGGTTTCAATCGTATGTTAAACGAAGGATTTAGTAACGAAAATACCTATATTCCATACATTCCTACTTATACAGCGATTGGTCATAGTACTATTTATACGGGTTCTGTACCTGCTATTCATGGCATTGCGGGGAACGATTTTATCATTCAAGCAACAGGACAAGAAATGTATTGTACGCAAGATGATGCAGTAAATGGTGTTGGAACTACAACGAAAGCTGGAAAAATGTCGCCGAAAAACTTGTTGACTTCTACAGTTACAGATCAATTAAAATTAGCAACTAATTTTCGTTCAAAAGTATTTGGAGTTTCATTAAAAGACCGTGGAGGAATCTTACCTGCAGGACATTTTGCTGATGCTGCTTTTTGGTTTGACGGAGAATCTGGAAATTGGATATCGAGTACATTTTATATGAATGAGTTACCAAAATGGTTACAAAAATTCAATGATAAAAAGTTAACAGAAAAATATTTAGATAAATGGAATACACTTTATCCTATTGAAACTTATGTACAAAGTGAAAAAGATGGGAATCCATACCGCGAAAATTATAAAGGCTTAGACAAAATGCAATTTCCTTATGATTTGAAAGCGTTAAAAAAAGCAAATGGTTTAGGATTAATTCGCTCTACTCCTTTCGGAAATTCGCTAACAAAAGATATTGCAATCGAAATTATTGACAACGAAAAGTTAGGTCAAAACGAAAAAGGAATTACGGATTTCTTAGCGGTTAGTTTTTCTTCTACAGATTATGTTGGACATCAATTTTCTCCAAATACAATTGAAGCTGAAGACACTTATTTACGCTTAGATAAAGATTTGGAACAATTATTTAATCACTTAGATCAAAAAGTTGGTAAAGGCGAATATCTAGTTTTCTTAACTGCAGATCATGGTGGAGCGCATAATCCAAAATATTTCCAAGATAAGAAGGGAAATGCAGGATATTTCCCAACAGGTGATGTAAAAAAAGCATTGAACGCTAAATTACAAGAGGAATTTAAAGCTACTGATATTGTTCGTTCATTGTCAAATTATCAAGTACATCTAAATTATCAAACCATCGAGCAAAATAAACTAGACGAAGAAGATATCAAAGAAGAAATTGTCAAATTTATGCAAAAAGTAGACGGAGTTTCTTTTGCAGCAGACATGGATAAAATTGGTAATGCATCTGTACCAGCTATTATTAAAGAACGTATGATCAATGGTTTCAATCGTAAACGCAGTGGTGCTATTACATATATTTTAGATCCACAATGGTATGGTGGTAAGCAAAATTCAGGCGGTACAACTCACGGTACTTGGGGTTCTTATGATGCTCATATTCCTTTTGTATTAATGGGCTGGGGAATAAAACATGGAAAAAATAATAATCCAGTTTATATGACTGATATTGCACCTACTTTAGCTGCTATGTTACATATTGAAGAACCTAATGGAAATATAGGAAAACCAGTAACAGAAGTAATTAATCAAAAATAACTCTTCAATTATAATCTAAACGCTGCCAAATTGGTAGCGTTTTTTGTTTTAAATAAATATCAAATTAAACAATAATAGTAAATATAAAATTGCACTAAAAAATTTTAATCCTTAATTTTATACTGAATTACAAATATTATAATAATGAAAAAGAATTTTTTAAGTAAACTTACTTTGACATTATTCTCTACCAACCTACTTTTTATTCTTTCCCCAAAACTTGATGCATGTACAAGAGTTGTCTACAAAGGGCCTGAAAACACTGTTATTACAGCTCGCTCCATGGATTGGAAAGATGAAATTGATGCTAATATCTGGGCATTTCCAAGAGGTCTTGAACGTTCAGGAAATGTCGGAAATGCTTCTGAAAAATGGACTTCTAAATATGGAAGTGTAATTACAAGTGCTTGGGATATAGCAACAACAGATGGTATGAACGAAAAAGGACTTGTTGCGAATGTTTTGTGGTTAGTTGAAAGTCAGTACCCGCAATTTAACCCAAAAGGAACAAAGCCAGGTATTACAATAGCTGCTTGGGCACAATATGTTTTAGATAATTATGCTACAGTAAAAGAAGCTGTTGAAGATTTGAGAAAAGAAAAATTTGTAATTGTTTCAGATTATATTCCAGGAACTCAAAAATTTACTACTCTACATCTTTCCATTTCCGATGCAGTTGGTGACAATGCAATTTTTGAGTATGTAAATGGTAAATTAATTATTCATCATGATCCTTCTTACACTGTGATGACAAACTCACCTTTATTTGATCAACAATTAGCAATTAACCAATATTGGAAAGGTATTCCAGGAACAATTATGTTACCAGGAACTAACAGAGCTGCTGATCGTTATGTAAGAGCTTCATATTATATCAACGCAATTCCACAAACCACTGATACTCGAACTTCTATTGCAAGTGTTTTTAGTGTAATCAGAAATGTATCAGTACCATTAGGTATTTCATCAGAAACAGAACCTAACATTTCGTCTACAAGATGGCGATCAGTTTCAGATCATAAAAATCTTGTTTATTACTTTGAAACTACAAAAACACCAAATACATTTTGGGTTGATTTAAAGAAAATTGATTTTAGTAAAAATGCTAAAACAAAGCGATTGAGTGTTAGTAAAAATGAAGCATACGCTGGCGAAACTTCACAGCTTTTTAGTGATACAAAACCATTTACATTTGTTGGAATATAAAGAATAAAAAAAAAATCTACTACAATTTAAGAATCAATATAACAAAACTCTATGTTTAACTTTTTACAGAAAAGCACATTTTTAATTTTATTAGCAGCAAGTACTCATACATTTGCTCAAGATACAATTCAGTCAGATAATTCTTGGAATTTCAAAGTCGAGCCCAATATGATGTTACCACACATGAAAGGGAAAGCGAGTGTATCTCGACTACCAAACGTTCATGTCAGTCAATCTCCATCTGATTTTTTTAGCCATTTAAAATTTGCTGGAATGTTAACTTTCGAAGCTGAGAACAAAGATTGGGTGATTACATCTGATATTATTTATGCATCTTTAGCTGCAAATGTTAAAAAAGATCCTTTAGTTTTGGATGGTAGATTAACAGCAAAACAATTTTCTTTTGAAGCCGGTTTACTAAGAAAAATAACACCTTGGCTAGAAGCTGGTATTAGTATGAATCTTGTAAGCATCAAATCTGGATTTGATGTAAATCTAATCAATCCTATTTCTTTAAAACCAATGCATTTAGATCGTAGCGTCTCTAAAACTTGGGTAGATCCTATGCTGGTTGCCCGAACAAGAAATTTACCAAACAAAAAGTTTTTGTATAATGTTTCTGGTGAAATTGGCGGATTTGGAATTGGATCAAAATTGGCTTGGCAATTAGAAGGATTAGCTGGCTACAAATTCTCAGATTTATTTTATGCGATGGGCGGCTATCAAATCATAAGTATGGATTATGAAAAAGGAAGTTATAATTCTAACTTTGTTTATGATATGGATATGTTTGGACCAATGATAAAAGTTGGATTTAATTTTTAATAAATTCAGATCAAAAAATATATCATGAAACGCTATCATTTATTGGTAGCGTTTTTTTATTTTTATAGATAAATAAAACAGAAATGACTTTCAATTCACCAATTATATCAGTACAAGAATTACATAATAATTTACATCTTAATAATTTAATTATTTTAGATTGCACGATTGATAAAGTTGGACAATCAATAAAAGATCAAGAATTAAAATTAATTCCGAATTCTCTTTTCTTTGATTTGGAAGGAAAATTTTCTGATCATTTTTCGCAATTTCCTCATACACTTGTTGATGAAGAAACTTTTACAAAAGAAGCTCAAAATTTAGGTATTAATCAAGATTCTATCATTGTTTGTTATGATCGTTGGGGCGTTTATTCGAGTCCGAGAGTTTGGTGGATGTTCAAAGCAATGGGACACAAAGAAGTATATGTTTTAGATGGCGGATTACCTCTTTGGCAAGAAAATAATTTTGATACCACTTCTACTTATTTTCAACCTACTGTAAAAGGCAACTTTATTGCTGATTTTCAATCGAATTGGTTTGCTGATATACCAATTATGTTAAATGCAATAAATGATGATTCGAAAACGATTATAGATGCACGATCAGAAGGGCGTTTCAAGGGTACTTCTCCGGAGCCAAGACAGGGTTTACGAAGCGGTCATATTCCAACTTCTAAGAATTTATTCTTTGAAAATGTTTTGGCTGATACAAAATATAAAAGTAAAGAAGAACTAAAATCTATTTTCGAAAAATTGGCAGATTCATCTAAAGAAAATATTTTTTCGTGTGGATCAGGAATTACAGCTTCTATCCTAGCCTTAGCTTCGACAATTGCAGGTTTTGATAAGGTAAAAGTTTACGATGGTTCTTGGTCTGAATGGGGTGCTGACGAAAATTTACCTATTGAAAGATAATTTTCGACCTCTTTTTTTAACGAATTATAATCATTTAATTTTACAACTTTTACATTTTCACTTTCTTGTAAACCACAAGCGGTTGTTGTGATAATTGGAATTCCATATGAAACAGCTTTTATAAGTTGTCGTGGCTGATTTTCGATAATTGTTGGATAAATAATTAAGCCAATTTCATCATAATTTCCATTAAATTTTTCAATTTTGACATCATTCCAAAAATTATCCATTTCGAGATTTCGTCCGAGAATTACCAATTTTAAATTAAGTTCTTTTGCTAATTTTCGCATTTCATACGCTCCTTTTCTACCAACTGCAGAAGCAGGAAAAAGAATTTTATTTCCCGTTTTTTGATTCAAATTTTGTTCAATATCCCAATCAAGTTTCACAATTTTATGTTGAAACATTTTCTGAATATCTGTATGTGGACTAATAATTTTATCAGCTTTATTAAGTGCTAAATTTTCTAAATTTATTAATTCAACACTTGCTCTAAAATCTTTCAAAGTCTTACTTTCAGGATAAATAAAATGAGAATAATCTAATCTTTCGTGCAAAGTTTCAATAGGTAATCTTGTCATTAAAACATCAAAAGTTCTTCCGCCTAACATTCCGTTTTTAGATAGAAATGGTAATAAATTTTGACAAATAACCAAATGAGTACTTTCTATTGGAATTAATTTTGATGCAGAATTTGCTATTTTTTCATCTAGTTGTAATGATAGTTCGAATGGATTTTTGTTTTTAGAAAATCGTAATTTCAAAGCACGATAAATTCCAGATAATAAAGTTGTCCGACTATTTCTATGAGAAGAAAAACTCCAATTATATCTGTCGGTTTTAACGAAAAAATTCTTTTCCATCGAAAATAAAAAACGATCATTCGCCTTTATATTTTTCGAAATATATGTATCATATTCTGACCATTTTTCATCCAAAATATAAGTCGTCGTTTTGATTTGCTGATTTTTATGTGATTGATCTTCATGTTGATGACAACTATCGTTTCCACACGAATAACAATCGTTTAAAAAATTGAAAGCCAATTTACTATCAATATTTTCTGATAATTTTAAATCTTTATTTTGACTTTTATAACGAACAATTAAATGCGTAGAAGTTAATTCAGTTTCTATTCTAAAATCATAAGCCGAACGAAAACGTAAATCAATATAATTCCATTTTACAGTCGCATCACGATCTTTTTCTGCCAATGAACCTTGTATGATTTTGGTATGTTTATGACGCTCAATAATTTCAAAATTTGCATTCAAAGCCGCATCATACAACGCATTAGATAATTGACACAAACCTCCAGCAATAGTAGGTACAATACAACCTTCCTTTATTTCTCGACCAACCACATACCCTTGTCCATAATTAGGATTACCAATATGTTTCCAAAAACTAAACGTTTCGTTCGCTTTAATTTCTAAACCATTAATTTTTTGACAAGCAATTCGTAAATTCTGAATTTTACCAGCCGTTAAAATCCAATTTTCCTTTGTATCATTTGGATTCCAAAGTTCACTTTCAGAAAATGCAATAATTGGTTGATCAATTAATTTTGAGTCAAACTGAAATTTTGTTGGATTATGTTGAAGATTTTTAAGTCCACGAAGACCAATTAAAACTGAAGATTTTAATTTAAAAATAAGACTTTTTGTAAAACTATGTTGTTCTATAAGTTCTGTTTGATTCAAAATAGTAGATTTAGGTTATGCATTAAAAATAATAAAAAATAACCAAATCTATTTCACTAATTTTAGTGAATTATCTCCACTTATCCATCTCGAAACGAACAGAGAAAATATTAGAATATAATCCCAAACCGCTGTTACCAAAGTTAGTTAAGGCATAATCGATAGAAATTCCTTTGTATTTGAAACCTACACCAACATTTGGCTGAATTTGCGTTTTATCTTTTCCATCAAATTGCGAAATTTTCTGTAAATTATTCAATCCTCCACGTACAAAAACCATGTCATCATAACCTAATTCAAGACCAACTTGTGGCGAAATCGAAAATCCTTTTCCAGAAATTGCGGCATTCGTTTGTTGAAATTCGATATTCATATCAACCTCTCCTAATAACGAAACTCTTTCATTAAAATCAAATCGTTTTCCAACACCAAATTGCAATTTTGGCATTGTTAATTCGATATTTTCTTTTGGTAACTCATTCAATAAGGTTGGCTCTTCTGTATTATTAGGATCATCAACAGAAATCTCCTTCACTTTTTGCTTATTGATACTCCATGCATTGAAAGTTGTTGTAATATCGCGAGCCATCACTCCAAAATACATTTTATTATCGGTGCGATATTGCAAACCAAGATCAATTCCGAAACCAAATCCTTGCGCAAATTTCCCTATATGGCGATAAACCAATTTTGCATTTGCTCCAAACTGAATATCTTTATTGTTGAATACATTCCCTGCATAAGACATCGTCAAAGCATAATCTGCTGTAGAAAATTTAGAGATTTTATCGTAATTAATATTTCCTTGATTATCAATTAATTCTGTCGTATTCAAAATATCATCAACACCAAAACGCGTAAACGAAAATGCAATCGTAGAATTACTTTCTCTCAGTGGAATTGCAACCGCCGCATAATCAAATTTTGCAATTGACTGAAAATATTCAGCATGCATTGCAGAAGCTTCCCAATCGTATGCAATTTCAGTTAATCCTGCAGGATTCCAATAAGCCGCATTTGCATTACCAATATTCGCCACGACCGCATTACCCATTGCAAACGAGCGCGCATCTGCACCGATATTTAAAAACTCGTTCGAATATTTGCGTGTGGTTTGAGAAAAAGCAAATTGACTTGCCAGAACAGATAATATAAGGAATGTCTTTTTCAAAATTGATGAATTACAAATATAAAAACTCAAAAATAGTGGTTTTATTGTGTTTAAAAAGGATTCAGATTAATTTTTGTTTGTATTTTTGTGATGAAAAATTCATTTATGAAATTATTTACAATTCCAAATTTTCTAACACTACTTAATCTTTCGTGTGGTGTATTATCAGCCATTTTCATGATTTCGAGCAATGCTCAAATCACAACTACCACAGTTACAATTGTGATGGTTTTGATGTTGATTTCGTTGGTTGCCGATTTTTTGGACGGAATGGTTGCACGACTAATGAATATTGGTAGCCCGATTGGAAAAGAATTGGATTCTTTGGCAGATTGTATTTCGTTTGGTGTTGTACCAGGATTGATGTTATTTTCGATGTTTAATCATTTTTCAACTGATTTTATTTATGAAAATGAGAATTTAAAAATTGCTGCAATTTCTTTATTTGCCTTTTTAGTTCCCGCTTTTTCGGCGTTACGTTTGGCAAAATTTAATTTAGATGAAGATCAAGCAACGTATTTCAAAGGTTTGGCAACACCGTCAAATACCTTATTTATTTTCTCATTATTTTCTATCTACTACAATAATGGACAAATTATAAATCCTTCTGTTGATCCGTATTTATTAATTGCCGTTTCTATTGTATTTAGTATTTTATTAATTGCCGATTTACCATTATTTGCCTTAAAATTTAAAGGATTGAGCTGGGCAGAAAATTATTATAAATACATTTTCTTAATCATCACATTAGGTTTAGTGGCTTGGTTGCAAGTTGCAGCAATTCCGCTAATCATCTTATTGTACATCATCATCTCAATCATTTTCAGAAAAGAAATTACAAAATGAAATTAACTAAAAATATCTGTTTCTTTGATTTAGAAACAACAGGAACTAATGTTTCAAAAGACCGTATTGTCGAAATCGCAATTGTTAAAGCTTTTACAGATGGTACAAAAGAAGTAAAATCGTGGAAAGTTAATCCAGGTATTCCAATTCCACCAGAAACAACTTTAATTCACGGAATTTCTGATGAAGATGTTGCTGACGCACCTTCTTTTAAAGAATTAGCACCAACAATTATGGAGATGATTAAAGATTCAGATTTAGCTGGCTTTAACTCAAATCGTTTTGATATTCCACTTTTAGCAGAAGAATTATTGCGAAATGGTTTTGATTTTGATTTATCAAAACATCGCCCAATAGATGCGCAAGTCATTTATCATAAAATGGAACCTCGTAATTTAAGTGCTGCGTATAAATATTATTGTGGAAAAGATTTGATTGACGCGCATTCTGCTGAAGCTGATACTTTGGCTACTTATGAAGTTTTGATGGCGCAAATTGAGAAATATGATGAATTAGAAAATGACAACAAATTTTTGAGTGAATTTTCTTCTCAACGTAAAACAATTGATTTAGCAGGTTTTATTCAACAAGATGAAAAAGGAAATGCTGTCATTTCTTTTGGTAAATACAAGGGAGAAGTCGTTTCGGATGTTTTTGCAAAAGATCCAGGTTATTATACTTGGTTACAAAATGCAGATTTCCCTTTATATACAAAGAAAGTCTTTACAAAAATTAAATTATCTAACGGATTCTAAGCCATGAAAATTATTTGTGTCGGACGTAATTACGTCGAACATGCCATAGAATTAAACAATCCAATTCCAGAATCTCCGATGTTTTTCATGAAACCTGATTCTGCTATTTTGAGAAAAGGTTTTCCCTTTGTGATTCCAAGTTTTACAAAAGAAGTTCATTTTGAAACTGAAATTGTGATTAAAATTGATCGAGTTGGAAAAATGATTCAACCACAATTTGCAGATCGTTATTTCTCAGAAATCGGTTTAGGAATTGATTTTACTGCACGTGATGTACAACAAGAATTGAAAGAAAAACGTTTTCCTTGGGAAATTGCAAAAGCTTTTGATGGTTCTGCTTTTGCCTCAGATTTTTTTCCAAAAGAAAATTTTGATTTAGAGAATTTAGCGTTCAAATTAGATCGAAATGGAGAAAACGTACAAACAGGAAATTCTAAAGATATGATTTTTCATATCAACACGTTAATTGCTGAATGTTCTAAATATTTCACCTTGAAAAAAGGCGATTTAATTTTTACAGGAACGCCAGCAGGAGTTTCAAAAATCAATTCAAAAGACACTTTAGAAGGTTATTTCAATGATGAAAAAGTATTCGAAATAAAAGTATTATAAACAAAAAGCGTTACAAAAAGTAACGCTTTTATTATTTCAATTCCTTAATAAACGCTGTATCAATCGCATTAAAATCATCAACAATACAATTTGCTTTTGAAATATCTTGTTGTTTCGAATTTACACTTTTATATCCCAAACAATACAAATTAGCACGAACAGCCGCTTCTACTCCGTTTGTAGAGTCCTCAATCACGATGCATTCTTCATGGTTAGATTTTGCTAAATCAGCCGCATGTATAAAAATTGCTGGATCTGGTTTAGATTTCGGGAAGTTTTCTCCTGAAACTTTATGTGTAAAATATTGATTCAAATCAAAACGATTAAAAACACGATCAATTGTTGATTTCGAAGCTGATGATGCTAAAATCAATTCCATTCCATTTTCGTGCAAATTTTTGATTAATTTCTCTACTCCATCTATCAAATACAAATCTGGTTTTGTATCAAAAGCTTCATTAAAAATGGTACGTTTTCTCAGAACCAAATCATTTACATCAGCTTTCAAATCAAACTTATCTTTCAAAATTTGGTATACATTTTTAGTAGATTGTCCTGTAAATGTGGCAAATAATTCTTCCGTAACTGGAATATTAAGTTCTTTATAATGTTCAAAATAAGCGTATTTGTGTACTGGTTCTGTATCCACAATTACGCCGTCCATGTCAAAGATAACGGTCTTAATCATTGTTTTATTTGTTTGCGCAAATGTACTCTTTTTAAAAAAATATCTAACTCAAACAATCTTTAGAATTAATATAAATAACTTTTAAAAACACCTGTTTATCAGTGATTAATAAAATTATTAAATACTTTAAAATGTTAAAAATTAACAATCATCTAACGTTTTGCATGCTTTTTGTATTTCTTAACGAAAATATAATATAAACGAAAAAAGATTGATAATGAAAAAAGTATTATTAGTAGCTGTTATGGCTTTAGGAATTTCTCAGGTTAATGCTCAAAATTATAAAAACGCTTTAGGTGTTGTAGTTGATTTGGGAGATGGTGAAACTTTGGTAGGACCTCAGTTTAAACATTCTTTTGACGGAAAAAACGCTGGTAATGTACAAGTTATGTTCGGTGATAATGCTACAGTTTTAGGTGCTGATTATACTTACAACCAACCAATTGGTGGTACAAATGGATTAGGTTGGTATGTTGGTGTTGGACCTCAATTGACTTTCTTAGATAAACCATATAATAGTGATGGAGATAAAACAATGGTAGCTATTCGTCCACAAGCTGGTTTAGAATATAAAATTCCAGGGGCTCCTTTGGCAGCTCATTTTGATTGGAAACCTTGGTGGAATTTAACAAATGACTCAAATTTTGAGGCAGGAAGATTCTCATTAGGATTTAAATTTACATTTAACTAATTCAATTTATTATAAGAAAGCCACTCAATTGAGTGGCTTTTTTTATAAGTAAAATCATATAATATCGTTGCAATTAAATTTTATTCCTCTAAATTATTCGTTATTTTTGAAGTAGAATGTATTTTGAATTTATTTAAGACCAATTACAGATTAATCTTGTAATTTGATTATTCAAGATATAATTCCGAATTTTAACTTATTATTAGATTTAATAACATTTATAGAAGATGAAACAATTAATTGGGACAGGAGTTGCTTTGGTTACGCCTTTTCAACAAGATGGTGCAGTAGATTATGTTGCTTTAGAAAAATTAGTGAACTACAGTATCGATGGTGGTGTTGAGTATTTAGTTATTTTAGGAACTACTGCAGAAGCAGCTACACTTACAAAAGATGAAAAGAAACAGGTAATTGAAACAATAAAGAAGGCGAATGCTAACCGTGTTCCGATGGTTTTGGGTATTGGTGGTAACAATACTGCAGAAGTTATTAATGAATATAATGAAACTGATTTGAGTGATTATATGGCAATTCTTACTGTTTCTCCATATTATAACAAACCAAATCAAGAAGGAATTTACCAACATTATAAAGCGATTGCTGAAAATACAGATGCAAATATTATTTTGTACAATGTTCCTGGTAGAACAGGTTCTAATATTGCTCCGGAAACGACAATTCGTTTAGCAAACGAATTCAAAAATATTGTTGCGATTAAAGAAGCTTCTCCAAATTTCTTACAATCTACAGATATTATCAGAATGAATACGCGCGAAGATTTCAATATTATTTCGGGCGATGATGAATTTGCATTACCGATGACTTTAGCTGGTGGTTCTGGTGTTATTTCTGTTATAGGACAAGGTGTTCCTACTATTTTTACAAATATGATTCGTAAAGCAATTAACAAAGATGTTGATGCAGCATACGAAGCACATTATAAAGTTGTAGAAATTACTCGTGCAATTTTTGAGGAAGGAAATCCTTGTGGAATAAAAGCTGTTTTAAATAATAAAGGTGTTTGCGAACCATTTACAAGATTACCTTTAGTTCCTGCTTCTGAGAATTTAACATCTAAAATTAATCAATTATTAACCAAAATATAAAATAATCAACCATGATAAAAGATAACGTTTTAAACGCACTTAACAAGCAAGTAAAATTAGAAGGAGATTCTTCTCAATTATATTTAGCAATGGCATCTTGGGCTGAAGTAAAAGGATTAGAAGGTACAGCCGAATTTTTATATGCTCATGCAGACGAAGAAAGAATGCACATGTTAAAACTGATTAAGTTTATTAACGAAAGAGGTGGTAAAGCATTTGTTCCTCAAATCGAAGAACCAAAACAAGATTTTTCTACATTAAAAGATATTTTTACAGCGATATTAAATCATGAAATGTTTGTTTCAGAATCAATCAATGATATTGTAGGATTAACTTTAGAGGAAAGAGATTACTCAACACACAACTTTTTACAATGGTATGTGTCTGAACAAATTGAAGAAGAAAAACTTGCTCGCAATATTTTAGATAAATTAGAGATGATCGGATCTGATAAAGGAGGATTATATCTGTTTGATCGTGATATAGTTACGTTAAATGTTAGCGCAACGGGCGAATAAAAACAAAATTTGAGATTTTATTAAGAGGATTAGAAGAATATTTTTTATACTTTAGTCCTCAATTTTTATTAAATTTGCAGAATGTTTAAAAAACTAAGTTTAGTAGTTTTAATTGGCGCTTCGGTTATGTCTTGTAACAAGACGTATAACAAAGCGATGAAAAGTACAGATAAAGACGAGATTTTTACCTTAGCAACACAGTTGTACGAAAGTGGTAAATATGATTTAGCAAACGAGTTATACGAAAAAATATCAACTTCTTTCGTTGGAACAGAAAAAGCTGCTGATATTGCTTACAATATGGCGCAAGCTAACTTCAATGAAAAGAATTTTAGATTAGCAGGACACTTATTCAAAAGTTTTGCAGGATCGTATCCAATGGACACTCGTGCTGAAGATGCATTGTTTAAATCTGCTTTTTCTTATTACAAAGATTCACCAAAGTATGATTTAGATCAAACAAGTACTTATACAGCGATAAGTGAATTGCAAGGATTTATCAATGCTTATCCAGAATCTGCTAATGTAAATGATGCAAACAATTATATTACAGAACTTAGACAGAAATTAGAATTGAAATCATTCGAAATCTCAAAAGTTTATTACAAAACAATGAAATACAAAGCCGCAGGCGTTTCATTTGATAATATGATTGATGAGTATCCAGATTCTAAATTTCGTGAAGAAGCATTAATGTATTCGTTACGCTCTAAAGCCGAGTTAGCTATCAACTTTTCTCGTTTAGAATTTAAAGAATTACGTTTACAAGAAGCTAAAACTCAGTACTTATTGTTAACAAGATATTATCCAGAAACTAAATTTAAATCAGAAGCTGATAAAATTTTGGAGAAAATCGATAAGAATATAACTGAGACAAAGAAAGCTATGGCTGACTTTGAAGAAGAACGTAAAAAAGTAGAAGCTGAGAATGCGACTGCTGAAAAAGAGCAAAATAAAAATAATAATAAATAATAATTCTTTCATTATGAATTTCAAGGATATCGGTGCAGCACCAACAACACAGACTTATGATCGTAATAAAATCGATGAAAAAACAGGAAACTTGTACGAATCGATTGTTATTATGGGAAAAAGAGCAGAACAAATCAACCAAGAAATGAAAACTGAATTAATTCAGAAATTGGACGAGTTTGCTGCACATACAGATTCTTTAGAAGAAGTTTTTGAAAACAGAGAGCAAATCGAAGTTTCTAAATTTTACGAAAGATTACCAAAACCGACTTCTATTGCGGTTAAAGAATGGTTAGACAACGACGTTTATTACAGAAATCCAAATGAGGATAAATAATGTCTGTTTTACATAGTAAAAAAATTCTTTTGGCAGTTTCTGCCGGAATAGCGGCCTATAAAGCCGCTTTTCTTGTTAGAGGACTTATCAAAACAGGTGCAGAAGTTAAAGTTATTATGACTCCAGAAGCGCTTAATTTTGTTACTCCTCTTACACTTTCTACTCTTTCCAAAAATCCTGTTGAATGGGAATTTTTTGGAGACAAAGGAGATTGGAACAATCATGTAGAATATGCGCTTTGGGCAGACTATATGATTATTGCACCATGTACTGCAAATACTCTTTCGCATATGGCGGACGGAACGTGTGATAACTTGGTTTTAGCAACTTATCTTTCTGCAAAATATCCTGTTTATTTTGCTCCTGCAATGGATTTGGACATGTATAAACATCCTTCAACTATTGAGAATATTACTAAACTTGAATCTTTCGGAAATATTTGTATTCCTGCTGAATCAGGAGAGTTAGCAAGTGGCTTAGTTGGTGAAGGTAGAATGGCTGAGCCTGAAAACATTATCGCTTTTATAGAGAAATCTATTCAAGCCACTCTTCCACTCCACGGAAAAAATGTTGTAGTTTCTGCTGGTCCAACATACGAAAACTTAGATCCTGTTCGTTTTATAGGTAATTATTCTTCTGGAAAGATGGGATTTGAGATTGCGAAAGCTGCTGTTAATTTGGGTGCAAAAGTTACCTTGGTTAGTGGTCCAAGTCACGAATCAGTTTCTGGTTATCCAATTGAACGAATAAATGTTGTTTCAGCTCGTGATATGTACGATGCTATGCATGCAAATTTTGATAAAGCCGATATAGTTGTAATGTCTGCTGCAGTTGCGGATTATCGACCAAAAGATATGGCTACGCAAAAAATTAAAAAAGAAAACGATGATAATCTAATCATAGAATTGGTTAAAAATCCAGACATTCTGAAATCGTTAGGAGAAATCAAAACTCATCAATTATTGGTAGGTTTTGCATTAGAAACAAACAACGAAGAAGAATATGCTAAGAAAAAATTAGCCAAAAAGAATTTAGATTTTATTGTACTTAATTCGATGCAAGATAAAGAAGCAGGTTTCCAAAAGAATACAAATAAAATTACGATAATTGACAAAGATTTATCGATGCAACAATTTGATGCAAAATCAAAAGCTGATGTTGCGAAAGATATTTTGAATGTCATTTTAAATAAGATTTAATATTGATTATGAAGAAATTAGCTTCAGTTTTATTTTCAGTTTGTTTAGCAGCTTCAGTTTTTTCACAGAACTTAATTGCTGATGTAAAAGTAGATTATTCTCAAGTCCAGGGTTCTAACACTCAAATTTTTCAAACACTACAAAAGTCTTTGACAACGTTTGTTAATTCGACTAAATGGACAAATGATCGACTAAAAACTTATGAAAGAATTGAAGCTAGTTTTGTCATCAATATTAAAGAGAAAGATGGAAACAAGTTCAAAGCATCGATTTTAGTACAATCTCGCCGTCCTGTTTTCAACTCTACTTACTACACGCCTGTTCTTAATATGGCAGATGAAAATTTTACTTTTCAATACCAAGAATTTGAAGAATTAGTCTTTAATGATCGTAAGTTTAGTGGTAAAAATCTAACGGATGTTATTACATTCTACGTTTATTTAGTTTTAGGATATGATGCTGACACCTTTGCTAGAGAAGGCGGAACAGATTATTTCAAAACAGCTAAGAAAATTGCAGATTTCGGTCAAACCAATAATAATTTCTCTGGTTGGAGTGAATTAGATGGTTTAAAATCTCGTACTTCTTTAATTAATAATATTTTAAAAGCAGATAATTCAACATTGCGTAATATCAATTATCAATACCATAGAAATGGTTTGGATACTATGTTTGATGATCAAACACGTGCTAAAAACGCAATTGGAAACACATTATTGCAATTAGAATTTTATCAAGGTGGAAGTTTTTCACAATTTTATCCTCTAGAACTTTTCTTAACAGCAAAAAATGCTGAAATTAGTCAAATATTTTCTGGTGGACTGGCTTCAACAGCAAATATTGAAAAACTAAAAGAAATTTTAAATTCTATTGCTCCTAAATACAGCGATAGTTATTGGAATAAATTGAAAAAGTAAAATGCTAAAAACTCTTCGTGTTAATAATTTTGCAATTATAGATCAATTAGAAATTGATTTTCAGCAAGGAATGACAACTATTACTGGGGAAACTGGTGCTGGAAAATCAATCCTTTTGGGTGCATTAAAGCTAGTTTTAGGTGAACGCGCTGATCTTAAATCATTAAAAAATGTAGATGAAAAATGTATTATTGAGGCTGTTTTTAATATCAAAGATTTAGAATTAATCTCTTTCTTCGAAGAATATGATTTGGATTACGAAGACGATTCTATTTTAAGAAGAGAACTTTTACCTTCAGGTAAGTCAAGAGCTTTTATCAATGATACACCTGTTAAAGTCTCTATTTTACAAGAATTATCTGAATTATTGATTGATATTCACTCTCAATTTAATACTCCAAAAATATTTGAAGCCGATTTTCAGCTCTCAATGTTAGATGTTTATGGAGACAATAAAGAATTAATTAAAGTCTATAAAAACGATTTTGCTCAATATACTTCAATAAAAAAACAAATCAAGGATGCTCAAAATTCTTTAGAAAATCAATCACAAGATTTAGAGTATAAATTACATTTGTGGGAAGAATTGAATAACGCATCATTAAAAAATGATGAATTAGAAGAGTTGGAAGTCGAAATAAAATCTTTGTCAAACGTTGAAGAAATTATTTCTACTTTGAATGAAACTTATCAATTTTTGGAGCATTCGGAAATGGGAATCATTTCTCAATTAAATGAAGCAAGTAATAAGTTAAATAAAATTACAGATTTTAGTTCGCAATATAATTCGATTTACGATCGTTTAAATTCGTCTAAAATTGAGTTACAAGATATTTCTGGAGAAATGAGTAGCTTGATAGATTCTACAGAAGTGAATCCTGAACGCTTACTTGAAACAACTGAGCGTTATGATTTGATACATAAATTATTACGAAAACATAATGTAATTTCTGTAGAAGAATTAATTACAAAAAGAGATGAATTGGAGAGTCAAACTTCTGGTTTTGATAACTTAAGCGATTTAATTATTCATTTAAATAAAGAATTAAATACAGTTTCTGAAAAACTTGAAAAACAAGCACTTAAAATTAGAAAAAATAGAATTGCTTCTATTGAGATTATTCGTGCTAATATTCTAAATACTTTATCTCAGTTAGGTATGGAAAATTCTCAGTTAGTGATACAGTTAAATGAAACCTCTGATTTTACAGCAACAGGTAAAGACGAAGTTTTATTCTTGTTTTCTGCTAATAAAGGAATGGAACCTCGTATTTTTGAGAAATCTGTTTCTGGTGGAGAACGTTCTCGATTAATGTTAGCCATCAAAAAATTATTAGCAACGCACCAACATTTACCAACGCTGATTTTAGATGAAATTGATACTGGAATTTCTGGAAAAGTAGCAAATGAAACTGGAAAAGTCATGCAATCTATGGCTGATAATATGCAACTTTTAGTGATTACACACTTACCTCAAGTTGCTTCAAAAGGTAATCATCAACTTAAAGTGTATAAGGAAGTTGTGGATGAAACAACCCAAACTAATGTGAAAGAATTATCAAAAGAAGAACGATTAAACGAAATCGCTCAGATGATTTCTGGCTCAGATATTTCTGATGCAGCTCTTAATCAAGCAAAAGAGTTATTGAATTTAAACTAAATTTGATCAAATAATATAAAAAAAAGCTCGAGAATCTTCTCGAGCTTTTTTGATTATAACTTTCTGAAATTATTTCGTTAATCTTTCTAACGAATATTCAATCATTGCATCAACAGTTTTGTAAGAATCTGCACTAAACTCACCTAAAATACGATTTGCAACAATTGCATTAACCGAAAGCGCTTCGTGTCCCATCATAGCTGACAAACCATAAATTGCAGACGTTTCCATCTCAAAATTAGAAATTCTCAATCCATTGTGATTAAATGAAGTTAATCGTTCATTAATATCAGCTGGATTTGGCTCTAATCTCAAGTAACGTCCTTGAGGTCCGTAAAACCCACAAGCTGTTGCTGTTATTCCTTGATATGTTTCGTCAGAAGCTAATTTATTGATTAAAGATTCAGAACCTTTAACTAAATAAGGACGAGATTTATTTGGAGACCAATCGACATGTTTAATAAAAGCTTCTTCAGTTTCTGGCATCATTACACTCTCACTACCAACATAATAATGTAACAAACCATCTAATCCAAGACCATGTGAACTTAAAACAACACTATCAACTGGAATATCGGCTTGTAAAGCTCCTGAAGTTCCTAAACGTATAAAAGACAATTTTCTGAAATCTTTCTTAATCTCACCTGTTGTCAAATCAATATTTGCTAAAGCATCTAATTCAGAAAAAACAATATCAATATTATCTGTTCCCATACCTGTAGAAATAACTGTCAAGCGCTGACCATTCAATGTACCTGTATGTGTAACAATTTCTCTTTTTGAAGCTTTATGTTCGATTGTGTCAAAATGTCTTGAAACCTTTTCAACACGATTTGGATCACCAACAGTGATAATTGTATCTGCTAAATGTTCTGGTCTTATATTACAATGGTAAACACTTCCGTCTGCATTTAAAACTAATTCTGATGCTGCTTTACTCATGATTTTATAATTTAAAATAAACACACAATATACAACGATTATACAAAAAGTGTGTAAAGTTTTTATTAACCACCTACTCTTTTCATTTTAAATCCTTTATCTTTCAAGAAAACCATAATCTTATCGCGATAATCTCCTTGAATGATGATTTGTTCGTCCTTAAAACTACCTCCAACACCCAAAAATTGCTTAATCTCTTTCGCTAAAAGTTTAAAATCTTCCGTTTCTCCTTCGTAACCTTCTATAATTGTATTTACTTTTCCTTTACGTTTCTCAAACTTACAAATTAATGGTTCTTTCTGAATCCATAATTCATGTTGTTTTTCGTTTGATACTTCTTCTGGCTCAGGTATATGATCAGGAAAAAGATTTTTTAATTGATCTTGTAAATCCATAGTATTTGTTGTAATTCTTATAATAAATGGCGTTGAAAAATTAGAATTTGTCCATTTGTGCCATTATACTTACAAAGATAAAATTTTTATTGCAGTTGTTTTATAAACCAATTTGGAACTTTATCCGAAACTATTTCAAGTTCATTTTTCTTAACTTGAGCAAATAATCTCATTTCTTGTGTAGAGTTATCAAAAATATAGGCTTTATCGACAATTTTTAAAGCTGGAAATAAATTCATTAAAGTAGAATGGTATCTTTTAATCACCTTTTCATCAGGTACAGCGTGTCCACCTTTTTCTACTCTATTCTCAATTCGAGAAATATTAATCAAAGGGTCTTCAATACAAACAAAATACATATATGTTTTGAATCCACGCTTTTTAGCATCCACAATTTCATCGATTTTGGAAGGATGACTCATCACTGTTTCAAATGAATAAGATTTACCTTTAATTAATAAATGCTTTCGAATAAATGAAGTTATGAAAGACGCTTCATAACTATGTGTTGATTTAGATTTATCAACTAAAACATTATTACGAAACTGTACATCAATTGCCTTTCCTTCATTATTTGCTTTCTCGAATAATGAAATTGAAGCAGGTTCAGCTTTGAAAGCTTCAAAATCTTTATCAGTAAGTTTTAGTTCATATCGATCCAAATCAATAAAACCTTTTGAAGAAATTTCTTTCTCAATCAAATCTGAATTAATGAAATATCCTGCATTAAATTTTGATGAGATTGAATCAAATAAAGTAGACTTTCCAGATCCATTTGGACCAGCAAAAACGCGTAAACGTTTTATTTTAGACATAATTTAGCTCCTTTTTTCAATTCAGCTGGAACTTTTATTCGGTCTATTGTTTTAATCACCTTAATTTCTCCATTAGGTTTTCTCTCAATGATTCGATTTCCTTGAACATATTGAACTGATAAATCTAATGCTTCTGAAACTCTAATTGCAGCTTGCGATGCAGATTTAGCTAAACGATTTAACGCTCCTGCTTCTTCTAATTTTAGTATATCTGATTCTTTGTTCATAATGATAGAAATTAACAATAATTATTTACCAATAAATATACGCAAATTTAGTGAAACCATTGTAATAATAAAAGCTTGACTTCATTCAAAAACCTAATCTTTTGAATCTAAATCATATAATTTTTATTAAAAAACGATAAAATAATTATTTGATAATTTATTCCTAACAGATTAACAATAATCGATATTCACCATTATTTTCTTTGGGAGCGCGATGTACGCATGGCAAAACTTTTTGTTTTGGATGATCAACTGCCAATCGCCAAAGATTACCAAGACCTAAATTGATTGGTTCTACTTCTGAATTAACTTGATAATGCAAATCAAAGAAATATCCTTTCAGAAAATCATCAAAACCATCAATATCTCCATCATATAATTGAAATAATTTCTCTCTAATTTCAGGAATCAAGATTTTTTGCTCCGCATCTTCATTCGCTACAATATCGCTTGCGGCGCCAAAATAAGTGCACAAAAAAGTAGCTGTTGGAATTGGAGATCGATCTACATGAAATGAATAAACATCTGTCGAGATAAAATCTAATTCAGTGTCTCGTTCATAACATTTTAATAAATTTAGTACTGGTGAAGCGCCAAAATCTGTTAACTGTTGCAAATCATTGATCAAAATATTTCTTGCTTTAATTCCTTCATTAGATAAAACTAAATTATTCAAATCGTCTTCAGAAACAACTGTAATATCTTCTTTTAAAATCAATTGATTCACAATTTCTTCAAAATCTCCTACCAAATTTCGTTGCCAATTTATCGCATTGTTTTTCCCAGAAAAAGCTGTATTTACAAGTTCTTCAAACGAAAAAACAACTAGAACTTGTTGTTGATTAGAATTATTTTTAGCAATCATATAACCGCAAAATTAATCTTTTTCGAAAATTATTTTCATCAAATAAATTAAATTATTCCGAATGCAACTTCTCCTTTACAAAATTTGTATTTTTACCAAAGAATAGAAGACAATGGAAAAAGAAATTATTACCAAAACATTTACATATAAAGGACACACCAAAACTTTTAGCGCAGAGGTGCAACCTTTGCCACCTTTCAATCCTGATACAATGGATCGTGTAAAGTACGAACAAACAAAAGAAGCGCATTATATGCTTGCCGAAGCAGAGGTTTATAATCAGAAAACGGAATGGTTTTTTAAAATTGAAGAAGAATTACAAAAATAATGGAACGACACTTAGTTTAAGTGTCGTTTTTTTGTTTAAGTTTATTTCACAAAACAAATACATGAAACAAATAACTCTAACATTATTAACAGTTTTTACGCTTTCAGCTTGTACAACGAATAAAACAGGTTTTAATAAAAAATGGATAACGAAACAAGCTCCTGAAAATTTTGTTGCCCGATTTGAGACTACAAAGGGAAATATCGACATCGAAATTGAACGTAAATTATCGCCAAAAGCAGTAGATCGTTTTTATCAATTAGTGAAATATAATTTTTTCGAGGATGGTACTTTTTATCGCGTTGTTCCCAATTTTGTTGCGCAATTTGGAAATACAGATACAATAGTTTCTAATCAATGGAAAAAGTTTGTTATCGAAGATGAACCAGTTATTGCCGGGAATAGTAAAGGTGCTTTGAGTTTTGCTCGCGCCGGAAAAAACACAAGAGATTTAGATTTATTTATCAATCTGAAAGATAATCGCAGACTAGACACAATCAACTCTAATGGTGTCGTTGGTTTCCCAAGTTTTGGAAAAGTCGTAAATGGGATGAACGTTGTAGAGAGTTTATACGATGGCTATTCGGGCGAGACAATGAAAGATGACGAAATTTTTAATAGTACAAAATTAATGCGTGAAAGATATCCAAAACTAGATCTAATATTGAAAGCGAAAATTATAAAACAAAAAAAAACGAAGCCATAAAAAGGTCACGCTAAAATATTTAACATGACATAAAAGTAATTTAATGGTTTTGGCATGTACTTTGTAATACATAATACGTTAAAAAACATATTTTTTGAAATGAAAAAATCTAAGTTATTTAAAGTAGCAGGAGCAGCTGCAATGGAAGCTCAAAAAGACAAATCTTTTTTTGATAAAGTCAAAGCATTTTTCAGAATGTTAGATGATTATAAAAAAGGACTTTATAAACCTGATAATAAAAATTTATTTATTGGTTTAGCTGCAACTTTATACATTATTTCACCAATCGATATTATTCCAGAAGCTCTTTTTGGACCATTCGGATTGATGGATGATTTCGGAATTTTGCTTTTTGGAATGAAATATTTCAATAAAGAGATTGCCAAATATTTGGCTTGGGAAACTTCTCAAAATGTTTATCAAAATGTAGAAGATGCTAAAATAATTGACTAAAAACAATTTAATTTAAATACATAATCCGGTTTCAGCTCGAAACCGGATTTTTTTATTTGATTAAATATAAAACACTTAACCTATTATTTTAGAGAAAATTGAAATACTTACCATATTCTGTTTAATATTTATTAGATTTGGTAAACTATTAAAAACTAAAAATACCAGAATGGTTATCATTAACAACTTTGAAGAATATCAGGCATTTGAAGGAAAAGAAATTGGAGCTTCTGAATGGCATAAAATTGATCAAGAACAAATTAACCGCTTTGCAGACGCAACAATTGACCATCAATGGATACATACAGATCCCGAAAAAGCTGCAGCACAAGGACCATTCAAAAAAACTATTGCTCATGGTTATTTAACACTTTCATTAATTCCTTATTTATGGGATCAGATTGCAGAAGTTCGCAATATCAAAATGTTAATTAATTATGGAATTGAGAATTTTAAATTTGGACAAGCTGTTTTAGTTGATGACGAAATAAAGCTAAGAGCCAAATTAAAAAAGATTTCTAATTTAAGAGGAATTGTAAAAGTTGTAATTGAGGCAACTTTAGAAATTAAAGACTCTAAAAAACCTGGTTATGTAGGTGATGTAGTTTTTCTATATCATTTCAACGATTAAAACAACTACAATATATAATACAAAGCTTCTGTTTTCTACAGAAGCTTTTTCTTTTCCAAAATATCGGAGTAACTTGCAAAACCTTTTTTTAGGAAAGTATGCAAATCGAAAATCATAAAACTTTAATCAGTATTGTTGGTCCTACAGCAATAGGAAAAACGAATTTGGCAATTCAAATTGCTCAGCATTATAATACTGAAATTATATCGTGCGATAGTCGTCAATTTTACAAAGAAATGAAAATTGGAACTGCTGTTCCTTCTGATGACGAATTAGCTCAAGTGAAACATCATTTTATTCAAAATATTTCTATTCACGAAAAATATTCGGTTGGAGATTTTGAACGTGATGGACTAAAGTTTTTAGAAAATTATTTCAAATCAAATGATTTATGTGTGATGGTTGGTGGATCGGGTTTATACGAAAAAGCAATCACAACAGGATTTGATGAATTTCCTGAAATTAAGCCAGAAATTAGAGAACAACTAAACCAAGAGTTAGAAGAATTTGGAATAGAGAGGTTACAAGATGAATTAAAGAAAGTTGATCCTAAGTATTTTGAAGAAGTTGATATTTACAATAAGCAACGTGTAACAAGAGCTCTAGAGATATTTCGTGGATCGGGACAACCATTCTCTAATTTCAGGAATCAAGATTTGAATAAACGTCCATTTAACATAATTAAAATTGGTTTAGAACTACCTCGTGACGAAATGTATGATCGAATTAATCGTCGTGTTGATATTATGCTGAACGAAGGATTATTAGACGAAGCAAGATCACTTTTTCCTTTAAAAGAATTGAATGCATTACAAACCGTTGGATACAGAGAATTATTTGATTTTTTTGATGATAAAATTACTTTAGATTTTGCTACAGAAGAAATTAAAAAAAATACACGTCGTTTTGCTAAAAGACAAATGACGTGGTTCAAAAAAGATCAAGAAGTAAATTGGTTTTCACCATTTAATCAAGAAGAAATTATCAACTACATCAATACTAAATTACTTTATAATGGCTAATTTTGTTGCAATAGATTTTGAAACGGCAAATAATTACCGTAATTCAGCGTGTGCTGTAGGTATTGTAACGGTTACAGATAACATTATTACAGATGAGTATTACACATTGATTCAACCGCCGAATAATCAATACAATTATCATAATATCCAAGTCCATGGCATTCGTCCAGAAGATACTTTGTATTCTCCTACTTTTGATGATGTTTATTTTGAAATCAAACAACGTCTACAAAATCAAATTGTAGTTGCTCATAACGAATCCTTCGATCGTTCTGTATTGCGCAATACTATGGAGCTTTATGATTTAAATTATAATATACTAAACCTTGCTGAAAAGTGGGAATGTACCTACAGAATCTTCAAACAAAAAGGAGTGGTGCCTACAAAACTATCAGATTGTGCACGTCGATTTGATCTTCAACTTAATCATCACGAAGCTTTATCTGATGCACGCGTTTGTGCACAATTATATATGCGAAAATAATCAAAAATTGTATGTAAGAATATAAATCAATTCAGGTATTCTTGAATTGAATGGATACTTTATTTACTTAAAGTAAAAGATCAATTACATATATTAATACTAATTCTTTATATAGTTCATTCTTAAGTTATCATTTTTTGAATATCAATTACCTAATTAGAATAATAATTTATTAAATATAAATATATGTTATTTAGTAATATAAACGATTTTAAACATTTGTAATTATTTACAAATGTTTAAAATTAATTAATATTCAAAAGTTGAATGATTATTGATGATGTTTAATCAATCACAAAAAAATATTAAATGTCAGTAGAAAATTTTAAAAAACTACATTTTGTAAACAAGCCATTGTTACTAGCTAATGTATGGGATGTAATAAGTGCAAAAGCTGCTGAAAAGGCAGGTTTTTTAGCAATCGGAACTTCTAGTCATGCAATTGCGAACATGTTAGGTTACGAAGATGGACAAAACATACCATTTGATGAGATGTTATTTGTTATAGAAAGAATTAAGAAATCTGTAAATATTGAAGTTTCCGCTGATATAGAGAGCGGTTTTACAGAAGACTTAGCAACTCTAAATCAATATATAGAAAAATTAGTTGATGTAGGTATTGTAGGAATTAATTTGGAAGACGGAAATACGGATGAGGAGAAAAGAAAATTAGCAGATTCATCAATCTTATCAAACAAAATTAAATCTGTAAAAGATTATTTGAAATCAAAAGGGAAAGATATCTTTATCAATGCAAGAATTGATACTTATACAACAAAAGTAAATCATCCTTTAGATGAAACGTTGAAGCGAGCTAAACTTTACAAAGAAGCTGGCGCTGATGGAATTTTTGTTCCGTTGATTGAAGATAAAAACGAAATTGAAACTGTAATAAATGAAATAGGATTACCACTGAATATTTTCGTTACTCCAAATCTTAATTCATATCGATTAATTAGTCAACTTGGAGTTCATCGTATTTCTAGTGGAAATAAAGTTTTTGCTAAAGTTACTGATTTTACAAATGATTTTTTTAAGGATTTAAATGAGTCAAAAGATCTATCAACTTTACTTTAATCCCCTACCCTTACAAAACAAAAAGGTTGCAATACAATATTGCAACCCTTTTTTATAGCATAATAACGCCTTCTATTTTCGAAACTTCTTTGTAATAGTTAATTACTGTATCAGCATCAATTATATATAATTTAATAGAAATTGATGTGTATTTTCTGTTTGCAGAAGCTTTGTATTCATACTCTGCATTTGTACCTGCAAAAATCTCTTTGATTTTATTCATCGTTTCTTCACTTGTTGGGTAAATAAACTTAAAAATATAATCTGCTGGAAACTTTTGTACATCATCTAATCTTTCTTTAAATTTTGCATAAAAATCCTGCTCATTATGAGAGCTATCTGGAATTTCTTCGAATGTATAATCTCTGTTGTTGTTCATAATATTAATTTAAGTATAGATTACAAAAACAATACCACTCCAAAATACATCAATATACTATAGAATAGAGGACATTTTGTCATAAATTAAGTATAAAAATGGCAACTTAATGCGACACAAATTTTAATCCTACAATAGAGCTAATTAGTGTAAAAATAAAAAAGATTCTCCAAAAATTAGCAGGTTCCTTAAATACAAAAATTCCGATTAATACTGTACCTACAGCGCCAATTCCAGTCCAAACAGCATATGCTGTTCCCAAAGGTAAAGTTTGAGTTGCTTTGATTAACAATGCCATACTTGCAACTAAACTTACTGCAAATGCACCATACCACATGTACATTTCTGATCCTGTTGTTTCCTTTGCTTTTCCCAATGATGAGGTAAATCCTATCTCGAATAACCCACCTAAAATCAATAAAATCCAATTCATTTCGTTAATATTTTAATGCAAAGATGAATCAGAAAAAAAAACTATTTTTTTACAAATGTTAAAAAATTATTCACTTAAATTTCAGCGCGTATTCTACTTAACGTTACTTGTGATATTCCTAAATATGAAGCAATATATCCTAATTGCACTCTGTTAATCAAGCTCGGATTTTCAATTAATAGTTTCTTGTAACGATCTATCGCAGTTCCTAATTGTCTCGAAATAAATCGTTCTTCTGTTTTGATTAATTCTATTTCAGCTAATTTACGTCCCCAATTAGCAATCTCAAGATTAGTTGCATAAAACTCTTGTAAATCAGCCATTTTTATCTCATACAATTCACAATCTTCCATAGATTCTATCGTTTCATAACCAACTTTATTCTCTATATAACTACGCATTGATAAAATTATATCTCCTTCTTTGCCAAACCAAAAAGTAATTTCTTTTCCATCATCAATGGTATACGCTCTAAGAATTCCTTTTTTAACAAAGTAAACTTTTTTTTCAACTATGTTTGTGTCTATGATAATTGAACTTTTAGCTAATGTAACAATCTCAGTTCTATCGACAATTGCCTGCAAAGAGGTTGCAGAAAGGGATGAAATTTGATTTAATATTTGCTCTATTTTCATATATAAACTTGAAGCATAAAATTAAACAAAATAAAACTCAACCTAAAAATAAGTTGAGTTTTCAAAATTAACACATGAAACCTATTTAGTGTGTAGTCCACATTCTTTCTTACTCTGGTCTTCCCACCACCAGCGACCAGCTCTAAAATCTTCACCTTCGCCAATAGCTCGCGTACAAGGTGCACAACCAATACTTATAAAACCTTTGTCGTGCAAAGGATTATAAGGAACTCTATTCGCTTTTAAATACTCAAAACAATCCTCAGTTGTGAAATCTATCAATGGATTGAATTTAAATAATTGTCTTTCTTCATCATATTCAATTTCTTGCATATCATGACGATTATTTGATTGCTCGGCTCTTAATCCCGTAATCCAAACAGACGCGCCTTTTAATGCACGATTTAGAGGAATTACTTTTCTAATAAAACAACATTGTTTTCTCAACTCAACCGAATCATAAAAAGGATTAATTCCATTTTCTTCAACAAATTTTTCTAACTCCTCTGTTGGTGGATAGAATGGTTTAATCTTCTCTTGATACTTCAGTTCAGTTTTGTTCCACGTATTGTACGTTTCCTGAAAAACACGTCCTGTATCTAAAGTAAAAATCTCAATATTGTCTAGTTTTTGATTCAAAATAGCATGAGAAATAACTTGATCTTCGAAGCCGAAACTTGTCGAAAAAACTATTTTTTCTTCTATATGATTATTTAAAAACACTAGTTTTTCTTCTAAACTAGTTTGTTCTGTAACTTTTTTTAATATTTCTTTCAGTTGATCCATATTAACATATAATCTCTATGGTTTTTATAGAGTAATTGTTTTAGCAAATGTATTAATTTCAATTTTCTAAAACAAAACTAATCTTGAGTTATTTTAAGAGAAATTTTTCTTGTAAATTCAATAAATAATTAGCGTAAATATTATTTATTATCTAATACATACACTAACCAAATTACGAAATTCATAAAACGCATAAAATTAGCCCAAATCAACGATAAATAGAACATTTATATTGAATAGAATTATCATTAAATCAAAAATCAATACCATTATTACGATAAAAACATTTTATGAGTTCTTAAAATAAATTTTGTCTAATCGGCTTCGTGAACGAATTATGAATATCATAAAATCGAAAAGTCAAACTTCACAAAGTCTGACTTTTTAATTTATACTGTTTGTAATGATATATTAACATAAAGATGGACGAAAGTAACCAAATCCAATAGCCAAATAAAGGATAATGATATTGTTGAGCATCTAAAATATCCAATTCAAATAAAAAATTAATTGCATAAATAATCATTAAAATTGGTGTGATAAAACTTAAAACTAATCCTATTCTAAATTGATAAAAAATCCAACTAAATATTAAAGCAAAATTCCCTAACCAACAAAAAAAGTCAAGATGAGGAAATGTAACCCATCCTAAGCCAAGATAAACAAGTCCTATTACAGAAATATATTTATCAAACTCAAAATGAATAGGTATACCTAAACTAATTAAATATGATATAATACTTGCAATTAATAAATAATTATTTTTCCAATTTAGCTTCAATTTTCTCAATTTGCTTCTCTAATTTTCTATTTTCTTTCTTCAATTTATTTTGAGGACTAAACATTGCATAAACCAACAACCCTACTCCAACACCAGCAATAGCACCTAATTTTTGGTTCTTATTAATTGCTTTAGAAATCGCAATTCCTGCTGCTGCTCCAGTTGTGACGATTGAAACTGTATTTTCAAAACCTTTTGATTTTGTATCCAAAACTTCTAACAAATTATTCATGGTAAGTGTTTTTATAAATTTCTGCAATAAATATTCCTAAATATAGTTCAATTCAAATTATTTTAAAAATTGTTCCATTTAATACAAGTTTTTATCTTTGTTCAGTAACATTTTTAGAATGGAAATACAAGACAAAATTTTAGCGCTTCGCGAGGAGCTTACTCAACATAATTATAGTTATTACGTTTTAGACAATCCGACAATTTCTGATTTCGAATTTGATTTGAAACTGAAAGAATTGAAACGATTAGAAGACGAAAACCCTATCTTTTTTGACGTCAATTCCCCTACACAACGCGTTGGTGGAATGGTTACAAAGAATTTCCCGACGATTACACACGAATTTAGAATGTATTCGTTAGACAATTCATATTCAGTTGAAGATTTACAAGATTGGGAAAAACGAATTGAAAAAACGTTAGGTGAAAAAGTAGAATTTGTTTGCGAATTGAAATATGACGGCGCTTCGATTTCTATTTTGTACGAAAACGGTGAATTAACACAGGCTGTAACACGTGGCGATGGAACACAAGGTGATGAAATAACGAATAATATTAGAACGATACAATCTGTTCCATTAAAATTGAAAGGAAATTATCCTGAACGTTTTTATATGCGTGGTGAAATTACAATTCCGCTTAATAAATTTGCTTCGATTAATGAAGAACGTGCTAATAATGGTTTAGAATTGTATGCAAATCCTCGAAATACCGCTTCTGGATCATTAAAATTACAAGATAATACAGAAGTTGCGAAACGCGGTTTACAATGTTTCCCATATTATTTTATTGGAAATAATTTGCCTTATTCTACACAATGGGAAATGCTACAAGCCGCTGACGAATTAGGATTTAAGATTCCGCATACATCAAAATTATGTACTTCTTTGGAAGAAGTTTTAGCTTTTGTAGATCATTGGGATATCGAACGTAAAAATTTACCTTACGAAACGGACGGAATTGTTATTAAAGTAAATTCTTTTTCGCAACAAGATGAATTAGGTTTTACTGCAAAATCTCCTCGTTGGGCGATGGCGTATAAATTCAAAGCTGAAGCTGCCGAAACCGAATTATTGAGCATCGATTATCAAGTAGGTAGAACTGGAGCGATTACGCCTGTTGCGAATCTTACACCTGTTTCTTTGGCTGGAACGATCGTAAAACGTGCTTCTGTCCACAACGAAGATATTATTAAAAAGTTGGATATCCGCATTGGTGACATGGTTTATGTGGAAAAAGGTGGCGAAATTATTCCGAAAATTGTTGGTGTTAATACAGATGTTCGTCAACCTGGAACCGAAGAAATCGAATTCATTAAAAATTGTCCTTCTTGCGGAACAGAATTAATTCGTAACGAAGGCGAAGCGCAACATTATTGTCCAAATGAGAATGGTTGCGAACCGCAAATTATTGGAAAATTAGAGCATTTTGTTTCTCGAAAAGCAATGGATATTGAGAGTATTGGTGGCGAAACAGCGGTTTTGTTACACAAAGCAAATTTGCTAAATAACATTGCTGATTTTTATACTTTACAAAAAGAAGATATTTTGCCTTTGGAAAGAATGGCTGAAAAATCTGCTCAAAATATTATTAATTCTGTCGAAAAATCTAAAGAACAACCTTTCGAAAAGGTGTTGTATGCGATTGGAATTCGTCATGTAGGTGAAACAGTTGCAAAAAAATTGGTCAAACATTTTCAAACGATTGATCGTTTAATGAATGCTACAATGGAAGAATTGGTTTCTGTAACGGATGTTGGAGAAAAAATTGCCATTTCGATTAAGGACTATTTCAAAGTAGAACAACATCAAGTTTTAATTCAACGTTTACGCGATTATGGATTGAATTTCGAGATTGGTGAAGAAGCAAAACCTTTATCAGATTCTTTGGAAGGTAAAACGTTTTTGTTTACAGGAACTTTGACAAAATTCAATCGTACTGATGCACAAAAAATGGTGGAAGATCATGGCGGGAAAAATATTTCTGCAGTTTCTAAAAACCTAAATTTCTTGGTTGCTGGCGACAAAGCTGGAAGTAAATTGAAAAAAGCCGAAGAAATTGGAACTGTTGTCGTGTTAACGGAAGACGAATTTTTAAATATGATTAACGGCTAATGGAATCAGGATTAATTGCTGTCATTATATTCGGAATTGTATTATTGATTTTGATTCCATTTATCTATTATGGATTGCGAATGGCTGGTTACAACAAAGCTGCAATGATTGTTTCACTTGCGATTTTTTTTATTGTGATGATTCCGATGGTAAAATATGGTTACAGAAGTCAAATGTATTCTAATAATGATTTGAAAACCGATTTACACCAAGCTGGAATTGGGTTTAAAGGAAATTTAAGAATTGTTTCGACTGATATTTCCGGAATAAAAAACATGAAACAAGAAACAGTTTTGATAATGGATTCTGCCGATGTCAATACAATAATTAACCGAATAGAAACTGATAATCGCTTTGAAATTTCTCCGAAAGTATTGAACTTGAAAGAAGAATTAGGCGCAAATGCAAAACATAAAACCAATAGAAATTATCGTTTCAAAGATAATTTTATTTTAGAAACTTACGGAATGTCTGATGATTACACGATTCGATATTCGGAACTGAAATTTAGAAAAGGAAACGACACGGTTTTTTTCAAAAAAGAAGAAGTTTATTAAAAGATAAAATCCGTCAATTGACGGATTTTTTAATTAGTCTAAAACTTCAAGGTTTGCAATATTGATTGGATTTCCTTCTACAAAGTTCACTACATTTTCAAAAGCTTTTGAGAAATATAATTCGTAACTATTTTCTTCAACGTAACCCAAATGCGGCGTACAAATTATATTCGGATTCGTTATAAATTCATTGTTTGTATCATAAATCGGTTCAGAATTATAAACATCTAAAGCAGCATAAGTTGGGGTGTTCTGACTTAAAGCTTTACTTAAAGCATCTTCCTCAATTAATTCAGCACGAGAAGTATTTACAATAATTGCTTCTTGTTTCATTAATTTTAAATCATCAAATTTTACAATTCCTTTTGTTTGTTCATTTAATCGAATATGAAGAGTAATTAAATCACTTGTTGAGAAAAATTCTTCTTTAGAATTACTTGCCTGAAAACCATCTTCTAATGCTTTTTGACGAGAATTTTCACTTCCCCAAACTTGCACTTTCGCTCCAAAAACTTTTGCATATTGCGCAATCATCTGTCCTATTTTTCCATATCCCCAAATTCCGATCGTTTTTCCATGGATTGTAGAACCAATATTGGTTTGCCACTCACCTTTTTTCATCGCATCGATAGCTTGAGGTATTTTCGAGCTGCATTCATTATCAACGTCCAAGTTAACTCGGCTGGAGCAATAGGAGAACCAATTCCTTCTGATACAGCAACTCCATATTTTGTACAAGCAGCTAAATCTAAATGATTAGAAATTTTACCTGTTTGACTAATTAATTTCAAATTAGGTAAAAGAGATAATAACTCTTCATCAATTTTTGTACGTTCTCGTATTAAAACTAATACTTGTACATCTTCTATTTCTGTTGCTAAATCCTTTGCAGTTGTAAATGATTTATTTAAAATCTTAACATCATAATCTTTTATTAAATCAAAACATTTTAGCTGTGAAACTGCATTTTGATAATCATCTAATATGGCAATTCTCATTGTTTATATTTTTAATAAATGTAAAACTATTTTGTAGTTTTTTTTGCCAAACTACTATTTTTTAATAATTGGTTAAACTCTTTTAATACACGCTTTTCTTCATTCTTGATAAAAATATCTGAAAAAGGTGCTCCATCATCTTGATTACTTTTATAGTTAATTAATTTATTATTTGAATAATAGTAACGATCCTCAATTATTTCCGAGTCGTCGTAATTAAATTCTTTTAAATAATAAGGCATATTGTATTTCAAATCTTTTTCAAAAACAAAAGACAATTTATGATTCAACAAATAATACTCAGCTAAATATTGTCCAGATTCACCAAACTTTCTAACCACAATTTTCTCTAATTTATCATGATTATAATAATAATTAATGTAACCACCATCAGTAGAATCATCAGTTTCATACTGTGTTATTTTAGACCATTTTCCGATAGTATTAATACGTTTAAAATTGGCTTGAATTAATTTAATATCAGCATTTTGATCGTTTTCAATCAAAGTTTCTGACGGCTGCGATTCTTTCAGCATTATTTTTTGTTTTTGAGAAAATGAAATGGTACAACCAAATAATATAATTAGAACAGTTTTTTTCATAATTTTAAGTATTAGTTAGATCATTAAATTTATTGAAAATAATAACAATTATTAATCCATAATTTTAGTGAAATTCGTTTTTCAAAAAACATAATATGATACTAAGAATAGCTCGTCATACTAATAAAATAGTGGAAATTAAGACTTTCTATACCACTATTTTAAATTTAGAAATCCTCGGAGAGTTTCAGAGTCATAATGGATATGATCGTGTTTTTATTGGAAAACCAGATTTAGATTGGCATTTAGAATTTACAACAACCCACGAAAATGTCGATCATCACATCGATGAAGACGATTGTTTGGTATTTTATCCAACAATGCAGCAAGAATATGACGAAATCATTGAGCGTTTAGAAATTCATCATATCAAACAAATAAAATCTAAAAATCCGTATTGGAATGATAACGGAGTTTCTTTCTTAGATCCTGATGGATTTGTTGTCATTGTTTCATCTTTTAGAATTAAATAAATTGAAAAAATATATCTGCTTCATATTGCCATTTTTCATTTTCAATTGTAAAGATGAAAATTCTACGAATTCTAAAAATCAACAAGATTCAATTCCAAAAATTGTAGAGAAAGAAAGTTTTATCAACGAAAAAGAGAATAACATAATTGATCGATATTCCGTTCCGAAAGGTTTTCAAAGAGAAAATTATAATCAAAATGAATTCGGCTATTTTCTACAACATTTGCAATTGAAAAATTTTGGAACACTTGTGAAATATTATAATGGAAAAGAGAAACCTGTAAATAATGTGTACAATGCGGTGATTGATTTACCGATTGGAAACAAAGATTTACATCAGTGTGCTGATGCAACTATGCGTTTGAGAGCTGATTATCTCTACCAACAAAAGCGTTATGATGAAATTTCTTTCAACTTTTTATCGGACGGAAAACCACGCAAATTTACTGATTTTGCAGATGAGAATTATTCTCCAGAAAATTATTGGAAGTATTTGGAATATGTGTTCAGTTATGCGAATACAGCATCTTTGAAAAATCAATTGAAATCTGAGAATTTTGAACAGGTAAAAATTGGAGATATTCTTTTGCAACAAGGAAATCCTTATGGACACGCGGTTATGGTAGTCGATTTAGCAAAGAATAAACAAGGTGAAAAAATTGTTCTACTTGCTCAAAGTTATATGCCAGCACAAGAAATTCAAATTCTTAATAATCCGACGGATAAAAAATTAAATCCTTGGTATAAAGTACAACAAGGTAAAATTAAAACTCCAGAATGGTTGTTTACAAGTGATGATTGGAAAACGTGGGATTAAACGTCTTTTTAATACAATATTTAGTCTTAATTTTACACCAAATTAATCGCCGTGAATCGAGAAGAAATAGGAAATCAACTGCTAAATGAAGTTTTAAACATTCAACTTGCCAATAAACCAATCAATTCTAAATATTTAGATTTAAAACGTTTGGTGGAAAATATTGCTTTTGAGTTGACAAAAAACGAAGCTTTACAGTTTTCTAACTTTTTCTCGAAACTATCTTTTATCTGTAATCAATACCAAGTTTCAACTAAAATTCATTCGTTTCGTAAAACGGCTCAACGAATTCTGAGCGAGAAATACGAACCGACAGAACACGAATATTTTACACATTATAAATATGTTGCGGATTTTATTTCTTCGATTTATGAAGTAATGATTCCAGCAGAAATTATCTATTATTTTCCTGAAAAAGAATTTTATACCAACAAAATTCTTACTCGAAATCGGGTTAAAAAATTGCGTGTTCAAGTGATTGAAATCAAACGAGATTGTTTGATCTGCGATCATGAAGATAATGAAACTGATGAAAATATTACAGTTCAAATTGATGAAGATGGTGTAAATGAAAACTTTACTTCTGTTGAGGATTTTTGGATTGGTGCGCAATTAAATTTAGTCAATTCGACGATTGATGAAGAAGGAATTTATCATCCGCGTTTCATCATTCTCGAACCAGATTATTTGGTTGATATTTCAGCAATTGCTGAATGTTTTCAGGATTATGGAACTTCCGAATTGCATTATATTCAGAAAAAATTTGAAGAAGCACCAAACAGCAAACATATTCGATTAGGAAATTTTGCCAATTCAGTTGTCGATCATTTTTCAACGAAAAACAATGAAAACACTGATTTTAACGAGATTTTCAAGAGTGATTTCAAAAATTTTCCATTAGAGTATACAGCTTGCAATGATTTGACGAATCCACAAGATTTGAAAGATTATTATTTGGAAGCAAAAGGTCATTTTGATCGTATTCAAAAAGTATTGACCGAGGATTTTCCGCAATATGATATTTCGTTGGATCGCGCATTAATAGAGCCTTCGTTTTTATGCGAACAATACGGAATTCAAGGTCGTTTGGACTTATTAGATATTAATCCCGAAGGAAAAAATAAAATTATCGAGCTGAAATCTGGTGGCGCACCTTTTCCTGATGATGGAAAAAGTGTCAAACCAAATCATGCCACGCAGCTCTTTTTATATTACCAAATTATTGGTGTTTTGTATGATTTAGAGTTTAAAGATGTCACAAAAAACACCGAAGGTTATATCTTTTATTCGAAAGTATATCAAGGAAATTTACGTTATGATGTGCCAACTTTAGCGCGAGTTCAACGCATTTTTGATTTACGAAATCGAATAATTATCAATGAAAATCGTTTAGCAAATCATACATTAACCGATATTGAATCAACTATTTATTCGATTAAACCTGCGAATTTTATTAAACGAAAAATTAATCCTCGTTTCAAAGAAATTCTAGAAGAACAATTGGATAAATTTATCTATCCAATTAAAAATAGTTCGCCATTAGAAAAAGCCTATTTTTATTCGTTTACGAATTTCATTGCGAAAGAGCAATATATGGCGAAACTTGGTTTGGGACAATCGACTTCCAACAATGGTTTGGCTAGTTTGTGGCTGAATACTTTCGAAGAAAAAAACAATAATTTCGAGATTATTTATGATTTAGAAATTGTAGAAAATCATATTTCTGATCCAAAACGTGAAATTAAATTAAAAAGAACCAATCCTGCGAATGATTTTATTTCGATTCGCGAAGGTGATATTTGTATTTTGTACCCAAGAAATGAATCAAAAGATTCTGTTTTAACAAATCAGGTTTTTAAGTGTACAATCAAAAGTATTTCGAGAGAATTTATTGTGTTGCGTTTTCGTTATCAACAACCTAATACACGCTTTTTTGATTCGTTTGATTCAACAGGAAAATGGGCGTTGGAGAGAGATTTTATGGATTCTTCTTTTGTTTCGATGTACCGAAATTTGTATGGATTAATTCATTCTTCTAAAGCGAAAAAAGATTTGATTTTAACGCAATCTATTCCAAGAAACAATATGGATTATGAGTACTATAATTCAATGCTTTCGGAAGAACAAAATCGAATTTTGAAAAAATCACTTTCTGCAAAAGATTACTTTTTGTTGAATGGACCTCCAGGAACAGGAAAAACATCAATCATCATCAAAGAATTGGTGAAAGAAATCTATGAAAAACAGGATTGTAATATTTTGCTTTTGGCATATACCAATCGTGCAGTTGATGAATTATGTGAATCAATCAATTCGGCTATTTCTGATCAAATTGAACAAAAATTCATCAGAATTGGGAATGAATTATCTACTTCTTCCGAATTTCATTCAAATTTATTAAATAAAATTATCGAGCAAAAAGATGCTGATTTAGAACAAAAAGGAGAAAAATTTTCTCGAAAAACAATTCAAGATATTATTCGTAAACAACGCATTTTTGTTTCGACTGTAGCTTCTATTTCGAGTAAAAATGACATTCTGAAATTAAAGAAATTTGATACAATTATTATTGATGAAGCTTCTCAAATTTTAGAGCCACAAATTGTTGGAATTCTACCAAAAGCGGAACGTTTTATCATGATTGGTGACCACAAACAGTTACCTGCAATCGTTTTACAAAATCCTGAATTAGCAAAAACGAATAACGAATTATTAGAAAATATTGGTTTAATTAATCGTAAAAATTCCATTTTTGAGCGTTTATATGAATTTTGTGAACGAAATAATTACGAAAATGCATTTGATCAATTGACTTATCAAGGAAGAATGCACGCCGAAATTGCCGATTTTCCAAATAATTATTTTTATGATGGAAAACTAAATGTGGCTTTTGATATTCCAAATTTGAATGAGGAAATAAAACAAAGTTTAAATCGTCAACGTGCTGATTTATATTTCGAAAATTATAATCAAGAAAATGATTTACAAAACTTTATCACAAATCATCGTTTTGCATTTATCAATGTTGACGAAAATCCTTATTTGCCTTCAACGAATGTACAAGAAGCTGATTTGATTGTAAAATTTGTGCAAGAAATTATTCATTTATACGAAATCAATCAAAAACCATTTGATCCAAAGAAAACAATTGGAATTATTGCGCCTTTTCGAAATCAAATTGCGTTAATTAAACAGAAATTAGAATTAGCAAATATTCCAAATCACGAACAAATTACAGTTGATACTGTAGAGCGTTATCAAGGAAGTCAGCGCGATATTATTCTGTATAGTTTTGCTGTGACCTATCATTCGCAATTGAATGCCTTGGTAAATATGAACGATCAAGGAAATGTAGATAGAAAGCTGAATGTTGCCTTAACGCGCGCAAAAGAACAATTATTTTTGATGGGAAATCAAGCCATTTTGAAAGAAAATCAATTAATTAAAACCTTAATTGATTATTTGGATCAAAAATCAACTCAAAAAATTACAATCTAATTAAAATCACTTCTTAATTCGTTTAAGATTCAGTAAATTTGTGCAACTATTTGTAGAAAATTATGTTGTATCAAAGAAGTAGCGCATTATTCAAAGACGCGCAAGAATATATTCCGGGAGGTGTAAATTCTCCTGTTCGTGCATTCAAATCTGTTGGAGGAACGCCAATTTTTATCAAAAAAGCCGAAGGTGCTTATATTTATGATGAAGATGGACGTGCTTATGTGGATTACATCAATTCTTGGGGACCAATGATTATTGGACACACAGATCCACGTGTTTTAAATGCGACTGTTGAACAAATGAAAAATGGTTTTTCTTTTGGTACACCAACTGAATTGGAAACTGAAATTGCGAAATTAATTACTTCCGTTGTTCCAAATATCGACATGGTTCGTATGGTGAACTCTGGTACAGAAGCGTGTATGTCTGCAATTCGTTTGGCAAGAGGTTATACAAATCGTGATAAAATTGTAAAATTTGAAGGTTGTTACCACGGACATTCAGATTCTTTTTTGATTAAAGCTGGTTCTGGTGCTGCAACTTTTGGAAATCCAAATTCTCCAGGTGTAACGCAAGGAACAGCGAAAGATACATTGTTGGCAGAATACAATAATTTGGAAGATGTAAAAGCTTTATTCGAACAAAATAAAGACGAAATTGCAGCTATTATTGTTGAGCCAATCGCAGGAAACATGGGATGTATTGTTCCAGAAAAAGGTTTCTTAGAAGGTTTGAGACAAATTTGTGATGCGAATGGAGCTTTATTAATTTTTGATGAGGTAATGACAGGTTTCCGTCAAGCGATGGGAGGTTCGCAAGAGCGTTTAAACATCAATGCAGATATCGTAACATTTGGTAAAGTAATTGGTGGTGGTTTCCCTGTTGGAGCTTTTGCTGCTCGTCGCGAAATTATGAATCACCTTGCTCCTCTTGGTCCTGTTTATCAAGCTGGAACTTTATCTGGAAATCCAATTGCGATGCGTGCTGGTATCACAACGTTGAATATTATCAATAATGATAGAGAATTATTCAATCGTATTGATAACGCAACAGAAACTTTGGACAATGAAATTTCTAAAATCTTTGCAGAGAAAGGAATTCCAAATCATATTAATCGTTTAGGATCGATGATGTCTGTGTTCTTTACGGAACAAACAGAAATCAAAAACTTTACAGATGTAACAAAATGTAACCACGAAAGATTCAATAAATTTTTCCATCATTTGTTAACAAACGAAGTTTACATCGCTCCTTCTGGATACGAAACTTGGTTTATTTCTGATGCGATTAAAGATGCAGAAATCAATAAAACATTAGATGCAGTAAGAAGCTTCGAAGGTTAATCATAAACAAAAAATGCAGTAGTTTTTCTACTGCATTTTTTTATTCTATTTTGGGACTACATTTTTGCATCCATCAACTTTTCTGTTTTATCAGCAGATTTACCCATTTTCATTTTTAGGACAAACGCTTTGTTCGAATTATACTCTTTCGGAAGTAAAATATCGTAATAGGTATTTTTATCTAAATCGAAACCAATATCAGAATGTTTCACTTCTAACGCTTTTTGATAACCTAAAATAGAAGCCGAAACAGGAATTTCAGTCGCTTTTTTATCAATTGCAATTCGAATAATATTATTTACAGGACGATTGAAAACGGTTAAATATAAATTATCTTCTTTTTGCGTAAAATAGCCATATTTTGATTCATCTAAATTTACATGACGAACGTCATAAACCGCTTCTGAATTTACCTTCATCCACTCGCCTATTTCTTTTGCAATTTTATCTTCTCCAGGATGCATTTTTCCTAAACCATCAGGACCAAAATTCAACACAAAATTACCATTCATCGAAACAGATTTCATCAATAATTCAATAATATCATCACTTGTTTTGGTATAAATCCCGCTCCAATCCTTCATATATCCCCAACCATTTGGTGGAATCGTCATCACAGCGTCCCAATCATTTCCATCAAGCCATTCGTATTTCGCAGGTAATTTTCTTTCCCAACCTTGTTCGTAATCGCCTAACAAATTACCATTCGAATCAAAATGTCTCGAACCAAATTCATCATTTCTAAAACGCGAACCAATGATTAATCCAGGATGTTTTTCTCTTAATTCTTTCTCAAGATTATAGGTGAAATCATACGATTTTATCCACGCTTGATCCCACGTACCATCAAACCATAAACCTTTTATTTGAGGATAATTATCTAACAATTCTAACAATTGATTTCGAGTATACTGCAAAAATTTATCATACTTTTTCTTTTCTTCTTCGGTTTGTGGCGCTTTGTACATATAATTAGGATTGTTCCATTCTAACACAGAAAAATACAAATACACATCAATGCCTTCCTTGGTATAAGCATCTACAACTTCTTTGACGATATCTTTTTTATATGGCGTCTTCGTAATATTGTAATCAGAGTATTTTGTTGGCCAAAGTGCAAATCCATCGTGATGTTTAGTCGTGAAAATAACATATTTTGCGCCCATTTCTTTTGCCTGTTTTGCCCAAGCTTTTGCATTAAGAGATTTAGGATTGAATTGTTTATATAAATTATCATAAGTATTAATCCAATCTTTTGGTGCAGTTTTACCACTCCAAGCCCTAATCCATTCCGAAGCCGCTGCACCACCCTTTGCACTAACGCCATTCCACTCATTACCCGGAATTGCATAAATCCCCCAATGAATAAACTGCCCTAAGCCATAATTTCGAAAATTTTCCATTGTGACATCTGTACGATGATTAGGCGTTATTGGACCATATTTTATTTCTTTTGTTTCGGTAGGCTTCTTTTTAGGTCCATTCCATTGCGCATTAGATGAAACGGAAGCTAAAATGATAAAGGGTAAGAGATTTAATTTAAAAATCATACTAAATAATTATATAAGTATAAATTTAAAAAAATATTGCTTTTAAAATAGATTATCATCAATCATTATAGCTCCTTTTAAAATTGCCATATGACGAAGAGCTTTAATGTATTTTTCTAATAATTCGGGATTATCTATTTTAAAAAAAATACACGTATTCAATCCGTTGTACATTGTATTTGAAATAATAACAATTTGGCTTTTAACATCTGTTTTAGAAACATCCTTTATTCCTTTCCAATTTATTTTTGTAAAAGCACCATTATCAGAATATGCATGAAGTATATCATCAGTAATTTCTATTCTCCTTGTTCCTTCCTGAACAGTTATAGAACTAACATCATAAACTTCTGCTTTCTTAGTTAAAAGCCATTCCAGAGTTTGTTCTTCAGTTTGAGCATATGTAAAGTTAAATCCAATGATTAATATAAATATTAAGTATAATTTTCTCATTTTTTATTTTTAAAATTATTAATTTGTTTCTCAATATCTTCTCTGTTAAAATCATTATTAGGGGAATTTTTTAATTCTGTAAGTAAATCTATCACTTTATCAATATAAACTGATCTGCCAGTAGTTAATTTATCCTGGTTAACCACTGGTATATCTGTTCTATTAACTAAGGAAACTAAATTATAAATGTCTCTAGAATTATTTATTTTCTTTATTTCTTCAAGAGATAATTTATTATTGGTATTCTTTTTAAAAAGATTATCTAGTGCTATATATTTATCAGTATTTGTAGATTTAAGTATTTCATTAATTCTTGAATTATAACGATTTATACTATTTTCATTCATTTGAATATCCACATTACAATCCATCAATAATTTATCTAGAAAAGCATTATTACTGTCTAAGCCTGAATAAAAATTTATATAAGGAATTAAACTATTTTTAAAATTGGAAATTGACTCAGAAGGTATTTTATTGTTATTAAAACTGACAGAATAAGTTAGAATATCTTTAATTATAGAAGAAACGGGGTTACTATTAACTACAGATTCTACAATAGGTAATTTTACAATTCTGTCTACAGTAGTTAAAAAACTACTTTTTGAACTATTTGATAAATTGTTCGTTAAATATCGATCACTGTTTTTTAAAATAATAGATGTAAAACTATTTCCGAATGATGTTGAAGTTGGCGTGCTTATTTTAGAAACGTCTAATAGAATTCCAAAATCTTTTATTCTAGTTTTATAGTTAGTTATCTGATTATAAACATTATCAGATTCATTAAAACTTGTTTTTATCAATTCATAATTATTTTGTAATAATGACAATTGAGTATTTAAGTTTTCTTGTTTTTGATTTTCAATTAGTTCCAATAACCTTTTATTATCTTTCGATAATTCGATGTTCTGATTTTTAAGATTAATCTGTTGATCTTGTAAAATTTTTAAAGAAATAGTATCATTTTTATTAATTCCTTGTGCTGATAATTCTGAAAATGATAGCAATAGACAAAATAAAGATAAATAATATAATTTTTTTTCCATAATCATGATTTTAAGTTAATATTCTATTTATCAATAAATTTCACTATTAAATTCGAAGAATAAAATACCTCCTTCGTAGTATTTTTCAACAAAAAGTCCTTAAATTTATATAACCTAACATTTTGACTATGAAAGTAAAACGACATTCTTTACACGATATTTGGGAACAATATCCTGAAGCAATTCTAAATCAATATACAAAGTCAATAAAGTCTAACGTAGAACATATTGTAGCAGAAATATTTGCATTAGGACCATTTTATTATTATATGTTAAACATAACAAATAGTACTATAGTAAATTATAATGAGGATATCTTAAAAATTCATGGATTAAAAATATATCCAAAACACTTAAAAGAAATCATAGATTTAATACATCCTGAAGATATTCCATTTGTAAGAGAAGCAGAAAATTGGACTTTAGAGAAAATGAAAGAAATTGGTTTTGAACATCAATTGAATTTAAAATCAGGTTATTGTTTTCGCATGAAAACCGAAAATGGATATTATGAATTATTTCAACATCAAGCCATTCACTCTTTAAAAGACGAAAATGGCTATTTGATACAAGCAATAAATATTCATACCAATATTCAACATCTAACTCAAAAGAATAATTATGTTGTAACTCTTATGGGTATTGGAAATAGAACTGATTTTCATCAATTTCATTATAAACCACATAATATAGACGAACCAATTGAACGACTAACAAAAAGAGAGCTTGAAATACTTATACTTTTATCTAGAGGATATTCTGATAAAATGATAGCAGATAATATGAATATTTCGTTTCATACAGTACGTACACATCATAAAAATATTATGAATAAAATGAATTCAAAAAATGGGTCAGAATTAATTAAAAAAAGTATTGAGAGCGGATATTTATAAAAATTATTCTTTTAAGCTTTTTTATCAAATCTATAATTGATAACTATACAAATCAATGAAATTATTATATTTACTAAAATTCATAATAATATGATTATAACTAACTTTAAACTACTCCTTGCAGCTGGTGTAATTCTTATTAGTTTTGGATGTAAAGATGATGATGATTTTGCGAAAGAAAATATAGTTGATACTTATAATATTGTATCTTATAAAGCTAATACATCAGTTGATTTAAACAACGATAAAAAAACATCAACTAATTTGATGGATGAAATTGACATTCTTGGTAAACAAGATAATTTTTTAGAAGTTAGACCGAAAGTAAATACTATATACTTTAATTTTCCATTAACTATAATAAACCTAGATTATCCAAGTTCACCTGAAGGTTATGCAGATTTTGTAAAATATGGTTTTGGAACTTCAACTGCAATTTCAAATAAAGCAATCGTTATAAAAGATAATAGTTATACAGAAAACAACTATACTGGTAATAAGGAAAATAAAAAAAATGTTTTTATTGAAAATTTAAAAATTCTAGATAATAACCGTCTATCTACTAATATTACAAAATCTTATTATGATTTTAGCACCAAACAATGGATTGAATTAAATATTGAAGTTATTTTTCAAAAAAACTAAATAAAAAAAGCTCGAGAATTTTCTCGAGCTTTTATTTAATTATAATCTCCTATGTGTTGCATCTCACTTTCGAAGCTTAGCACTTTTGTCGCATATTTTTGCAAACTTTTTTGTTTAATTTCTGATAAAAAATTATTCTTGAATTGATTTAAAGTCAGCTCATCATTCACAAATAATTGCAAAGAATAAGAAACCGCTCCAGGCTCTAAATGAGAAGTAATTTTTCCTAAACGAGCGCCAATAAAACAATTTGACTTCAGATAATCATTAATATGTTCTGCTTTCAACCATTCAAACCAATCGTCATGCACCTCTTGTTCAACAATAAAAGTTGTATTATATAATATCATTCTCTAATTTTTTGCAAAGATACAAAGGTTTTCGCATTATATTTTTCAAGAAAAAGAAAGTCTAATCAAGATTTTATGTCTAAATTTACCTATTATTCATAACAAACAAAGATGAACAATACGCAACAATTTATACAAGAGAATAAACAACGTTTTCTTGATGAATTAATCGAATTACTTAAAATTCCTTCAGTTAGTGCTGATCCAGCCTACACACAAGACGTAAATGATGCTGCCGAAATGGTTGCAAAATATTTAAAAGAAGCAGGTGCTGATAATGTTGAAGTATGCGAAACAGAAGGTTTTCCTGTTGTTTACGGAGAAAAAATAGTTGATGCTTCAAAACCTACTGTTTTAGTTTACGGACATTACGATGTACAACCAGCTGATCCTTTAGAATTATGGGAATCTGGTCCATACGAGCCAGTAATCAAAAAGACAGAAATTCATCCAGAAGGAGCAATTTTTGCTCGTGGTTCTGCTGATGATAAAGGTCAAATGTTTATGCACGTTAAAGCTTTTGAGGCTTTAAACAAATCAAACGAATTACCTTGTAACGTTAAATTTATGATCGAAGGTGAAGAAGAAGTTGGTTCTCCTTCATTAGTAAATTTCGTTAAAAACAATAAAGAGAAATTAAAAAATGATGTGATTTTGATTTCTGATACTTCTATGATTTCAAACGAACAACCTTCTATTTCAGTTGGTTTACGTGGTTTATCTTATGTAGAAGTTGAGGTAAAAGGAGCTAATCGCGATATGCACTCTGGTGTTTATGGTGGAGCTGTTCCAAATCCGATTAATGTTTTAGCTACAATGATTGGAAAATTAATCAACGAAAAAGGTCACATTACAATTCCAGGTTTTTACGAGCCAATTCTTGAATTAACAGAAGATGAAAGAGCTGATTTAGCGAAAATTCCATTTGATGTTGAAGAATACAAAAAATCTATCGGTATTGCTGATATTCAAGGAGAAGAAGGTTTTTCTACAATCGAGAGAGCGTCTATTCGTCCTACTCTAGATGTAAACGGAATTTGGGGAGGATACATTGGTGAAGGTGCTAAAACAGTTATTCCTTCTCATGCGTATGCTAAAATTTCAATGCGTTTGGTTCCAGGACAAGATCCTGAGGTTGTAACAAAACAATTTGCAGATTATTTCCCAACTTTAGCGCCATCTTCAGTAGAAGTTAAAGTAAAGCCACATCACGGAGGTAAACCTTATATTTTACCAACTAATCACCCAGGTTTTATCGCTGCTAAAAAAGCATTAGCTGAAACTTTTGAGAAAGAAGCTTTAGCTGAAAGAGCTGGAGGATCTATTCCAATCGTAGCTTTATTCGAAGAAGAATTAGGAACAAAATCTGTTTTAATGGGATTCGGATTAAACTCTGACGTTATCCACTCTCCTAACGAACATTATGGTTTATTCAATTTCTACAAAGGAATCGAAACTATTCCATATTTCTACAAATATTTTAACGAACAATAATTTTCGACAAAATAACTTCTGAAAAGCGAATCAATTTGATTCGCTTTTCTTTTTGGTTTATAGTAGAATGATTAATTTTGAACTTTATTTTTATCAATGAGTAAAAAATTCTTAATCGCCGGTGCAGGAATTGCAGGTTTAACTTTAGCAAAAGCTTTGCAAGATTTAAATTATGACTTCGAAATTTTCGAGGCTTCGCCAAAAGTTCGTGGAATTGGTGCTGGTTTTGGCTTGGCTTCTAATGCGATGAAAGCCTTTGAAATTCTTGGTTTAGCAGAAGAAGTTGCGCCTTTGGGACATATGTTAGAAGATTTTGAAATTCAAGATTGGAAAGAGAAAACAATTCTGAAAGCGGATACCGAACGATTAAGAAAAAACTACAACAACGAAAATTTTGCTATTCATCGTGCAGATTTACATCATTATTTGGTTTCAAAAATTGATTCGAATAAAATTAAAACTTCAAAAAAAGTGAAGTTTTTTGAACAATCTTTTGAAAAAGTTGTCCTTCATTTTGAAGATGGAACTACTACCGAAGGCGATTATTTAATTGGTGCTGATGGAATAAATTCTACAATTCGTCAACAATTATTGAAACAGTCAACGCCTCGTTATGCGGGTTATATTTGTTGGCGTGCTATTGTAGAAGATAAATCTTACAATTCAAAAAAGAGCATCGAAACATGGGGACCGAATGGTCGTTTTGGTTTGACGCCATTAATTAATCATCAAATTTATTGGTATGCTTGTGTCAATACAAAACTAAATTCTGAAGTTTACAACTATACGTTGAGTGATATTAAAAATCAATTCAAAGATTATTCGGGACAAATCAGAAATACTTTACAAAAAACAAATCCAGAAAGTATCATAGCAACGCCAATTATGGATATTAAACCGATTAATAATTATGCATTTAATCGTGTATTGTTAATTGGAGATGCAGCACATGCAACCACACCAAACATGGGACAAGGCGCATGCATGGCGGTGGAAGATGTTTGTGTTTTGTATGATGAATTAATCAAAAAAGATACTGATGTTTTATTAGCTTTTGAACATTACAATCTACGCCGTTTGAAACGAACACATTATATTATTGACACTTCTCGTTTGGCTGGAAAAGTTGCTCAAGTTGACAATAAATTTTTAATGAATATCCGAAATTTTGCTTTCCGAAATTTACCTCAATCTTTGATGCAAAGTCCTTTAGAAGACTTGTTAGAAGAAGATTTTATGAGAGTTTAGGTTATTAATATTAAAATAAATTCTATTTCATTCTCAAAAAATATCGTGTACAATTCTATGTTTGTATAATTAATACAACTATATTTAATCGTTATTAAATATTAATTTAATTTTTATAGAATTATGGCATTTTTAGAAGGAACATTAGATGAAATTTATACTTATCTAGGACCAAGAACTTCAGATATTGTAACTCAATTGGCTTTTCCTTACCGCAAAAATAAATATGGAAATAGAGTTTCATGTGGTGAATTAAATGAAGATGGAGGGAAATGTAAAAAATACATAGGTTTACATGCTGCACATCTTAAAGGAAGAGAACGTAAAATATTAATTCAGGAAATATTAAATGATTTTGCAGAAAAAACTTCAAAGACAACTTATAAAATTGATTTAGATATTTTTGAAAAAAAATTCAAAGAAAAACATGAAAACTTTTTTGAAGTAATAAAATTTATGTGCCCAAAACATCATAAACAATATGATTTAAATAATAAAGTGAACGATTTAGATAATGTTGTATTATTAACTGATGATGAAATCTCTCTAAACCATATTATAAATACATATGAAACAAAATCAAAGTCAATCAAGCCTTACATAATTGCTTCAAATCCTTATCTGAATGACGAGAATTGTTCAATAGCTCGAATTTCAAAAGATAATTGGAATTTTAATCCTAAAATGAAAAATTTAAAAACAGATTATTTTTTACTATGTTATAATCAATATGATTTTAATGTTACCATCGTTAAAATAAAAGGAAATCAAATTAACATAGCTCCTAAGAAAAAAGATAAAAGTATAGTTAGTTTAAATATTCCTTATACTGATTCAGAGTTTACAGAAAAAAAATCGAAAGAAATATTAGAAATAATTAATATTTATAGCTTGAAACAATAAAAATAAACCCCAGCTAAGCTGGGGTTTTCTATTTATCATAAACAATTTTTTAACCACTATCATTATTTGATAGTACCAAGGTTATAAGTTTGCTTCATAATAATAAATAAACATATTATGAAGTTAAAATTTCATTATGAAGTCGAAACAATTTTCGATCAAAGCAAAGAAGAAGTAACGATCAATTCGTTTGAGAACGAAGATCCTTTAGTTGCTCGAAAAGATGCATTTTCTTTTTTAAGAAATTATATCAATATTCTAAAACAAGAAGGACAAGTTATTGTTAATACAAAAGAATCAAGCGTAAGAAATCATGCTCAATTTCGATATGATTCTCGAACACCAAACTTTGAGCATAATCTACAAGCTTATTTTGTTAGCCATTTGATTTTTAAAGATCCGAGATTAAACAATGGACTTAAAGTTTATCTTGTTATTGATAAATCTAATCATGAAAATATCAAAAATGATGAACGATTGTTAATTTATCAATTGGGTAATTATTCGAAACAATCTTTAGATGATATGTTGAACGGTTTGGCAAAAGAAGTTTATATTCATTCGATAGTTGATACTTGTATTCATCGAAATACTAAAGAAATTGATATTTCTGCCTTTTGGTATTTCATCAACAAAGAATCATTAGAATCTCGAATTATTTCTATTCTAAAAACTCCTATACATCTTGATTCTTCTTATTGGGGTAAATTATTTTCTGTTTTTAATTCTAAAAAAATATATCCTTTCAAACTAATTAAAGAACATTATTCTGGATATTATGAAGATGATTTTATCAAGTTAGAGAATTTTGATTTTAAGGAGGTTTTTAAAGATGCTTCTTCACTGTTCTATACTTCGGGTGGCTTGCTTGCTTTAAAAATTGATTCGTTAAATGATGAGAAAGAAACAACACAACTTCTAACTGAATTTAATACGTTTTTTACAAATATGTATTTTCATAAATCTTTAAAAAACATTGAGTATAAATTGATTAATTGTAAAAATAAAAAAGGTGAATTGTTCTTGTGTTTGTTGGTAGATCGTTATAAATCAAAAGATCATTTTATGTCCAAAATTCCGACCAAATTATATTATCGCGAAAACGGTTACAGAGAATGTATAACTGACGTAAACGAAATATTAATTTATTTAAATCAAAACTTCTAAAAAAAAATAAAACGATGTTATTAGATAAGACTGAACAAGAAATAAAAAAAATAAAGAGAAGAGTTCCAAAATGGTTTCGAGAAGGAGAAACTCAAATCAATAGTCTAATCCTTTTAAAATATTTAGAATTACACAAGGAAGGAAAACCAATTTCGAGAAATCGACTGAAATATGAATGTGAAAAACTTGTAAATTTTGATAGCAATTTTAATCAAATGGTAAATTTCGGTGAAAAAAATCACGCGAAAGTATTCCATATCATCAATGGAAAAGTTGTTTTATGGAAACCTGTTTCAGAATTCATTTTGTTTGAATATGAAAAGATTAAATAATTCTATTGATTTCTCAAAAGAGCATCTTTCAAAATTTCAGCAACTTCTAAACGTAAACTAACTGGCCTAATTACTTTTAAACTCCATGCTCGTGATATAATTTCCATTACAAAATCGGGCGTGGTTTTTAATTTTAAAGTTACACGAACACCATTTTCTATATTTTCAATAACTTGAGAATGATGAATAGGAAAACTATTGATATAATTTCCATCTCGTTGATCAAACTCCAATACAATTTCCTCTACTTCTTTATCTTCAGCGTCAAACATCGCAAATAAAGAATCATATTTAGCCTTAATTTCATCAATAGTATATTTTGGTGAGAAATTGATTCCAAAATAAGTAACAGCAGAAATTCGGTCAAAACCAAAAGCTCGCAAACCTTTATTCGACTGATGATCATTTCCAATAATATACCAGCGTTCTTTACTTTCTTTTATTACCAAAGGCTCAATAACACGTACTTCTGTCTCATTTGTGTCATATTTTGAATAACTAAATTGAATAACATGTTTGTTATTGATATGAGAAACAACATCGTTAATTTGATTTAAACCTAATGGTTTTCTGTCTGAAATTAAAAAAATATCAGGCAATGCATTCGCTTGCGTCAAAATAGAAAACATCTCATAATAATCTAAAGAAGACTCGAGCAAACCAACTTGATCCGAATCATCAACATAATATTGATATTTTTTATTACATTTTAAATCAATTCCTAATTCTTCTCTAATTTTTATTTTATCTCGATTAAACAGCTGTATATTATAAATTTCATCAGGAAACTGATTTTGTATATGAGATATAATATCCTTTTTAAGAGGAAATATTTCCTTAATATTACATTCATTAATGTATTGTACCAATCGAATTATACGAATTATAGGTATTGTTTTTCTCACAATCTAACCAATGAAGATATTAAAATAAATTACTTCAACAGCACATTATCTTCTAATTCTTGCTTCGAAATTTGAAAATGTTTATCAAATTCTTGCTCAAAAGATTCTAAATCCATTGTAATTTCCCAATCACCAAATTCATTTTCGAACAAATCAGTCATATGTTCTTTCAAATCTTCTAATTTTTGTTGAATAAATTCATTTTGCTGAATATCTTCTGCATTTTTCTTATCTAATACAACTTGTTGATTGATTTTTTTCAGAATCAAAGCATTGATAAACTCTTCGTGTGTATTCATAAAATCCTCAATCGTACCTGTAAATTGTGTCATTTTTCTAACTTTTTACCTAACATTTTTCGAGAATAAATATAGAACTATTTTATTAACAAACAATTAAATTTAAGATTTCTATAAATGAGTTTTAACATAAGAATTAACGTCTACTAATTATTGAAATTGGTTGTTTTGAGATAAATTTGAATCTATAAATATTGAATAAAATGGAAAACTTTAAACTATCAAACGGAATCGAAATTCCTGCAATCGGATTTGGAACATGGTTATTAGAAGGTGAAAAAGTTACAGAACCTCTAAAAATAGCACTAGCAAAAGGATATACACATATTGACACGGCAACAATTTACAAAAATGAAAAAGAAATTGGTGCTGTACTAAAAGCTGAAAATGTAGATCGTAGCAAATTATTTATTACGTCTAAATGTTGGAATACTGAGCGTGGATACGAAAAAGCAATGGCTGCATTTGAGCAAACTTTAGCTGATTTACAGACAGATTACTTGGATTTATATTTAATTCATTGGCCTGCAAATGAATCACAATTTCCTGATAATTGGGCAGAATTGAATGCCGGAACTTGGCGTGCTTTTGAGGAAATTTACAAATCTGGAAAAGCAAAAGCTATTGGTGTAAGTAATTTCAATATCAATCATTTGGAAGCTTTATTTGAAACGGCTGAAATCAAACCTATGGTTAATCAAATTGAGATTCATCCAGGTCATTCGCAACCAGAATTAGTGGATTTTTGTAAACAACACAATTTACTAGTACAAGCCTGGAGTCCATTGGGTTCTGGACGAATTTTGGAGAACGAATTAATTGTTTCTTTGGCAGATAAATACAATGTTTCGGTTGGTCAAATTTGTATTAATTATTGCTTGGCGAAAGAAATTTTACCACTTCCTCGCTCCTCTTCAGAAAAAAATATTGAAGCTAATTTGACTTCAAATAATTTTAAATTGAGTGCAGAAGATGTAAAAGCGATTGACGAAATGCCTGCTGACGGTTTTTCTGGATTGAATCCTTCAATGGTTGAATTTTAACAAGTTAAACGAATTCACTAAAATAAATTTTAAAAACCTCTGTTTTGCAGAGGTTTTTTCGTTTCAAATCTTTAAAAAATCAATACTTTTACTTTTTAAATGATAAAATAAAATTATTCGATATGAGCCAAAATCCTGAAAATCCATTCAAAACTTATTTTGATCAAACCCTTGAAAGATGTGGTTTTGATGAAGATTTGAAAGCTGGTATTTTATTTTTTTTAGGTGAAAGTATTATTGCTGCGAACACCAATCAATTGATGAATATGTTTGCGGAAGAAGGAAAGATTCAGCAAGAATTTCGTCGTTTGTTTACGTTGTATGCTACGCCAAATGCTGACATCAATCCTTTTGAAGCTTTAGACACAGCACCAATCAAGCAAATTATTTATACATACAACGAAATTTATGTCAATGTAATTAGAAAGAAATCATTTGATTTTGATAAAGTTATCAATGATAATTTAAAGTCTGAGTTTAAGTTAGATTTTATTAAAAAATTTGAAAATAAACAATATAAATTAGTTACAAATCATAATTTAAATACATCATTTTTCAAACAAATTGGAGCGTATCTTAATCAATTTGAATTGAGTTATGAGGATATTTATTTGGCTGGAATTAATTATTATCAAACAAATCAGAAAGTAGATTTTGAAGCAATAAATGTGTTGAATTTAAATATTATTGATAGTTTTTCACCGTTGTACACAACATTGTTTCATTATCCATTATTGTACACATATTATCCAGCAAATCTGAACGCAAACCATTTGTTTAGTTCAATTTTGCAGTTCCTTTATTTACATACCAACACAGATATTGCGAAACATGTACACGCTTTTCACAACCATATTTTTTATGAAAATAATCCGAGAAGAGTTCGTAAAGGTTGGGAATTCGAAGAGTTGGAACGTGGTGTTTTGATTTCGCAAACTTTCCACAATGCCTTGAACATTCGTAAATCTCCTATTTTCGGAACTCGTGCAGACTTTTTAGCTTCGGATAATTATTTATTAAATGAATTGAAAGATCAAAATATTCCGTTGGATAATTTTAAAGCCCTGATAACTAAAACGATTGAAGAATATTATGAAGCGGATATTGAAAAAGTAGTTGCAGGAAAACTAAATCATGCTGAATTTTTACAATTATTAGCGATAATTTTCTACGAAACTTCTGCTAATGCAATGATTATTAAATCATGGAAAAACTAACTATTAGTCAAGAAAATCGAATCAAATTAGAAGAACATTTTGGCGAACTTTTGCCAAGATTGCCTTTTGAAATGGTTTCATTTTATGAATCGAGTAATTCTTGGGAAGGACAAATTGAATATAATTTGAATTTGAAAACGGGAGAATTGACGTATAATACCATCGAAAATGTACAACATCAAATTGAAATTTCGCCTGAAATGATGCAACGCATCGAAAGTGAAATTATCTTGATGTTGGAAAATTTATAAATAAAAAATCTCCCTTTTGAGGAGATTTTTTATGATTATGGTCTTCTTCCTGTTATGATCCAATAGAGTATCGCAATAATTGCTAAAACGAGTAATATGTGGATAAAACTTCCTACTGCTTCTCCAAATCCAAAGTAACCTACAGCCCAAAGAATAATCAGAACGACTGCAGCAATTGAAATTAAGTTTCTCATAATCGTGTATTTTATTGGTTATGATACGCTTAAATCAATAATAATGCCTAAATAGAGATTCGAACTAAAACTATTTAGACTTTTCTTTGACTGAAAACAAATGTGAAATAATTTCTAAACGATCATGATCAAAAAGAGATAAATCGTCCAAATAGAATGGTGTAAAATGATAGGTTTCTTGATCTATAATACCAAATTCCTTCGAATTTTGCTCATAAACTACAAAACCTGTACGAATGAATGGTCTATTAGAAACACGATACATTACAATATCATTTGTGTATAATCGTCTATTTCTTCTATCTAAAATATCTACACCAATATCTATTGTGTCAAAAAGTAATGGATTTTGATGCCATTTAAATTCGTTGTACCCCTTAAAATAAGTTACACCACTCACTTCTTTTGCATATCCTTCAACTTTATTGTTGTTTCGTAAACGATAATGTTTCGACAAATTCATTTGGCAAATGTGCAATAAAATATTTTAAAATAGAAACAGACAATATTAAAAATAGATGTTTAAATTTAGCATTCGAAAACGACGACAAAAATGTATAAAGTATACCCGCAAAAAAGATATAACGAAACGTTGGCTTTATTAAAAAAATTTGCTACACCAACAGACAAGATTTTAGATTTAGGTGTAAAAAATCCTTTTACTGAAGTGATGATAGAGAACGGATTTGATGTAAAAAATACAAATGGTGACGATTTAGACTATTATTACAAGGATTTACAAAATTATGATGCTAACTTTGTAACAGCTTTAGAAATCTTAGAACATTTGGTTAATCCGATGGAAGTTTTGAGAAATTTACCAGGTAATAAATTATTAGCTTCTATTCCGATGCGTTTGTGGTTTTCGCCAGCTTACAGAAATCAGAATGATCCTCGCGATGTACATTATCACGAATTTGAAGATTGGCAATTTGATATGTTGATGGAAAAAGCTGGATGGGAAGTTATTCATCGTCACAAATGGACACATCCTGCCAAAAAATTAGGAATTAGACCTTTATTAAGAAGTATTACACCAAGATATTATGCCGTTTACGCAGAACGAAAAAAAGACTTTACTTACTAAATATACCATTGTTATACCCGCTCATAACGAAGAAGATTTTATAGCGGTAACACTAAATGCAATTGTAAATCAGACTATTTTACCTTATGAAGTTGTAGTCGTTAACGACCATTCAACTGATAAAACACAAGAAATTGTAGAAGAATTTTGTGCTAAATATTCGTTCATTAAGCTTCGTAATATTTTGTCTAAAAGCGAACATCAACCAGGAAGTAAAGTAATACAAGCTTTCCTAAAAGGTTATGAAATAATTGATCCTAATTATGATGTTATCGTAAAATTGGATGCAGATTTGGATATTCCTTCAAACTATTTTGAAACTATTTTGAAGCATTTTAATCAAGATGAATCAATTGCAATGGCTGGAGGTTTTGCTTATATTGAGAAGAATGGCGAATGGATTATTGAAAGTTTAACGGATAAAGATCATATTCGTGGAGCTTTCAAAGCTTACAGAAAATCTTGTTACGATAAAATCGGTGGTTTGCGTCCGCATATGGGCTGGGATACGGTAGACGAATTATTGTGTAAATATTATGGCTGGAAAGTTGTAACGGACGAATCTCTGCATCTAAAACATCTAAAACCTACAGGTGCTAGTTACAATAAATCTGCGTTATACAAGCAAGGTTCAGCTTATTATGCATTGGGTTATGGTTTTTGGATTACACTTATTGCAGGAACAAAATTAGCTTTACGTAAAAAGAAACCATCTTATGTTTTGTATTATTTGAAAGGTTTTTTTGAAGCTTCATCTAATCATACACCAAAAATGGTCAACAAAGAACAAGAGAAATTTATACGAAATTATCGTTGGTCAAAAATGAAACAAAAAATTACAGGATAAATGAAAAAACAGTTGTTGATCTATCTTTTTCTTTTCGCTTCGGTTATTGGTTTTGCTCAAAGTAAACTGATAACAGGATCTGTTTTGATTGATGAAGGAGCAGATATGACATCAACAAGTGCAGGAATTAGAGTCGAAAATTTACGCTCAGATTCGCGTACATACACCAATTATTCTGGATTTTACTCTATTCAAGCTAATATTGGAGATACAATTTTATTTGAAGCTGATTTCTTAGTTCCGCGCAAAATTGTCATCAATCAAGCTATTTACACCAAAGGATTTTTACAAGCTCATCTTAACATAGAAACCATAGAATTAGGAACAGCTGTTGTTGGAGATAAATTTGGGAAAAATGGACAACGAGATAGTAAAACGGATTTGTATGATCGAATTGGTTTAGATCAACGTTTGCGAGATTTAGAGCCAAAAAGAGATATAGCGAAGTTCAAACCAATGGATTTATTAAATCCTGTTCGATTAATTGGACACATGAATGGTTTTTATCGTGATCAGCGTCGCGTTCGAAATTATGAGACAAAAGCTTCTTTAATTCAAGAAGTTAAACATTACTATCCGCTTACATTTTATACAGAAGAATTGCATATACCTGAATATAAAATTGAAGAATTTCTTTATTACACAAGCGATCGCTATCCATTAAGAGAAAAAGTGATTGGTCGTCAATTTGAAACGATTATGATTGATTTAGAACCGTTTGCAAAACAATATTTGACAGAACTAAATCAAAATCTAAAACAATAAATCTTAAGAGAATTTTAAACTTTAGCCAACAAACGTTAACATATTCAACATTATTTTTTTAAGACTTATCTTCGTATCAGAAATAAATAAAAAAACAATTGAAATCATTCTTTACATTCGCGCTTATATTACTCTCACAATTTATTTTTGCACAAGAAAAATGGATTCAAGGAAATATTATTATTGATAATTCTGAAGATAATGCGGAAGGAATTTATGTAACCAATTTAAGAACAAAACATACTACAATCTCTAACTTTGCTGGTACATTTTTTATTCAAGCACAAGCAAACGACACACTAAAATTTCAGTCAGATTGGTATGAAAATAGAAATATCATTTTACGACAAAATCTATTTCAAAAACCAACAATTGTAGTTCATCTTGCGCCACAAGTTATTCAGTTAGGAACTGCAGTAATTGGACAAAAATTAACTGGAATTCTTGAAAAAGATGTAAAAAATGGTAAAAAGCAAGACGCAATTACCAAATTATATGCAAGTTTAGGAGTTAATCCTGATTTGAAACCAATCAAAGATACATCAGCTTTAAAGGCTGGTTTATTAGGAGGCGATATTTCGTTAACACGTTTAGATGTCGGAAGAATATTTGATGTTCTTTCTGGTAAAGCAAAACAGCGAAAAACTCTGATTGATTACGAAACGAGATATGATAAAATTACTAAAATCAAAAACTATTTTGGAGATGATTATTTTACAAATGATCTCAAAATTCCGAAGTTTAAGATTAGAGATTTTATCGATAGTGCTTTAAATAACACAGAAAATAATATACAATTGAATGATGTAAATTATTTTAAATTATTACAAATTTTTAACTCATATAGTAAAATTTATCTCGATTTTTTATATGGAAACAAACCCAACAACACCAAAGTAATAACAAAAGACATTATTAATAATTAAACAAAAAGAGAATATGTAAATTACTTATTCTCTTTTTATTATATAGCTTATATAAAGCTTTACTTTAATTAAATATATCGTATTCTTTCTTCTTCTAAATCAATTTGATGGATTTGTTGGCGAATGATTTCTTCGTTAATTTCGGAGTCTTTATTCAACTCATTCAGATAAGCTCTTTGTAACTCAAACATTTCTAACAACACCTTCTTTACATCATCATCCATCCAACGAATGTCTTGATTTTCGGCTTGTGTTTCCCAATGTTTTAACACACGTTCCATTCCAACATGTCCTACCCAATCCTTTTCATATTTATCTCTAATAAACTCGTACGAATATTGTTTTAGCCCTTTCTTTATCATCAAACGAGTTGCTTCTTCATCTTCTCCTTCTGGATTCAGATTATGAAAAGGTTTGAAACGCTTGATAATATAAGGTAAAGTCAATCCTTGGATCAAAAGCGTTAATAATATGACAATAAATGTAATAAAGAGAATTAAATTTCTGTGAGGAAAAGGTTCTCCACTTTCTAATTTAAGTGGTATTGCTAAAGCAGCAGCAAGTGACACAACTCCTCTCATGCCTGTCCATCCAAGTACAATTGGCGTCCATAATGTTCTTCTACTCAAATTCATTCGGTGAGCAACATTTCTTCTGAAAATTATGGTAGAGATCATTGCTACATACGAACTAATTATACGAGCCAATATTAAGATAAATGTAATCAAAACACCATATCCTATAGCTGTTTTTAATGATATACCAGAAGTACGAATACCATCAACAATTTCTGGTAATCCTAAACCAATTATCATGAAAACTATTCCGTTCAATAAAAACGAAAAACATTCCCAAAAACTTAGTCCTTTTAATCGACTTGTACTTGAGAGGAAACTCAAATTACGAGATGACATTAAAAGACCGCCGCTTACAACAGCTAAAACACCAGAACAATGCAATTCTTCTGCTATATAATACATCAAATAAGGTTCTATCAACGTTAAAACGATATCCGAAGACGCATCAGTTGCTAATCTTTTATGAAGTTGGATAAAAATCCATCCAATTAATAAACCAACACCAACTCCTCCTATTAACATCCAAAAAAAATCTCTCGTAGCATCATACCAAATAAATTGACCTGTACCAACTGCAACTAAAGCGAATCTAAAAATGATTAATGAAGAAGCGTCATTCAATAAACTTTCTCCTTCAAGAATAGCGGATGTAGATTTAGGAATATCAACAAATTTTGTAATTGCACCAGTACTAACAGCATCTGGGGGTGAAACAATTCCTCCTAAAACAAAACCAAGTGCAATACTAAATCCTGGAATAAAATGATTAGAAACGATGGCAACCAAAAAAGCAGTAAAGAAAACGACTAAAAAAGCGAAACTACCTATAATTCTCCACCATTTTTTCATTTCTTTAAGAGAAACACTCCATGAAGCTTCAAATAATAATGGTGGTAAAAAAATAAAAAAGATAAGATTTGGATCAATGTGTATGACAGGTAATCCAGGAATAAAACTTATTGCTAACCCTACTAAAACTAACAATATTGGATAAGCTATTCTAAGCTTTGTCGCCCAAATATTCAGCAATACAATTAAAACAATAATTGCAAGAAAAAAAGGTAAGTATTCGATCATAAAGAGTTGGTTCTGGTATAACAAAAATACATTATTTATGAAAAAAAATAATAGAAATAATTTAAATGAACATTTCTTATCTTTGAGTTAATAAAAAAATAAACTATGCCTTGGAATCCTGAAATATATAATCAATTCAAAACAATTCGTTATCAACCTTTTTATGATTTATCTGATTTAATTTCGGTTGATAATTTGAAAAATTGCATTGATGTTGGTTGTGGAACTGGTGAACAAACTGCTATTCTTGCCAATAAATTTGATCAAGCTAACTTTTTAGGAATTGACTCTTCCAAAGAAATGCTAGAAAAATCAAAAGAATTTGATTTTGCTAATCTTTCATTTCAGCAACAAACAATTGAAGAATTTTCAAATTCTGATACAAAATGGGATTTAATTTTTAGTAATGCAGCTTTACAATGGTCGGATAATCATAAGGAATTGTTTCCTAAATTAATCTCAAAACTGAGTGATAATGGACAATTTGCTGTACAAATGCCTTGTCAAAAAGAGAATGTGTTGAATGTTATTTTGAGTGATTTGGCACGAGAAAAACCTTTTGCGGATTATTTGAATGATTTTCATCTAGATTCTTCATTATTAACAATAGATGATTATGCAAAAATTATGTTTGATAATGGATTAAAAAATTTGAATATCAGTATGAAAGTTTATCCAATTTATGGAAATAATGAAATAGAGTTTTTTAATTTCATTTCTGGTTCTGCTTTGATTCCTTATATGGAGCGCTTAACGACAGAACAACAAGAATTATTTACTACAGAATTCAAAACGAGAATTAAGAAATATTATAAAACCTTTCCTGCACTTTATTCGTTTAAACGAATATTGTTATATGGGAGAAAAAGTTAAACAAAAAAGAGAATCATAATTGATTCTCCTTTTTATTTATTAAAACTTAATCTAAATCGTCTAATACCGATTTTAAGATATCGCAACCTTTGATAATATCTTCATCCGAAATATTAATAGGTGGTGTAATTCTTAAATTCTCGATGCTATACATCAAAAAGAAAAGAATCAAACCTCTGTTCATACATTCTTGCTGAACGCGCAACGTATATTCTGGCGATGACAACTCAGGAGCTAACATCAAACCTTTTCCGTGAATTTTCTTAATTTTTGGATGCTGAAGATTTTCTCTGAATAATTGTTCTTTACGATCAATATCATCCATCAATTTTTCATCTTCAATAACATTTAGTAGTTCCAAAGCCGCTGCTGCAATCACAGGATTTCCTCCGAAAGTTGTGATATGTCCCAATTGAGGATTTTGTTTCAACGAACTCATAATTTTATCAGAAGTCATAAACGCACCAACAGGCAAACCGCTCGCCATGCCTTTTCCCATTGCCACAATATCTGGCACAACTCCAAAATGCTCAAAACCAAACAATTTCCCTGTACGTCCAAAACCTGGCTGAATTTCATCCATAATCAATAATGCACCAACTTCTTCGCAACGTTTTTTCAACTTGATAAAGAAATCATTCTCAGGCAATCTAAAACCAGAAGCACCACGAATACTTTCTACAATAACACCAGCTGTTTCTTTGGTAATTTTTTGTAAATCTTCTTCATTATTAAAATCGATAAAATAAACTTCTGGTAGCAATGGTCGGAAAGCAGCTTTCTTACGTTCATCACCCGAGACACTCAACGAACCGTGTGTATTCCCATGATAGGCATTACGAAAAGAAATTAATTGACGACGACCTGTAAAACGTTTTGCTAATTTAAGCGAAGCTTCAATCGCTTCTGTTCCAGAATTCACCAAATAAACTTGATCCAATCCTTCTGGTGTTAAATCAACCAATCGCTTGCATAATTCAACTGGTTTTTCTTGCGCATATTCACCATAAACAGCGACATGCATATATTTGTTTACCTGATCTATAATTGCTTGATTGATACGCGGATGGCTATGTCCAAGCGTATTCACCGAAACGCCAGCTACAAAATCAAGATAGGCTCTTCCATCCTTTCCGTAGATATAAGAGCCTTTTGCGTAATCAACTTCAAAACCAGACGCAAAGTTTGTCGTTTGCGCTTGGTATTTAAAAAATCCTTCTTTTAATGTTTCCATTTTTATTTTAATAGTAAAAATACACCAACGCCACCTAAAGCATAAGCTGCAACAGTTAAAGCGTCTGATCTACCTTTTGAAAATTTTCTTATTTTTAAATCTGAAATGTCTTTCTGATGAAATTTCAATTCTTTTTCGGTTCCTTTTAATACAGCATACAATGTATCAGCTTTCCATTGTTTAGCCTCTATTGTATATTGTCTTCCTTCGAAATCAACTTTGTATAATTGATCGGGTTTAATAATATCAGTAATTTTAATAGTAGCAGGATCAATAGTCGATGTTGTCATTGTATTAACATTGTTACTTTGTTCTTTGCTTACATTTTGATTAGAAGAACCTCTTTGTCTCATTGCCTCAATCTCTGATCTAGTCAATCTTTTATTTTGAGTAATAGCAGTTTGTGTTTCATTTGATTTAGATAGTTCTGCAGCATATTCTTCTGCATCAAATGTTTTGTAAGTATAACAACTTGATAAAATTAAAGCAAATGCAAGTATGATAGAATGTGTTTTCATTAGTCATTTTAAAGGTTAACGATTAAATTTAAAAAAGATTACTTTGTTTCTCCAAAAATATCTCTCCATTTATTTAAACGTTCGCTAATTCGCCATTTAAAATCGGGCAAATAACGCATTTCTTCAGGAAATTTAGATAAAGGATACATTTTTCCGTCCGATTTTATGCGACAAGCAACCAATTCTACATCTTTTCCTACAACATCAACTTGTATAATTCCACAATACGATATATTAACACCATAACGCTCTTTCACCTTCGTTTTTTGATCGGTATCATCCATATAAGTCAATGCAACAGCATTCTCTTCTACATTAACAAAATCAATTTTATCATCTTGAAATAAAACCGTTAAATATTTTCCTTTGATTTGATGAAATTCTGTATCAACTAACGAATCAACTTTTGCAATAACAAATGCATTATTGAACACTTTCATCGAATCCATTTTTTCTGTTTTCGAATTTGTGTACGCTTCAATAAAATCTCCTGTAATTTGATTATCACCTGAAAATAAGATTGGGTCTTTGTAAAACTGCATTAATCCTTTGGTTTGATTATACACCAAAGAATCCGCTTTGCCATTAACATTCGATTTGTAAAAACGTGCTTTGTGAAAAGCTTTTACCAACGAAGTTGAATCTACATCATGACGTTTTACAGCTAATAAAGTATCAGCACTTATGTACAACGAATCTTTATCAAATGCTTTTACAGCATAAGCATTTTTGGTAACGTAAGCAGAATCTAAATAACGAAAAGCCTCTCCGTAATCTCCTTTTAAGAATCTTTTCTCTTTCGGATCATCTAAAACAACATCACCTTCTCCTTTTCCAAATCCAGTTTTGTCATTAAAGTATAATTTCTTTGCTGTAAGCGTTTTATCTTGATAGTAAACTTTTGAATTTCCTCTTAGCCACGCTTCTCCAGTCTTTTTATTAAAATCACCATCCGAAGTTATAATATATTGCGAAGGATCGTTTCGACGAGTAATTTTAGAATAATCACGGAAAGTTGTTAAACCAGTCGTATCATTCGTTGTCATTTTTCTCGAATAAATTGTATAATCTTTATTCGTAATAAATACTTCTGAACCAAAATCTGCAGATTTAGTTTTCGTATTATAAACAACATTACGCCCTTCTACCAAAGTTCCATCAGATCCAATTGTTTTGTACGAATCATTTACAATAATATTTCCCGTTAAACGCTCATAAATCATTTTCTCTGAACTGATTTGTTGCGTAGGAGTCTTTACTTCTACTTTACCAATTCCGGTTGCTATTTCAGTAGTACGATTATAATCCATATAATCTGCAGTAATACGAGAGCTAGCGTCTGTTAAGGTTACATTTTTGAATGCTTTTGCAATAGTTGTATTACCATCATACTCCATTTTATCTGCAGTAATCGTTTTGTCTTTGCTCACCAAACGAGCATTTGACCACACAACAGCCAAATTTTTGTCTTGATACAAAACAGCACTATCCGCATAAACCAAATCACCTTTATACTCAACAATTACGTTTCCAGATAAAAACTGATTTCCCTCAAAACGTTTTGCATCTCTTTCTACTGTATCTGCATGTTTTAAAATAACTTTAGCTTTTGGTGTTTTATTTTGAGCAAAAACATTTGCGAAACCCAAACTAACAAAGAGAAAAGCAAAAACTAATCTTAACGTGTTTTTATTTAAAATATTGATAGACAATGATGTAATTTTAAGAATTATATTTTTTCTTCGATTTTATAAAATCAAATCAAAATTAGTACTATTTTCTTCTACTTAAAAATATTTTTCAGATTTATGATTTCCTTTAAAATTGGATAAAACCTGTTAAAAAATCACAATTATATCACTTCTTCAAATACTAAAAAAACTGAAATAAATAGTAAATTGCATTACAAACAAATACTAAAAACCATGTCTAAAGCACAAAATGTAATTGATTCGCCAAATGCTAACACAACTTTTATGGTTTGGAACCTAAAAGATGATGTAGAATACGAAAAAACTTTCAAGGATTTATGTACATTAATTACCAATCTTAATCATTCGATAACAACACGTTTTCCTAAAACAAATTCAAGTATTGTAATGGGAATTGGTCATGACGCTTGGTTAAAACTTAATTTGCCTAATCCGTTACCAAAAGAGTTACGAAATTTCGATGAAATTAAAGGAATTAAACATACTGCAGTTTCTACAAAAGCAGATTTTCACTTTCATATCCGCTCTACAGAAAAAAGTCTTTGCTATGACATTTCTTCAAATTTGACAACTATTTTAGATAAAATTGCAACTTGTACCGAAGAAATTCATGGTTTCAGATATTGGGACGGTCGTAGTATTTTAGGTTTTGTGGATGGAACTGAAAATCCTGAAGGAACAAAAGATCGTTCGCATTTCGCTTTAGTTGGTCATGAAGATGAAAATTATAAAAACGGAAGCTACCTTTTTGTCCAAAAATATATCCACAACATGGATGCTTGGAAAAAATTACCTATTGAAGAACAAGAAAAAGTAATTGGTCGTAGCAAAGCTGATGATATAGAAATGAGTGATGATGTAAAACCGTCTAACTCGCATTCGGCACTTGCTAACGTCGGAGATGACAAAAAAATTGTACGCGACAATATGCCTTTTGGTAACATTTCGACAAACGAAATGGGAACCTATTTTATTTCATATGCAAGTACTTTTTCTACAGTAAATGAAATGTTGACCAGAATGTTTGTAGGAGAACCTAAAGGTAATTACGATCGTATTTTAGATTTTAGTACAGCTAAAACAGGAAGTTTATTCTTTGTGCCAAGTTTAGATTTGTTAGATTCATTTTCAGAATAAAATCCAAAAAAAATCCTTTTAAAGCAATTTAAAAGGATTTTTAATCTTATTATTTTTCTTTACGCGTTCCGTAAAAATACAATGAATGATTATCAATTTTAATATCAAAAACTTCTTCAATCGTTTGTTTAATCGTCTGAATTCGAGGATCACAAAACTCTAACACTTCACCAGTATCAGATAAAATAATATGATCGTGATTTTTGTCAAAATACGATTTCTCATAATGCGCTTGTTGATCACCAAACTGATGTTTACGTACCAATTTAGCTTCCATCAACAATTCTATTGTATTATATAAAGTAGCACGGCTAACGCGGTATTTCTTATTTTTCATTTTGATATACAACATATCGATATCAAAATGATCATCTGTAAAATAAATTTCCTCTAAAATAGCATAACGCTCAGGTGTTTTACGATGTCCATTCTCTTCTAAGAAATTCGTAAACACTTGTTTTACCACTTCATAATTACTTGATTTTACTGATTCCTCTGTCATATAAAAAGTTTGTGTAAATATACGGATTAATTCTTATCCAAATTAACGATAAAATCTTTTAATAGTACTAAAATTCTATTCTATAATAACATATTTTATAATTAGTATAAATAATCAATAAAGAATAAATGTAAACATTCATGAAACTTCAAAAATATTTCATCCTTTACAACACAAAGGTTAACTTTGCATCACGATGGAAGAAAATTATTTAGATAAACTCAACGAACCACAGCGTTTAGCTGTAGAAGCTACCGAAGGTCCTGTTATGGTAATTGCTGGTGCTGGTTCTGGAAAAACGAGAGTTTTAACATATCGAATCGCACATTTACTTCATAAAGGTGTAGATGCTTACAATATTTTATCTTTAACCTTTACCAACAAGGCCGCTCGCGAAATGAAAGAGCGTATTGGAACTGTGGTAGGTGATGCTAATGCAAAAGCACTTTGGATGGGTACCTTCCACTCTGTTTTTGCACGTATTTTACGTGTAGAAGCACCACTTTTGGGTTATCCTTCAGATTTTACAATATACGATCAACAAGATGCTGTTTCGGTGATGACAAAAATTATCAACGAAATGAATTTGGATAAGGATATTTACAAAGCCAAACAAGTTTTAGGTCGTATTTCTCAATACAAAAATAACTTAATCACTGTTAGAGCTTATCATAATAATCAAGCTTTGATTGAGGCTGATTCTGAAGCAATGCGACCACGGATGGGCGATATTTACAGAGCTTATGTAGATCGTTGTTTCAAATCTGGTGCAATGGATTTTGATGATTTATTGTTACGTACCAACGAAATTTTGACACGTTTTCCTGAGGTTTTAGCAAAATATCAAGAACGTTTCAAATACATTATGGTAGATGAGTACCAAGATACCAATCATTCTCAATATTTGATTGTAAAAGCCTTGGCTTCTCGTTACGAAAACCTTTGTGTAGTTGGTGATGATGCGCAATCTATCTATGCTTTCCGTGGTGCAAATATTCGAAATATTTTATCATTCAAATCAGATTATCCTGATGCGAAATTGTATCCATTAGAGCAAAATTACCGCTCTACACAAATGATTGTGGAAGCTGCAAATCAAATCATTAAACATAATCAAGATCAATTAGAGAAAAACGTTTGGACATCTAACGAAACTGGTGAAAAAATAGCCGTTTATCGCGGTCTTTCTGATGCTGATGAAGCACGTTATATTGCAACTCAAATCTGGGAAAGACAGATGAATGAACATCTTCAGCCAAAAGACTTTGCTATTTTGTATCGTACCAATGCGCAATCTCGTGCGTTAGAAGAAGCCTTGAGAAAAAGAGGGATTCAGTACCGTGTTTTTGGCGGAACGTCTTTCTATCAGCGTAAAGAGATTAAGGATATGGTTGGTTATATGCGTTTATTGATTAATCAAAATGATGAAGAAGCATTATTGCGAACGATTAATTATCCAGCGCGTGGAATTGGTCAAACAACAATTTCTAAACTTTTGGTTGCAGCCGATCAGCATCAAGTTTCTCTATTTACTTTGTTAGAAAATATTGCGATGTATGCTCCAAATATTGGAATTAATGCAGGAACGGCAAACAAACTGAATGATTTTGTGTTGATGATTAAGCGTTTCCAAGTCATGTTAAAATCGCATGATGTGTATGAAGTTACTATGGAAATGGCGAAAACAACACAATTATTGAATGCATTGAAAGAAGATTCTACACCAGAAGGTGTTTCGCGTTTAGAAAACGTTCAAGAATTGTTAAACTCAATTCAAGGTTATGTTGAAGAACAACGACAATTAGACGAAGGAGATGCTTCTTTAGGTGGTTTCCTTGAAAATATTGCCTTAGCAACTGATGCAGATAACGAAGAAGATGACGATAACAAAGTCAATTTGATGACCGTTCACTTAGCAAAAGGTTTAGAATTCCCTGTTGTATTTATTGCAGGTTTAGAAGAAAATCTTTTCCCTTCTATGATGAGTGTAAATACACGCGCTGAGTTAGAAGAAGAACGTCGTTTATTTTATGTTGCTTTAACTCGTGCAGAGAAAGTGGCTTACATGACGTATTCTGTTTCGCGTTTTCGTTGGGGAAAAATTATCGATTGCGAACCTTCTCGTTTCTTAGAAGAAATTGATGATAGTTTCTTGGAATGGAAAAACCTGAATGTTTCTGCAAGAGCTTCTAACAATAGTGGTTTATCAGCTGATTTATTTGGAGACGAACCTACTCCTCAAAAATATCAACAAAGAGAAAAATCGGTTGCTCGTCAAAATCCTAGAGCTCGTGTTGAGCCAGCTCAACCAAAAGCGAATTTCAAACCTGTAACTCAAACTAAAAATTCAGGAGCAAGCCCTGCAAATTCTCAAGGATTACAAATTGGACAAGTTGTCGTTCACGATCGATTTGGACGTGGTGTTGTAAAAGACTTACAAGGAGAACCAAGCGATATGAAAGCTGTCATTCACTTTGATAATGCAGGAGAAAAGAAATTATTATTAAACTTTGCAAAACTTAAAATCATAAGATAATTCACGAAAAAAAGACACTTATTTAGAGTGTCTTTTTTATTTTAAATCAATTAATTAAATATATTATACTCAACTATTACTTTAATAAAATTTAATTATATTCTAATCCATTCTACTCTACACAAATTATGAATTAGATTATTTTTAATGACAATGAATTAATTTTTTTTTAGCATTTTAGCACAAATTAAACACAAACAATTTTTTTACATGGACGAAATTATTAACTCCGTCAACGGTTATGTCTGGTCTTATGCCTTAATAGGACTATGCGCTATAACTGGAATTTACTTCTCTATTCGCACAGGTTTTCTACAAGTCGTATACATTAAAGATATGGTTCGCCTACTTTTTAGTGGTGAAAAATCTGATAAAGGAATCACACCTTTTCAAGCTTTTTCTTTGGCTATTTCTGGTCGTGTTGGTACCGGAAACATTGTAGGTGTAGCAACCGCAATTGCAATGGGAGGTCCTGGAGCAGTGTTCTGGATGTGGTTTATTGCATTTCTTGGAAGCGCCTCTGCATTTATCGAATCTACTTTAGGTCAGGTTTACAAACAAGAAATTAACGGAGAATACCGTGGAGGACCATCTTACTACATCGAGAAAGGTTTAGGAATTAAATGGTACGCTATTTTGTTCGCAATTATAACTATTATGAGCTGTGGTTTTCTTTTACCTGGTGTACAGTCAAATAGTATTTCTTCTGCTTTAAATAACGCTTTTGATATTCCAATTTATGATTTAGCTGGTATTCCAATTAACATTGTTGGTTTTGTTATCATAGCATTATTAGCATTAATTATATTTGGAGGCGTAAAACGATTAGGACAAGCTTCAGAATTCATTGTTCCATTTATGGCAGGTGCTTATATATTGATGGCTTTAATTATTATTGGAATGAATTTCCATCAAATTCCTTCTGTTCTAAAACTGATTTTTTCTTCTGCTTTCAATCAAGAAGCTCTATATAGTGGTGTTTTTGGTTCTGCAATTGCTTGGGGAATTAAAAGAGGAATTTACTCTAACGAAGCTGGTCAAGGTACGGCACCACACGCAGCAGCAGCAGCAGAAGTTGCTCATCCAGCACAACAAGGACTAGTACAAGCTTTTTCAGTATACATTGACACTTTATTTGTTTGTACAGCTACAGCTTTTATGATCTTATTTACAGGAAAATATAACGTTAATAATCCATCAGAAACAGGTAAATTTATTACAGAAAATATTCCTGGAGTAGATTACACAGGATTTACACAAGCTGCTGTATCAAATCATTTCCCTGCATTTGGAGACAGTTTTGTTGCAATTGCTTTATTCTTTTTCGCTTTTACAACAATTATGGCGTATTATTATTATGCAGAAACAAATATTACGTACATCTTTAAAAACGGAAACACAAAATTGTATGTTTGGATTTTACGAATAGGCTTTTTAGGGGCTACCTATTACGGAACAATTAAAACAGCAGAAACTGCTTGGGCTATTGGAGACATTGGTGTTGGATTAATGGCTTGGGTAAATGTTATTGCAATTTTGTTGTTAAGTAATGTAGGACTTAAAGTTTGGAAAGACTACAAACAAAAACGCAACAGAGGAATTTTAAATCCAGATTTTAAACCTACCGAAATCGGAATTAAAAATGCTGAATTTTGGGACAAAAAATACTCAAAATAAAAAAAGGCAACTCGTTTGAGTTGCCTTTTTAATTGCTATTAAAAACTTATATATATTATTGGGCTTGAGTAAACTCTAAATTAACCAATAATTTTACTTTATCAGAAACGACTAATCCACCAGCTTCTGTTACTTGACTCCATCCTAAACCATAATCTTTACGGTTGATTTCTCCTGAAAACTCAAATCCAGCACGAGTTAATCCGTAAGGATCTTTAATTACACCACCAAAATCAGCATTTAAAGTAATTGGTTGTTTTTCTCCACGGATTTCTAATGTTCCTTCAATTTTACCATTCTGAATACCTGAAGTACTCTCAAATTTCATTTCAGGAAATTGTTCTGCTGCAAAAAAGTCAGCTGATTTTAAATGTCCGTCACGATCTGAGTTTTTTGTATTGATTGATTCTACTTTTGCGTCAAATTCAAATTTCGCATCAGAAAAATTATCATCATTACTTTCTACACCAGCATTGAAATGATCAAAATTTCCTGTTACTGTAGAAATTACCATATGTTTTACTTTAAATTGTACTTCTGAATGAGAAGGATCTAAATTCCATTTTGTTGCCATAATTTTTGTTTTTTGTTTGTTATTTAAATTGATTTATTTTTTATCCTATTTTGAATGATAACATTCCTAATGACCCGTATATTAATTTGTCATTGAAAATTGTTATCTCTTCTTCTTTTCCTTGCAATGCTAATGCATAAATAGATGGCAAATAGTGTTCCATAGAAGGTATTGCTAAATTATATGCACTTCCTTTTTGTCCGAAATTGAAAAGTTCATCATGATTCCCTGATTGCAAAATATTTTTGAATGAATCATTTACTTCATAAGCCCAATCATAACCTGCATCAGGTTCATTCCAATTAAGCGCTCGTAAATTATGAACTACATTTCCACTTCCTACTATTAATACACCTTTACTACGTAAAGCATCTAATTCTCTCGCTAACTCATAATGTTGCTTTGGAGTTCTATTAACATCCAAACTCAGCTCTATCATCGGAACATCCGCTTCTGGATACAAAAATTTAATTACACTCCAAGAACCATGGTCAAATCCCCAAATGTTGTCTAAATCGACCTCTGTTGTTTTAATTAAATTTTTGACTTCAGTTGCTAATTCTGGACTTCCTGGCGCTGGATATTGAACATCAAATAAAGCTTGAGGAAAACCATAAAAATCGTGAATTGTTTTCGGCTGCTGTAATGCTGTAACCTTAGTCCCGTTCGTTTCCCAATGCGCCGAGATACAAATTATCGCATTAGGTTTTGGAATCGATTTACCAATACTTCTCCACCCTTCTACAAAACTATTTTCTTCGATTGCATTCATCGGAGAGCCATGTCCTAAAAATAAAACAGGCATTTTTTTAGTTGAAGAAAAACTTGATGTAATTGATTTTAAACTATTGAAATCCACGATTTTTATAATTATAATATTTTATTTATTATTTAGTTTTTGGTGTAGCAAATTCTAAATTTGAAGTTAATGTCACAATATCACCAACAACTGCTTCTGGAATATTACCTCCAATATTAAAATCACTTCTTTTTACATCACCTTTTACAGTAAATCCGTAAGTTTTAGTTCCTCTATTATCTATACTTCCATTATAAATTAACTTTAAAACTACTGGTTTAGTTACTCCGTTCATTGTTAAATCTCCTGTCATTTTAAATTGATTTCCTTTAACACGAGAAATTCCTTTTGAAGAAAACTCTAATTTTGAGTTTTTAGCTGTATTGAAAAAATCTGCTGATTTTAAATGATTATCACGTGCTTCGACTCCTGTATTAATTGAGTTAATATCTGCAACAACATGAAATTTTGCATCGCTAAAATCTTCTTTTGTAAAGTTTAAATGAACATCAAAATTTTGGAATTGTCCTTCAACATCAGAAATTGTCATGTGAGAAACTGAAAAACCTAATTTTGAATGCGCTTTATCGTTTGTATAGTTTTGAGCAAATGCAGACATTGAAGCTGCTGATAACATTAACGTGAATAATAATTTTTTCATAACGAATAATTACTTTGATTGTTTTAATTAATTATTTTGATAGGACAAATTTAGTTCAGACATCAACTAGATTTCATTGACATAAGATAAGAAATCGTTTTATTCTATAAAATACATTAAAAATCAACTAAAACTATCAATTAATATTCCAAATGAAGAGGATTTAGAAAATGTTAACAATAAAAAAGCACCTCAATTGAAGTGCCTTATACTATTTGATTGGACTAAAATACCAATACGTTGAAGTTTTTTTATTTTCTACTTCCAAAAATTCTGGAAATGCTTGTGGTAATAAATGTAATTCTTCTGATTTTCTTAAATCAGTTAAAATTTGACGCAACGGATATCCTTTTTTACGATCGTGAGGAAAATATCCTTTCTCTATCAAAAAAGGCATCATATCTTTTGTTTTCACACGTTCTAGGTTATTCTCTGTTAAATAAGCCTGAATATCTTCGCTCATTTTTTTGACCACTTCTCGATCAACTTGTATATAATCGTTTTTCTTCATATAATATTTTACCAATTTCCATTCATTAAAGTCAAAATCATAGGCCCTTCCGATGTAACCAAAACAGTATGTTCATGTTGAGCAAAAACACCAGGAGCATTTCCTATCATCGTCCAACCATCAGCTTGTTCAATTGCTTCGTAAGAATTTTCTGAAATAAAAGTTTCTAAAGCAATGACCGAATTTTTACGAAAACGACGTTTATCATCAGGATCGCGGAAATTCATCAAATCTAACGGTTCTTCGTGCAACGAGCGTCCTACTCCATGACCAGTTAAATTCTCGATCACATGATAATGATGTTTTTTTGCTTCTTTCTCAATAATTCCACCAATATCGGCAATTTTAACGCCAGATTTCACTGCTCCAACAGCTTTTTGAAGTGCAGAAATCGAAGCATTTACAATTTTTTGATAACCATTTACATCATCTCCAACAACAATAGATCCTCCATTATCAGCCCAAAAACCACCTAATTCTCCAGAAACATCAATATTAATCACATCTCCTTCTTTTAAAATTTTATCAGCTCTTGGAATTCCGTGACAAATTTCTTCATTCACACTTAAGCAAGTATAACCAGGAAATTTATAAGTTTCGAATGGAGCAGATTTGCATCCAAACTTAGCCATTATTGTCGCGCCAAATTGATCTAATTCTAACGTAGACATTCCAGGTTTTACATAATCTTTCATCTCTTTAAGAGTAACGGCTACAGCTTCGCTGACTTTTTTCATTCCGATTAACTCTTCTTCTGTCTCTATAATCATTGCTTAAATTCTATTGATTTCCTTTTCAGAAATCATTTGCAAATTTACGGGTATTTGTAACGATTATTCGCTTATTTTGATAGAAATTCGTGATTATTACATCATAGATTATATAGTTGAGTTATAAAGAAGTATATCAATCATAATGAAAACGACATTTCACAATTTGAATCTCGTCTTCTACAACACGATAAATTAACCGATGTTCATGATCAATTCTTCTTGACCAAAATCCTGCATATTTATGTTTGAAACTATTATTTGAATCTTTAATTCAAAATAAGAATAATTAATTAATTTTACACAATATTAGAAATCAGAAAAAATTAAATGAGTATAATTTCAGCAAAAGATATTATTGAATTAATAAATCTTAAATTAAATAAATTAATACCTATATTAACTATTTGTTTAACAATAATTCTAATTCCAGAAAATATCCTAAACAATTACAAATTGTCCATACTTGTAGAATATAAATGGATATTTATAACCGGATTCTTACTTTCATTTATATCAACACTTTCTATTTTATTTTCTAAACTACATTCAAAAATTGATTTATTTTTTAAGAAAAATAAAGAATTAAAATCAATCAAAAATACTTTAGAACAATTAGACAATTATGAAAAAGGGTTTATTAAAACATTTTACTCTGAAAATAAGAACACTTTAAGATTTGATTTTCAAGACTCAACAATTATTGGTCTGATTAATAAAGGAATTCTGCTACGCAATAATGAATTAATATTTAAGTTTGAAGTAGATTGTTCTATTTCACCAAATTTTAAAAAGGTTCTTGATTCAAACCTTGAATTATTAGAATAAAAAAATCCGTCAATTTGACGGATTTAAGTTTATATTTTTTGTAATGATTAATCTGCATCATAGATTAATACTCGTTTTGCTAATTTATTTGGTCCATTCAAAAACTCAATGTGTTGTGGATGTTTTTGATAGGCTTCAAATTGTTCCATCGTTTCAAAAGCTGCAAACAAAGAAAACGAATACGAAGCGTCGATAACATCTCTTTCGATATTTGCTGGTGTACCAACATGAAAAAATGCTGAAGGAGCAATTGGTTCTAAATCTTTCAAAGCTTGGTGAAATGTATTCACTTCAGCTTCTGTAGCGTCATCTTTTAACCAAAATAATACGTGGTGTGCTAACATAAAATTCTATTTTTAGTATGCAATTTGCATTTTTACTTTCTTATTTTTTACTTTTTGACCGTTCAATTTTTTCAATAAGTCTGGAACTTTTTTACGGTTAATCGCAACATACGAAGTGGTATCTTTTACTTCAATAATTCCGACATCGTTTTTCTCCAATTCACCTTTTTTGAATAAAAATCCAACAATATCAACTTTATTGACTTTGTCTTTTTTTCCTGCAGAAATATAAATCGTTTGGTAAGGAGTACGTTCAGGAATTTTATATGTTCCACCTAAATTTTCGACAGGTAAATCATTGTTTACAAACGGAAAATTTTCTTCATTACTGATAATTAAATACACAAAACCTTTTGCATTCATACGTGCTGTACGTCCATTTCTATGTATAAAAGCAGCTTCTTTTGTAGGTAATTGATAATGAATAATCGAATCAACCTCTGGAATATCCAAACCACGCGCAGCCAAATCTGTAGTGATTAAAACTCGAACCGAATCATTACGGAATTTTAACAACGCACGTTCGCGTTCGTCTTGCTCCATTCCTCCATGAAAACTTTCGCGCGCAATTCCTTTTTCATGCAACAAATTACTAATACGATCTACAGCATCACGGTGATTACAGAAAATCAACATACGTTTGCTTCCAATTTTACAAATCAAATTGAATAATGTATCTAATTTATCTTCAGAAATCGTGTTTACGACTTTCATGTGCAAATCTGGTTTTACCTCGATTTGTTTTAGATAGCTCACGATTTTTTCGTCATTCAAGCCAACAAATTCTGGAATGTTTTCCATTTCTGTAGCAGAAGTCAAAATTCGTTGTTTCAAGCCAGAAAGTTGCTCAACAATAAAGCTCATATCTTCTTGAAAACCTAATTCTAACGCTTTATCAAACTCATCTAAAACTAAAGTTTGAACAGTTGTAGGATCAAAATTTTCGTTACGCAAATGATACGCAATACGTCCTGGAGTCCCGATTAATACAGCCGGAGCTTCTAACAAAGTATTTTGCTCAACTTTTGTATTGTGTCCACCATAACAACACGTTACTTTATAATCAGATTTCATCGATTTGAAAACTGTTTCGATTTGTAAAGCTAACTCACGCGCAGGAACTAAAATTAAGGTTTGAACACCTTTTGCTTCTGGATTTAAATCTCTTAAAGTCGGAAATAAAAACGCCAAAGTTTTACCAGAACCTGTTGGTGATAATAGAATTAAATCTCGTTGATTTTCGGACATTTTGAATGCTGAACGTTGCATTGCATTCATATCTTTGATGCCCAAATTTTTATAAAGTAAATCGATTTGCATGCTGCAAAAATAGTCTATTCTTTCGAATTAATCATTTTTTGACGCTGTAGAAATCTTATAATCTTCCATAAATTCATCAAAAAGATTCATGATTTCGAAGTGATTTTTATCTAATGTATTGGCGTCAAACGAAACAACAGCACCGTACATTTTATTCCAAAATCTCATGCGCGCTTGTAAGAATTTTTGAGATTCATTATTGATAAAATCATCAGCATCAATAACTTTTATATTAATTACACGTTGGCGAGGTAATTTCAGTTCTTCAATTTCCAGAATTTTTCCCCATTCAATATAATTCAAATGATCCGTAGGTTTGTAAACGATTCCTTTTTTATCTATCAATAAAATCAATTGTTTTTTCATCAATTTTTTGATTGAAACGATGATGAATAGTAAACTTGGAACAAATAAAATTCCACTTAAAACTTTTGCAGTTTGCGGAGAATTAACTTGATTGGCGTTTAGAAATAAATAAATTGAACAAGCAAAAAATAAAAGACTACCAAATAATAATCCCCAATTGCTTGTCTGTTTTGCGTAAACTTTAACTGAATTCAACTGATTTTGTTTTTACAAAAATATAGATTTTAATCTTAATCAAAGGTTATAAAAAAAGAGCCTCAAAAACTGAGACTCTTTTTAATTATCCAAAAATTTCTTGATATTGTTTTTTATATTTTTCTAAAATAATTTTTCGTTTAAACTTTAGTGTTGGTGTCAATTCACCACCTTCTACAGTCATTTCATTTGGAATAATTGCAATCTTTTTGATTTGCTCCCAATGTCCAAAATTAGTATTCAGTTGATTGATTTCGTCTTCTAATTTCTTTTTGACAACATCATTTTTCTGAAAATCATCATGAGAAAGATTTACAATTTCTGAAGCATTTGACTGCGCCCATTTTTTTAAATTTATATAACTCGGAACTACAAAAGCACCAGGAAACTTCTCGCCTTCTCCAACAACCATCAATTGCTCGATGAATGGCGATTCTATCATTTTCATTTCAATTTGTTGCGGAACAATATATTTCCCTCCTGACGTTTTGTACATTTCTTTTTTACGGTCAACAATTTTAAGGAATTTATTGTCTACCCATTCGCCAATATCCCCCGTATATAGCCAACCATTTTTGATTTCTTCGGCAGTTTTTTCTGGCAAATTATGATAACCCATCATCACAATATCACCTTTCACTAAAATTTCACCATCATCGGCTAATTTTACTTCAACACCTTTCAGCGGAGGTCCAACAGTTCCAATCTTTTTCCCTCGACGGAAACAATTCACCGCAATTACTGGTGAAGCTTCTGTCAATCCATAACCTTCGTAAATTGGAATTTCGGCAGCTAAAAACACGCGAACAATTCGTTGCTGAATCGCTGCACTTCCCGTTACAATGGCTTTTAATTCGCCTCCAAGACCATCGTACCATTTGTGTAAAACTAATTTTCGGGCAATTGCTAATTTCAAATTATAAATTGCCGAACGCTGATCATCTTCTAAAACAAACTCATCGCCAACTTTTACAGCCCAATCAAAAATAGATTTCTTAAAACCTGATAATTGCGCTCCTGTTTGCATGATTTTTTCGTAGACTTTTTCAATCACACGAGGAACAGCCGTAATCATATGTGGCTTTATTTCCTTTAAATTATCGCCAATCTTGTCAATTGATTCTGCAAAATAGATCGAAATTCCCATGTACACATATAAATATTGAATCGTACGCTCATATGCATGACATGCAGGAAGAAAGGTCAAAGCACGATCATAAGGATCAAGCGGTGTTGAATATTCACAAGCAATAACATCTGCTATAATGTTTTTGTGCGACAACATTACACCTTTCGGATTTCCTGTTGTTCCAGAAGTATAAATCAAAAAAGCTAAATCTTCATGTTTCACATTTATAGCTCGTTTGTCTATTTCTTCTTGTTGAATTGTTTTTCCTTTTTCGATTAAAACATTCCAACTTTCTGTATTTTCAAACTCATCAATCGAGTACAATTGCTCTAATGAGGGCAATTTTGTTTTGAGTTGATTGATTCGCGTATACAAATCGAGGTTACTTGTAAAACATACTTTTATATCCGAATCCTTAAAAATATATTCGTAATCGTTATCAGAAATATTTGGATAAATTGCTACTACAACAGCTCCGATTTGTTGTATTGCATAATCTATCATATTCCATTCGACACGATTTTCTGAGATTAATCCCACTTTTTCACCTGGCTGAACTCCACAAGCGATCAATCCTTTTGAGATTATATCAACATGTTCTAAAAAAGTTGTGGTTTTCATTGGTTTCCATTCTCCATTTTGTTTGGAAACAAACATGGATAAATCAGGAAACTTTTCCAGCTGACGTTTTGGTAAATCAAAAATTCTGATTGCTTCCATAGCGCACTTATAGTTTTGTAATTTTGAAAAGAATTCGTCGAAAGTAACGTAAAATGATGAATTTTTCAAAAATATTATTTGAACTGCAAATAAAATAAATAATATGAAACCTACTTTTTGAAAAAAAACTTCCTAAAAAGCACTTCTTGAACTAGTTCAACGGTTAAGAATTCTACTCTACCTAGATTTGTAATATAAAAATAAGAACAATGAAAACTTTATTACATAAACTGTTCAATACAGAAATTAACCCAAAGATTCAAAATCTAACCTTATTAGCTTTCAGAGTTTTATTGTCTGCGGAGTTGATTTACGCACATGGACTAAAAAAACTTGGAGTTGGCGTTAGCGAAGCAGAAGTAGTTCCTAATCCTTTGAATTTACCTGAAGCTTTTAACTCATTATTTGCAGATGCAGCCAATTTGTTTTTTCCAGTGTTTGTCATATTAGGTTTAGCAACAAGAATTGCTATACTACCAATTTTGGCAGTGACATTAACTGGCTATTTCGTGTTACATTTTCACGATGCTCCTTTAGTAAAAGATACACCATTTATGTATAGTTTATCATTTTTAATGCTATTATTTTTAGGACCTGGGAAATACTCGTTAGATTATTTCATTCAGAGAAAAAAATAAGAAGAAGGAAAAGAGATTTATATTACAACAATATTGATTTTTTACTAGAGGTTAAAATCAAAATTACTTAAAACTACACAATATTAAATTTTATTAAAAAGAAGAAAAAAACACAAAAATTATCATTATTTAGCGATAAAAGCAAGATTTGTTACAAATCTTGCTTTTTTATATTTCTAAATACTTGTCATCTATTGATAAATTCCGTCAATTTCTTTTTTATATTTTTCTGCAATAATTTTACGTTTCATTTTGAGTGTTGGAGTTAATTCGCCAGTTTCTATTGTAAACTCATTTGGTAGAATTTCAAACTTTTTAATTTTTTCCCAATTTCCAAAATTAACATTAAGACGACTCACCTCATCTTCAATTAATTGCTTTATTTTAGCGTGCGTCAAAAATTCTTCTCGAGGTAAATTAATCAACGACGAATCATTTGTTTTTGCCCAATCTATACAGTTATCGTACGAAGGAATAATCAAAGCGGCTGGGAATTTTCGTCCTTCTCCCACCACCATAATTTGTTCGATAAAATTAGATTCAGAAAGAATTTTCTCAATTTGTTGCGGCACAACATATTTTCCTCCAGAAGTCTTAAACATTTCTTTTTTGCGATCAATAATTTTTAAGAATTTCTCCTCAACCCATTCTCCAATATCTCCCGTATAAAGCCAACCATCTTTCAAAACCTCATCCGTCGCTTCAGAATTTTTGTAATAACCTTGCATGATATTTTTTCCTTTAGCTAAGATTTCTCCATCTTCGGCTAATTTAATTTCGATATCAATCAACGGAATTCCTACTGTACCTATTTTCATTCCACGTTTGATACAGTTGACAGACAAACAAGGACCGGCTTCTGTTAAACCATAACCTTCATAAATTGGTATTCCGGCAGCTAAATACAACTTCAGTAAACGAGTTTGTAAAGTTGCACTTCCCGAAGCAATTCCTTTCACATTTCCTCCAAGCGCTGCTTTCCATTTAGAAAAGATTAATTTTCGAGCAATATTTAATTGAAATTTATACCAAGAAGATAGCTTTGATTCGTCTAAATCATATTTTTCTCCTAACGAAATTGCCCAAAAGAATAAAGCTCTTTTTATACCAGTCAATTGTTCGCCAGTCGCCATAATTTTATCGTAAACTTTCTCCAAAACGCGCGGAACAGCAGAAAAAATTTGTGGTTGAACTTCTTTCATATCTTGTCCAATCGTATCCATTGACTGTGCAAAATAAATTGGTAATCCCATTTTGATGTATACATATTGAAAAACTCTTTCATAAGCATGACAAGCAGGTAAAAAGGACAACGCTTTATCATACGCTTTTACAGGAAAAGAATACTCTGAACTATTGACATCTGCCAATAAATTTTCATGAGAAAGCATCACGCCTTTCGGATTACCTGTTGTTCCAGAAGTATAAATAAGAGTTGCTAAATCAGTTGATTTAACATCATCCATTCGTTTCTTTAATATATCATCCGTAATATTAATTCCTTTCGAAACTAATGAAATCCAATTGGGAGTATGCGGATAAGTATTGAATGTATAAACCTCATTAACACTCGGAATTTTATCTTTAATTCCTAATAAGCGCTGATACAACGAATCATTACTCACAAAACATAGTTTGATTTCGGCATTATTCAGAATAAATTCGTAATCATTATCTGAAATATTAGGATAAATTGCAACAACGACAGCACCAATTTGCTGAATTGCAAAATCGACTAAATTCCATTCCAAACGATTTTCGCTAATCAACGCAATTTTATCATTTGGTTGAACGCCATTTGCAATTAAACCTTTCGAAATATTATCTACTCTATTAATAAAATCTGCAGTTGAAATACCTTTCCAATTATCATCTTCTTTAAAATTAAAAATTGAGATATTGGGTGTACTTTTCTCCTGAAAACGTGGTAGATCGAATACTCTTTGTGGTTGTATCATACTTTTACAATAAGATTACAAATTTCGACTATTTCTTGATTTTATAAAATAATTACGCGTTTCTTTTGCGATAAAAAATAGAATTTAAAATGAATTGAAGTAGGCAGAATTCAATAAATAACTATTTATTAATTTTTTTAACATTAAAGATAAGTTTTGTTAAAAAACTCGTAATTTTCAATTAACACGTTATTCTAAGTGATGAAATAATTTTGACATCAAATTTAAAACATGAAACTCAATTTATTTCAATTATCAACAGTCGCACTTCTTATGGGAGCATCTACTGTTGCCTACGCGCAAGGAGACTTAGCTGGAATTTCAGGAAAAATTTCAGATTCAAATGGTAAAGAAATCTCAAATGCAACCATTGTTGTAAAAAATGAATCTACCGGATTTACAACCTCAACTAAGACAAATGAAAAAGGTGAATACCATTTAAAACAATTACCACTTGGTTCGCCCTATACGGTAACGATAATTTCTGAACAGCATGGAGAAGAAATACTATCTGGTTATAGTTTAAATCAAGGGGATTTAATTTGGGTTCCTTTTAAGTTTGCTAGTTTAGAAACAACAGGTTTAAACGAAGTAGTGGTAAGTGGACAAACTTTAAAAAGCTCAATCAAACAAGTTGGAGCTTCTACTTCTGTTACTGCAAAGGATTTACAAAATTTACCTGTAAATGGACGTAATTTTACTTCACTAATTGATCTATCTCCGTTAAGTAATGGACAAAGTATTGGTGGGCAATTAGCTTCTTCTGTAGATTATACAATAGATGGAATGTCAAACAGAGGAACAATTGCTGGTGGTTCTACCTCATCATCATACTCTATTTCTATGGAAGCTATTCGAGAGTTTAAAGTTGTAACAAACGAATATGATGTAACAAATGGACGTGCTGGTGGCGGAACAATTAGTACGGTAACAAAATCTGGAACAAATAAATTACAAGGAAGTGCTTTTTTATATGGACGTACAGATTGGTTATCTAGTCCTTATGACATTAGAGGTAACAAACGTAATAATGAATTCTCTACTTACCAATATGGTTTTTCTTTAGGAGGGCCAATTAAAAAGGATAAAGCACACTTTTTTGTTGCATGGGACAGACAAGTAGATAAACGTCCGTTACAAATTGCTGCTATTAATAATCCTAGTGATGAAGCTTTGTATAATGTAACACAATCTACATTAGATCAGTTTTTAGCAATCTCACGCGAGAAGTATGGTGTTTCTAATAACGCTCAATTTGGTTCTTTTGATAAAAATAAGGATACAAATGCAGGTTTTTTACGTATAGATTGGCAGCTTAATCCACGAAATTTGTTAACTATTCGTAACAATTTTGTGCATGAAAAAGATAAGTTATCTGAAGGAGATAACACATCAATCAACATGTACGAATCATATATTGATCGTAAAAAAACGGATAACAGTTTGATGTTATCGTTACGAACTGATTTTAATTCGCAAATTACAAACGAATTGAAAGTTCAATATTTCTTAGAGAATCAGTTTATTTTACCTTCTTCAGAGTTACCAAGTCAATCTATTCCAAGAGCAATTGTTGAAAGCATTGGATCTAAAATTGGAGAGAAAACACAATATACTAATATCCAATTAGGTGGACAACGTTTTTCACCAGAATGGTTTAAGGGAGATGTTATTCAATTAGTTGATAACGTTTACATTAATCGTGAAAATATAAAATATACCTTAGGTGGAGATTTCTCATATTACAGAATGCAAAATGTATACGGAAGTGAGATGAATGGACGTTTCTATTTTACAGGAATGGATAATTTCAATAATCTAAAACCTTATCGTTATGCAAGAGAAATCAGATTAACAGATGATCCATCAACAATAATTAATCAATTAAGCTCTGCTGTATACGGACAATTAGAAACTGAATTATCGCCAGGTTTAGACTTTATGGCTGGTGTTCGTTTTGAGAATATGAGTTATCTTAATGCAGCAAATTATAATGAAGTAGCTGACAAACAATTAGGTGTACGAACAGATAACAAAATCAGTACTTGGCAAGTACAACCTCGTTTTCAGTTTATGTGGGATATTAACCAAAACCGAAAAGATTTCGTGAAGTTTGGTGGAGGAATTTTTGGATCTTCTCTTAATCCATATTCTATGATTAACAATATGTTATTTGACGGAACAAAAGTAGCTGCTGTAGATATTGTAGGCTCTTTAGTACCTACTCCAGATTTTATCGGTTATAGACAAAATCCAGATTCGGCTCCAGGAAGAGATTTGTTCAATAATCCTAAAATAGAAAAATTAATTACAATTAATGCTAATAGTAAAGATGCAAAAGTACCAACGGTTTATAAATTGAATGCTTCTTATAATCATTTCTTTAGTGATCGTTTACGTGTTGGTATCAATGCTTACGCAAACTGGGCGCGAAACAATTATATGTACATCGATCGTAATATGGTAGACGATCCGTATTTCCGTATCAAAGACGAAGCAAATCGCGGAGTTTACGTTCCAGCCAATACGATTAATACAACAAATGGTAGTGCAAACTGGGTAAACGGACGTAAAACGAAAGATTTAGGACGTGTATTAGAATTAGTAAGTGAAGGTAAAAAGAATCAATATGCAATTGTCTTAGATGGTACATATCGTTATTACAGAGACGGTCAATTTTCTGTTTCTTATACATGGAATGATTCTAAAGATAATACTTCTTACAACGGAAATGTTGCCAATACAGCTACGCTAAGTTTGATGGTTCCTGAAGATCCAAGAAATTTAAGTAAAATGAATTATTCTGATACACATTTCAGACACAAATTAGTTGTTTATGGACAGTCACCAACATTCTGGGGAATGACAGCTGGTATTCGTTTTAGTGGAATTGGGGGTACACGCTATTCACTAGCTGTAAACGGAAATATGAACGGAGATTTTGTTAATTCAAATGATTTAGCCTATATCTATGATCCAAACAATCCAAATACACCTGAATATCTAAAAACTGGAATCAATGCTATTTTAAATAACCCTGATGTAGAGGATCATACAAAAGAGTATATCCGCAAAAGTTTTGGTAAAATAGCTGAACGTAATGGTGGTATCAATGGTTTCGCAGGGACTTTTGATTTACGATTAGCGAAAAAATTCAAAATCGTTGATAAACATAAATTTGAAGTAGCAATGGATATTTTCAATGTTGCTAATTTATTAAGTAAAGATTGGGGAGTTGGTCCACGTATTGGTAAACAAAACATTTATTCTATCAAAAGCTTTGATGCCGCGAATGAAAAATTTGTGTACAATGTCAATACAAATACAGGAAAAACGAGTTATGCATTTAGTCCATATCAAATTCAAATCGGATTTAGATACAGTTTTTAAGCATGAAAAAAATACTTTTTACAATGAGTTTATTGGCTACTTTTTCGGTAGCCAAAGCTCAGAACAACTTACATACGGTTAATATCACAAATTTTGAAGAATTGAAAAATTATTTCAAACAAGATCAATCTAAACAAGTGATAATTTCTGGTCATCGTGGCGGAATGATGACTGGTTATCCCGAAAATAGTATTGAAGCTTTTGAGAAAACATTATCAATTATGCCTTCTTTTTTTGAGATAGATCCGCAACTAACCAAAGACTCAGTCTTGATTTTGATGCATGATGATACATTTGATCGTACGACAACCTTAAAAGGTAAAGTAAAAGATTATACCTATGCTGAACTAAAAAATGTAAAATTAAAAGATCGTGATGGAAATGTAACAAACTTCAAAATTCCGACACTTAAAGAAGCTTTGGAATGGAGCCAAGGAAAAACCATTTTTCAATTAGACAATAAGGGAGTTCCTTACTCTACATATGTCAAATTCTTAAAAAAGAATCCATTTCCTAACGTTGTTTTAGGATTACGTAAAGACGACGAAGTTGCGTATTATGCCAAACATTTAGATCATGTAATGTTCATGAAACCTTTTCATACAATGAATGATGTGAGAAGTTTTGAAAAACTGAATGTTCCGTTTGATCGAATGATTGCTTGGATTGGTGGCGAGGTAAAACCAGAGCAACAAGAAATGATTGCTTATTTACGCAATAAAGGTGTAATGGTAATGATTGCTATTGCGCCAACTACGGACAAGTTGCCAACAGATTTGGAACGAACAAGAGGTTATATCAAACATCTAATAACTCGTCCAGATATCATCGAAACCGATTATCCATCACAATTTGTTAACTGGAAATAAGTTAAAGAGAAGCTAAATTGCTTCTCTTTTTTATTGTACAAAATTGAAAACATTGTAAATTGTGACTTAAATAAATAAGTATGGAACTTGAACATTACAGAGAAGATGAAGATGATTTCAAGATCTTTTGTTTAGAAGGTGTTTCGGATATTGAGGAAGAAAATGATTCGCAATTGTTTCCTTTTCTTGAACATTTGGCGCGTGAATTTCAAATAACAAACGTCTACAAAACCTGCGATAGTATTGAAACTTTTGAAGAAAGTATTAGTAATCTCTTATACCATGATCGAGATTTTAGAGATTATAAAATCATTTATTTAATATTTGAAGGCGAATCAAATCAAGTTCAAATCGATGATTATTATTACAGTTTAGAGGAAATAGCTGAATTCTTTCAAGGAAAATTTACCGATAAAATTATTCATTTTGCTAACACAAAAATGCTTGATTTAGAGGAAGAAAGTTTTCAATATTTTCTCGATGTTACAGGGGCAAAAGCTGTTTCGGGCTATGTTAACCACTCACCTATTTTAAGTACAATTTTAGATCAACATTACTTTTGCTTAGCCAAAAAAATTGATGATGAAGTAGAACTTGTACACGCTCTTTTTGATAGATTTTCAAATCTATGTCTCAAAATGGGTTTTAGGTTATACTATTAATCAGATTTAACAATAAGCTAAAATACTTTCAGTAAATAATCTATTCTTTTACAATAAAAATAAAATGGATAGACGTAAATTTCTTAGAGGATCAGCTTTTATTTCAACTGGTTTAATTCTAAATCCTCTCGATTTATTTGCTCAAAATAAAATCAAACCAAACCTTTCGACAAGCTCTGCAAAAAATATTATTTTCATGATTAGCGATGGTATGAGTTCCGGAACTCTTGCTATGGCTAATTTGTACAACAATCAATTGCACGGGAAAAATGGTAACTGGATAAATCTTTATGAAGAAAATAAAGTAAAAAGAGCTCTGATGGATACGGCTTCTGCAAGTTCTATTATCACAGATTCAGCCGCTGGAAGTTCTGCTTTTGGTGGTGGAATTCGAGTAAAAAACGGTGTATTGAATATTGGTGCGAACGGAGAACATCATGTTCCGATTTGGCAAAAATTCAAAAAAGCTGGTAAAAGAACAGGTTGCGTTACAACGGTTACAATTACACACGCAACTCCTGCAGGGTTCTGTGTTAATTCTGCAAGTAGAAATGCCGAACCAAAGATTGCAGAAAAATATGCCGAGATTGGAATAGATGTTTTATTAGGTGGTGGTGACGAATTTTTTAATTCATCAAAAAGAGAAGATAAGAAAGATTTGTATACGTTATACAAAAAGAAAGGCTATCAAATTGCGAAAACAAAAGAGGAATTAGTAAAAACTCAGAACAATCAATCTTTGTTAGGCGTTTTTAATACTGGTGCTATTCCTTATGCAATTGATCATAAAAATCTCGAAAAAAATAAATCAATTCCTACTCTCGCCGAAATGACAAAAGTTGCGATTGACAATTTAAAAGGACATCAAAATGGTTTTGTATTACAAGTTGAAGCTGGAAAAGTAGATTGGGCTGCGCATGCAAATGATGTTGCTGGATTAATTAATGATCAGGTTGCGTTTGATGAAACAATCAAAACGGTGATGGATTTTGCAGAAAAAGATGGAAATACGTTAGTCATCATTACCACTGATCATGGAAATGCAAATCCTGGAACCATTTATGGTGCTGATGCAAACAAAAATTTTGAAAGTATCCTCAATTATAAATATACCAACGAACATATTTTGAATGAAATTCATGATGAATTTAATCTGCAAGAAATAAAAGATTGGATTGTAGAAACCAATGGTTTTAGCCTAACTGACGAAGAAGCAAAACATATGTTAGATTTTTATAAAGGTTTAGAGAAAGAAGAAGGTCTTTACAATTTTAAGAAACTTCCGTTCAAATTTTTCTCCGAAATTCAGAAAAAACATAATAGTGTTGGATGGATTAGTATGGATCATTCGGGCGATTATGTAGAATTAGCAATGTATGGACCAGGAAGTGATTTGTTAAAGCCTTTTGTTAAAAACACAGATCTTCATCAACTTATGTTACAAGCAACAAACGTAAATGCTTAAATAAAAAAACCTCTCCAGTTGGAGAGGTTTTTTTATTTTTTTTGCAGATATTTCACCCAATTTCCAAAGTAAATAGTTTTTACTTCTTCATCATCGGAGTAAAACTTAGAAAGTTCTTCATCTAACCATAACTCAATTGTAGAATAATCTTCCTTCTTACTTTCTACAACATTTGTAATATTACTTTGTGTTGTAAAATATAAAACTAGATCCTTTCTTGTAAAAGATATTGGATTTTTAAAATTTTGCTCATAATAATTTGCAAATCCTTTATTCATCATATTCTGTCTACTCCAATCATATGTATTATTCCTTTTTGGAGCAGGGAATTTTTGTTGATAAACATCTTGATACCAATTATTGAAAAGTAGAGTATTTTCCATTTCAGAAATAAAGAAATTATCATACACAACTAGCCAATAATTAGACTTTAATAATCTATAAGCTTCATTAAGAAATTTATCTATATCAAACCAATGGATACCAGAACAAACAGTAATTATTTCAAAAAATTCATTCAAAAACGGTTGACTTTCTGCAATTGCTTTCTGATATATTATTTTCTCATCTTTGATCGCATTTTTTAGCATTTCATCAGACAAATCGGTTCCATGAACAATTGAAACAATTTCTGTAAGTGCTTTTGTAGACAAACCTGTACCGCAAGCAACATCCAAACCTTTATCTAATAATTGATCAATTTGTAATTGTTCTTTTACCTTGCGTATTGTATTTTGATGAAAATAAGGTCTACCAATAGAGTATCTTTTAGCAGCATCTTCTGGATCAAAATAGTTCATCAATTACATCGATTGAGCTTTATTTCCTTCGAAATGAATCATCCATGGTGTACCAAATTGATCAATAAAAGAAGCAAATAATTCAGCAAAAAACTGCTCTCCCAAAGGCATTTCTAAAACCTTTGCATTAACTGATAATCGATCATATAACTTATGCGCTTCTTCTGTATTTTCTACATCTAACATTACATAATTATTGTTTCCTCCTTGGTATTTTTGACCAAACTCTTCCACAATATCAGAACCCATTAGCATAGTTGTTTCATTAATAAACAAAGCAGTGTGCATTACTTTGTTTTTAGCACTTTCTGGGACTTGAAAATCTGGGCTTGGCGGCATATCCCCCATTTTATGCATCCCAATATTTTGCGTATCAAAAACAGTTTCATAAAATTTGAAAGCTTGTTCGCAATCTCCATTAAAATTTAAATAAGCGTGTACTTTAGCCATAATTTTGTGTTTTTTTTGTTATTTAATTGTTTATTTTATCAAAGATTCTCCATTTTCATCCGTTGTTAAAACATCGGTCATATAATCTAAAAATGGTTGAAGTACCAAAATAGATTTTGTAACCTTTTGCGGAAAATCTTTCGCTAAAACTTCTTCTTCTGTATAATTCTTGATAAATAAATACTGTTTTTTTCGTAACAACTCTATTCGTTCATGTTCTTTCGAAAAACCTTTCGGCGCTGATTTTACTTCCTCTCCTTGCATTTCTCCAAACTCTTTCTGAATAGTTTTAGATTGAATAATTTTTTGTAATTCGTCAGATGCTTCAATTTCTCTTCGAATTCTTAGTAAATCATCTCTTTCTGGTTCCCAAAAGCCGATACCAATAAAACATCTATTGGGTTGAATATGAAAATAAAAACCACCTCTTTTATAAGGCTTCTTACTTCCTGTTTGCGCTGAAAAATGCGTTTTGTAAGGTGTTTTATCATGCGAAAAACGAACATCTCTGTAAACTCTAAAAATTTTCAAAGGTTCTAATTCCATTTTTTTACTTAACTCTTGATAAATCGCATTAAAAATTAAATCAGCTTCACTTTTCGCTACATCAAATTCATCTTTATGTTCGGTAAACCATTCTCGGTTATTATTTTTCTCTAATTTTTTTAGATATGTATAGATTTCTGACATTTTTTTATTTTTTACGATTGATAAAAGCACTTTCGTATCGATCAATCCATTGTTGTGGTGTTATTTTTTGTGCTAATTCTCCAATTAATTCGAACGGAATATCATCCACTTTTTTGAATCGAATACAACTTTTTCCCATATCTAATTTTCGTTTCGAATGTTTAGGATATTCTCCTACAAACCAATTTAATAACTTTTCGTCTGCATAAATTCCCATGTGATACAAGGCTATAAAATTCTTCTGCGAAGCCACCCCAACAAAAGGCAAAGGCGACTTAGGATCGCAATGATAACCGTTTGGATATAATGAATGAGGAACGACAAAACCAATATGTCCGTAGCTTAATTGTTCTTCAAAACCAGTTGGTAAATTGGTTTTCAAAATTTCAATTATCTGCTGAACGGCGTCCTTTCTTTCTGCTGGAATTGAATCTAAATATTCTTCAAAACTTACTACATTATATTGCATTATTTTCTGTATTTATCATTTAAACCTTTACCTTCCAAAATCATCGGTTTTATTTTTTCGATTCTAGTCAATTTTGTTTTCTCTTGTTTCGCTTCTTCTATATATTCTATGTATTCCTTTTGTTTACCCATAGTTAAAGTTTTAAATGAGGTAAACAATGTATCATCTTGATTTAAAATATCTTTTAATAAACCATTCACTTCTTTTGGTTGAGGTTTTTCAGGTTTAATTTCTTTACCATCTTTAACTAATTGAATCGCTTCTAACACATATTCTCTTACTTTTACAACATCAATTTCATCAGCAGAATTAAATCGCCATTGACGCAAAACTTTTGTTTTTTCTTCGTTTGCATTAACTAAAACACGATAAGAATCTTTCAGTAAAACACCATTGTAAAACCATAAAGCAAAATGATTTTTGAAACCGCTAAAAGCCAAGACATTCTTTTTATTGTAAGTGTAAACATCACCGCCCCATTTGAATTCCTTAACTAATTCTGTTTCATTTACAACTTGTTGAATCTTCTCATTCGCTTCAGCCCAATTACCATTGTATTTTGTCCATTCACCAGATTTCTGATCTTTCATCAAATCAGCTTTGTACAAGATAATTTCTTGCAATAATTTATATGGTAAAACTTTATCCAAAGGAAACTGTATTGCACCTTTTGAAGTTTTAAAATCAATTAAATCAGTTTTAAAATGTTCAATTGCCTCAGCTCCAGGATATACTCCTAAATGATTTTTAAACATCGCAAAATGTATCAAATTACCATTTAATCGAAAAGTGGGCATCTTGTAATTAATCGTTTCGGTTGCTTCTGGTACAATCTTCTGAATAAATAGTCTAAATTCTTCTAAAATTTCACGCTTTTCACTAACAAAACCGTCAATATATTCATCAATTGTTGTAAAATTTTCTCTCATTACTTAAGCTTCAGCTAAACCGAAAACTGCACCAGCAGGATCTTGTATAATAGCAAATTGTAGTTTTCCTTCTTTGTTTTTAATTTCATGCATAGAAGTACCACCAAGCTCTAAAGCTTTTGCTAAACTTTTGGCAACATTCTCTACACTAATGTACATAATCCATTGTGACGGAATCCCTTTGTTTACGCCACGTTTTGTACAAACACCACCCGAAGCTCTATCAGGAGCTGACATCATTGCATAGTCATTGTATTCTTCTTCACCATCTTTCATGGCTACGTTTTTAACTTCCCAACCAATGACTTCTTTATAAAAATCTTTCAATTCATCCGCGTTTTCTACAGTCAAATCTGTCCAAACAACTTGTCCTATTGTTGATTTATTTTCTTCCATTATTTTGTTTCGATATAGTGTTTAAAATTATTCAGAATAGCCTGCCAACCTGCTTGTTGCATTTCTTCTGAGTTTTGATTTTCTGGATCAAATTGAATCATTATTTTAGTTAAATTATCTTCTTCGTGAAAGTTAATTTCTACTTTTCGTCCATCAGCTATGTAATAACGAATAAATTTATTTGGAATAATTTCATCATATTTTGCTTCAAATTCAAACTGAAAACTGCCATCTTTTGCAGCCATTGTACTTTTTAGATTTCCACCAACTTGCAAATTATTTTCAGCTTTTGGACAATGCCAATCTTCCGTTGCAAAATTCCATTTCACAATATCTTCAGGATTGTTATAGGCGTTCCAAACTATGTCTATTGGTTGATTAATAATCGTTTCTATTGTTATCATTTCTTTATTGTTTAGGTTTCATAAAATCAAAAGCTCCTTTGCGTAAATTAACTCCATATTCTAAAGAAGCTTTCAAACATGCTAAAAAATTTGCCCAACCTTCTGTTTGTCCAATCACTTGTTTTATTCCATCTTCGTCATCATTCATTTCATGTTCAATTACTTTAACAATTGTAGAATCATTATCTCCTTTTTCGAGAAAAATTTCGACCAACATACCATCAACACCGCCACTCCAATCAAACGAGATGTAATTATTTTCCGTAATTTTTGCTCCTGTTACAGGGAAAATATCGTCAAACTCAGGAAACTTCCACTCTACAATTTTACCCGTTTCTAAATCTCCTGTAGAAGACGAAATAAAATATTGATTCATTTTATCTCCTTTAATAATTGCATGAAAAACTTCATTTTGAGGTTTTTGAATCTGAATAGATGCTTTTGCGGTTAATTTCATGTTCTAAAATATCTTGAAACTAATTTAATCAAATTTTAAATTAATTATTAATTCTATAAAAAAAATAAACAAATCTTTATCAAACCAATAATTTAATCTCACAAAACCATGATAATATTAATTAAGAAACTAAAAACTTTCCTACATTTATCCTATTGTAAAATTAGATCTCACGTGAAAAAAACGACGCAAAAATTAACTCTACTTAGTTGTATATTTCTTAGTACACTAAATTATGCGCAAGATGCAAAGGCAGATTCGGCCTATGTACGCGATAACTACGAAAAAATAGAACAAATGATACCAATGCGCGATGGTACAAAGCTATTTACAGCTATCTATCGTCCGAAAGATCAATCCAAAAAGTATCCTGTTTTACTTAACAGAACGCCATATACAGTGGCTCCTTATGGTGCAAATGAGTATAAAAAATCACTTGGAAACTTCCCTGCTGAAATGCGCGAAGGTTTTATTTTTGTATACCAAGATGTACGTGGAAAATGGATGAGCGAAGGTGTTTTTGAAGATGTTAGACCGATTAACACAACCAAAAATAAAAAAGCAATTGACGAAAGTACTGATACATATGATACGTTAGATTGGTTGTCCAAAAACCTGAAAAACTACAATCAAAAAGCTGGAATGTACGGAATTTCGTACCCTGGTTTTTACTCGACTATGAGTTTGGTTAATTCTCATCCAACCCTAAAAGCCGTTTCGCCACAAGCGCCTGTTACCAATTGGTATTTGGGTGACGATTTTCATCACAATGGTGTATTATTCTTGAATGATTCGTTCAACTTTATGTCTGTTTTTGGTGTTCCTCGACCTGAACCTATTACGCCAGATAAAGGACCGAAACGTCCTGAATTTGAAATAAAGGATAATTATCGTTTCTATTTGGAAGCAGGTTCTGTAAAAGAATTAGAAGCTAAATATTTCAAGAAAAATATCAAATTTTATAATGATTTATTTGCTCATCCAGATTATGATCAATTTTGGCAAGATCGAAATCCTTTACCACATCTTACAAGTGTAAAACCTGCTGTAATGACAGTTGGTGGTTTTTTTGATGCCGAAGATGCTTACGGAGCTTTTGAAACCTATAAAGCTATTGAAAAGCAGAATCCAAATGTAACGAATATATTAGTTGCTGGTCCTTGGTTTCATGGTGGTTGGGTACGATCTAAAGCTGATACATTTGGTGATATGCAATTTGGTTCGCCAACAGGAGAGTATTACCAACAAAATATTGAATTACCTTTTTTTAACTATTATTTGAAAGAGAAAGGAAATTTTAAACCAACAGAAGCGCAAATTTTCATCACTGGATCTAATGAATGGAAACAATTTGAAACTTGGCCTCCAAAAAATGTATCTACTCAAAAACTATATTTACAAGCAAACGGAAAAATAGCTTTTAATTCGTCTACTACATCAACAACATTTGACGAATATATTTCAGATCCTAACAATCCTGTTCCTTATCAAGGAGGCGTTTTGGAAAGTAGATCAAGAGAATATATGGTGGATGATCAACGATTTGCTTCTACTCGTCCAGATGTAATGGTTTATCAAACAGCTGTTTTGACAGAAGATATTACAATTACAGGTCCGGTAATTAATCATTTATTTGTTTCGACTACTGGAACAGATGCAGATTATGTAGTAAAACTGATTGATGTTTTTCCTGAGAATTCACCTAAGTATAATGGAAAATTAATGGGAGGATATCAAAATTTGATCAGAGCTGAAATAATGCGAGGTAAATACCGTAATAGTTTTGAAAAACCAGAAGCGATTGTACCAAATCAGAAAACGAATGTAACGTATGCAATGCCAGATGTTGGACATACCTTCAAAAAAGGACATCGCATTATGATTCAGGTTCAGAACACTTGGTTTCCGTTAGCTGATCGCAATCCACAACAATTCATGAATGTATATGAAGCTACTGCAAAAGACTTTTTGAAACAAACACAACGAATTTATCATGATTCTTACATTGAAGTTCCAGTTTTAAAATAATTTTATAAAATCCAGCTTATGAGCTGGATTTTTTTTACAAATTATCTAACGGTGATCGAATATTTTGAATCGTTTTTCTTGATACATGCGTATAAGCTAGTGTCGTTTTGATATTATTGTGACCCAAAAGTTGTTGAATAAGTGAAATATCTGTACCAGCTTCTAGCAAATGTGTCGCGTAGGAATGTCGTAAACTATGAATACCTACATTTTTATGAGAAGGAGTTTTTTTCAATCCATTTTTGAAAATCATTTGTATTGTTCGCACGTTATATTGTTGATGAAATCTATTCTCGAACAAATAAATTTGAGGACAATGCTCTTTGTAATAAGTCCGTAATTCATCCAAAATTGAATCTGGTAGAACAACTACTCTATCTTTTTTACCTTTCGCATTTTTGAGATGAACTAACATGGAATCGCTATCAATATCTGAAATTTTAAGAGAAACAATTTCGCTTACACGTAAACCCATCCCGTAAATGCATTTCAGAATTAACAGATGTTTTTTATTATCTATTACTTCAAATAAATTCTTAATTTCTTTTACTGACAATACTTTTGGTAATAAATAAGGTTTTTTGGGACGAGGGATATTATAAACCACTTTTGGTTGATACAAAACTTTTTCATAGTAAAACTTAATCGCATTCATTTTAGAATTTATAAAATGTTCTGTCAATTTTAAATCTTCTGCACAATATACCAAATACCTTCTTATTAAATCGGTCGAAATATCGTGGGGATCATAGTTTTTAAACACAATCAAAAAATTATGAAACTCAGAACTATAAGTTCTAATTGTGTTTGGACTATACGACTTAAGCTTAAGAGTCTGAATATAATCGTCATAAGCTTTTTGTTGAGAGTTTGATAAACTAGCATTTTTCATAGAATAGACGAAATTAAATAGACGAATAATAATAATTTCCTTAAATTACAAAATCAAAATATAACTAATTGATTTTAAGTAATTAATATCAAATAAATATATTTTGATAGTTTAATATTATTCGTATATTTACGTGTTAGCAGAAATAGTAAAATGAAAGACCGCTATAAGAACAATTTATTTTTCAATGATGAAAATGAATATTCAAATTCCTATCAAATTCAATCTTTTGTGGAAGAAGTGTTCGAAAAAGAAAATATAACCATCAATCTTTTTCCTATTGATTTTGATAATCATTTTACAACGAAAGAGAAGAAGAAAATAATTTCAGAATGGTTGGATATTTTACCAAACTTAAATAAATTAAAATCATTATCTATAAGACATAAAGTTGATATTGAATTTTTTCAAAAAATTTGTCAAATAGATTCTTTAGAAAGTTTGGAAATTTGGAGTTCTAATATAGCTGACATTTCTGAAATTACTAAACTTAAAAATTTAAAAAGATTAGACTTAGAAGGTTTTAACAAACTCATTAACATTAAACCAATTACTAAACTCAAGAAATTACAAAAATTATCAATTGAAAAAAGTTTTATAATTGAGAATTACAGGTGCATTTCAGAATTAGATAATTTAATCGGTTTACAATTAAATGGAGATCTTTTCACACCCAAAAATCTCAAATTAGAAAATATTTCTTTCATTAACGAACTTGAAAATTTAGAACATTTAGATTTATTGAATTGCAATATTTTAAGTAAAGACTTGTCACCAATCAACGAATTGAAAAATCTAAAAAGATTAGACATTAATGAAAAAGTTAGTAGTGATATGAAAAAATCTATTTTAGAAAGTAATAAAAAACTTAATTCTGGATTTTTTGTAGATTGGGATTTTCAGCTAAACAAATTTTACCCAGGAAAAGATTGGTGAATACTACTTCTGCTAACATTGGTAATCGTTGCACAACTCAAAACTCAACAAAATAAAATCATATATGACCTCGTTTAAGCCTTTTTAAGCGAGGTTTATTTTGGGTTAAAATGCAAATGAGTTAAAAAATAAAGTGGTTCTACAAAGCGGATTTTAAAGTCTAATTCACCTATTTTAAAAATAGCATGCTGTACCTTTGGTAAGGCACAGATTTGGGCAAGTAATTTGGACTTTTTAGGCGTAAATTTCAGGTATTTCTTCAGGTTATAGCAAAGAGCAGCTAAGAGAACATGTTTGTTCGCTTGGGCCATTCCTCGGCTATTGATACGTTTCATATTGTGATGGTTGATTAAAGTACCTAAAACTGGTTCTACCGTTGCACTTCGTCTCTTGACCATCTGTTTAAAATACCGTTTATTCTTGGTAATTTTCTCGTGCATCCGATCGTACAAGGGCTTGTGAATGCTGTCATCTAACTTCTTAAACTTGCTCACTTTACCACAGCATTGGGCTCGAAGGGGGCAATCTTTACAATCCCTTTCACTGCTTCGGTAACTTTTCTTTTGGTAACCTTTACTATCGGTTAAAATACGTTTAAATGGTAAAATCGCTCCATTTCCTCCTTCTTGAATGCATTGATATTGGTCTTTTTCTGCTAGGTAAATAAAGCCTTCACGTTCGGGTTTGTATTGACCAAAATTGGGTATCCAAGCGTCAATATTGTTGTCCTCGCAATACTGCAAACTATCGCCACTACTGTAACCTGCATCGGCTAATACTTGATCGATTTGCATCTCATTACCCTTTAAATTTGCCAAGGTTTGATTCATGATTTCTGAAAAAATCGCACTGTCCTTGCTCCCTGCTGTACTGGCACAGGCGCCCGTTATGACATGGTGTTTATCATCTACGGCTAATTGACCTGCATAATTTAATTGCCTCGGTTTTCCTGGTTTGGTAGAGATTTTTGCATCGGGATCGGTAGGCGAATAATGCGTGTGATTACTTAAGAATTTTGGCCGAATTTCTTCGCCATATTCATTGATTTGGACACTTTTTCGGGCGGCAGGCATCGCTTTAAATTCTTCTTTTTTCCAATTATGATGTTGTTCAACTAACTTTTTACGTGTTGAAGTGACTTTATATTCACTATTTTCTTCTAATTCGTTGACATATGCAGAAGCATCTTCTAAAACTTCTTTTTCAACCAAACTATCCATGCTGGCATTGGCCTTGATAAATGCACTATCAACCGCTTGACGACGACCTTGCACCATCCCTTTTTTAACGCAAAGACTTAACACTTGACGAAACAATTCTAAAAAAACTTCTTCTCCTAATAATTGACGTGTTCGGCTAATGGTTGAGTGCCAAGGTAAATCTTCATTTAAATCATATCCTAAAAAAAAACGTACATCTAAACAATTGCTACAGTAGCGAATCAATGCCCGATCGCTGTTGATGTTGTTGAGATAACCCACCAATAATATCTTGAAAAAGACCACAGGATCAATACTTTTTTGACCTTCTTTTCCATAATATTTTGAGGTCACTTGATAAAGAAAATCAAATGATAATTCTCGCTGTATTATTCGATAGTAATTATCCAAAGGTACCAATCGATCCAAACTTAAATCGTAAAATAATTGGGGTGTAAATTCTTTTTTGCCTTGCATAATAACAAGTTAAGAAATTTTACGTTATTCTAGTTGTGCAACAGGCACATTGTATTGGCAAAATGCGGGGTTAAATGTATAATAGAAAGATTTGTAATATTTACACGCCAATACTTTTTCTGTTAGCTGCAATTGTACTCGAGAATTATAACAAAAATGATAAATTTTAGAAATAGTTAACTCCAAATAAAATACAAGTTTATGAATCAAATAATGAGAAAATATTCTTACTCTTTAATATCTTTATTTCTATTGAATAGCTATGTATTTGGACAAACTAAACAAGATTCCATTGAGATTAAAAAAATTGCCCTCGATTATATAGAATCTCAACATAATCCAGATCCCAATCGAATGGCTAATGCTCTACATCCAAGAATGGTAAAACGTACTTTTTGGAAAGATAAAGGTACGGGAAAGGATTACATTCGTGAAACAACAACTGAGTCAATGATTTTGCTTGCTGAAAGTTATAACAAAAATCATGATAAATTTCCTTCTAATCCTAAAAAGGAGGTTATTATGCTTGATATCTCAGAGCGGACAGCATCTGTTAAATTGATTGCAGATGAATGGATTGATTATATGCATATTGTAAAAATTAATAATTATTGGAAAATTGTTAATATACTTTGGCAATATAAAGACACAAAACAACACTAATTTCGACACAACTACAGATAACATTGTATTGGAAAAATATGGAGATTTGTTATAATCGAAAGATTTGAAATATTTATCCGCTACTGCTTTTCGTATAATCTTTTTTCTTTAACTTAGTTTATCTGAAAAAGTATCAGCTCAGTTTGTTCGTTCTTTAACGTTTAGTTTTTCGTAAACCCAAACTTCGTTTATACTTTTCCCCTTAGCAGAATTTTTAAAACCATATATACTATGATGAGAAAGTTATTATACAATTTGACACTATTTTTTTTTAGTATATCTATTTTAGGACAAGATAAAATTGATGATAAATTAAGGGATAAGGAATTTTATAACGCTACAAATAATTGGTTTTATGCCTGGAAACTAGTAAGTAAAGACATCTACAAAATTAATAACGTAAGACCAGTCGATTTTATTTTTTTTGATGATAAATATGTTTATTCTACTTCGATGCAAACTGTAATCAATGGTACTCACGTTAAAGGGCATAATCTAATGAATCTAAAATTTCAATGGAAAAAAAAATTACATAATAATTCATTAATTTTACCTGATAAATCTGTTATTACTATAGGTATAATGTCTTTTGCTGCAAACAATGCCATTGATAATAAACCTTTTTTTGTGATGCCATTACCTAATTTTTGGAAACAAAAAAAAAATTCTAGCAAAGAACTTGGATTAGAAAATCTGATTACTGGTATTTTTATTCACGAATTTTCTCATTCTCAACAAATGCAAAATTTTGGTAAAAAAATATCAGAATTTGAAAAGCAAAACGACTTCCCTTTTGAATTTAATGATAACATTATTCAGAATCTCTTTTCTAAAGATACAACGTATGTAAAATTATATAGAGAAGAAACAGAAATGTTGTATAATGCTGTAAATAAAAAAGATTTGGATAAGAACTTAGTAAAGCAAGCTTTATCTAATTTAACGCAACGACAAAAAGAATATTTCAAAGAGAATTATATAAATTTAGTCCAAATAGATGACTTTTTTCTTACTATGGAAGGATTTGGACAATACTCAATGTTTTTGTGGTTAAAACATCCTAAAGGAGGTAATATAAAAAAAGAAACTGCAATTAGAGGAGTAAGACGTGGAGGGAAATGGTGGTCTCAAGATGAGGGCTTTGCTTTATTTCTAATTTTAGACGAGTTAACTTCAGCAAAAAATTGGGCTAAAGACATGTTTGGTAATTCAACCGAAAGTTCAACTAATCTCATATATAGGTACATGAACTAAACGGCAGAAAATTTATGCTGTCAAGGCAATATTAAAATACTAAGGTAACAAAAGTATTTCGAAAGCTTTTGAAGCTAAAATCGTTAACAAAAAATAAAATTAGATAATGGGACAAATTAAAATATATGGAATAAAAGAGCATTTACATCCAATTAGAGAGAAGGTTTCAGAAATTTTCCATGAATGTATGATGGATGCATTTCAATATCCAAAAGAAAAAAAGCACATAGATTCATTTATATTGAGAAAGATAGTTTTTTTTATTTTTAAGGACGAACTGATAAACATACAATAATTGAAATCAACGTCTTTGAAGGACGAAGTGTTGAAGCCAAAAAAAAACTTTATTCTCTCTTATTTGACCGATTTGAAAATGAATTAGACATATCAGCAATGGATTTAGAAATTACAATTTTTGAAACACCAGTGCACAATTGGGGAATACGTGGAAAAAGTGCAGACGATCTTATACTAAACTATAAAGTGAACATTTAGTTCATTTAAACACACTATATTAGCAAAACACGAATTAAATATATAATAGAAAGATTTTCTTTTATAAAAACGTAATATAAAATTGAATATAGAACAAGAACAATTATATAAATACTTAAAAAAATTTAAATTCATAAAAGAACAGGATATTGAGTATTTTATAAATCATGGTCAATCACTTAAACTTTCAAAAGGAGATTATTTAGTACAAGAAAATCAGATTTGCAAAAATTTATATTTTATACATGAAGGTGCAGTAAGTATTTTTATTTTAAAGGATGGTAATGAATACGTTAAAGATTTTTCCCTAAACAATAAATTTATAACTTCTTATACAAGTTTTCAAACAGAAAGTCCTTCATATTTATATTTACGTGCTGAAAAAGATTGTTATTTAACTACTTGGAATAAGACTTTCTTGGACAATTTAATAAACAACAACAAATCATGGATGATGTTTGCTAAAAATATTGCTGATTATTTATTCATCCGTAAAGAAAAAAGAGAAATAAGTTTGTTATTGGACAATGCTGAAACTCGTTATCTAAATTTTTTGAAAGAATTTCCTCAAGCTTTTCAAGAATTTCCTCAATATTTTATAGCTAGTTATTTAGGTATCAAACCTCAATCATTGAGTAGAATTAGAAAAGAATTGCGTTAGAATATTTATTAACATATGTGAATGGATTAACAATCACTAGTTCATTGTTTTGTAATACAAAAAAAGACAATGGGAAAATTAATTAATATTATTGCGAGGTTTACATTTGGTACAATTCTAATCGTCTTTGGATTAAATCAATTCTTTCATTTTATAAGACTCGATAATTATTCAACAGAAGCACTTTATCTAATTCAAGCATTCCAACAATCAAACTATATTCTATATTCAGTTGGGATAATACAAATTATTCTAGGAATAGCACTTTTTATAAATAAAAGAATTCTCCTAGGATTAATACTATTCGCTCCTATTCTACTAAATATACTACTATTTCATTTCTTTAATGATTTGTTTGGATTAATCAAAATATTACCAACATTTTTATTGTATAGCTACTTTGTATTTTATTATAGAAAAGTCATTAAAAACATATTTAAGCAACTAGATACATGAAAAATTTCACCACAAGATTTAAGATTACATTCACCATTATTCCATTATTTACTATAATTATTACTTCTGTAATGGATTTGAATAACTCACACATGACTAACCCACTTTGGCCACCGCATGCTAAGTTTCATTGGGCAGCACAATATTTTGCTACCATTAGTATTAGTTTTATAAGTTTATGTTGTCTTTATAGTAAATATGAAGAAAAAGGAAGTAGATTTTCAAAATTATTTATCGGATTAAGCCCTCTTTATTTTTGGGGAATGTTTATACCCGCAATTTTAATGCCTGGTACAAGTACAGCGCCGGATGGAATAATTATACCATCTAATTTCCCTAAGTTGTTAACTATTGTACATCCAAATTTTATATTAGCTGGTGTTATTACAATTACTTCCATTATTTTCACATTGAAGGAATTAAAAAAGTTATAAAATCTGAATACGAAATCTAAGGGAGAAACTTTCAGTTTCTCCTTTTTTTGACACAACAACCTTTTATATATCCTTTTTTCATAAATTTAGAAATTAATAAAAAACTGTTACTTAGATTAGTGTAAGATTGAAAATTTAGACTTTCTACCCCATCCTATCGCTAATATACAGTCCGTTTCAACGATCGTCATCAAAACATCGAACAAGTACTATTATGAGTGTTTTTACCTATCATCTAATTAAACTTTCAATTTTTGAATCGCTAAAATTGATGATTTCCCCACTGAAATCGAGAAATATTGAAGGTCTAATTTATGCTGAAACCATGTCTGCTATGATTTTAGGTTCTCCTATTTATTCAACATCAAGATTTTTGTCAAATGAAATTGTTGTTTTTGCCCAATGGGAAAATGAAAATGCACTTGACAAATTTTTATTGATCAATCCAATAGGAAAAAAATTAAGCAAAAGCTGGTATCTAAAGCTTGAATTTATTCGACGATGGGGAAATATTTCTGGTTTTCAGATTCCGAAAAATAGTAACCAAGATAATATTGAAATAAATCCAGCCGTTGCTGTTACTCTTGCAAGAATGAAGTTCATGCAGATTCCAAGATTTATTCGCTGGGGAAGACCTGTAGAAAAAATGGTTAGAGATCATTCTGGAACTACTCTATCCTTGGCTTCAATTCGTTATCCAAATCTTATTTCTACATTTTCTATTTGGAAAACTCAAAAAGAAATGACCGATATGGTTCATGGACACAGTAAAATGCCACAACCAAAAAGGCATTTCAATGCAATGAAAGAACGAAATAGGAAAGATTTTCATTTTGAATTTACAACTTTAAGATTTAAAGTTCTTGCCGAATTTGGAGAGTGGAAAGGAAAGTCTAATTTTACGCTTATTAAGAATAATTAAGTATGAATTTCGCACATTCTATGCAAAAATTCCAAGATTGGTTTACGCAACAATGGATTATCATTTTTGGAAAGAAAATTAATCCAAAGGACGAATCTTGGCTTTTTGGTCCGTTCGGTGAAATTGATGGAATTGGAGAAAAATTCATTAACGAACTTGCAGTAAAAGAAAATTTAACCATTTCAAGAAATAAAAACTCTGTCGGATTATTAAAGTCTTTTAATTCATTAAACTTACCTGAATCAGAGCTGAACAGACTATCTAAAAACGTAATTGACTTTTACGAAAATACTTCTGATTACAAATTATATTTCAAAGTAAGATGGAATCCTTTCTTCAAAAATTTTGGTTTTGTTGTCAACAGACTATTTAGTCAGCGTATCAATCAACTAAATATTCCGACAGAACAAATTAATGAAAATGAAGTATTAACAAGCGAAATAATTCAACTAATCGACAAGCAATCTGAAGAAGTAAAATATACTATTTGGTTAAGAAAAATAAAATCATCTAGTTTAGTAATTTATTCAGGAATATATGGAACCTGCATTTTACCGTCAGGAACAGCCTGCATTAAAGCTATTTTTCCTCTCCCAAAAGGAAATGCTACTGTAATTTTACAGCCAAAAATTGGTGATAACCGCGAATTAATATTACAATCAATTGGAAAGAAATTTGGAGATCCTGGTTTCTATTTTCTTCTAAACGATGCTAAAAATAACTATTGGTCGCAATTTCATTCATCATTTACAGACGAATTAATTGTAGGTGAAGAAAATCAAAAACTTCATGCAAAACAGACATTAAAACTTTGGAGTTTGAGAGTTGCTATTTTTGAATATGTGATGGATAAATAAACTAGATACAACATTGTATTAGCAAAATGAGCGAGTTACATTTCTGCTTCGCTCAGTGTACGAATTTAAAGTACAAAAAGTAGAAGAATATATTCTCCCCTACTATTTATATTGTTTTTTTCTTTAATTTTAATACTACTGAAGAAGCATCTCAAATTTAGAACAAAAAGTATGAGAAAAAAAGAATCCACAAATTTTGAGAATGAACAGACACTTAATAATTATTGCAATGCAAACAAAAATCTTTCTCTAATTTCTGGAAGATGGAAACTGTCAATACTGTTTTCATTATTTGAAAAAGATATGCTATATCATGAATTCAAACAAGTTATCCCAAATATTAGCGATCAAATTCTTTCGAAACAATTAAATGAGCTTCAAAAAGACAAAATTATTACAAAATACAAAACAAAAACTAGCTCAACATACCAGTTAACTTCAGAAGGACGAAATATTCAAAAGTTACTGATAGCACTTGCAAATTTTAAACTATAAAGTATCAACAGATTTTGCTTTATCGCTCCAACACTCTACTAATTTTTTGTAACACTCTGATTTTAATCGCAAAGCATCTATAGTAACAGTTGTAATTGGTAGTCTAAAAGGAATTTGTTTTTGATTTACTTGCTCATAAATTATTTCAGCTATTTTTGTGGGATCTCCTTTTTGTTTTCCATCCTTGTCTTTGAAATTAGAACGAAGATTCTTAAAAAAATTTTGATATTCAATGATTTCTTTATTCGCAAAATTAATTGAGCTTCCGAAAAAAGATGTTCGCATAGGACCTGGTTCTACAAGCATAACCTGTATACCAAAAGCCTTCACTTCTTCTGCGAGTGATTCACTCATTCCTTCAATTGCAAATTCCGCAGATGAATATGCTGAGTTACCTATACCAGCGAGAATACCTAAACGAGATGAAATTTGAACGATAACTCCTGATTGTTGCTTTCTCATTTGAGGCAACACTGCATTAATCAAACTCCATTTCGAAAAAACATTAATCTCAAATTGTTTTCTGAGTTCTTGAACCGAAATTTCTTCGAATAATCCAAACATACCATATCCAGCATTATTAACCAAAACATCAATTCTGCCTTCGTTTTTTATAACATCTACAATTACGGATTCAAACCTTTCGGATTGTTCTAAATCTAAAATATAAATAGTGATTCCTAAAACTTCTTCTTCCAATCTTTTTTTATCTTCTTCCTTTCGAACAAACCCAATTACCTTATCTCCATTTTTATGAACAATATTAGCTATTTCTCTTCCTAAACCTTTAGAAACTCCAGTTATAAGCCATTGTTTTTGATTTTTCATTTCAATATTTAATTTATCTGTCAAAATTATTGTTGATCTATTGAAATTACAAGAACTAACAAAATTGTGAGTATGATAAAAAAGTTCAGCTAACATTGTAGCGCCAAAAAGCGAGATTGTACAAAATCGAAGATTTCCCTTTCTTTATATTCCAAAAAATGTTTGTTTTTGTTAAATTTACCAAAAGCATAATAGCTAGGACTACGTTTCTATAACTACATAAAATCATCATAATTTACATGCAAAAAACTTTTCAACTGATCTTCATTTTTATTTTAGGTTCGTTTTCATATACAAAAGCTCAAAATACTGATTTTGATTACAATAAAATCACTAAAATTTCTGATAGTATAAAAGTTCAAAATATAACCATTCATAATTTATTCAAATCTCAAATTATTGCGCATAAGAATAAAAAATTTGATTCTGCAATCATTGTAAAAAATGTTTATTTACCGCACAAAAAACTATGGGACAGTTGTTATGCGCAAATTTTTGGTGATGAAAATGCGAGTCGTTTTAATACTAAAGAAGGAATGATTAAATGGAACAAAACTCTATTTGACAAAAATAAAAACGAAAATATTGATCGCACTAATACTATTACGAAAATAAATATCAATAAATTATTCAAAAAGAATCTTAAAAAATTCAATCGTTTAGTTCCTTATCAACCAAATGCCAAAATAAGTATTTTGTTTACACCGATTACAGGAATTGGTTTCGGCGGATGCGATGCCCAACAATTTGCGCTAGAATTAAATAACAAATCAATAGACATTGTTTACACGCTTGAAAAAGGATTGCCACATGAACTAAATCATCTGGTTTACGAAAAATTTAGAAATAATGATATTGATAGAAATTCAGCTTTAAGTCAAACCATTGATGAAGGATTTGCGTGCTATTTTACTTACATTTTCTTTGACAAAAAAATTCCAGAATATGAAGCTGTTGAGAACATGACAAAAGAAAATTGGGATTGGTACGTGAAAAATGAAAAAGCAATATTCTTAAAAACAAAATCGTATTTTCAAGATACTTCGGGGAATAATCCTTTGTTGAGAAATGATAAACATAAAATTTTCCCAGATGCTCCAAAATCTCTGAATTACTGGTTAGGATATCGAATTATATCGGAATATGTGAAAAAACATGGTCCTGATTCGTGGAAAGACATTTACAAATTAACAGCAAAAGAAGTCTTAGAAAAAAGTGGCTACGAAGAATATCTTGAAAAATTATAGTTATAGCCAACTTTGTATTTTATCAAATTGATAAATATTTACTTTACTCAACGTCTTTATAATCTTTTTATTAAATTAGTTTACGTAAGCATTCCCCATGTTTTTACAATATCTATAATTTTATGAAAAATAGTAATACTAAATATATTCATGACAACTTCATTGAGAAAGAAATAATCTTAAGTCATTTTGGTATAGATGAAAAGAATTTTGATGAGTTAATTGAAGCTAAGATTATTCCTGGTCCGTCTTATACATTTGAAATATCTCGAAAAATAACTTCTACTTTAAATGATTCTATTACAGAAAATTATACAGAAGAATATTTTTCTAAAAATACTGTGGTATTGATTGATAAGTATTTAAAATCAAATTTCAGTTTCGAATACGGAAAATCAAACTTTAGAGAAAAATTCAAAAAAATCTTAACTAATCATGAAAATAAAGAGTTTGCTTACAACAATATTTTTAAGACAACAGGAATTGATGAAGCAAAATTTGATGAAAACTTTGAGGACGAGTGGGATTTCTATATAAATGGTGGCTACGGAATTTGCACTTTGAATGCAACTGAACAAGAGATTGTAGAGAAAGAAATAGTTGTAAAAAAAATTATGAAATTATATAATGATAGTTTAAATAGAGATTTGAATGATGAGGAAATTAAAGAGTTAATTTCACTAGATATACAGTTTAACAAAGTAGCTGCACTTTTTGCTCCATATCAAAGAATTAATAGTAGTAGAGGAAAGTATTTGGATCAATTATTAAAGAAGAATAACCTCGAAGAAAGAATAAAAAACTACGAGTAATAGTATCAGAACGGAGTAATAATTTAGTAACTAATGGTATAAAAACTTCAAATGGATATAGAAAAATTCAGAGAATATTGTATTACAAAGAAGTGGGCAACAGAGGGTTTTCCTTTCAAAAACTTACCAGATACATTGGTATTTAAGGTGGCTGGTAAAATGTTTGCCGCAGTAAGCATTAACACATTCAAAAGCATTGGTGTAAGATGTAATTCTGATGAAATTGATGAATTAAGAGCAACGTATCCCGCACTACAAAAACCATCATACTTTAGCGATAGACATTGGACAAAAATTGTTTTAGATAACTCATTATCAGATGAATTTATTTTTCAATGGATTGACAACTCCTATGATTTAGCACTAAAAAAACTAACAAAAAAGGAGAGAAATAGTTTAGAATAAATACTTCTTCTAAAAAAAAATAAACTTTATTTACTCAAAATTTTACTTCTCAGAATAATCTTTTTCATTAAATTAGTTAATATAACACATTGTATGAAAAAATTTGCAACATTATTATCTATCATTGTTTCATCACAACTCTATTGTCAAAAAACACCAATTCAAATTTTACCATCAGGACATATAATTACAAAAGCCAAAATTGATGGTAAAGAAGGAAACTTTATTTTTGATACTGGCGGAGGAATAAATTTATTTTTTGATAGCTTCGCAAAAGATCTAAATCAGAAATCAACTTATAATTTTATCACAGCATATCGCGCAACAGGTGAAAAAATTATTGCACCCATTTACGAGAACCAAGAAGTCAACTTTGCTGGTAAAAAATTTAGTCACATTCCCTATTCTACTTTTGATATGAAAATAGACGGAATTGATGGTTTGATTTCACTACAAATGTTTAGTGAAACAGATTTTATTCTTGATTTTGTAAAAAAAGAAATCGAATTAACTGATTTTTCTACCATTAAAAATACTAAATCTTTCGATATACAATTAACTACAAATACGGATAAAACAATAGATATTTCCACTTATATCCTATTAAATAATCAATATAAAATTCAAGTAATATTAGATTCGGGAGCCGGAAGTAACTCATTTTGGTTAAGTGATAAACTAATCTCAACATTAGGTATAGATCAAACTAAATTAGAGGCTAGCGAACGAAAAAGCGAGTTTGATGAAAAAATTATTACAAAGTTTTATAGAGGAACGGTTAATACAATTTCAAACCAGTTTGTGACTTTAAATAATCCGAAAGTTGTTTTTGTAGATGGTTTAATATATGAAGGAAAAACAAGTATAAATTGGTTTGGAAATAGAATCGGAATCAGTTTAAAGAATAAAAAAATGTATATACTTGATTAACTAATAACTATTTTTTTTTAACTTTTTTAATCCATTTAAATGACTGAATTTCCAATGAAATTATATCAATTTAAAAAAACCAATAGAATAAGTCTTTTTACGACTAAACTTTGAAACATTTCATGAAAATAACGCCTATTTTTTACATTGGTTTATCTTTCCTTCTCTACCTTTTTAATTGTACACATATTGAAGAAGAAAATCATTATGAAAAAATTGGTCAGCTTAAACTTAATTATACCATTCGTGGAAAAGGTCCTATTATGATAGTAGGTCATATAAATTCAGGTAAAATTGGTTATCAATTAACACTAAAAGCATTAGAGCGAAAATTTACAATGATTTATTATGAACCAAGAGGAACTGGACAATCAGAATCTCCACTAACATTGAATGAATATAACCCTAATTATATTATTGAAGAAATTAACGATTTAAGAAAGCATTTAAACGCTGATAAAATATGGATTTTTGGGCATTCTGATCAAAGTGCAATTGCATTAGATTATGCTCTGAAATATCCTAACCACTTAGATGGATTAATTTTGACAGGAACAAGTTTAATTGGTAATCAAGAAGAAAGTATTCGTAAAAGAAAAGAAACTGAAAATCAACGAAGCTTAGAGTCAGAATGGTTTAAGAATGTTCTACAAGAAATCAATCAAAATAATAAAAATGCTACAATAAAATGGTGGTGTTACAATGAACAAACATCTGATAAAGTTATACCAATAGTAAATAAAATATCAGAAGAAGGAAGGAGAAAACCAATCAACGGTATTTATTGGACAGAGAGTAATGAAATTAGAAATAACTACTTAGAATCCCAAACTCAATTTGAGGCTATCAAAACTAAAACCTTGATTATAAATGGAAAATATGACACAAACAATCCTCCTAAATTTGTAGAACTTTTGCACAAAAAATTACCAAACTCTACATTAGTGATTATTGATCATTCTGGACATTTCCCTTGGATTGAAAACTCTAAAACTACTTTTACAGAAATCAATAATTGGCTTAAAATTAATCTTTAAAAAGAAATTGTATAAATTATTAAACTATATTTAATTAAAATATTTATAAAGTGGTTAAACTAATAGTGCTAATAATTGCTTCAATAATTCTTTTTGTAGTTTTTGTAATTATTTTTATTTCAGGTTTTTTCTATAAAACAAAAAGACTCTTTATCCTTTCAATTCTTTCATTCTTACTGTGTTTTTGTACAGGAATGTATACAATTTATTTTGGTCTTAAGAAAGGAAAAGAAAAAACAGAATCTATAGCCCAAAAATCCATTGAAAAGATTTTCCCCACATTTAATAGCGATATACCTGATACTGAAGCTAACAAGAAGAATTTTAGAAATTTTCTAAAAGTCGATATTACTACAGATGTAAAAGATATTTATTGTTATGATGATGCGATTGGACAAGATTACGATTATATGTTCTCATTTAGCTGCGATACTATCACGAAAAACAAAATAATAGAGCAACATCAACTTGTAAAAGATAGTATTATTGGAAACAATTCTGATGGATTACAAGATGATTTTTTTTGGTGGAATAAAGACATAATCAAAAAATTGGAAAGTTATTCATGGAATTCAAATTCAGATCGTAAAAATATTTATAAGACACTATGGTATGACAAAAAAAATAGCAAAGCCTACTATTTTGAATATAGTCTATAAAATGTATCACTAAATCATAATCAACAAAAAAATATTACAATAATGATTAAAATTACATTGTTGTTTAAGATAAAAAAATTGTGCTATTACTCTACAAAATAACTTTTCCTATTTTTCCTTTATTCCCAACCAGAATCACATACTTTTTATCCGGAGAAACGGTGCAAGCATTGTAACTATCTTTCGTAATATTTGTCCAGTTATGTCCACCATCTGTCGAATAATCTACGCCAGAATAACCACAAACTAATACTTTTTCTTTACTAATAATCGTTACACCAGATTTATAACCAACAGGATAACTCCACGAATCTTGAAAAACAAGTTGATCATTCGCAATTTTAAACTTATAGAAATTATATTTAGAATCTTCTGGTTTTGTAAAATCTCCTCCTACCAAATAACCGACATTATTTACAGGATCGTAAGCCAGACCATTAATACCTGATGTTGAACTTTTCGTTTTCTCTAATGTATACAATTGCCCTGTCTTTGACTTATAACGATACAAATTAGATAGTTCTCCTCCAGAAACAATAAGCGTTTGTTTTCCATCTACGTACAAATTACTCCCACTCGATGCAAAAAAAGCTTCTTTCGGATTCTTCAACCGCAAAGCTTCTCCATTCAAAGATTTTACAACCTCCCATTTATCAGGATTTGTAGTCGTAGATTTCAATACAAAAGGTTGTCCCTCTACAATAGGATCGCCTAAAGCAGTAATTGTTTTCGACTTGTAATCAATATACAAAGCATCTAAAAAGATTCCTTTCTGCGAATTTTCATAAACTTTGCTCCAAGACTTTCCTCCATCATTTGTTTTCAAAATATAAGCTGGCGAATCTATTCCAAGAGCTAAATAGTTATTTTTAGAAATTACTTCAATATCTCTGAAATCTCTATTTTCTACAACTTTCGGGTTAATCCAAGTAAACGTTTTACCACCATCAACAGATTTACCAATAGTATTTTTTGAGCCAGAAACAACAAATGTTTTAGCATCTTCAAAGGCTAATCCTCTATAACTTACAGTCGAATTTTCATTGTTTACAACTTGATACGTCTGCGCAAATGATAAACTCGCTATTAGAATTAAACTATACTTCATTTTTTTGGATATTTGGAGTTAATAATTGTGAGTAATTAAGTACTTCCATAATAAACTCTATATTGTTATCATTCTGAAAATCAATCGATCCACATGCTTCTGGATGAAATTCCCATGTAGAACGATCAGAATTTAGATAATTACTATTAAAACGATACACCATACTATTTTTTTTGTTTACTTTATCGGCAACTATTTTGTGACAATTTTTAATTAAAATAAAAGCTTCATTATCAGGTGTTTTTACACTAAAATCATATAAATCATCTTTCAAATAATCGTTAATAAACCAATCTGTCGGAATAGAATAAACTTTATTCTCAAATTCCACCTCTTTAAACCGAAGGTCTTGACCAAATGCTGCCATAAAAAAAAATAAGAGTATATACTTCATATAAACACAATGATAATTTAAAAATAAGTTATTTTAGTCGATTCTATAACAAAAAGCTTCAATAAAATTCAGTAATTTTAGACAAACCTATTTTATGAAAAAAATCGCTTTAAAAGTATTTATATTTTCCTTTTTATTAGCAAGTTATAGCACAAGTGCACAATCTAAGATTATTACAATTAATGATTTTGGTGATAAAGAAATGCTTCAATTAGAAAAAAATGCGCCAAAAGATGGTTGGGTACTTGTAAAATACAATCAAGATCAAGTATTAATCAATTTGTCAAATAAAGATTATGTACTTTTTTGGGCAGCAAATTGTACAAATCCAAAATATTTAATCGAGTATTCTAATCATTATCGTGATGGAGATTTTGGAGGTTTAGATTTTGCTAGCTCATCAAACAACAACCATTCTAAAACAGTTTTTCTAATCGATGGAAAAGAATTTAAAGATCCTTTTACAACAAATAATAATCTACCAATTTTTCAAGAAGCATTAAAAAAAGGTAAAAAAATGACAATATCTTTCTTTGATAATGAGTTTGATCCTAACAAAGGGGAAGATGTTTTGAAACTAAATCGTTCGATAGATTTTAAACTAAATAACTCAGAATTACTTGACGAAAAATCGGGTTGCAAAACAGATTAATTACACACTAAATTTCATTTAATTATAACAAAAAGTTAGCTTATTTATATGTTCGATTTTAGATTAAAAGTTTTTGATACGGTTGCTAAACGCTTGAATTTCACAAAAGCAGCAAACGAATTAAACATAACTCAACCAGCTGTTACAAAACATATTAAAGAAATCGAATTAAATCTAAACATTAAGTTATTCGAGCGAAATGGAACGAAAATAAAATTGACAAAAGCTGGCGAAATTCTATTAAAATATACTGAAGAAATTTTTTCTGTTTATCAAAAAATGGAATTTGAAATCGGACAATTACAAGAGAAACAGAAAGGAACTTTACGTTTGGGTGCAAGTACCACGATTGCACAATATGTGTTACCTCCTATCTTGGCAGAATTTCGCAAAAGATTTCCTGAAATTCAGTTGAGTTTAGTGATTCAAAATTCTGAAAAAATTGAAGATTTATTAGCAAATCATAAAATTGATGTCGGTCTAATTGAAGCTCAAATCAAAAACCGAACGTTTCATTATTTTCCGTTTATGAAAGATGAAATTGTGTTAGTTTCTCGTCAAAATCATTCTATTTCGATCAAAAATAGCATTAAAATTGATGATTTAAATAATATTCCATTGGTTTTTCGAGAACCTGGTTCTGGAACTTTAGAAACCATTGATTTAGCTTTAAAATCGAAAAATATAAAGCTAAATGAGCTCAATATCGAAATTCAATTGGGAAGTACTGAAAGTATAAAATCTTATGTACTACATTCTGATGCATTGGCTTTTTTACCGATTCAATCTATTTTACAAGAGCTTAAAAATCAAACTTTAACTATTATTGACGTTAAAAACCTAGTGATAGAGCGTAACTTCAATTTTATCGTTCCAGAAGGAGAACAATCTAAATTGGTGAATTTATTTATTGATTTCTGCAATCGTTATAACTTAAAGTAATAATAGATTACTTTTTATCATTTCTTTTTGAATAATAAGTACAAGAAATTTGTACCATAAAATTATTCAAATCATGAAAATTATACATTCAGAAAAAGGCTTATTTCAACAATTCACAACACAAAAAGTTATCTTTTTAATTTGTGCATTTCTAAGTTTAATGTCTTTTATAAGCTCTCCTATCGCATTAGTTTTAGGATTTGTTGTCGCACAACTATTTGGAAATCCATACGAAGCCCAATCACGAAAAGTATCAAGTACTTTACTGAAAGTTGCTGTAGTAGGTTTAGGATTCGGAATGAATATCTTCTCGGCTATACAAGCAGGAAAAGAAGGAATTGTATTCACCATTGTGAGCATTTCTACGTTGATGATTTTAGGATTATTATTTACAAAGTTCTTCAAAATTGAAAAAGCTACAGGCTACCTAATTTCTGCAGGAACAGCAATTTGCGGAGGAAGTGCAATCGCAGCAATCGCGCCAATTACAAAAGCAAAACCCAATCAAATTTCGGTTGCTTTAGCAGTGGTTTTTACTTTAAATTCTATTGCCTTATTGATTTTTCCGCCACTTGGACATTTATTCAACTTATCTCAACATGAATTCGGTTTGTGGTGCGCCATCGCCATTCACGATACAAGTTCAGTCGTTGGAGCAGCAAGCAAATACGGTGAAGAAGCTTTACAAATAGCTACAACAGTGAAATTAGCACGTGCTCTTTGGATCATTCCATTGTCGTTTTTAACCTTATTGTTTTTCAAAAACAACACATCAAAAATTAATATTCCGTGGTTTATTGGTCTATTTTTAATTGCTATTTGTGTGAATACCTATGTACCATTTGTTCATCAATTTAGCCCGATGATTATCGATTTATCAAAAGCTGCACTTACGCTTACATTATTCTTAATCGGAACAAGTTTATCATTCAAAATGATGAAAAATATTGGCTACAAACCATTATTAATGGCTATTATTTTGTGGATAATTATTGGTGTTGGAAGTTTAATTATGATTATGAATTTAGCTTAAAATCGTTCAGATTTCTATATTTGTTGTTATCTTTAGAACAAGAAAATTTACAATGAATCATAGATTATTAAAAAATATTGCACTCGGAATTGGATTTTCAATTTCGAGTTTTGTTTCTGCACAAACTTATACTTTAAAATTCAAAACGAATTACGGAAAATTTGATGTGATGTTATATGATTTCACACCGAAACATCGCGATTTGATTTTGAGTGAAATTAATAAAGGAACTTATACAAATGCACAGTTTAATCGTATTGTAAAGGATTTCGTGATTCAAGGAGGCGAATTAGATGATCCTATTTTGGCAAGAGAAGCCGAACATCCAGAGCAAAAACCGATTCGTTTAGCGCCAGAATTTAGTCCGAAAGCTTTTCATAAAATGGGAGCTTTAGGCGCTGGTCGAGATGGAAATAAAGAGAAAGCATCGTATTACAATCAAATTTATTTTGTTGTTGGAAAGAAAATTATAGCAGAAGAATTAGATAATTTAGAAGCTAAAAAAGGAATCAAATTTACAGCAGAACAACGAGCTGAGTATTTGAAGAATGGTGGACAACCACGTTTAGATAATGATTTTACTGTTTTTGGAGAAATTACAAAAGGTTTTGATAAAGTGATGAATATGAGTAAAGTTGAAACGAAGAATGAATTACCATTAAAACCTGTTGTATTTTCTATCAAAGTGAAAAAGAAAAAAACGCCTACAAAATATAACAAGACAAGTGTTTCTTTAGGCGCAACAGCAATTGGTTTTTAAGCTGTCATACATAATAATTGTGTATTTTTGCACATCAATATCAAATTATGCAACCATCAATTTTATTAACGACTTTAAACGCAAAATATATTCACCTCAATTTGGCGATTCGTATTCTTTACGATTTGAATCATCACCGCGGAAATATTTTTTGGAAAGAATTTACGATTAAATCTGACTTTGATGAAGTTGCTGAAAAATGCGCTAAATACGATATTGTTTGTTTTAGCTGTTACATCTGGAATATTACGCAGACATTAGAAGTATGTAAACGTATCAAAGAGGTTTCCCCTACAACCAAAATTATGTTAGGCGGACCAGAAGTTAGTTACGAATATGATGATGTTATTGCAAATGATTATATCGACTATATTATTGTAGGTGAAGGAGAAATACCATTCGAGGAATTTGTTGAAAATTATCCAGCGATCGAAAATGTATCGAATTTAGTCTACAAAAAAGAGGAAAAAATTGTTTTCAATATACAAAATATTCAATTTGATATCAATCGTTTAGAAGGTCGAAATCCATATCAATATGATAATCCTGCGGATTTAGAAAAGAAGGTTTGTTATATCGAAACTTCTCGTGGATGTCCCTATAAATGCGAGTTTTGCTTGGCTAGTTTAGACAACAAAATGCGTTATCTACCAATGGAAACCATCAAAGAGAATTTATTGTATTTGATGAAACATGGGAAAACGATTAAGTTTTTGGATCGTACATTTAACATAAAACGAGATTTTACGATAGAATTGTTTCAATTTATTTTAGATAATTATCGCGAAGGAAACGTTTTTCAGTTCGAGATTACAGCCGATATTGTTCATCCAGATATCATAAAATTCATCAACGAAAAGGTTCCAAAAAATCTTTTCCGTTTCGAGATTGGAATTCAAACCGTTAATCAACAAAGTAACCGAGAAGTTTCGCGCAAGCAGAATTTTGAAAAAACATCTAATGTGATCAATCAATTAAAAGATCGAATTGAAATGCATTTGGATTTGATTGTTGGTTTACCTTTGGAATATGTGGATGATTTGAAATTTAGTTTTGAAGAAACTTTCAAGCTTTATCCGCCGGAATTGCAATTAGGTTTTTTGAAGTTTCTGAAAGGAACACCAGTTCGTCAAAAATATGAGAACTACGGCTATCATTTTGATCCAATGCCACCATATCAAATTATCAAAAGTGATTTTTTAAGTGAACAAGATTTAGAAAATATTACAGCTTTAGAAAATGCGTTGGAGATTTATTGGAACAAACCAAGAACGCCAGAAACGCTGAAATATATTGCACAAAAGTATTCGATTTTTGACTTTTTAATGGGATTAGGACAATATTTTGAGCAACATCATTTGTTCCATAAACATACATTGAACGATGTTTTTCAGACGATTTTTGATTTTGCGAAAACATTTACAAATGATCAAATTGTGTTAGAATTAATCGCGATTGATTATTATAGTTTTCATAAATCAAAGCCAAAAGATTTGTTTAAAATGGAACAAAAAATAGAAGAAGATTTAAGTGAGCTTGCTTCGCATCCGAAAAGTAAATTTGTTTCTATCCCAATTTCATTTGATTATCCAACTTGGAAAGATGAAAACCAAATCGTAAAATCTTACGAAAATTGGTTAATCGAATTTGTCGGAACTTCACATAATATTATTCACTGCGAAGTGTTTGAATAAAAAAATGATGTCTACAAAGACATCATTTTTTTTATAGAATCCCCATCAATTCTACTTCGAAAATCATGGTAGAATAAGGTCCTAATTCTTTTGAAATTTCGCGATCTTTGTAACCTATTTCTGGTTTTACAACAAATTTAAATTTACTTCCAACTGGCATTAATTGTACACCTTCTGCCCAACCTTTTATGACATTTTCCAAAGGAAAAGCAGCAGGTTTCTTACGTTGAACTGAGCTATCAAATACTTCTCCGTTTACATTTGTTCCATGATAATGACACAAAACTGTATCTGATAAAGTTGGTTTTACTCCTTCTCCCATCGTCAAAACTTCATACAATAATCCGCTTTCGGTTTCGGTTACACCTTCTTTCAATTTATATTCTTCTCGAAAAGCTAAACCTTCAGTTTTGTTCTTTTCAATCAATTCTTGCTTGCGTTTTAATAATAATTCAGCTACTCCCATTTCGCAAATTTATAAGGAATATTTTTAATAAAAGAATATTAGTCATTTATACATTTTGGTTATTTTTATCCAAACAATTAACTACATGAATAAAAAACTGTTATCATTTCTACTTACTCTTTTTACTATCTTTAGTTTTGGGCAACATACTGTGAAAGAAATCCCTTTCCGATTAACTAAATACAACAATATTTTAGTACCAGTTGTTATCAATCAAAAAGATACAGTACAATTGATGTTGCATACAGGTTCTGACTATGTCACGATTATCGAAGATTCCTACAAAAAAATGAAATCTATTGCGATTTCTGATACCTTAAATAATGTGACATCGTGGGCTGGATATTCGGATATGAAAATGAGTCAAAACAATGTGATTAAATTTGGTGATGAAGAGTTTAATAAAATACCAATTTTTATCGATAAACAGTCTGGACATGAGAGTGATGGAAAAATTGGTTTGAAGTTTTTTAAAGGAAAATATTTAGAAATCAATTTTGATGAGAATAAATTAGTTGTCTATGATAAAGCACCTTCTAAATTAAAAAAATATACAAAATTAAATTCGAGATATTCTCAAGAAACGCTGTATATAAAAGCTTTTCCATTTATTGACAAAAAACCAATTGAAGCCGAATTTATGATTCACACCGGTTTTTCTGGCGCTTTGATGATTTCGGATGATTTTGCAAAAGACTATAAATTATTAGAAAAATTTGAAATTACTGGAGAGTCTAAACTAAGTGACGCTGCCGGAAATGTAATTCTTTCCAAAAAATCTATTTTACCTGATTTTGAATTAGCAAATAAAACATTCAGAAATGTACCAATGTCATTTTTTGATAGTACAATAAAAATTCAACACAAAAATATTATGGGTGGAGATTTGATTAAACGCTTCAATCTAATTCTGAATCCTGAAAAAGATATTTTATATGTAAAGAAAAGCAACTATTATAAAGACGAGTATTTTAAGTTGTAAATTCAGTATAATACTTTGTATATTAATAACATATTAAAAAACATGAAAAGAAGTTATCTATTTATTATAGTTATTTGTATTATATATAGTTGTCAACAAAATAATGGAGGTAAAAAAATTGATAAAAATGAAATTGTATCACTAAAACAAGATTCATTGATTTTTGAAAATGACACTATTTCTATTTACAAAATTGATTCAATTGATTTTTTTAAAACAAAAAACCAAGTAAAAATTAATAATGATACTCTATTTTATATTGATAATTTTGAGGAAGCAAAAGAAATATTAAAAGGTCGTGTTGTATTTGGCGGTTATAATTCAGATACTAATTTGATTGATTCTACTATAAATGATCAAATGATTTTTATGATTAATTTTGCTAACAAGAATAAAATATTTGCAAACGAAGAAGAATATTTTTGGGATATGGCGTTTTCTCGCTACTATCCATCAGAGGAGATTCTTCTTTGCGAGGGTGGACATTCTTCAGATTTTTCGTTTGATCTAAAAAATGGAATAATAGGACCAGAGCTTGTTGGTAATCCAAAATATATACGTTATTCTCCTTCTAAAAAATACAGATTAAATGGTTGGTTTCCTGGGCAAGAATGTTCAATTTATTTTATTCAAAAACAAACAAAATCTGCTTACAAGCCTTATACTTTTATACCAATAGATTTAACAAAAGAACAATTCGATTTATGTACAATTATTGATATTTTTTGGAAAACAGATACTGAATTATTTTTTAGAAATACATACTTTTATGATGGTAAAGATAAACGGTTAGGATTTTTTAAGTTAAAAATTAAAAGAGAATTTTAACGTTAAGCTGAATTTTCTACAATTATTTTAATAGAAAATCCACTTCAAATGAAGTGGATTTCTTATATAAATTATACTTATATTTTATTTTGATTTGAATTTGTTAATCGCGTTAATCGTAAATTCTGATAAAACTAATTCACCCGAGATTTTGGCACGCTCAATTAGTAATTCGTCCCAATTTTCTGTTCCTTCCCAAGAAACACGTTTTAAATGTTTCATTGCTTCTGGATTTGAATTAGCTAACTTTTTAGCTAAAATATCGATTCCTTCGTCCATTTCAACTGCATTTGCATAAACTTCTGCATACAAACCTTTTTCTTTCGCCCATTCAGCCGACTGAAATTCAGTTGCATTGATTGCCATTTGTGTAAAAGCAGAATTTCCAACTTTACGTTCTACAGCAGGTCCAACTACAAATGGTCCGATACCTACAGCTAATTCTGATAATTTTACAGATGCAAATTCTGTTGCAAAAGTATAATCTGCTGCGGAAGCAATACCAACTCCACCACCAACTGCTTTACCTTGAATACGAGCTAAAACAAATTTTGGTGCTTTACGAATCGCATTAATAACATGAGCAAATCCAGAGAAAAACTCTAAACCTGTCTCGCGATCTTTAATTGAGATTAACTCATCAAATGAAGCTCCTGCACAAAATGTACGGTCTCCAGCACTTCTCAAAACAATAACTTTTACTTCGTCATTGTTTCCTAATTTTTCAATTTCTGTTGCTAAGTTTCTTAATTGAGAACCTGGCATCGAATTACTTTGTGGATGAAAGAATTCAATTGTACCAATTCCGTTTTGTATATCTGATTTTACGTAAGCTTCCATAGTAATTTGAATATATGTTAATGTGATAATCAGCAAATTTAATTAATAATTTGAGATGCTATTAGTTGATGATTATTAATCTAAAACTTATTTAAGAGATGCTTCGACAAGCTCAGCATGACAAAAACCGTCATTTCGAGTAAATGTTTAATTCTTAAATTAAACATTTGTATCGAGAAATAAGATGGTTTTTATAAGTTCTTTCGTCTAATTTCTCGATATAATTCTCTCTTTCTACCGAAACGAAAATCACTCGAACTGACGAAATTTAATCTCATTAACGAATTCTCACATTCTCACATTATAATATTAATCTTGATTTAATTTTTTAACCATTGTTAAGATTGTTGCAATACCAACTGTTTCTCCTGTTTCATCGTAAATATCAACCAACCAACGAACAATTCCTTTTGCCACATCGTTTTCGTCTTTTTTCTCTTGATCGATTTTTTCTTTACATGTAAAACGAACTCCAATTGTAGAACCTGGATAAACAGGCTTCACAAAACGACATTCATCTAAACCATAGTTCAATAAAACTGGTCCTTTTTTCGCTAAAACAAATAAACCAGCCGCTTTTGACAATAAATAGTATCCGTGAGCAACATTACGCTCGAAAATAGTCCCTTCTAAAGAAGTTGCATCAACGTGTGCATAGAAATTATCGCCAGATAAAGCCGCAAATGCATTAATATCTGATTGTTGAATCGTATGTTTTGCTGTAATTAACGTATCTCCAACTTTTACTTCTTCAAAATGTTTTGCAAATGGATGTTTATCTTTTTCAATATAATCTGCTCCGTATTGATATTGTTGCGTAACTGCCGTTAATTTATTTGGAGAACCTTGGATTGCTGTACGTTGCATATAGTGTAACACACCACGTTTACCACCCATTTCTTCTCCTCCACCTGCACGACCTGGACCTCCGTGAACCAACAATGGAAGTGGTGATCCGTGACCTGTAGATTCTTTGATACATTCAGCATCTAAAATAACGATACGTCCATGTAATGAACCTGCATTCAATACGAATTCTGTAGCGATATCATTATCAGCCGTAACAATCGAACACACTAAAGATCCTTTCCCCATACGCACTAACTCAATTGCTTCGGCAGTTCCGTTGTAAGGAATAATCGTAGAAACTGGTCCAAACGCTTCGATATTATGAACGTCTGTTTTATTGAATGGATCGTTGTTTAAAAATAAAATTGGAGAAATGAAAGAACCTTTGTTTTTATCAGCACCTTTCACTTCGAAATTATCTAAATTTCCAAAAATAATTTCTTGCGATTTAGCTAATTCTTCTACTTTCTCACGAACTTCTTTCACTTGCGCTGCTCCTGCCAAAGCTCCCATACGAACACCTTCCACATTTGGATCTCCAATTGTAGTCGTTGCCAAACGTTGACCTAAAGCAATTTGTACGTCTTCAACTAAGTTCGCTGGAACCAATGCACGACGAACCGCAGTACATTTTTGTCCTGCTTTAGTTGTCATTTCACGTGTTACCTCTTTGATGAAAATATCAAATTCTGGTGATCCAACTTGTACATCTTCCCCTAAAACACAAGCGTTTAAAGAATCCGCTTCTAAGTTGAATGGAACACCTTCTGACGTAATTCTCGGATGAGCTTTTAACATTTGTCCTGTCCAAGCTGAACCTGTAAAAGTTACAACATCTTCTGACTCTACATTATCTAAAATTCCGTTTGCAGAACCTGTGATTAATTGTAAAGCACCGTCTGGTAAAATATTTGAATCAATAATTGCACGAACAACAGTTTCCGTTAAGAATGATGTAATTGTAGCAGGTTTTACGATAGCTGGAACTCCAGCCAATAAGTTAACCGCAACTTTTTCTAACATTCCCCAAACTGGGAAATTGAATGCATTGATATGAATTGCAACACCGCGTTTTGGTGTTAAAATATGTGTACCTAAGAATGTTCCGTTTTTAGAGATTTTATGAGTTTCTCCTTCCACATAAAAAGGTTGATCGCCGAATTGACGACGTAAAGATGCATTGGCAAATAAGTTCCCAATCCCTCCTTCAATATCAACCCAAGAATCTGAACGTGTTGCTCCAGTTGCCCAAGAAACAGTGTAGAATTCTTCTTTACGATCCATTAAGTATAGGGCTAATTTTTTCAACATTAAACCTCTTTCTTGAAACGTCATTTTACGTAAAGCTGGTCCACCAACTGTACGTGCATAATCCATCATCGCACCGAAATCTAATCCAGCTGATGATGCAGTTCCTATTTCTTCGCCATTGATGGCGTTATATAACATTTGCCCTTCAGACGAACCTTTTGTCCATTGTCCTAAAGCATAATTTTCTAATTGTTTAGCCATTTTTATGTTGTTTGTGTTTATTTATTAGTATTGAGATGATAGATTTTAGTAATTAGATTTCTAATCGTCATTTCGAATGAATGTTTAATTTTTAAAATTGAACATTCGTATCGAGAAATAAGATGGTTTTACAAATTCTTTCGTCTAAGTTCTCGATACAATTTTTAGATGAACTAAAAATCACTCGAACTGACGAAACTTATTACTCAAAACTCACAACTTTTTACTTTGTTTCATTCCACGTTTTATAATTACTCGCCATTGACTCGTAATAATAATCTGGAACTTCTGTTAATGGTTCACAAGGTTTTAAACTCTCATGACAATCACTTGGCAATTGCATATATTGTTGAGTACCTTGATCTTTCCATTCTATCATTTGATCCGAAACTTGTTTTACGATTTTGGCAGGATTTCCAACAACTACACTTCTTGTCGGAATATGCGTATCAGCTTTTATAAATGTTAAAGCACCAACGATACATTCATCCTCCACAATAACATTATCCATTACAACTGCATTCATCCCAACCATACAATTGCGACCAATTGTTGCTCCGTGAATAATTGCTCCGTGACCAATATGCGCTTTTTCTTTCAAATGAACTGTAGTTCCCGGAAACATATGAATCGTACAATTTTCTTGTACGTTACAATTATCTTCGATAATAATTTGTCCCCAATCACCACGCAATGCACAACCCGGACCGATGTAAACATCTTTTCCGATAATCACATTTCCTGTCACTACCGCTTGTGGATGAATAAAAGCTGTTGGATGAACAACTGGTTTATATCCTTTGAATTCGTAAATCATAATTTATAGATTTGAGATAGTAGTATTAAGTAATGAGATTTTATTTAATTGTCATTCTGAGTTTATCTCAGAATCTGATTAAGTTGATGTGATGTTGAAACAAGTTCAACATGACTAATATCTAACTTCTCAATACTAAAATCTATTTTATGCTCTTTCAATAATTACAGCGTAACCTTGTCCTAAACCGATACACATTGTAACTAATGCATAACGTTTTCCTGTTGCTTGTAATTCATAAGCCGCAGAGTTTAAGATACGTGCTCCAGACATTCCAAGTGGATGTCCTAAAGCAATTGCTCCACCATTTGGATTGATACGAGAATCGTTATCCGCTAAACCTAATGCACGCGTACATGCTAAAGATTGCGCTGCAAATGCTTCGTTTAATTCGATAATGTCAATATCATTCATTGTTAAACCAGCTTTTTCTAATGCAATTTTCGTTGCATTTACTGGTCCAATTCCCATGATACGAGGCTCAACACCTGCAACACCAGAAGAAACAATACGAGCCATTGGTGTTAAACCAAAATCTTTAATCGCTTGTTCAGAAGCTAAGATATTAGCAGCCGCACCATCATTAAGACCAGAAGCATTACCAGCAGTTACTGTACCATCTGCTTTGAAAGCTGGACGTAACTTCGATAAAATCTCCATCGTAGTATTATTCTTTGGAAATTCATCTGTATCAAAAATGATTGCATCTCCTTTACGTTGAGGAATAATTACAGGAACAATCTCTTTCGCTAAACGACCATTCGCTTGCGCAGCAGCCGTTTTTTGTTGAGACCAAACGGCAAATAAATCTTGATCTTCACGCGAAATATTATCACGTTCCGCTAAATTCTCTGCTGTATTTCCCATTCCATCAACACCCCACATTTCTTTCATTTTTGGGTTGATAAAACGCCAACCAAAAGTTGAATCATAAATTTGCGCATCACCACCAAATGGAGAAGACGATTTAGAAACTACTAAAGGTGCACGTGTCATCGATTCTGCTCCACCTGAAATCATTAATTGCGCATCACCAACTTGAATCGCTCTTGATGCAGCAATTGCAGCTGATAATCCAGAAGCACATAAACGGTTCACCGTTTCTCCCGGAACTGTATAAGGTAAACCAGATAATAAAGCCGACATACGTGCAATATTACGGTTATCCTCTCCTGCTTGATTTGCATTTCCTAAAATTACATCGTAAAATGCAGCAGGATCAATTGACGGATTTCTTTTTAATAATTCGGCGATTACCATTGCGCCCATATCGTCTGGACGAACAGCAGATAATCCACCTTTTAATTTACCAATTGGAGTTCTAACTCCATCTATAATATATGTTTGGTTCATTGTTTCTTTAGTTTTGAGTAATGAGTTCTAAGTTTTGAATTGGAAATACCCAATACTTATAACCCATAACTTATTACTTAATTCTCTTCAATCAAAGGTTTACCTGTTCTAAAACAAGTTCCTTTAAATAAAGCTATTAACTCATTGTTTTGATTCGTAACTTTGATATCGTAAATACCTGTTCTTTTTGTTGAAGAAATCTCTTGCGATTCGATTGTAAAAACATCTCCATTGCGCCCAGCTTTCGTAAATGAAATATGAACATCTAAAGCAACTGAAATATTATTATACATATTACACGAAAAAGCAAACGCAGAATCTGCCATCGCAAAAGTAACGCCTCCGTGAACAGAACCTACTCCGTTCATCATTTCTGGACGAATTGCTGCTTGTAATTTTGCATATCCTTCTCTTACTTCAATCACTTCTAAACCTAACCATTCACTAAATTTATCGTGGTCAAGCATTCTATTCAATAACTTTTGTGGTTCCATTTATTGATAATTTTTAGTAGAATGTTTTGTTTTCTTTGACGAAATTTCTAATAATTGGACTTAAACGGTAACGATCTTCGTGATAATAATTGTACAATTCATCTAAATCGTTTTGTACATTTTCAAGACCATATTCATCTGCCCATTTCAATAATCCTTTAGGGTAATTCACCCCTTTTGTCATCGCCGTATCCAAATCTTCACGATTTGCAATGTTTAAAAATAAAGCATCAGCTGCTTCGTTGATTAACATCACTAAAACGCGTTTGTAGATTTTTTCTAATAAAGCTTGATCTTGAGATGGTGCTTTTTTCTCCACTCCTTCTGCATAATTGTAAAATCCGCGACCAGATTTACGTCCGTAATATCCAGCTTCGAATAAGCGTTTTTGAGAGAAAGATGGTTTAAATCTTGGATCATAAAAGAATGATTCGAAAACCGATTCTGTTACACGATAATTGACATCATGTCCAATAAAATCCATCAATTCGAAAGGTCCCATACGGAAACCACCAACAGAAGTCATCGCAAAATCGATTGTTTCTGCATCAGCAACGCCTTCTTCTAATAAACGAATAGATTCGCTGTAGAATGGACGAGCAACACGATTTACAATAAATCCTGGTGTATCTTTTGTGATTACAGGTAATTTACCAACAGATTGAATTAATGCTTTTACTTCTTTTGCTAAATCTTCGCGTGTTTGTACGGCTGGAATAATTTCTACCAATGCCATTAATGGTGCTGGATTGAAAAAATGAATTCCTATTACACGTTCTGGTTTAGTACAAGCAGATGCGATTGATGCGATTGATAACGAAGAAGTGTTTGACGCTAAAATACATTCGTCAGAAACGATTTCTTCCACTTGTTTGAAAACTGATTTTTTTATATCTAAGTTTTCAATAATTGCTTCAATCATCAAATCGATAGATGCAAAAGCTGATAAGCTATCTGCATATTCGATATTATTTTGAATTTCTTGTGATTTTTCAGCAGTATATTTTTCTTTCACCACTAACTTCTCGAAAGTCTTCGCTAAGTTTTGTTTTGAACGATCTAAAGCTTCTTTATTTGTGTCATATAAAACAACAGAATGACCAGATTGAGCAAATACTTGCGCAATTCCAGAACCCATTGCTCCACCACCAATAATTCCTATTTTTTTCATTTCTTACTCGCCTTTAAAAACTGGATTTCTTTTCTCGATAAACGCGTCTACACCTTCTTGATAATCTGATGTATTCCCTGATTTAGCTTGAAATAATCCTTCTTGAATTAATTGTTCTTCGATTGAATTATTAAATGTTTGATTCAATAATTTCTTTGTATAAGCCAAACCTTTTGTTGGAAGATTGGCTAATTTATCAGCAATCTTTGCAACTTCAGCATCGAAAATATCATCAGCAAAAAACTCATAAATCATTCCGATTTCTTTTGCTTGAGCAGCCGAAACTTTATCAGCAAGCATCATCAAAGCAGTTGCTTTTTGCAGTCCAATTAAACGAGGTAAGAAATAAGTTCCTCCACAATCTGGGATTAAACCAATTTTAGAAAAAGCTTGAATAAAATTTGTCGATTCTTTCGCGACAACAATGTCACAAGCCAAAGCTAAATTTGCTCCCGCACCGGCAGCAACACCGTTTACAGCAGCAACAACTGGTTTGTCCATGTTTCTAATTTTAAGAACCAATGGATTGTAATTTTCTTGAACGATTTTATTAAAGTCGATTTCTTTTTCTTCTAAAACTTCGCCTAAATCTTGACCAGCGCAGAATGCTTTTCCCGTTCCAGTTAAAACTACTGCACGAACAGAAACATCTTGAGCTGCAACATCCAACTGATGTTGAAGAGATTTAATCATTTCCTGATTAAAACTATTAAAAACAGAAGGACGATTCAACGTAATCGTAGCAATTCCTCCCTCTTGTGTGTATAGGATTGATGTTGAATTTTCCATAATTTTTTAGTGATGACATTTGAAATAATCAAATGGTTCGTGGCAACTATTGCATTGATACATAGCTTTGCAGGCCGTAGAACCAAATTGACTGATAAGTCTGGTATCCGTAGAGCCACATTGTGGACATTCTACATTTTGTTCATCCGAAAAAAGCGCATCAGACGAAGGATTTTTGGTTGGCGGTGCAATTCCATAAGCCTTCATTTTTTGCTTTCCTTCTTCTGTCATCCAATCAGTTGACCACGAAGGACTCAACTGATTAATGACATTGATATTTTTGAATCCTTTTTCGATTAATTTTAAACGAACAGAAATTGAAATTGCACTCATAGCAGGACATCCCGAATACGTTGGCGTAATTGTAACGTTGACACTTTCTTGATCAATTAATTCAATTTTACGCACAACACCAAGATCGATTACACTAATCACAGGAATTTCTGGATCAGCGACTTCCTCCATGTATTGCCAAATTTCTTTTTCGGTTACCATTGCGAATTTGGATAAGTTCTTTGTAAATATTGTAAATCTGTTAAGATAAATCCTAAATGCTCAGTATGAACACCTTCTTTACCTCCTTTTTGTACAAAAGCATTTTCTACATCAGCTTCGATTGTCGCTTCGTCTAAAATTGCTTTTACATTTGCTAACCACGTTGCTTGAAATTCTTCTGGACTTGAAATTAATCCTTCTTCAACTAAAGCTTTTTGGTAAGGCGCTAATAAAAACGCTTCTTTTACATAAGGTAAAATATTGTTTACAGCTTCCTGAATTTTATCGTGAGATTCTTGTGTTCCGTCTCCTAAACGAATCATCCATTCTGATGACCATTTTAAGTGATATTTCACCTCTTTCAATGACTTTTCAGCGATAGCTTGTAATTTAAGATCTTTCACTTTCAAGAATTGCTCTAACAATAACGCGTGGTAAGAATCGTAAAAGAACTGACGTGCAACCGTATCTCCGAAATGTCCGTTTGGTAATTCAACTAACAATAAGTTTTTGTATTCACGCTCTTCACGTAACATTGCTAACGTATCTTCAGTTGCTCCATTCCCGATCATTTCAGCCGCATAGTCATAATAATTAGAAGTTTGACCTAATAAATCCAACGCCATATTAGACATTGCAATGTCTTGTTCTAAAATTGGACCATGACCACACCATTCGCATAAACGTTGTGCCAAAATCAGATTTGTATCCGCTAAATGCAAGATAAAATCGATGTAATTTTGATTGTTTTGATAAACTGTACTTGTCATAAATTACATGTTTTTAATTTCTTCTGGTACATCATAAAAAGTTGGATGACGATAAACTTTGTCTTCTGCAGGATCAAAAAATTGTTCTGCTTCATCAGGATTAGAAGCATGAATATTAGCAGATTCTACCACCCAAATACTTACACCTTCTAAACGACGTGTATAAACATCACGTGCATTTTCTAGCGCCATTGTAGCATCAGCAGCATGTAAGCTCCCAACGTGTTTGTGGTCTAACCCTTGTTTACTTCTAATGAATACTTCCCATAAAGGCCAATCTCTATTTTCCATCTTTTTATGCGTTTTTGCGTTGTTCTTTTTCTAATTCTCTTTGTTTTCTTTTTTCGTGGTAAGCTGTTGCAGCGTCACGAACCCAAGCTCCTTCGTTGTGTGCGTTACGGCGAGCATCCAAACGTTGTTTGTTACATTTACCGTTTCCTTTCACAACATTCCAGAATTCTTCCCAATCAATTTCTCCGAATTCGTAATGACCTGTTTCTTCGTTGAATTTTAGATCTGGATCTGGAATAGTTAATCCTAAATATTCAGCTTGAGGAATAGAAATATCCACGAAACGTTGACGTAATTCGTCATTTGAGAAACGTTTGATTCTCCATTTCATTGATAATTCTGAGTTTGATGATTCTTCATCCTTTGGCCCAAACATCATTAATGTAGGCCACCACCAACGATTCATTGCATCTTGCAACATCGCTTTTTGTTCTGGTGTTCCTTTTGATAATACCACTAATGCTTCGTAACCTTGTCTTTGGTGGAAAGATTCTTCTTTACAAACACGTACCATTGCGCGAGCATAAGGTCCGTAAGAAGTTCTACATAACGGAACTTGATTCAAAATCGCAGCTCCATCTACCAACCAACCAATCATTCCGATATCTGCCCAAGTAAGGGTTGGATAATTGAAGATTGATGAATATTTTGCTTTACCTGAATGTAAATCATTTAAAGTTTGGATACGGCTTGTTCCTAACGTTTCAGCAGCACAATATAAGTATAATCCGTGCCCAGCTTCGTCTTGAACTTTCGCTAACAAAATTTTCTTTCTATTTAACGAAGGCGCTCTTGTAATCCAGTTTGCTTCTGGTAACATCCCAACAATTTCTGAGTGAGCGTGTTGAGAGATTTGTCTGATTAATGTTTTGCGGTATGCGTCTGGCATCCAATCTTTTGGTTCGATACGAACTTCATTTTCAATCTTATTATCAAAGATTTCTTGAAAATCAATTTCTTTTGCACTCATTTCTAAAAGTTTTTAAAGTTGATTATTTGGCATCAAAATCTACCACGACTTCAGCAGAACGAGGATGCGCTTGACAAGCTAATACAAATCCTCTTTCTAATTCATCTGGCTCAAGTGAGTAGTTGATGTCCATTTCTACCTCACCCTTCTCTACTTTACACTTACAAGTTGCACAAACACCACCTTTACAAGCATAAGGTAAATCAGCTCCGTTTTGTAAAGCCGCATCTAAGATTGTGTCGCCATTGTAACCCAAATCGATTTGTAAAGCTGTTGCATCTAATTTGATGGTTACTTTACTCATTGTGTCATCTGATTGTTTTACAGCTTTTTGACGCTCTACCTTTTTCGCTTCTGCAGATGCACTATAGAATAATTCGAAATGCAAATGTTTTGCATCAACTCCTGCTTCTACAAAAGCGTCACGACCGCTTAAAATCATATCTTCTGGTCCACAAAGGAAAACTTCGCTTACTTCTTTTGGATCGATGATATTTTGCAAGAAATATTCAATTTTTGCTTTATCAATACGACCACTCAAAATCTCAGCATCAGCCGTTTCGCGACTCAAAATATTGTAAACGCTGATGCGTTCCATATATTTATTTTTTAATGCTTCAATTTCTTCTTTAAAAATAATCGATCCTTTGTTTCTGTTTCCATAAATCAGCACAAATTGGCTGTTAGGCTCTGTTTGTAGGACTGTTTTGATGATAGAAAGTACAGGTGTAATTCCTGATCCCGCTACAATTCCTACATATAATTTTTTGTTGTCTTCATGTACTTCTGTAAAGAAATTACCTTGTGGAGTCATTACATCAAGAACATCGCCAACTTTGATTGTATCGTTAACAAATGTCGAGAAAATTCCATCCTCAATTTTCTTTACAGCAACTCTTAATTCATTATCCAAAGGACTTGAACAAATTGAGTAAGAACGTCTAATTTCTTCATTATTGTGAAGATTCTTAAACGTTAAATATTGACCATGTTTGAATTTGAATTCTTGGTTTAATTCTTCTGGCACTTCAAATGTAACGGATACACAATCTGGTGTTTCCTTTTTTACATTTTTAACGCGTAATTGGTGAAAATTTATAGCCATATTATTTTTGAAATCCGTTAATTAATAGTGTCATTAAGTCATTTTCTAATTGTTCTGGTGAGATATCTCTCCCTGGTTTGTACCACAATTCTATCCAACGTAATGATGATAATAAAGTAAATAAAGCAACCGAAACATTCAAGTCTTTAAATTCGCCTGCCGCAATTCCTGCTTTGATAAGATTGGCGATTCTTTTTTCGTATCCTTTTCGAATTGTTTTGTACAACTCTTTTTTCGTATCCGAAAGATTTTTCCAGTCGTTATTTGCTACAGAAACTTCGTTTGGCTCAGCAATGATCATTCTGACGTGCAATTGAATTAAATCTCTCAATTTCTGAACATTTGACTCATTTGTATCTTCAATAGAACTAATGTGCGAAACATATTGATTGGCAACTTTAAAACAAATCTCTTCTAAAATTTCGTCCTTCGAACGAATGTGATTGTATAAACTTGCGGCTTCCATTCCGACCTTTTCTGCTAGCTCACGCATTGATGTTGCCGAATAACCTTTTTGTTTAAAGATTAATGCAGCTTCTTGAATAATCAGTTCTTTTTTACTTTGTTTAGGCATATATTTTATAAATGTCTGTTATCGATGATTCGGTTTAATTTACCTCCTTCACTTTTCGGAAGTTCATCTACTTGATACAATTTGACATTCATTCCTAATCCGATATTGTCTCTAATTTTTTTATGAATGTTAGAAAGTAATTTACAACATGCAAGATTAGATTCGTCGTTCAAATTATCACAAGATAAACCTTGGCTTGCAAAATAGTCAGGATTAATTTCAAATCCAACTTCTACAGCATCCATATTTTTAGGTTTTGTTAAAACTACTTGATAATTTGGCGATAACTCTGGAAATTCTGGAATAAAATCAGCGATTTGCGTGTGGAAGAAATTTACACCTCTAATAATCATCATATCATCAGCACGACCAATGATTGGTCCCATTTTGATATGTGTTCTTTTCTTAGAATGTTCGTATGTAAGGGTTGTAATATCTCCCGTCCAATAACGTACCAACGGTAAAGCTTCTTTTGTTAACGTTGTAATCACTAATACACCAGGTTGTCCATATGGTACAGGTTCACCTGTTTTTTCGTCTACAATTTCTGGAAAGAAATGATCTTCCCAAATGTAAGATCCTGTTCCTTGCTCTTCGTAATCTTCGTTAGATACACCAGGGCCGATAATTTCGCTCAATCCATAAATATTGGAAGCTTTGATATTTAAACTTCCTTCTACTTCTTGACGTAACGCTTCTGACCAAGGTTCTGATCCTAAAATCGCAAACTTTAAATTAAAATTATCTAACGATTCTCCTCTTTTCTTGATTTCCTCTGCTACTGTTAATGCATACGAAGGCGTTGCACAAATCGCATCAGCTTGAAAATCCTTCAACAACATGATTTGTTTCTCCGTATTTCCGCCTGAAATAGGAACAACTGTCATTCCTAATTTCTCTGCTCCATAGTGTAATCCCAAACCACCTGTAAATAAACCATAACCATAGGCATTTTGTAATGTCATTCCTGGTTCGCATCCAGAAGCTGCTAAAGAACGCGCTACTACTTCTGAAAATAATTCGATGTCATTTTTGGTATAGCCTACAACAGTTGGTTTTCCTGTTGTACCGCTTGAACAATGTAAACGGATTACATTACTCTTTGGTTCTGCAAATAATCCGAATGGATAGTTCTCTCTTAAATGTGTTTTTTTGGTGAAAGGTAGCTTGTGTAAATCTTCAACTCCATTGATATCTTCTGGTTTGATTCCAGCTGTATCAAATGCTTCTTTGTAAAAAGGTACATTTTTGTACACTTTTTGTAACATATTTTGAAGTCTTTCGTTTTGAAGAACGCGCAATTTTTCAATTGGCATTTGTTCTATCTCGGGATTAAATATCATAATTTTTGCAGATTTTGATTTTTGATAATAACAAATTTAATCAAAAAATTAACATAAACTAACAAACGTTAGTTTTTTTAGTGTAAAATTTACAATCATAATTAACTATCTCACTAATTAATAAGATAAAACATTATTAATCAACAACTTTAACTTCTCTGCATTTGGTAACATTTCTGCTTCCAAAACCGAATTTAATGGAATTGCCGGCATATCTTGCGCTCCTAACACACGAATTGGTGCATCTAAATACTCAAAACATTCTTCATTAATTAAACCTGCAATGCTCTGTGCAAAAGAGTTTTGCTTCGCTTCCTCTGTTAAGACAATACAACGATTGTGTTTTTTTACACTATTAAAGATTGCTTCCTCATCTAACGGAACTAACGTTCGTAAATCTATAATTTCGACTTGATTAGGAAAATCCTTAGCCGCTTGCTTCGCCCAATACACACCCATTCCATAAGTAATAATCGTTACAGAATTATGATTTTGAGAAGATTCAACCATTAAAACTTCACGTGCTTTACCGAAAGGTAACACATAATCTTCGTCTGGTTCAACTGTCGCTGCATCTTCTGTTCCTTTTATTTTACTCCAATACAACCCTTTATGCTCTAGCACCACCACAGGATTTGGATCGTAATACGCTGCTTTCATCAAACCTTTCAAATCCGCTCCAGTAGATGGATAAGCAATCTTGATTCCTTTAATATTCGTCAAAACACTCTCAACCGAACTTGAATGATAAGGTCCTCCGCTTCCGTACGCACCAATTGGCACACGTAAAATCATCGAAACTGGCCATTTACCGTTTGATAAATAATTAGAACGTGCCACTTCTGTAAACAACTGATTAAGACCTGGCCAAATATAATCGGCAAATTGCACCTCAACTATTGGTTTTAAACCTACTGCAGACATTCCAACTGTAGATCCGATTATAAATGCTTCTTGAATCGGTGTATTAAATACACGATTTTTACCATATTGTTTTGCTAAAGTTGCCGCTTCACGAAAAACTCCACCCAAACGCAACCCAACATCTTGTCCATATAATAAAGCTTCTGGATGTTCTGCCATCAATTCGCGAATCGCAAACAATGCCGAATCCACCATCACTGTTTTATCTTTTCCTTCTGGCGAACGATTCCCTTTTTCTTCCGTTATAGGTGTTAGCGCAAAAACATGCGTATATAAATCTTCAGGACGAGGATCTTCTGCTTTTAATGCTTCTTGATATTCAGCCTGAACTTGTTCTTTTATCTTATTCTCAATTTCGATTAAATCATTTTCATCGAAACCATCATTTAATAATGTATTCTTTAATTTATCGTAAGGATCACGAGATTGCGCTTCCTCCAAATCATCTCTATACCATTCTTTGCGAACACCAGATGTATGATGATTCAATAAAGGAACTTTTGCATGAACCAAAATCGGACGACGTTCTGTACGAATAATCTCAATTGCACGTTGAATCGTTTCATAAGAAGCCAAGAAGTCTGTTCCATCAACCACAAAAACTTCCAAACCATTGAAACCTTTCGCATAATGAGCGATATCCTGCGCACGAATTTCATCTGCCGAAGCCGAAATATCCCATTCATTATCTTGAACCAAATATAAAATTGGTAATTGTTTCAAAGCTGCCATTTGGAAAGCTTCAGCCACCTCACCTTCTGTACAAGACGCATCTCCTAACGAACAAACCGCAATTGGTTTTATTTCTTCGTCACAAAGACCTTCTAATTCTTTGTATTGCATTCCCATTGCAATTCCAGTTGTTGGAATCGCTTGCATTCCTGTTGCACTACTTTGATGCGGAATTTTCGGCATATTATCACGACGCAAACTTGGATGAGAATAATAGGTTCTTCCTCCAGAAAAAATATCTTCGCGCTTTGCTAATAATTGCAACATCAATTCGTAAGGCGTAATTCCGATTGATAATAACATGGCATCATCACGGTAATATGCGCTTAAGTAATCTTGTGGTAATAATTGTAATCCTGTTGCAATTTGAATTGCCTCGTGTCCACGCGAAGTTGCGTGTACATATTTGCTTGCAACGGCTTTATTTTCTTCGTATAATTCGGTTAAAGCTTTTGCTGTACCCAATAATTCGTATGCTTGTTTAAGTAATGTTGTTGTTGATTGTGTGATTTCCATTCTGATTAAATTTGTGTGTTAACATCCCAATTCTCCATGTAATCTGAAATTCTTTTCAAGAAAACTCCTCCCAAAGATCCGTCTATCACACGATGATCAAACGAAAGTGACAAATACATAAATTGTCTTGCTACGATAATATCTCCAAATTCAGTCTCTAAAACCGCAGGTTTCTTCTTAATTACACCAGTCGCTAAAATTGCCACTTCAGGTTGATTGATAATTGGCGTTCCCATCAAATTACCAAAAGTCCCCACATTACTAATTGTGAACGTTCCTCCACGGACATCATCTGGAGAAAGTTTATTGTTTCTCGCTTTATCTACAATAGAATTTACGCCTTTTGCCAAACCTTCTAAATTTAATTCATTGGCTTGATGAATGACTGGAACAATCAAATTATTGTTTGGTAAAGCCGTTGCAATACCAATATTTATCTCATTGTGTTTGATTATTTTAGTCTCAGTCTCATCAACTGATACATTAATCATTGGGAAATCTTTAATTGCACGAACAACACAATCTACAATTAACGGCGTAAACGTTAATTTTTGTTTGTATTTTGCTTCAAAAGCAGCTTTATTTTCTTCGCGCCATTTCACAAAATTCGTCACATCAGGTTCTACATAAGCCGTCACATGAGGTGAAGTTTGTTTACTCTTTTTCATGTGTTTCGAAATCAATTGACGCATTTTATCCATCTCAATGATTTCATCTTTCGCTCCAAAAGAAGAACTTGAAACTACATTATTTTCACTTAAAGTATTACTTGAATTATTAGATGTAAATGATTTATTTTGAATATAATTTAATACATCATTTTTAGAAATTCTTCCATCACGACCAGAACCTTTTATTTGTGAAACATCTGTTGATTGAAGATTTTCTTTCTGAATAATACTTTTTACCAAAGGTGATAAAAATTGATTTGTATCGATTGAATTTATAGTTTGTGAAGTTGTAACAGTTTCAATCTTTTTCTCTTCAACATTTTCAGTTTTTTGAGCTGATTGTTGTTGATTTCCTGAAGGCTCGATTATAGCAAAAACTTCTCCGATTTTGATTTCATCTCCTTCATTAAATCTAAACTCAATAATTTTTCCAGCAATTGTAGAAGGCACATCAGAATCTACTTTATCGGTCGAAACTTCGGCAATTACTTCATCTTCATTAATGAAATCACCAACGTTTTTTGTAAAACGAACCAATTGTACAGACTCAACACTTTCTCCCAACTTAGGAATCGTTAGTTCTATATTCTTCATTTCTTTGTTTTGCAGTTTTAATGCGTTGAAGATAGTGAATTTTTGTAAAAACTAATGAATGTTAGTTAAAAGTATTTTATTAAAATGTTCTTTTAATGAAAAATAATCATTTTAAAATCTCATCACTAAACCAACTCCCGCTTGATTATTCTGATACACAGGAAAAACCATAGTCGCCACTTTTGATTCTTTACTTTTTGGAGAAAACCAATTGTTAATCGTAGGAAATAGCCAATACGCCAACTCTGTAGATAAAATTCCAATTCCCGCTCCAGCAACTACATCTCCAACCCAATGACGATTATTGATAACTCGATAAACACCCGTAAATGCAGCAATTGGATACCCAGCTAAACTCAACCAAAAATTAGAATCTTGGTACTCTCGAAACATAAATTGAGCCGTAGAAAACGCATTTGCCGTATGTCCAGAAGGAAAAGAAAGATTGTTTGTTCCATCGGGTCTTTCTTCTTGTACAGTGTGCTTCAGCCCCATCACCAAACTTGTATTGATGATTTGAGAAGTTGCAAAAATTATTGTTCGATCTCTTAAATTATGTTTTCCTTTTACACCTGCTAAATTTAATCCATAGACCGCTGCAGCAGGCAAATATTGTGTATAATTATCAAAACGATTTCCTTTGGTTTTATCTTCCAAAATTTCGTTTTGAGTAGATTTATTTAAATCATCCAAAGCAGGGATGACCAAACTCAAACTTCCGTATGTAATTAAAGCAGCTGGTACAATTAGTTTTTTTGCTTTAAAATGATAGACTTTATCTTCTGGATTGAAGCTTTGTTTTGAAATTGAATCTATCTGCACAGAATCACTTGCTATTCTTTGAATTGAATCTTGAGCTTTTACATGTATTGAAATACATGAAACAAGTATGCAGGTAGAGATAATGGTTTTAGTTTTTAAGAGATTCATTTGTCATATAATTTATAGAACAAATGTATTTGAAACCTCCATAAACAAAACTTAAGATTTGATTAAGAAAAAAGCCATTAGAAATAATCCAATGGCTTTTAAAATATATCGATTTATAAGTTTCCTCGACGTTCTTGTTCTCTTTCTAAAGCTTCGAACAATGCTTTGAAATTACCAGCTCCAAACGATTGTGCTCCATGACGCTCAATAATTTCGTAGAATAATGTTGGACGATCTTCAACTGGTTTTGTAAAAATTTGTAACAAATAACCTTCTTCATCACAATCAACCAAAATTCCTAAATCTTGTAATTTCTTGATATCCTCATCAATTTCACCAACACGTTCTGGAATCATATCGTAATAAGCCTCTGGTGGCGCAGATAAAAACTCAACTCCGCGAGATTTAAGTTCTGTTACAGTTTTCACAATATCCTTTGTTGCAACTGCTATATGCTGTACACCTTCTCCTTCATAAAAATCTAAATATTCTTCAACTTGAGATTTTCTTTGACCTTCTGCTGGCTCATTAATTGGAAATTTTGAATAACCATTTCCGTTACTCATCACTTTCGACATTAATGCCGAATATTCTGTATTGATTTGTTTGTCATCAAACGATAAAATATTTACAAATCCCATAACATCTTGATACCAAGCAACTGCCTCGTTCATTCGATTCCAACCTACATTACCAACACAATGATCTACATACAATAAACCACAATCTGTTGGTTGATATGTTGATTCAGACTTCACATAACCTGGCATAAAAGGACCTTTATAATTCTTACGCTCAATAAACATATGTACCGTTTCACCATATGTGTAAATTCCAGACATTTTTACTTCACCAAACTCATCTGTAATCGTAGTTGGCTCCATATATGGTTTTCCTCCACGTTTTGTTGTTTGCTCAAAAGCATCGTACGCATCATCCACCCAAAGTGCTAAAATTTTAACTCCATCACCATGTTTCATTGCATGTTGACAAATTGGAGAATCTGATTTCAAACCAGAAGTTAATACCAAACGAATTTTCCCTTGTTGCAAAACATAAGAAGCTCTATCTCTCACCCCTGTTTCTGGGCCTGCATATGCAACTTCCTGAAATCCGAAAGCTGTTTTGTAGAAATGTGCAGATTGTTTTGCATTACCAACATAAAACTCGATATAATCTGTTCCATTAATTGGAAGAAAATCTTGTGCTAATGCTATTTTTTCTGCAAATGTTTGTGTACTCATTTTTATTGTGTTTTTTATTTTTATGTATGATGTATAAAGTTTTGTGAGATTCCTCCTAACGTCGGAATGACAATTATTTTAACTTTTCATTTTCTTAGATTCTTCGACAAGCTCAGAATGACAACGAACTTAGAACAAAATTAAAATCTCTTAATAAAGCCAAGATTTATAATAATCTGGATCTTCTATTTCTAACGCTTGTTCCGTTAACATTAATGGTCTGAAAGGATCAATCATCACAGCTAATTCATGTGTTTCTTTTGCTCCAATCGATTTTTCAACTGTTCCTGGATGCGGTCCATGCGGAATTCCTGCTGGATGCAGCGTAATTTGTCCTTTCTCAACCGATTTTCTTGACATAAAATCTCCATCCACATAATATAAAATCTCATCAGAATCTACATTACTATGGTTATAAGGCGCTGGAATAGCATTTGGATGATAATCAAAAAGACGTGGGACAAAACTACAAATCACAAATCCTGCACCTTCAAAAGTTTGATGAACAGGTGGTGGCTGATGAATACGCCCTGTAATTGGCTCGAAATTATGAATAGAAAAAGCCCAAGGATAATGATAACCATCCCAACCAACAAAATCAAAAGGATGAGTTCCATAAACATATGGATAAATCAATCCTTCTTTTTTAATCATAATCTTGAAATCTCCGTGTTCATCATTGGTTTCAAGATTTTGAGGGCGTTTAATATCACGTTCGCAAAAAGGCGAATGTTCCATTAGTTGTCCAAAATGATTGCGATAACGACGAGGCGTTTCAACTGGGCTAAAAGATTCTGTAATAAATAAACGGTTATTTGAATCATTGAAATGTAGTTGATAAATAATTCCACGAGGAATCACTAAATAGTCTCCATATTTAAATTCAATTTGTCCATAACCTGTTTTCAGAACTCCAGAACCTTCGTGTATGAAAATTACTTCATCCGCCATCGAATTTTTGTAGAAATAATCCGTCATTGATTCTTGTGGTGCAGCCAATGAAATATGCAAATCATTGTTAACCAAAACTGGTACACGAGATTCTAAATAATCTTTGGTTGGTTTTACTTTGAAACCTTTTAAAGATGTATGTTTTAAATGTTTTGCGCGAGCAATTTTTGGCTCTACCGAATAAGGTTCGCTAATCGCTTTTACTAAAGTTGGCGGATAACAGTGATAAACATTGGAATACGTACTCGAAAATCCATGCGTAGAAACTAATTCTTCTGCATATAATTCTCCATTTGGTTTTCGGAATACCGTATGTCGCTTTTGTGGGAATTCTCCCAAATGATGATAAAGTGGCATATCGTATTTTGTTTGTTATTTTGATGAAAAGGTAGATAGATGACGAGAGTCGTCAACAAATAATCTGCAATATTCTAGTGAGAATATTGAGCAAATACAATTTTGGAAAGTAAAGCAGAAGTTTGCTTATTCATTCCAACAAATAAAGGTTTAATATTTTCTTTAATTGCTTGCATTTCTTTTCTGTGGCTATTTCAAATATAGAAACATTTTTTGGAATGTACCTAATACAAAATAAATTCTTTCGTTAAATCAATAAAAAAACAATCTAATCTCAACTCAAAAACATATGTATTTCTAACTAAAAAATCATTATTAACTAGAAAGAAAAATAAATTTAAAATTCCGAAATACAAAAGAGTAAATTACTGAAAAACAATAATATATTCGATAATATTAATTTATGATTCACTACCAAATCATTACTAGTTTATTTTATTATGTTAAAAATGAAATCTACTTTCGTCTAAACTTAATCGAGATACATTTTTATGGGAATCGATTCTAACCAACCTAAACTTATGAAAAAAATTGTACTTCTTATGATTGTTACAACACCAATTGTATTTGCGCAAGTTGGTGTTGAAACATCATATCCAAAGGGAAGTTTCCATGTTGATGGAAAAAAAGACAATCCTAAAGATGCAACGACAGCAATTAATGTAAACCAACAGTTGAATGATGTTATTATTAACTCTAATAATTTTGGAACTGGAACTATAAATCCAACCAATAGATTGGATATTAATAACGGAACAACTAACGGTGCTATTAAAATTGTAGACGGAACTGAAGGTGATGGAAAAGTTTTGATGAGCGATGCAGATGGCTTAGCAACATGGCAAATGCCAAATTCATTCAAAAAAATATCATTAGGTATTTTCCCAAATCCTAAAATTGATGTCGTATCAGATGGGATTGGAAATTATAAATACTCTCAAGTAAGTATTGAATTAACTAAAGGTAGATGGATTATTAATTCAGGTTTAACCTTGAGAACAAATATGCCAAATGGTGATAGATATTGGCTACATGCCTATTTATCTACATCAAAAACAGCAATTCAACAAAGTGGGTTTACTCATTTAGGACTAGCTGGCGTGAACACAAGTTACGCAAATACAATTTTTGGTAACCCAACTTCGCCTACAAATCCTTATGCACATCAAGGTTCTAATTTTTTGAGTGGATCATCTTTAATAGATGTTACCAATGATAAAATTACGTTGTACATCATTTTTGATAATTCAAACTCACTGCCAGAAGATAATGGGAATCGTGTTGTTCATTACACATTTGGTACAGATGCATTAGAAAATTATTTTTATGCTTTTCCTGTTGAATAACCTCAAATTAAATCTTATGAAAAAATATATAGCTTTTACTTTACTAATAATTACTTATTCTTTATCAGCGCAACTCGGTATTAACACAAATAATCCACAACAATTAGTGCATATTGACGGTCAGAAGAATAATCCTGCTACAGGTAAACCTACTTCAGCACAACAATTAGATGATCTTGTAATTACAAAAGATGGCAGACTTGGAATTGGAATTACTGAACCAACTACCCGAGTAGAAATTAATAATACAACAACTGGAGCAATTAAAATTGTAGATGGAACACAAGGAGATGGAAAAATATTGATTAGTGATAGTCAAGGTATCGGAACATGGCAAACTCCAGCAACTTTTAAGAATGTTGCTAAAGGAGTTTTCTTAAGAGATAGTAATAACAACCCTATTTGGACCTCTTCAGATAATAATGGAGGATACAAATTTACAAATGCTGAAATAAAATTGTCGAAAGGAAAATGGATTATCAATACAGGTATGACTTTAAAATCTAAAATTGCAATTGGTTCTATTGTTTGGGTACATATGTATTTATCATCAAACAAAACATCTATCACCCAAACTGGTTTTACTCATTTAGGACCTGCAGGTACAAGTACTGCTTTTGCTGGACAACTACACGGATTTAGAGATGCCTATAGTGATGGAACTTATCCAGACAATGATAATTTTGTTACAGGATCAAGTGTAATTGAAGTAACTGATCCTGAGACGACCATTTATTTATTAATCGAAAATTTAGCTACAGGTACTACTGGGCAAAAATTTTATACAGCATCAGATTATTGGGAAAACTTCTTCTACGCAATACCTATCAACTAATACCTAAAACTATGAAAAAACATATAACATTTTTTTTATCTATTATTTCTATAACAACTTTTGCTCAGGTTGGAGTGAACACAACAAATCCACAAGCAAAGTTTCATGTTGATGGAATTAAAAATAACCCAACAACATCATCTCCTTCGGTTTCACAGCAAACTGATGATTTTGTAATCACTGATAACGGATTTGTAGGCATAGGTACAACTAATCCTACAACTCGATTCGAGATTAATAATGGAACAACAAATGGTGCAATAAAAATTGTAGATGGTAACGAGGCTACTGGAAAGATATTAGTTAGTGATGCTGAAGGAAGAGGAAGCTGGCAACTACCAAATTCAATTAAAAAAGTACAAACTGGCATATTTAATAAAACAAGTTCTGGAGCAGGAATCGCTTTAGAATCTGATAATTCTGGAGGTTTCAAATATAGTAATGTCCAAATTACTTTAACAAAAGGGGTCTGGATGGTAAATATGGGATTAACATTTCGTTCAACAATCTCTTATCAACACGGAGATTGGGTACATATGAAAATATCTACTTCAAATACAGGGCTTCAAAACAATGGATTTGATAATCTTGGAACAGCACAAAATAATACTTCTTATGCAGGACTTATTCATGGAAGTGCTAAATATAGAACAGTCAACTCAAATAATGAAGTCTATTATGTTGGTGGATCTAACAATTTCATAAGTGGATCTAATATAATTCAGGTAAATGTAGATACTCTTACACTTTACTTAATGATAGAAAATAAAAATGACGAAAATTACACTTATAACGGAACAAATTTTGTGGGGAAAAAATGGATATTCAATACATCTAATTGGGAAAATTATTTTTATGCAAATCCATTATAAAATAAAACGAGAAAATCATTCTCTTTCACTATCTATACCTAACTAAAATAAACAATTTCAGACTATTGATTTAATTTCAGAATTATTTCAATAGTCTTATTTGTTAAAGAATTAATAAACTTGACAATAACTCTAAATAATTAACTCATTCATTAAATTTAAACTAATTTAGCAATAAACTTATAATGCTTTTTAAAACAAAAAATATGCTTAAGAAATCTAACCTTTTATATTTATTATTTTTCTCTTCTATTTCATATGCACAAGTAGGTATTAACATAACAACACCTACTGAAACATTAGATGTAAATGGAACAGCAAGAGTAAGAAGTTTACCAGATGATGGCACAATAGGCATCCGCACTACTCCATCAGGAACAGCATCTGCTACTGCTGATCAGTTATTTGTTGCTAAATCTCCATTAGTTGTAGATGCAAATGGAGTTTTAGGAAAAGCGGTAAATGAAACTTTTGTTCCGAATAGTGCTACAGGATCTACATTCAACACAACAAATACTTCTGAAGCGTTTTTTGTTGTAAAACGTTTTCTATTATATGATAATATTGGTGGATTAGTAGGACGCTACCATCCAAACTATGTAGGTGGAACAACACCAGGTATTTTCAATGGAGATACAGGTATGGATGTAAGTAAATGGCAGGCTATGATTTCTAATATCAGTTTTAAGTTCTTAACTTCTTCTGATCAAACACATCAACAATTTGCTCAAAACGATTATTTTAATTACCGTTTAAAAGGTGATACTGCTGGAACTTGGAAAATTATTGGTGATATTATTAATTTACAGGAACAGGCTTATGTAGATGTTCTGTTTATTAAATCTGATTATGTTGCAGCTGAAAATAGATCTCAATAGTATGAAAAAAACACTTACAATTTGCATAATATTTTCTGGTCTTTTTAGCTTTGCATTTGGACAAGCTGGTATTAACACAAGTTCACCGACAGAATCTATTGATGATAATGGTACTATGAGAATTAGGATTTTATCTGCCAAAAGTACTTTAGATTCTTATCCTGTTGCAAGTTCAACTCAGAATGTCATAGGAAAAACTACCAAAGCTAATTTAGTTCCAAATAATGCTACCGCAAATTTTACAGCTGATGATAATTCAACTGCCATGTTTGTTATAAAAAGATACAAAATAAGCGATTATCCAAGTAATGGTAATGGTTTTGATACTCAAATGTCTTCAGATAAATGGGAAGCATTTCTTTCAAACGTTGGGTTTTCATTTTCAGAAATTAACGCCATACAAAATGTTTTTAATCAATTACATTTACATTCTTGGCAATTAAGAGTTAATCCAAGTATAAAAAAGTGGGTTATTTGGGGAGATATTAATGGTGTAAAAGAAAAATCTGATTTTGTTGACGTATTATTCATTCGAAAAAATATTGTAGCATCAGAAGATAGAACAAGCCTATTTCCTTTCTAAAATATAAATCAGCGAAAAACTTCGCTGATTTTTTTTCAATCTATTATGCTTTACTATTAATATGGATTTTGAATAATCATCACACCTCATAAACTCCCTATTTTCAGTGATTGTTTGATGCAATTTGGCAAACTAAATTTGTAAGTATAAAAACACAAACATTATGAAAAAGAATTTATTTGCAATTTTAGCAATCTCTGCCTTAGTTTTTACTTCTTGTAAAGATGACAAAAAAGCTACAGAAACTGATACGGAAAATGTTGAAGCAAAAAGTGACAACGAAACGACAGAAGATGTTGACTCTGGAGAAGCTACAACAAGCGGAAATTTATTAAATGACGTTGCTTTATTAAATAAAGCTGAGAAGGAATTGAAAGAATTACCAAAATTCAAAGGAAAAGATATCAAAGTATTTCAACAAGTTTATTTTTATGGCGATGGTAGAATTAAATTAGCAATTCAAGATCCTACGAAACCAGAAAACGTAGATGATTATTTGTTCCAAAACGGAAAATGGCAAGAGCCACAACCAGTTCAAATTTCTGGTGGAGGAAGTATGGATGACAATGTTTTCCCGCTAAAAGATATCAAATTTGAAACGGTTGCAAACATCAACAAACAAGTTGAAGCAAAATCAAAAGATATTGAAGGAGCGCAACCTTTGGGAGCACTTTATTATGCGATGAATCCAGCTACAGGCGAACTAAGATGGATGGCAAACGTACAAGGTACAAGAGGAAATTATACAGGAATGTTTAATGCTGATGGTTCTTTAAAATCATTTGACAAAAATTAATCATAAAGAATTTTCAATTTGAATTAAAATTCGTCAGTTCGAGTGATTTTTAGAAATGAAATGAATAAAAATTGTATCGAGAACTAAGATAAATTTTAACTTCTAAAACCTTATTCTCGATACGAAATTCTATAAGAATTTCACTCGAATTGACGGTTTTATTGATAAAAAACCTTGAATTATCAAGGTTTTTATGTTTTATACAATCAGCAAAGCTGTTTCTTTTAATTTTTCGGCTTGTTTTGAATAGATAAAAATCTCAAAATCAATTTGTATTTTTTCTTCAAAACTTTGTTTCATTTGTTGATATGAAATTGCTTTTGGACTTTCTTTCAAGTATTGAACAAAATCAATCAACCATTCGCCAATCTCTTTGTCCACAACAATTTCAAGATAATCTTGTTTGGTATGAAACTGTAAAACAGCATTCTCAAAAGTCTTCCCTTTTTTGGTTTTCGTAACAAATTCTATTTGAGGCTTCCCTCCTAACCAAACTACTTTTTGCGTTGGTTTATGCGTTACAAAAGTTTCGTTATTCAGTACTGTTTCGATATAATTTGACTGAATTGATGTTCTCGGAACTTTAAAATCAAACCATTCATTCAGCGATAATTCAAAACCAACGCCGTGCATATAATTAAACAATGATTTCTTTAATCCATACGAAAATTGATCATGAATTAAGCCTGATTTTTCTTCGTGAATCATATCATTATTCGCAAAAGTACCTAATTCAGTACTATGATTAATCACTTGAAATTTCTCTGGATTCAACCCAACTGGACTATGTGCTGTCATTGCAAATTGATGCCAAAATCCTGATTGAAGAATTCCAAGTTCAAACATTTGACGAACCATTTCCAAACTATCAATCGTTTCTTGCTTCGTTTGTGTCGGAAAACCATACATCAAATATGCATGCACCATAATTCTAGCTTCGGTAAAATTTCGATTTACAACGGCAACTTGCTCCACTGTTACACCTTTATCAATCAATTTTAATAATCGATCCGAAGCTACTTCCAATCCTCCAGAGACCGCAATACAGCCCGAAGCTTTTAATAATCGGCACAAATCGTAGGTAAAACTTTTCTCGAATCTGATATTTGTCCACCATGTTACGGTCAATTTTCTTCGAAGAATTTCTAACGCAACTTCTCTCATTAATGCTGGTGGAGCAGCTTCATCAACAAAATGGAAACCTGTATTTTGAGTTGTTTCAATCAACTCTTCCATTCTGTCTACAATTTGTTTTGCCGCAATTGGTTCATAAATCTTAATATAATCTAACGAAATATCACAAAACGTACATTTTCCCCAATAACAACCATGCGCCATAGTCAGCTTGTTCCAACGTCCATCACTCCACAAACGATGCATTGGATTAACCACTTCGATGACAGAAATATATTGATCTAATTTGATGTCCGTATAATCTGGCGTTCCAACTTCGCTAAATTTATAATCGCGAACAGTTTGATTGTTGATATAAGAAACTTGTTGATTTTGAAGTGCAAACGTTCTTTTCAATTCTGAAATTTCAACTTCTTGATTGATGTATTTTAGCAACTGTTCTGTCGGTGCTTCGCCATCATCCAATGTAATAAAATCAAAAAACTCAAATACTCGTGGATCGCTTAAAGATCGTAATTCTGTATTTGGAAAACCTCCACCCATATCCACAACAATTTCAGGATAATTTGCTTTAATATATTGCGCACAACGAAAAGCCGAATATAAATTTCCTGGAAAAGGAACCGAAAAACCAATCATTTTTGGATTCGTTTTCTGAATTAATTTCTCTAATTCCGAAAGTGTAATTTTATCAATATAAGTTGACTCTTTTTGTAATTCTTGATACAATTCATCAAAAGAATTCGCCGATCTTCCCAAACGTTCTGCATAACGAGAAAAACCAAAATTTTCGTCAACCGCTTCAATAATTAAATCCGATAAATCTTCTAAATATAAAGTTGCTAAATGTTTCGCTTTATCTTGAAAAGACATCGAGCCAAAAGCCCATTCCAAATCTTCAACCTCTGCAAAACGAGAAGCTTCTGGTAAATATCCATCTTGAATAATAGAATCTGCTAAGGTAGAATTTTTACCTTGTAGAAATCGAATAACTGGATCAATAGTCGCGATATATTCATCGCTTAACAACACCATTCTTTTACTATTATCACCTAATTCAATTTCTTGATTTTGAATAAATTCAAATAAATTAACTAAACCTTTTCTTGAAAACAATTGTAAGATAACATCTAAACCTAAATCAGCTTGAAAAGTTGAATATGAAAGTGTGTTTAGAAATCCTTTTAAGTAAACTGTTCCAGGATATGGTGTATTTAATTGCGTAAAAGGTGGTGTGATTAATAAAAGATCCGTTTTCAATCGTTGAAATTTGTTGCAAAAATACGGATTGAAAAAAAATAATTTTAGATTTTTATCAATTATTTTTCAGTTTTATCTGTGCTTCTAAACGGCATTGTTTCAATTTTGAAACTTCCCTCAATCACAGCTTTTTCGAGATTAAGAATTCCTTTCAATGATTCATAATTTACTTTATCTGCATCATCTGTTGGTTTGTGATAATCGTCGTGGCCGCCTGTATGGAAAAATAAAACTGGAATATCTTTCTCATAAAATGAAGTTTGATCCGAGCCGCCTCTACCTTCGTAACCTGTATAAAATTTGACAAAATCAGTCGGATTAATTTCATTAAAAATCGTTTCAAAAGTTGGAGAAGTTCCATAACCTATAATTGAAACACCAGATTCTTTGTTCAAACGACCAATCATATCCATGTTCAACATCCAATGTATTTTCGATAAATCATACGTTGAATGTTTCACAAAATAACGTGAACCAACCAAACCTAACTCCTCTGCACCAAAAGCAATAAATAAAAAATTAACAGGTTCTGTTACTTTATTTTTACTGTAAAATCTCGCCAATTCTAACAAACCAGCAACGCCAGAAGCATTATCATCAGCGCCATTGTGAATCATTCCGTAACTATCTTTCGCCAAAGAACTCCCTTGCTTTCCCTCTCCCAAATGATCGTAATGTGCACCAATCACAATCGTTTTTTGCGCTTTGTTATCTAAAAAAGCAATCACATTTTTCGCAGAACGAATACTATCTACAACTTTTACTTTATTTACTTTCGCCTCAAATCCTTGAAAATATCCATCTTCTCCTAAAGGTTGAAGTTTATATTTTTTAAATTCTTTCGCAATATATTTTGCAGCTTTCAAATTTTCTTCGCTTCCAGTTCCTCTTCCTTTCATTTTGTCATCAGCTAAAAAATAAACGTGTTTTTTAAGATTTTTGACTTCAATTTCTTGCGCAAAAGACTTTACACAAGATGAAATTATAAGAATCGCAATAAGATATTTCATTGAAAAAAATTTATACAAACAAAAATAGGAAAGACTTAATATAAAAACTAATTATATCATTTAGATTGAATGAACTATTTTTGAATATTCTCCTTCATTAAGAATTATAAATATATGAATACACATCAATTTAAAGTAGAGTTAGACTGGAAGTCACCAATTAAAACAGAAAATTCAGGTCAACGAACATATATAAAATCTCATTTAATTTATATAAAAGACAAACCTACTTTGGAGGTTTCTGCTGCAAAAGCATTTAAAGGCGATCCGAAACTATATAATCCTGAAGATCTTTTGCTGAGTAGTTTAACCTCTTGTCATATGATGTCTTATTTGTATTGTTGCGCTCAGAATAATATTGAAGTTGTATCATATTCAGACGAGTCAGAGGCTTTTTTAGAAGTAAATAGTGATGGAAGTGGTAGAATAACGAAAGTAATTTTGAATCCAATCGTTTATATCACAGATTCTAATCAAATTGATTTAGCCAACTCATTGCATAAAGAAGCCAATAGATTGTGTTTTATTGCTAACTCATGCAATTTTGGTATTGAACATAATGGAGTTTGTTTTGTGATATAGTAAGGGCTATTGGTATATTTATCAAAGTAATTACAACTTTCTTTTCTTGATTAGTTGTATCTTCAATGTTGTGAGTTCCTTTCAAATTTTGGTATATTTATCAAAGTAATTACAACTTGTAGCGGAATCGGAATCGCAATTCAATTGTTGTGAGTTCCTTTCAAATTTTGGTATATTTATCAAAGTAATTACAACATTATTGACCACAAAGATTAGCGGTTTACGGTTGTGAGTTCCTTTCAAATTTTGGTATATTTATCAAAGTAATTACAACAGCTTTGGCAGACGATATCCGTTACGATGTGTTGTGAGTTCCTTTCAAATTTTGGTATATTTATCAAAGTAATTACAACCCATTTATGATTGCATTGAGGCTTTTCGGTGTTGTGAGTTCCTTTCAAATTTTGGTATATTTATCAAAGTAATTACAACTCAAGAACATTAACTAAGTTGGGATCATCAGTTGTGAGTTCCTTTCAAATTTTGGTATATTTATCAAAGTAATTACAACCGACCACCTGTAACAATGTTATAACGTGTAGTTGTGAGTTCCTTTCAAATTTTGGTATATTTATCAAAGTAATTACAACACAAGACATTAAAAGTGTATTATTCTCATAGTTGTGAGTTCCTTTCAAATTTTGGTATATTTATCAAAGTAATTACAACCATATTAAGAGGCAAGACGTTATTTACACCGTTGTGAGTTCCTTTCAAATTTTGGTATATTTATCAAAGTAATTACAACGCAGACGAATGGACTCGAACCACTGACTTTGTTGTGAGTTCCTTTCAAATTTTGGTATATTTATCAAAGTAATTACAACTTATTGGGTTGGCTATTGATATTTTTGAAGGTTGTGAGTTCCTTTCAAATTTTGGTATATTTATCAAAGTAATTACAACCAAAGACGCGGGATAAAAAGAAATCGGTTTGTTGTGAGTTCCTTTCAAATTTTGGTATATTTATCAAAGTAATTACAACTTTTGGTCGTAAATCCTCCATTGAATGCGAGTTGTGAGTTCCTTTCAAATTTTGGTATATTTATCAAAGTAATTACAACTTATTCAGAAGAATGTACAAATAGAACATTGTTGTGAGTTCCTTTCAAATTTTGGTATATTTATCAAAGTAATTACAACACAAGCTGTAAAAAATGATTTGAAACCGATGTTGTGAGTTCCTTTCAAATTTTGGTATATTTATCAAAGTAATTACAACTAAATTTCGACCCCCAATTTGAATGTCGTAGTTGTGAGTTCCTTTCAAATTTTGGTATATTTATCAAAGTAATTACAACCAAAATACATTCAACGATACTTTAAATACTGTTGTGAGTTCCTTTCAAATTTTGGTATATTTATCAAAGTAATTACAACCACAACTAACTCAAAAAGTGTTTTACTTGAGTTGTGAGTTCCTTTCAAATTTTGGTATATTTATCAAAGTAATTACAACAATTGAAAAAGATAAAAATGATTACAATAAGTTGTGAGTTCCTTTCAAATTTTGGTATATTTATCAAAGTAATTACAACGGTTCTGAATTTTTAGACGTTTCTTTGTCTGTTGTGAGTTCCTTTCAAATTTTGGTATATTTATCAAAGTAATTACAACTGACTATTTATATAATGATTTAACATCATTGTTGTGAGTTCCTTTCAAATTTTGGTATATTTATCAAAGTAATTACAACAACAGATTTCAACACGACAATCGTAGTCTCGTTGTGAGTTCCTTTCAAATTTTGGTATATTTATCAAAGTAATTACAACCGATTACTATGTTTTCATAATCAACTCTGTGTTGTGAGTTCCTTTCAAATTTTGGTATATTTATCAAAGTAATTACAACAATTGAAATCTAACTACATCTTCATTCATTGTTGTGAGTTCCTTTCAAATTTTGGTATATTTATCAAAGTAATTACAACGCACCCTTTACCATGTTCAATTATCGGTCTGTTGTGAGTTCCTTTCAAATTTTGGTATATTTATCAAAGTAATTACAACCATTTCTCATAACTTCTCTCTAATTTGTTTGTTGTGAGTTCCTTTCAAATTTTGGTATATTTATCAAAGTAATTACAACGTTTATGGAAAAACTAACTGAAGGAGCTAAGTTGTGAGTTCCTTTCAAATTTTGGTATATTTATCAAAGTAATTACAACTTGTCGTATCTCTATTACTTGTCTCTCTGTGTTGTGAGTTCCTTTCAAATTTTGGTATATTTATCAAAGTAATTACAACTTACCTTGAAAATAAGCATAAAAGCCAATAGTTGTGAGTTCCTTTCAAATTTTGGTATATTTATCAAAGTAATTACAACCAGCTGTAGTAATTGTATCATCTAATTGTAGTTGTGAGTTCCTTTCAAATTTTGGTATATTTATCAAAGTAATTACAACATTGCAACAAACTTATAAACCTGTTTAATAGTTGTGAGTTCCTTTCAAATTTTGGTATATTTATCAAAGTAATTACAACAAAATTCACAAAGCCACCAGTAACACTATAGTTGTGAGTTCCTTTCAAATTTTGGTATATTTATCAAAGTAATTACAACTATGGATAGCGTCTTTAATGATAACAGGATGTTGTGAGTTCCTTTCAAATTTTGGTATATTTATCAAAGTAATTACAACAACCTCTTTTTTTTAAAGGTATAAGGGGTAGTTGTGAGTTCCTTTCAAATTTTGGTATATTTATCAAAGTAATTACAACCTCATTTTGAAATCCTTTATCAGAAAGGTTTTGAGAAGAAATTTAGAAATGAGAAAAAATGTAAAATCCGATTGAAAATAAATTTTCAATCGGATTTTTTAATTTCTAAAACAGTTCTAATTGTTGTGGTCCAGTTGGCAAATCGGTTTCTTTTTTGGAGAAAAATATTTCCATTTGCCCAAATTGTTTATCTGTAATACAAATAATTCCAACTTTTCCAAATTCGGGTAATTTAGATTTTACACGTTTTATATGAACTTCGGCATTTTCTTTACTCGGACAATGTCTCAAATAAATAGAAAACTGAAACATCGTAAATCCGTCATCTATCAATTCTTTTCTAAAACGAGAAGCTTGACTTCTTTGCTTTTTTGTTTCCGTTGGTAAATCAAACAAAACTAAAACCCACATAATACGATAAGCATTATACCGACTAAAACTCATATCATTTCAGGAAAACGAATCACACGCTGCTCCCCTATCATGCACTTATACAAAGAACTTGTTGTAGAGCTAATTGCTACTAACAAAGGTCTTTTCAAACCATCAATCACTACATCTTTTGTTGCAATTTGCAATAAATGAACTTTTGCTTCTTTACTCATTTCGGTTGGTCGAAAAGGTTTATTCATCCATTCCAAAACCAATTCATCCACATATGGTCTGTATGGCTCCATTATATCATCAGCCAAACAATATGGATTATATTTATTGCGATGAAAAATTCCGATAGTTGGATTCAAACCAGAACTCACTAATGCTCTTGCAACCATACTTCTAAGAATTGCATAACCAAAATTCAAAAAATTATTAGGAGCATCACCATCTCTTTCGCGGGTAAAATTCTCAAATAATTGTTTCCAATAATATTGAGCCGCAATTCCTTCCATATTCGTAGAATCTCCAGATTTTACATTTGTCAAATAATTTTGCATGGGCTCTTCTACAAATCCAAACTTACTCAACAATGTTTTCTGTTGATAAATCTTAGCTTCTATCGTTTGTTTCCATAACTGTTTGCGCAAAGGTTCCGAAACATTAATTTGATGCTTTAATCGCTCGCTATGCTCCACGTGTCCATTCATTGGCAACATTAATCCCAAAGGCATATGACTTTCGTCGCAACTAATAATCGCTACATTATTTTGCTGCAACATCACAATCAATTGATGACTAATGGTGATTTGATAATGATCTAATACCAAAAAACCTAAATCTTCAATCGGTACAGAGCCTTTGATTTCTTTGGTTGTAGCATCTTCTATTTTCAATTGATTGTCTTTCAATTTCAAATAAGATGGATTGCCAATGTAAATGGTACGTTTTAGCATATGTTTACATTTTAATATTCGCCTATATGAATAATTTCTCCCAAATGATTCGTTCGAACTTTAATTAAACCTTTAAATTCTCCTAAGCTTTTAAAAACTTTGTACGTTTTATCACGCAACTCTTTTACATCTGAAATAGCACTTTCTAAGTGATGTCTAAAAACATAATCTCTCACAGCAGAGTTGCCATATTCCACTTTTGAAAACTTTTGTACTCGAAACAAATGTTTACTTATTAAAGCTTGATTTTTTCTATCTAACAAATCAAGCTCATTAGGGTCGAAAGCTTCAGATGAAAAGACGAACATTTCATTTTGTTTCATCGTAAATAGAAATTTCCAACCTAAATGAGCGTTGTGAATTTTATCCACGATAGATAAACCAGCATTTACTCGAGCTACGGCTTCATAAAAAGAAACCACTTTATCTTGTAAGTTCCCTTTCTCATCTTCGTAAATTGCTACGTGATGATTATTTCCGGTGCTTACAAAGTCAACTGGAATTTTATTTCCATTGTCATCTAAAACATCGTTTCCCAAATGATCTTTTTTTGTATGTAAAGGTTCTGCATTTTTAACTCCAGAAATAGTAACTCGTTTTATCGCAATTCCTTTATCTTCGTTTAACCAAATTGGATTTTGTTCCAAATCTGAAAACGCCTTTTTTGCATCTCCATTAAATTTATCTAAACGAGTTTGTAAAATTCGTTTTACACCTTCGTCAATAACTTTATCAATTTTTAAATCTGGTCCAACATCTTTACGAATTGTATAATCATCATCTAACCACATCAATTTTACTTTTTCAGGTAATTCACTTCCATCTTTTAATAAAATTGGATTTTTAGCTAAAGTATTTTTACCCGTAAAAGCTTTTTTAGGATCATTGTTATTTTCAATTAAGCGTTGCAATAAAAGTGCTCGGTATTGAGGATTCGAAACCATAGCGATAGTCGATTCATCAAATTTTGCCGAAACTTTCTCTTCTTTAAATGCATATTGTTTAATTTTTCCGTAAACGGTTTCTTTATGCATTTGCCCACGAGGTGTTAAAGCAATCTGAACTTTATCGCTTCCTTTTATTTTATTAATATTTCTAGTGACAACTTTATTCTTCGCTTTATGAGAAACCAAAACACCTTCCAAATGTTGCTTTGCAATTTCTCTGAAATTTGGAATTGGCTCATTAAATACACGTTTATAATTTCCTTTTTTGTCGTGCACTTTATGCGTTTCTTTTTCTTCAATTCCTAAAGCATCTTTACTCGAAATTTTTAGGTTATTCGTATCGATTGATTTTCTTTCTTTAGCATTAGAAATACTGTCATATTCATCATTTCGACGCGCATTAAGATTGTTTAAATATTGAATAAAACTACGCTTTGTAAACGCAACTGTTAAAGCATCCATCGCATGATGACGATGGTCGTTACGTTTTGTCCAATCTTTGATTACTTCTTTCGGGTTTCCATCTTTGGTTGTTTGCATTTCTGTCAATCCTGCCAAACGATATTTCTCTAAATTTAGCTCTTTCATTACATTTACCAAATCCCAATCTTCTCGCAAACGATCCGTTACCGAGCCCGAAGTAGAAAGTACTGATTTGGTAATTTGAAACAAGATTTCCTTGGCTTTCTTAGCAATGTATTGAGAGTCTCGCAAATCACGCTCAATAAAACCTTCGCCAATTTCAGCTCCCTTCATTGTTAGTTTTTTGTATTTGGCTTTAGAAATTCCTTCTTCTTTTTGGTTAAACAAAGCTTCTACACGTTGCAAAAATTCATTTAATTTATCTTGTCCAAATGCATCAAAAATGTAATCAGCGGCAGTTTTGTTACCTTTATCTAAATTGATTTGACGAGGAACTAATGTTTTATTCGAAAAACTATCATCAAACAAACGAGATTGAGGAATAATATGCTCAATATCGTATTTCTTAGTGAAAATATCCTTACGCTCTATATATTGATTGGTGTACAAATCTTTGTAACCATTATTTTTTAGTTCTTGGTATAATTTATAACGGATAATATCATTACGAGTAGGAAACTTGATTCCATCTTCTGATTGAAGAATTTTAACGATTTTCTCGTGTTCTAATTTACCTTGATTAACAGCTTTTGTTAGCTCTCCACGTTCTTTAGCATTCTTTTTTAGTTCACGAGCTAACTCAATACGGATTTCGTCAAATTGAAAATTTCTTTCTTTTCCTGCTTTCTCTAATTTATCATTTTCTGTATCAATTAAGGTATTTACCACGTTTACCATCTGATTTAGAATTTTTTCAACCACAGGATTACGTAAGCTATTTTTAGGTAAGCTATCTAAACGTGATTTTAATTCTCGGTTTTCTAATTCTTCTTTGGTTAATGAGTTTTTGGAATGTCGATACCCAGCCAAATCACAAGCAGTAGAATATTCATTCTCTTTTATAAATGGATATATTATACGAATCGCTTTACTACTCAAGCTTCCATAATTATCTTGAAAAGCAACTGCACCAATTACTTTTGCTTGCTCTTTATTAAAACCAAATTTTTCTTCTAACAATCGATACAAAGTATCCATTCCAGTTGGCGAATTATCCTCTTCATACGCGTACAACAGATGCCACAACTGAAAAGATAATTGTTCTTCAAAAGCTTTTCCTTCTAACTCTGCATTGAAATCCAAAATTTCAGTCTTAATTTCCAAATGATTGAAAATTGCACGAACCATTTCTTTGATTTCAGCAGCCGATTTATCAATATCGGCTAACGTAATTTCGTCTTTATTTAATTTTAGTTTTAACTCTTCGCGAACATCGTAACCTTCGTTATCAAGAATAGTTAAATAAGCATTATAAAGTGCTTGACTAGTGCTATTTCCTTCTAAACTCGTATAATTAATTTCCCAATCTTTAGGTTTATCAACTATTAATTTTAAAACTTCTGTAGCCGTTAAGTTTCCTTTAAGATTTAATTCATCGAATAAAAACTGCTTGTCTTCTTGATTTAAAGCTAAAACTTCTTTTGTCGCTTTATTTTTCAGCTTGACATTATGAAGAATTTGCCAAATTTTGAATTCTTGAAATAAAGGTGAAGATTTTGGAACAACACGTAAACCAACGGTTTTCTTTTTACCATCTTTTACAATTTCTCTTTGTTCAAACTCACAGATTGAAATCAAACCTTTTTGAGATTTTAGTTTTCGTTGGTAAAAAATAATAACATAACGAAGTTCTTCTTTTAAAGCATCTGTAAAAACAGCTTCACGACCCTTGGCTTGAACTTCCCAAATCTTTTCAAACTCATCCATATAATCTTGACGATAAAACACTTGATTTTTTAATCGTGCATGTGGATTACTTTGTAATTGAGTATATTGATATTGTCCAACCGTTTGGTTATTGAAATACAATTCTTTACTTCGATCAGAAATTGCGCCCAAATAACCAGAAGAATTATAAGTTTGACCATTAATATCAGCTAAAATATAAGCAACTTCTTCTTTCTCTAATTGTTTAGATAACGCTTCATTACGCCATTTATAATTTTGCAACTTTTTTTCATCTCTCGTTCCTTTATTTTCTGCAGTATTGAATTTATAAGTTGTATAAAAAATTTGAGAAGTAACTTTTTGACCTTTATTTTTTATAGTTTCTCTAAATTCATCAGTCAAAATTTCGGGATAAAACTGCTTTTGAAAACTCCATATTTTATCAAATTCTGCTTGTAAATCCGATCGATAAAAATCAGGAACTTTCTTTTTTCCAAATTTTAATAAATCCAAAACAAATTGACCAGGAGTCAAGTTTTCATGATATAGCTTTTTCGCAATATCCATTCCGTCAATCAAAGATCCTTCTTCAGAATTATTCACTTTACGTGAACTTTTATAACCTCGCTTTTTATTAATCATTAATAACACTCGTGCTAAATCATGTAATTCTAACTGTTGTTCTGCGGCTAAAGCTCGTAATCTAAAAGTTTCAAAAGTCGTTTTATTACCATTTTCAGCTAAAATAGTTTCATCCGAAATCCAATTTTGAGCTTTCAGAATTTGAATTAAATTTTCACGACGTAATTTAAAACGTTGTAAATTTCGTCGAGCCGAACGAGATAAAGTACGACCAGCATTAGTTGTAATAGGCTTACCTTTTTCAAAATTAGTTTGTTCATCGGTTGTAAGAGGATTTACTCGAACACCAATTTTTTCAATAGAAGTTTGCTCTGTATTATCTTGACCTTCTTTAACAAAAGCCCAACCAATCGAGTTGGTTCCCAAATCCAATCCAAGTATATTTTTAGTCATATGATTTTCTTTTGTGCATTAAATTACATCAAAAATAATTTGCGCAATTACGGTTTCACGTAATCATATATAAATATTTTATCTCTATATTTGTATTGAAAGGAACTCACAATAAGGATCATTCCGTTGTGTGAACATTCAAGGTGGGGCAACTCGCCTTTTTTTGTATTCTAACGTTTTGTTGAATGATTTTTGAATACAAAAAAATAAACTATATAATTAATACTTTTTAGCGCCTCGACTATCTTCGGGGCTTTTTTGTGTCTATATGTCATTTATCCCTCAATAAAACAATACTTCAAAACACTGACAATCAATAGATTTACTAAATAATTTAAAATTTAGTAAAATATTTGTGCAACATCGCATAACTTAATGCGTCTATTCTATAGAAACAACAGAAACATTGAGAATCTTGAAAACAGAAATTAACTCTCTTAGTGATAAAGAATTGGTCAGCCTTTGTGCAAAAGGTGCTGAGACGGGTTATGCTCAATTTTATCATCGATATTCTAAATTGGTTTTTAATTCGGTCTATCGTTTGGTTGTAGATCTTTCTGAAGCAGAAGATTTAACACAAGATATTTTTGTTTCTATTTTTTCTGATATTCAAAAATTACAAGATATTGAGCAACTTGGTGCTTGGTTGAAGCGTGTAGCAATCAATAAATCAATTTCTCATTTAAGGAAAAAGAAAGTTTATTTTACCGATATAGAAAATGCATCAATAATAGATGATGGAGAAGAATTATTAATTGAGAAGTACGAATTAGAAGATAAAATAATCGAAATACAAAAGGCTATTGAAAATTTACCAGCTGATGCAAGAACAATTGTCAATTTATTTCTTTTCGAAAATATTCCGCAAGAAGAGATAGCTAATATGCTTGGAATAAGTAACACAACGGTGAGGAGCAAATATCATCGTGCAAAACAAAAAATTGCTCAAATTTTACAACAAACCATGTATTATGAATGATCCATTAAAAAAATATATTGATAACAACCGAGAAGCTTTTGAAAATAAAGAGCCTTCGGCAGAATTGTGGAAAAAAATACAAGCTAATATTCCGCAACAAACCAAAGTACTTGAAACTCCGAAAAGATCAATCACAACTTATTGGTCTATTGCAGCGAGTGCCTTGGTTGTTGTAAGTGCTGGTTTATATTTTGTCCTTAATCAACATTCAGATCAAAATCTAAATGTGAATCAACAAGAAATTGTAAAAAAATCAGTTCAAGTAAAACCAGAAGCTATTAAGGAGAATCCTGTTATTTTTGAAAAATCTAGCGAAGAATTTAAAAATAATGAAACAATTGTTGCTTCGAGAATTAAAGAATCTAAAAACTCTAAACAAAACGATTTAAATACTAATCAAATAATTACAGACAATGTAAAAGAGGATGTTTTATTAGCGCTGAATGATGAACAATCTACAAGTAATCGTATTGATGCTATTGCAAAACTTGGTGAATACGAAGCTTTGAACAGAAATGACTTAGATGCATTAAAACAAAAAGCTTTGAATGACAATAATACCATTGTACGATTAAATGCGATTGAAGTTTTAGCTAAAAAGACACCAAAATCAACAGTTTCGGAAGAATTAACAAACGTTTTTCTTCAGCAAGATGATCCTATGGTTCAAATGGAATTGATCGGAATTATAGGCAAAATGGATAATAACAAGACTGTTCCACAACTAACAAAGAAATTACAAGAAATGGTTTTAGACCCACAAACAATGCCGTTTGTAAAAGATGAAGCCTACGCAGTTTTATTAAAAAATAATGTTTCACAATAAATACTTTTTATGATGATAAAGAAAACAATGTTTATCGCAACAATGTTATTAGCAATGTCGTTGCAAGCACAAGAAAAGTCTGTTAAGTCTACAGAAACAACAACTGTTGATGATAACGGAACATACAAATTAGCTGTTAACAAAGGTAAATTGCACATTGATTTGGGTAGAGTAACTATAGAAGGTTACGATGGTAAAGAAATTGTATTCTCTGCTAAGAAAACTAAAGAAAATACAGACGAACGCGCAAAGGGATTACGTGCAATAAATGCAATGGGATTAGCTGACAATACTGGTTTAGGAATTAATGTTGAAGAACAAAATGGTGTTATTGACGTTAAGCAATTAAGCCGTATCAATCCTCCAAATATTAAAATTTTAGTTCCTCGTGGAGTGAAAATTGTTTACGAACATCAATCTCAGTTTGGAGGTTCAGTCAATTTCAAAAATATCGAAAATGAGTTGGAAGCTTCTGCAACTTACAATAATTTGGTATTAGAAAACATTTCTGGTCCTGCGACAATCAACAGTATTTACGGAAGTATTGATGCACGTTTCAACCAAAATGTAAAAGGTCCTCTTTCTGTAGTTTCTATTTATGGAGCAGTTGATGTTACAATTCCTAAAAAAGCAAATGCGAATATAAAAGTAACAACTTCGTATGGAGATATCTTAGTTGCACCAGAATTACCAATTAAGATGCAAACCAACTCGGATATGATAAAATATAACGATCAATTAACTGCGACAATGAATGGTGGTGGAAGCAATTTTAATTTTAGATCAGATTATGGTAAAATATATTTAAGAGCTTTATGAGAACAACATTAACTTTAGTAATAGGAATGTTTGCTGCGAGTCTATTCGCTCAAACATCAATACAGAAAAAATTTCAAGCACAAAAAGGACAAGAATTAACCTTAAAGTTTGATTATCCGCAACTTGTAAAAATTACAACTTGGGATAAAAATGAAATTGAAATTTCTGGAAAAGTAGATATTAATAATAATCAAAATAATGGAGATTTCGTTATCAGCGAACAAACTTTAGCTGGTAATACAAAACTGATTGAAGGAAAAGTTAACAATTACAAAGATTTACCTCAGCATGTTGTTGCTTACAAGGGTGATGATAAAATAACTTTCAAATCTAAAAAAGAATTTCAAGAATATGAGAAGGTAAACAAAACAAAGTTTGATATAACAAGCATTGGAGTTCAGATCGATATTGTTTTAGAAATCAAAGTTCCACGTAACACAAAAACACAAATTGAATCTACTTACGGAACTGTTGAAGTAAATACATTTGATGGTCCATTAATCGCTAAATCTACTTACGGAAGCGTTGACGCTACTGTAGATCAGAAAAAAATTGGCGAACTAAATGCTGAATGTTTTTATGGAAAGATTTTTACAAATTTAGATTTACCTGTAAAACCTACTAAATCAGAGGATTTCCACACTGCTATTACAGCTTATATTGGAAAAGAACCTCGCCAAGAATTTTCTTCTAAATACGGAAACGTTTACTTGAGAAAATAATACTCCTCGCGAACGAGTTTCTCGTTCATTCAACTTTAATTTTTACATAAAGCACACCTTATTTACATATCATTTTACATGTAGATTAGCCAATGTTTTACATTTTTTATAACATTTTTAAAAGCTTTTCTTTTTCAGAAAAGCTTTTTTGGTTTTAATATTCACAAAAAAAGTCGCTCCGAAGAACGACTTTCATTTTATAATTTTTCTTTCAAGAATTTTCCTGTGTAAGATTCTTTTACTTTTACAATATCTTCTGGAGTTCCTTCTGCAACCAAATAACCTCCTTTCTTTCCTCCTTCCGGACCAAGATCAATTACCCAGTCTGCAACTTTTATGATATCCATATTGTGCTCAATCACAAAAACCGAATGTCCCAAATCAATCAAAGCGCGTAAAGCTTTTATCAGCTTCTGAATATCGTGAAAATGCAATCCAGTGGAAGGTTCATCAAAAATAAACAGAGTTTTGTTCTTCGTTTCTCCTTTTGTCAAGAAAAACGCTAATTTGATACGTTGAGCTTCTCCTCCAGAAAGTGTATTTGATGATTGTCCTAATTTAACATAACCTAAACCTACGTCTTGCAAAGGCTTTAATTTCTCTACAATTTTAGTTTGATTATGTGTTGCAAAAAAGTCAATTGCATTGTCAATCGTAAGATTTAAAATATCTGAAATCGATTTTCCTTCGAACTTAACTTCTAAGATTTCTTTCTTAAAACGCTCTCCATGACAATCTTCACAAACCAAATCTACATCAGCCATAAATTGCATTTCGATTGTAATTGTTCCTTCTCCTTTACATGTATCACAACGTCCGCCATCAACATTAAACGAAAAATGTTTGGGCTGAAATCCCATCACTTTACTTGCTTTTTGATTGGCAAATAAATTTCGGATATCATCGTAAGCTTTTACATACGTCACAGGATTAGAACGAGAAGATTTACCAATCGGATTTTGATCGATAAGCTCAATTCCTTCCAATTGTCGAATATCACCAACCAAATCATCAAAATCTCCAATTTTATTACCAAAAATTTCAAAATTTCGTTGAATAGCTGGCGTTAAAATATCTTTCATCAAAGTAGATTTCCCAGATCCTGAAACTCCTGTAATTACAGTTAGTTGATTCAAAGGAAACTTAACATCTATATTTTTTAGATTATTTTCGCGTGCTCCAATAATTTTTAAATAATTAGGCGATTTTAAACGTTTCTTCGGAACCTCAATTTCCATTTCTCCATTCAGATATTTTGCGGTCAACGTTTCGGCTTTCATCAATTCGTCATACGTTCCTTCAAAAACCACTTCACCTCCATTTGTTCCAGCCTCTGGCCCAATATCAATGATATAATCTGCAGCTTTCATAATATCTTCATCATGTTCTACCACAATTACCGTATTGCCTAAATCGCGTAAACGATGTAAAATAGTAATAAATTTCTCTGTATCTCGTGAATGTAAACCTATCGAAGGCTCATCTAACACATACATAGAACCAACCAAACTACTTCCTAACGAAGTTGCTAAATTGATACGTTGCGATTCTCCACCAGAAAGTGTATTTGAAGCACGATTTAGAGTCAAATACTCCAAACCTACATCTAATAAAAAGGTTAATCGAGAATTAATTTCGTAAATAATTCGACCTGCAATTTGCTGATCATATTCGTTAAATTTTATATTCGAAAAGAAATCGTTTAACTCATTTAAAGGTAAATCCACCAACTCATTAATCGATTTATCTGCAATTTTCACGTAATTTGTTTCTTTACGCAAACGCTTTCCTTTACAAGTCGGACAAGTTGTTTTACCACGATAACGTGACAACATTACACGATATTGAATTTTATAGGTATTTTCTTCTACCATCTTGAAAAAACCATCCAATCCTTCCCAATCACCTTCACCTCGCCACAAATAATCCTTTTGTTCTTCAGTTAATTCAAAATAAGGTTTATGAATTGGAAAATTTACATTTTGAGAAAGCTTGATAAAATAATCCTTCCACTCACCCATTTTCTCTCCTTTCCAAGCTACAACCGCATCTTCATAAACTGAAAGTGATTTATTTGGGACAACAAGATTTTCTTCAACTCCGATTACTTTTCCATAACCTTCACAAGTTGGGCATGCTCCATAAGGATTATTGAAACTAAAAAAATGAATATTTGGTTCATTAAAAATTAAACCATCTGCTTCAAATTTATTAGAGAAATATTTGATTGAATTATCTTCGGTATTAACAAGTGAAATATCACCTTTTCCTTCGAAAAAAGCCGTCTCGATAGAATCAGCCAAACGATGATAAAAAGATTCTACTTCTTCGGATGGAATTGCAATTCGATCAATGATTAAATGGACATCATTCTCTGGTTGAGGTTCAAAATTAAATGAAATAAGATCTTCAATTTTTACTTGATTTCCATCAACACTTAAACGGGTAAACCCCTGTTGCTGAAGTATATTTAAATGTTCAGAAAAAACACGTTCTTCCGGAACAATCAATTTAATTTGTAAAATAAATTTAGAATCTGCCGCAAAAGTTTGTAAATAATCTATCGCATCTGTCACCGAGTCTTTCTGAACTAGTTCACCAGTTATTGGCGAGTAAGTTTTCCCGATACGCGCATATAACAACTTTAGATAATCATAAACTTCGGTCGTTGTCCCAACTGTAGAGCGTGGATTGGTCGAATTTACTTTTTGCTGAATCGCAATTGCAGGTGCAATTCCTTTGATATAATCAACTTGCGGCTTATCTAATTTCCCTAAAAACTGACGTGCATACGACGACAAACTTTCGACATAACGTCGCTGCCCTTCTGCATACAACGTATCAAAAGCCAAAGTCGATTTCCCAGAACCAGACATTCCGGTAATTACAACTAATTTATTTTTCGGAATAGCTAAATCAATGTTTTTTAAGTTGTGCAATTTTGCACCTTTAATCAGAATAAATTCTTTCGGATCAAGTTGATTAATATCTTTTTTCATCGGAGAACAAAGGTAAGTTTTTTTAAGATATAGACATTTCTAGAATTTTAAATAATTCATAAAAAACACATCCAAAATTTATTACTTTTGAATAAATCATATCACACTAATATTCAATCTATTTTATGACAATTCAAATCCGTATCATCACTTTACTTACATTGTTTCTCTCTATTCAATCTACAGCGCAATCAAAACAAACGTATCAATCAAAAATTGATTCGATGATTTTACAAACTCAACCAAGACCTTTTAATGGAGTCATTTTGATTACGAAAAAAGATAAAATTATCTACAAAAAGGCGCATGGTTTTTCTTATTTAGAGACTAAAACTCCTCTAAAATTTGATGATCGTTTCGAAATTATGTCAAATACAAAACAAATGACTAGTGTACTGGTTTTGAAAGAAGTGGAAAAAGGTAAAATTGACTTACACTCTTCAATAAAAAAATATTTACCAAATCTTTCGCAAGCTTGGGCGGATTCTGTTACTGTTCATCAATTACTGAATCATACACATGGAATTATAGACGTAGAAAATCCTTTACTTTTCCGACCTGGAACAGATTTTAAATATGGTAATTTATCTAACATTCTATTAGGAAAAATCATCGAGAAAGTTACTCATAAAACTTATAGAGAAGTCGCAACTGCTTTATTTAAATCTCTTGGAATGAAAAATACAAGTTTGTATGTAGAAAACAATAATCCAAAATTAGTAAAAGGTTATATGAACGATAATAATCAGTTTTCTACACCGAAACAACCTATGATTACGGAAGAAAATGCACCTGCAGATGGTGTTGTAACGACTATTGCAGATTTAGCTATTTGGAATAATAAGCTACACAAAGGCAAAATATTATCAAAAAAAATGTATGATTTGATGACTAAAAATACGGTACTTTCTCAGCATAACGTTTTTGGGAGTGAAAAACAAGGTTATGGATACAATATTAGAGTTGCATCAGAATACAATGTAAATTATTTTGGTCATACTGGTTTGGGTGACGGTTTTGCATCAATGAATATTTACATACCAAAAAGTGATATCAGCATCATTGTTCTTGAAAATCAAATGAACGAAAATCCTGATTTGTATTATTACTACGAAACTATTATCAAAAATATTATCATAAAAAGTGAATTAGTTAGATAAAAAAATCCCTTCTAGACAGAAGGGATTTTTTAGTTTTATAAATGTTTTTCTGGTTATTGTCTGATAACCTTTTGTGTATATTTATCTACATCATTGTTGATTGTAACGACATACACTCCTTTTGTAGCAGATTTTAATTTAGAATTGATTGCTGTGTTTAAATCATTTAAATTACCTTTTAAGCTCAAAATTTTTTTACCAGTAATGTCATACACATTAAGCTCATAAATTCCTTTAGAATCTTTCAGTGTAATTTTAATCTCAGATTGATCCTTTATTGGATTTGGAACAATGCTAAAGTTATTATTTAAATTAACATCACTCGTACTTAAATCAGATGGATACACCAGTATTTTAGTACCATCAAAACCTATTGCATATACTTTAACTGCACCTGTAGGATAATCTACTAAGGTATTTTTTAGTGTAACATCTCCAGTCCCTAAAACTGACACAGAAATTAACTCATTTTTATCATTATACACTTCATAAGCAACTGCATTTGGCCATTTTGCTGTTTCTACAGACAAAAATGATCCAATAGCATTAGTTACTAAAGTAGCACCTATCCCTGTTGTTCCAGAAACTTTCAACTTCTCTTTGTAACTATTTACATTAAATGAATTTAAATAATGCATAACTGGAGAAACTGGCTTTGGATAATTTTTTGATTTAATATAAGCTTTAGCTTCATCAATCATTTCTTGCGTTACAATAATAGTTGATTTTCCGTAATCATCAATTTCTACATTAACTGGTGTAAAAAATCCAATATTTGTAAAGAAATCTGTTAAATCTTCTTGAACAGCATCTGCCAAATCTTTTGCAAAATTTAAATTATTTTGACCTGCTGTTGTTTTAGATGAATCTCTGTTACGGGCTTTTTCGGCTGTATATGCAAACCAATGTGCATAATCTACACCAGTAACTTGTGTCGGCGCTTGTGTTTTTGTTTCGTCAGACATATCATTATCAAAAACTAATGTTGCAGCTCCTTTTGATGCTCCTGCAACTTGATAATATAAACTTAATTGCCAAAAAGGAACTAATTTTCTGAAGTTTGGATCTTTCTCAATATCATTAAAACTCTTCTTATTAATTAAAGTGTGTTTAATAAATTCACCATAGCGATTTCCTGATACTTTAGGGAAATTAGTCGCATCACCAGTTTCAGACTCAACTCTTAAATAATTTACATTACCGCTTTGTTTTATTAAATTGTAGGTAGCCCAAACTGAATAAATATTATTCGTAACCTCTGTTGTGCCCAACCATTTAATATCAGGACGAATTTGGTTAATGTGCCCAAGTTCGTGCGCTACTCCCCAAACATCTAAATTAGTAGGAGATGTCGAATTTGCTGCTCCCCAAGTAATATCAAGATGAGCACCAATACCACCTGCAAACCAATTTCCTTTATTCTCTGTATAAACTAAATGTTTTGTATTAATATCCTTATTGTATTTATAGAATCCCATTAACTCTCTCTCAGATTTAGAGATTGCATCATATTTATCAATAAGAGCTTGTGGAGAAACTGGATTGTAAAGTTTCACTGGAATTTTATCAATAATAAGTTGTGTATAGTATCCTACAATATCTACTTTAGAATATACATTGTTCTCTATAATCTCTTTCCATTTTTCAGGTGTAGTAGCATAAGTATTATACACTCCGTTCACAGTTCCGGAAATAACATTTAATTTAATATTTGGTAAGTTTTTTACATCCGAATAATATGTCACATAACCTAATCCATTATTTTTCATTTCAATAGAATTGATTCCATTTACTAAAGGATATGTTACATCTGATACATCTGCCTCATTCGCATAATCTCTTACACGCAAGTAAACATTTTGACCAGTAGGTATTCCACTTACTGCAACTACAGCTGTTTTATTTGCTGCGAATACAATACCAGTTGGATTTTCGTATGCATTTAAGTTACCTATTTTATACTCCTTATTTATTGAAGAAATTGTCTTATATGGCTTATGTTCATTTACACGATCTGCCTTTTTATATTTATTATTTAATAAACACTGAGCCAATGATTTTACAAAAGGTGAAGTTGTAATTCCGTCTATTGTTTGTTGTGTAACACCTGTATTAAGTTCACTAAATAAATCATCTTTAAAGATTGTAGCGTATTTCTTTGCATCAAATTTATTGGTATTATTAGTATAAAACTCCATTTCTGCAACACTAGCAAAATTTCCTCTTCCATCTAAAATCTCGAGTTTTATGCTGGCAGGTTTTATTTGAGAACCGAATGTAACTTTTCTTACATCCATACTCTGTGCAAAATCTTGGCTTGATAATTCAACATAAGTAGGATTTGCAGCAGTATTGTAACTAATTTTCACCTTTCCTAATAAACCATTAACTCCTCCATCATTTCTAGGATAGTAAACCAAATAATCTAAAGGTGTGTTACCATCAAAAGCATATACTAAAGAGATAGGAAATGTAGCCGCTGTAGAACCGTAATTTGAGTGATATAGCGTTTTAAAATCTCCATCAAAGGATTTTTCTATATTTTCTCCTGCTTGGAAATTTGAAGCGGATGATCCAGTAACCAAAGGAGTAGCTTTAATATCTTTGAAATTAGAGAACTCATCGGTTGGTATAACACACTCTGCAGCTACAGGCTCTAATTGATTAGATGAATAAAATTCAACTTCCGCTGCATTAGAAAAATTTCCAACGGCTGCATTTACTTTTATACTAATAACAGCCGGATTAACAATCTCTTTATCAAACACAAACTTTTTTGATGTTGCATCTGCAGCCCAAGTTAACGCTGTTGCAGTAGCTGTTTTAAAATTAGTTGGATCATCTTTGGTTGAGTATAAAATTTCAACACTCGTCCAATTTCCATTTGTTCCAGTTTGTCTAGGATAATAAACGAGCGATTTAATACTTTTAACTTGGTTAGAGAAGCTAAAATCTAATTGATCTGGTATTCCTGATTGATTCCATTTAGAATGGTACATTGTAGTTAAGATACCATCAGTACTAAAAACTGGTTCATTTCCAGGTTGAGAAGGTTGCTTAGATGTTACATTCTGTACAGGCATTTTATATTCCTGAGCAATAGAATTTATACCAAGCAAAACCATACTTAGTAGAAAGTAATTTTTCTTCATAAATAATTTAGTGTTAATTTATATTAATGTTAAGATTACAATTTAATCATATTCAACTAATTACAAAACACCAAAACTATATTTGAAAAACGTTTAATCATTTAATCCAAAAAAAAGAATCTCTTTCACTAAAATTAAAAAATGAAAGAGATTCTTACTATCAAAGAAATAATAAATGAAAAGATTATTTTACTTTAATTATTCTATTTGCATTTCCGGCAATCTCTTGCGGTAATTTTCCGTTCTTTGTTAATGCTTTCGAATAATAAAGCTTGTTATTGTTACCTCCTAAATCTGCATAAGTTAATCCATTTACTGTAACAATATTGTTGGATCCCATTAATTCAATTTTCCCACAATTTCCTTTTAAAGTAACATTGTTATCGTTTCCTCCAACTTCTACATTTTGTCCTCTACAATCTATTGTTTGTTTCTTATTATTACCATCAACCTCAATTTGTGCAAATGAAATCTGTGCTAATCCTAAAAAAACAAAACTTGCTACTATTTTTTTCATACTATAGATTTTTTATGGTTTGATGATTTAAAGTACAACTATCGTGCAGGTTCTTCTAATAAATTCTAACTTTACAAAAATTTAACAAAATGACTTTAGCCGAACTAAAGCAAATTTTCATTGAACAATTGAGTTCTATTTATGAATTGGACGAAATTGAATCTATCTATTTAATTTATTTAGAAGATAAACTTGATCTGAAGTATAAACCAGATCTTCCAATTCAAAATACAGAAGCTATTTTAAATGATATTTCTGAATTACAAAAAGGAAAACCAATTCAACATATTACTCAAAAAGCATTTTTCTACAATCATTTCTTCTTTGTTAACGAAAACACCTTAATTCCTCGTCCCGAAACGGAAGAATTAATCGAACTGATAAAAAATGATCACACAAAAGAACAACAACTTTCAATTATAGATTTAGGAACAGGAACGGGTTGCATACCTATTACATTATCCAAATTATTTCCTAATGCACAAGTTTCTGCATTAGACGTATCATCAAAAGCGTTAGAAATTGCCCAGCTCAATGCAAAAAACTTAGCAGCTTCAGTTCATTTTATTCAACAAGATTTATTACAAGATTTTGAATTGAACGAAAAATTTGACATTATTATTTCTAATCCTCCCTATATCAGAAATCTCGAAAAAAGTGAAATGCATCAAAATGTACTTGATTTTGAGCCACATTTAGCACTTTTTGTAGAAGATCATGATCCATTGATTTTTTATAAAAAAGTATTTGATTTTGCTGAAAAACATCTCAAAGAAAATGGAACAATTTATTGCGAAATAAATCAATACTTAGGTGAAGAAACTAAACAGATTTTTGAGAAAAAATATCCTAACACTCAAATTATTAAAGATATATCTGGAAATGATAGGATGTTAAAATCTACTCATTCATAATAATTTCAATAATAATTCGTTAATAAATACACTTTTGCATAAAAACTAGATTATTTAACAATATTTTGGTACCAAAATTGTATATTAACTAAACGTATTAAAACATTAAAAAAAACGGACTATGAAAAAATTATTTGTATTAGTAGCAGTTGCTTCATTATCATTTGCAACTTCTTGTAAACAAGAAACATCAAAAACAACTGAAACTAATGTAACAGTAGATTCTTTAGCAAACGATTCTACAGCTGTTGTAACAGAGACTACAACTACAACAACTACATTATCTGAAACTGAAGCGAAAGCTAAATTAGATGAAGCTAAAAAAGCATTAGACGAAGCGAAAGCTAAAGGTGATAAAGTTGCGACAGAAGCTGCACAAAAAGCTTATGATGACGCAAATACAGCTTGGACAAGCGCTAAAGCTGCTGTAAACAATGCTGCACAAGATGTAAAAGAAGGTGTAAACAATGCTGCTGAAAAAGTAGACGAAAAAGCTGCAAAAGCTAAAGAAGACATCAAAGATGCATCTAAAGATGTAAAAGAAGGTGTTAACAAAGCTGCTGCAGATACAAAAGCTGCTGCGCAAGACGCTGCAAAAGATGCAAAAGAAGGATACAACAACACGTTAGATAAATTAAAAGCAAAATAATTTTAGAAATAAAATTGCTAACTTAGCCTTGAGAAATCTCAAGGCTATTTTTTTATGTTAAATTTTAGACAAGCAACTAAAGAAGATGCCGCATCTGTAGCAAGATTAATGATGTTGGCAATGGATAAAATCGTGTACGATTTTATTGGAGAAAATAATTACGAAAAAGGCGTTTCGTTATTAGAGAATTTATTTAGAGAAACAAATAATCAATACAGTTTTCAAAATACTTACGTTGTTGAATTTGAAGGACAAGTTGCTGGAGCAACAACTTTTTATGATGGAGGAAAATTGGACGAATTGAGAAAACCTGTTTTAGAGGTTTTGAGAAATGAGTATAATAAAACGATTAATCCTCAGGACGAAACACAAGCGGGTGAAATATATATTGATACCATCGCTGTTTCGCCAGATTTTCAAGGTAAAGGAATTGGTTCTAAAATTCTAGATTTTTTAATTGAAGAAATTGCAATCAAACAGAATCATACTTTAGGTTTATTAGTTGATTTTGATAATCCAAGTGCAAAAAAATTATACGAAAAGAAAGGTTTTGTTGTTGTTGGAGAAAAAACTTTGATGAGTGAACATCACGAACACATGCAATACAAGTTATAATTAAAAAACAAAAAAGAGCTTTCTTAAAAGCTCTTTTTTTTATTTCATAACACCAATTTGTTTCAATATTTTTTCTTCGTAAGGATCAATTGTAAACTGCTCGAATTTTATAAACTCTTTTCCATCTTTTAAATAACCTAATTGATAATTTTGTCTGATTACTGGTTGATTCTCGAAACTTTCAAGAATCGGTAATTCTGAAATTGGATCTAAAACACGCTCGTTTTGGGTAGAAATCAAACCAAAGTGCATCAAATTGTTCTCTTTTGATAAAAAGTATGGAAAATACGCTAAAATATCTGGACGTTCTATTTTTAGAGAAGTAGCCTCTCCAAAAGTAGCAAAATTATGATCTACTGGAGTTAAGTATTCGTATTGATAATCAATCACTAGTTGGTTATTTTTATCAATCATTCCCCATTTTCCACCCTTCTCTACTCCTGCTAAACCAGCTTTAAAGTCTGTACAACCATCATATTCAAATGGTATCATAGTTTGATTTAATAAATCGATAAATCCCCATTTTCCAGCTTTTTTAACAGCACAAATATTCTCTATGAAATCGCTTGTTAATTCATATTCAAAAGGTATCAAAATTTGATTAGACTTAGTTATAAATCCCCATTTATCATTTTTTTGTGCACTATATGCATTAACTGTTGTAAGCACAAGTTTTTCATAATCAAATGGAATAATTACATTTCCATCCTTATCTATTAAACCAAATTTATTTTTAATAGAAATTGGTGCCAAATTATTACGATCAAAGACTGTCAATTCTTCAAACGTGGTTGTATCTTTATGTACAAAATCATCAAATTGATCTGTTTCTTTTGGTGTAATTTTCATTATTTTCAATTCTAAATGCAAAGCTACTTAAACGAAAAGAATAAAAAAGTATACTTTTTTGGAAAATATCCGATTTTAAGCGATTTATGTAATAATAATTCATATTTTTGTTAATGAACAACCTTTTAAAATAGAACCTATGAATATTTTTACAAAACTGTTTTTTACCACAAGTATCTTTACAAGTAGTTTTGTTGTTGCTCAGCAAGATAGTATTAACATTGTTGACTTACCTAACACAATCAATAAAGATTATGCTTTTGATGGTTTATGGAGAATCTCGAACAAACCTTCGAGTAATATTTACCAAATTAACGGAAGCAAATTAACAAATTACACTTCTAAAACGAGCGATCTTTTATATTTAGACTTATATTTTGTACCAAGTAATTCTACAGTTAATTTGTACGAACTACCTAACAAAATTAATACTAGAGCAGATTTAGGAGCACTTGAAGGTAACGGAACTAGTTTTAGTAATGTAGCTGTCAACTTCAAAGATTCGGATATAAAAACATTAAACCAAGGGAATTATACACCCGTTTTACTCTTAAAAGAAAAAAGTACAGGTAATATTGTTAATTATAAAATATTAAGTAATAAAATTTCATTAGAAACAAATGAAATTATTATTGATAAAAAAGTTGAAGTTCCTGTACCAATCACTATTACAGAACCAGAAAAAGTTGTAGTTTCTAAAGAAAGTTTAGACGCATCTTTAGCTAATACATACACAACTGTTGGTAGTGAATTGGATATTTCTAACGCAAATGCTAAATTAAAATTAGTTGGTATTTGGCAAATGGAAATAGATTATGAGAAATTAACTGCCAAAATTGAAGGAATTAACAATGCAATTCAAAACTTAGATTCTAAGCCAACAAATAAATTAAAGCTTTTGATTTATTTTTCTAATCAAGATATTAAGGATTTGAAAGAAGTAAGTGGTTATGAATTGTTAAACGTTGATGTACTTCCGATAACTGGTAATACTAAAATTGAAAAACCAGTTTTTACAACTAATTTGACAAAATTAATTCCAAGCGGAGAATATTATCCGATTTTGGTATTAACAGAGCAAAATTCTGAAGGAAATTACATCATCAAATCAACTCTTAATATGGGTGACAAATATGTTATTCAATAACAATTGTACATTATAAAAATCAAAACGGAACTATTTGCTAGTTCCGTTTTTTTGTTGATATAAATAATAAATATACTCTACATACTTATTATAACTGATTGTTCCTTCTTGATCATTCGCTTTCAGAAATTGATTGTTTACTTCACTAAAAGCCTCACTTGTTTTACCTTCATATTTTTTATAATACTCAATTTCAGCCTTTCTATCTACTTTTATTTTAGTATCAAGATTATCTAATTCCATCTTCACAAAATAAGAATCTGTTTTTGAAATTGCACCTAACAAAGAAAAAATACTTTTGTAATAAACCGAATAATTTACTTCAGGATTCTTAGATTGAGTTCCTAAATAATAGGACAAAAAATTAGCTTCACTTTCTGATGCAAATCCCATTTGATGTCCATACTCATGAAACATTGTAGATGATTGCTTAAGAGGTGAGTTATATTTATTTAGATTAGACTCTACAGTAAATGGATTATAATAACCTAAAATACCAATATAATTTTGAATCATAGAAATTGTCGATAATTTATATTGAGGTTTCTCTAGAAAACGATAATTTTTCAGCCAAGCTATCTCTTTCAAATCATACTGCAATTCTTTAAAATCTTTGTTATAATCAACTAAGCTAGTTTTAAATTGAACAGGCCGAGCTTCAGATGGACTAATTTTATTTCGATAAAAAATTGCTTTATCCATTTCGTTGCAATAAATACTTTTTAGAATCATTGGATCAATATTTATTTCTTTTTTATCAAATGTTAAGGATTCTTTTTTATACATAATGCCCCAAGCAAACGTGTAAACAAAATAACAACAGTTGATAACAATGAGAAGTTTTACAATATAATTATTGACTTTAGTGCGATTTTTTAGAAAACTCTTTAATAAATTAAAAATCAACCAAATAAAAAGGAATAATAATCCCAAATAAAACAATTCGCCAATTGGAAATTGTACCGAACCTGATATTTTGGAAATAAAATTAGAGAGAGGAAAAGTTAAATGATTTATTACAAAATCTATAACCTTATCATTCGAAAATAAAAAAGCATATAAAAACCCTTGAAACAATACAAATAAGCTCAAAAAAACTATTTTACTCCACTTCTTTTGCATATTGGTTGGCAATGTAACTAACATAAATTAACTGAAAAGTGTGATACAGCATAATTGGAATTAAATAAACGCCCATATTATCACTAAACAAAACAGCTGCAATAACCGAGCCGTGTACAAGCGATTTTTTTGTTGCACAAAACTGAATCGTGATATCATCTTCTCTATTAAAATTCATCTTAACAGCAATCCATTTAGATAAATTAAATACTATAAAGAATAATAAAACAACAATTATGAAAACTACAATCAAAGGAATTACACCTATTTTAGTGAATAATCCATCTAAAAAAGTATGACTAAAACTATTGTAAACAATCAATATAATGGTTAGCTTATCTAAATTACCAAATTGCTTTTTGTACTTATTATAAAAATGACCTAAATAAGGCTGCAAAATAGCTCCTACAATTACTGGAAGAATAATTTTCAGTATCAAATCTAAAAAAGTTGAGAGTAAATCAAAATCTTCCCCTCCTTTAGATAAAAAAATACTCATCCACAAAGGTGTTACAACGATACCTATCAAACCAGAAATACTTGCATTAAAAATAGCACTTGGTATATTACCTTTTGCTATAGAAACCATAACAACCGAAGATGAAACTGTACTTGGTAGACTTGCCAGATAAAAAATTGCAATAAATAAAGTATAATAAATTGGATAAAATTTAACTATTGGATAACTAATTAATACAATGATTGGAAAAACAATGAATGTAATCGACTGAATAAGAAGATGCATTTTCCAATTGGATAAGTCTTTAAAAACTTCTTTCCAATTTAGCTTTAATCCGTAAAAAAAGAAGACTAAAATAACACCAAAATCAATTATTGTATTAAGTGACAACAATTTATAATTCCACAAACTTATCATAGGAAACAAGTATGCAATTACAATTGCTAAAAATAAACAAAGAATAAAAGGATCTGGTAATTTAATTTTTTTAAACAAAGTCAATAAATTTTAAACAAAAATAATCATATTTGTTTTAGTAAAAATTTTAGAATGATAATTAACTGTAATACAAAGCACAACACGGGGTTAAATAATTGTTATTAATTTTTTGTAATAAAATATTATTTATTATTATATTTGCGTCAATACCTAAATCTAATCTTATGAATACATGCCTACAATGTAACCAAACGCTATTTGGGCGTAAGGACAAGAAATTTTGTAATGATTTCTGTCGTAATTCTTATAACAATAATCTAAACCGTGATAAGGTAGAGATTGTTAGAAACATCAACAACAGACTTAGAAGAAATAATCGAATTCTAAAAACTTTATTAGAAGAAGGTTCGCGTTCAGTTAGTAAATTAGAACTGAATTTGAGAAATTTCGATTTTAACTACATTACAAATGTAAATGATTCCAAAAATGGTACAATTTTTTATGTGTACGATGCTGGATATCAAAAACTAGACGAAGAAAATTATTTATTATTTCAGGAATAAATTTTTATTTTTTTATTGAACAAAGCGTGTTAACTCTGTTAGCACGCTTTTATATTTTAAATGAAAGATGAAAACAAAAAAAACCTCTCAAATTGAGAGGTTTTAATTTATATATTAATTGTTTATTTCGCTTTATACTTTGCTATTCCTTCTTGTAACCATTTTAAGTAAACTTCTACATCTAGCTCAGCTTCTAAAGGTTTTGAGAAACGATTCAAATCTTTATCAACTAAAATATAATAAGGTTGAGCATTGGCATTAAAATGTTCAATCTCAAAAGAAGTCCATTTGTTTCCGACAGTTTTTAAATTACGACCTAGCGCTTTCGAAAATACTTTTTGATCTTCTGGTAATTCTTTTGCTTCGTCAACATATAACGAAACTAAAACAACATCTTCTGCCAAAATTTTCTTTACACGCTCGTCGCTCCAAACACGTTCTTCTACTTTACGACAGTTTGCACACGCATGTCCTGTGAAATCTAACAACATTGGTTTTCCAACTTTCGTTGCATAAGCCGCTGCCTGATCAAAATCTTTGAAAGATGGAATTCCGTGAGGTCCTGCAACCATATTTGGATCATCAAATTTAGCTGTAGCTTGCCCTCCTCCCATTCCTTCGTGGAAACCACGTGGAGATTCAGAATACGTCATTGGAGGTGTTAAGCCACTTAATAATTTTAAAGGACCTCCCCATAAACCTGGAATCATGTATATAGCAAATGATATCGAAACCAATGCAAATAACATTCTCGAAACGCCAATTGTTTGCACAGGTGAATCTAATTCTAATCTAAATTTACCTAAAAGATACAATCCTAAGAAGATAAAAATTGCAATCCAAAATGCTAAGAAAATCTCTCTTGGTAACCAATTCATTTGCCAAACTAAATCTGCATTTGATAAGAACTTCAAGGCAAAAGCTAATTCAATAAATCCTAAAGAAACTTTGATTGTATTTAACCATCCTCCAGATTTAGGCATCGAATTTAACCATCCTGGGAACATCGCAAATAATGTAAATGGAATAGCTAAAGCTAAAGAGAAACCGAACATTCCTACCATTAACGAATAATAGTTCCCTCCTTGTGTTGCTTGCACTAATAACGAACCAATAATTGGTCCTGTACAAGAGAATGACACTAACGCTAACGTAAATGCCATAAAGAAAATTCCGATTAATCCACCTTTATCTGCTCCTTTATCTGCTGCATTTACCCATTTACTTGGCAATGTTAATTCGAAAGCTCCGAAGAATGAAATCGCAAAAATGATAAACACAATAAAGAATGCTAAATTCACCCATGGATTTGTTGACATTTCATTCAAGACAGATGGTCCGAAAATAACTGTCGCCAATAAACCTAATGCAACATAAATAACAATGATTGATAAACCATAAATAAATGCTTTTCCTACTCCTTCTCCTTTCGATTTACTTTGTTTCGTAAACATACTTACAGTCAAAGGAATCATTGGGAAAATACAAGGCATTAATAATGCTGCTAATCCTCCTAAAAATCCTAAAGAAAATATTTTCAATAAACCATTATCTTTCTTTTCATTGTCCGCTAATAACGAATCATCTACTTTCTTGATTGTATCTTGAGTAGCAGAAACATACGAACTAATAGTATCATGCGAAATAGAATCATGAGAAATTGTAGTTACTGTAGCAGAATCTACAGCAATTTTGGAGTCTTCCTCTGCTTTATCATCTGATTTTTCTTCTTCTTTATCTGTTGCAGTTGGTGTCAATTTTACACTTCCACTTGTTTCATCTGGCGGCAAACAACGTTCAGCATCACACATCTGAAATTCGATAGTATATGCAACATTTACTGATTTATCACCCGAAACTTTTACTTTTTGAACAAATTTTACTTGATTTACGTAATATTTTTCATCTTGTTCAAAAATTTGGCTGTATTTATCTATACGTTTTCCAACTTCACGCACACCTCCAACCAATTTTGTATTTGCTGCTGGTTTAAATGATGCACTTGCCGGAATTCCAATTCCTCCATCAGGATGTTTCATCGAATAAAGGTGCCAACCTTTATCAATTTTTCCTGTTACCTCGATTTCAAACTCATTTTGTCCAACCTCCTTCACCGAACTTGACCATTTTGCAGGACTAAATAATTGTGCGTTGACTAAAATTGGAAACAAAAAAAGTATCCAAAGTTTCTTTAACATACTGTAATGTTTAAAAAGTTTTTACTTGTTTCTGTCGTTTTGAAACGTTCATCCAAACGATGATTTACTACCCAAATAATCTGATCTTTTTGGTCACAAAGCAACCAAACCTTCTCTTTTTCTAACTTAGAAAGTTTCAAATCTTTCATAAACTTACTCAACAATTTCTTTTGACCTTTCATTCCAATTGGATAAAAGAAATCTCCCTCTTTCACTTTTCTAAGTTTAAGCGGAAACAAAATTGATGTAAAGTCTACTATTTCAGTAGCGTTTTCGTGTGGATTTATCGATTTCACGAACTTCAAATTTAACGAATTGATTTCAATTAACTCATCAAAAATCGTTAATTCATCTTCATTTTCTTCTTCTATTTTTTGCAACAACAAATTTTCTCGATTTTTAATTAATCGATAAGTTGCTGATTTTATTTCACTTCCCGTATCTGCATCCAAAAATTTCAAAATTTCTTTGCTCGACGAAAATCCATATTTTTCGAACAAATAATGTAAAAATGTTTCTAATGGTAGAAGTTTTTTTAATGCTGAAATTTCAATTTCAATTGGATTATCTCCTGAAAATAAGTTACTTCTAATTTCTTCAACTTTATTTTGTACAATTTGATAATTATCGTTGATATGATTTAAACTTGACAAAAAATTCTCGTCAAATTGCGGATGAAGCTCTTTTAGGATTGGCGTAATGTGATGACGAATCTTATTTCTGGTATAATCATCCGTCGCATTCGTATAATCTTCTCGCCAATTAATTTCATTTGATTTTGCATATTCCAACAAATCATTTTTCGTGAAATTCAAAAGTGGACGAAAGATTTTTCCATTATCAATTTGCATTCCGACCAAACCTTTCAAACCTGTTCCACGAGAAAGATTAATCAAAAATGTTTCGATATTATCATCCAAATGATGTGCTGTCACCAAAATATCCAAAAGATTTTGTTGTTGAACTTGTTCAAACCATTCATAACGCAAATTTCGGCAAGCCATTTCGACCGAATAATTTCCTGTTTTCTGATAAGCCGCAACATCAAAACGAACCGAATGAAACGGAATATTATATTTTCCACAATATTCTCGCACAAACATTTCATCACCATTTGCATCTTCTCCACGCAACTGAAAATTACAATGCGCCACTTGAAAATTTGCAGCAGTTTGACGAAATAAATCTAACAGAATCATGCTATCAACTCCTCCACTAATCGCTAATAAATAACGATGTTTAGAAAAAGAATGCTGTTCTAAAAGTTCTTTTAACTCTTGTTGTATTGATTTATTTTTCATCCTAATACAAATATCCGAAATTAGATAGATTTTATTTGATAGCGTTATACTTTTTCTCTAAGTCTTTATAAAATTTACCAATAAAAAAGCCTGAAAAAATTCAGGCTAAAGATTTATTTTAAACTTTCTAAAGATTTATTTTCAAGAATCTCTAAGGTCGAATCTCTCAATTCAACCATCACTTTATTTAATGTGCAAACACCTTCGTTAGGACAATCATCACATTTCTCGTAGTAGTTTTTACTTACACATGGCAAAAGCGCTATCGGACCTTCTAAAACACGAATTAAAGAAGCTAAACTAATATCTTTCGCTTCGCGCGCCAAATAATATCCACCACCTTTACCTTGTTTCGAATTAACGAAACCTAATTTTTTTAAATCCAATAAAATAGCCTCCAAAAATTTTTTCGGAATAACCTCTGTTTCAGAAATTTGACCGATTAAAACTGGCTTATTACTTTCTTGTCTGGCTAAATGAGCCATCGCTTTTAGTCCGTATTTTGTCTTTTTTGATAACAATTCTATAAGATTTAATTACAAAAATAACGTTGATTGTTGTATAAAACAAATATAAAATTAAAACGTTAAACTGATATTTAAAAATATTTCATCAAAAAATCAATTACCTTTTGAGTTGTAGAATTATAGGGATAATTGAGAAACTTGGATGGTGATAAAAAACGATTGACTTTTAAAATCGGTTTCATATGTGAAAAATCTACAAAACCTGCATAACCTGTTGAAGCTCCAATTCCAGAATTATTAATTCCTCCAAAAGGCAAATTTGGATGTAAAATTTGCACCAATATTTCGTTAATTACCACAGATCCAGATGAAGTTCGTTTTTTAATTTCATCAATAAAAATAGAATTATTAGAAAAAATATATAATGCTAAAGGATTTTCTCTCTGATTTATAAAGCTAACTACTTCATGTTTTTCTTTAAATGTATAAATTGGAAAAATTGGTCCAAATATTTCTTCCTCATTGATTTTTACATCTATTGGAACATCTGTTAATAAAGTTGGTTTAATGTACAATTCAGCTTCATCATATTCATTTCCAAAAGGACAATTTGCTCCATTTTTAATTGCATCTTCAATCAAACTTTTTAATCGATGATAATTTTGAAGATTTACAATTCTAGTCAAATCATCCGATTGAGCTGGATTTTTTCCAAAGACTTTTTCTATATGTTCAATAAACATATTTATAAATTGCTCTTGAAATTCTTCTTTAATCAAAATATAATCTGGCACAATACATGTTTGACCAAAATTTATCAATTTTCCCCAAACTGCTTTTTCAACCACTTCTTGCATCGGAATTGTTCCGTCAATAATCAAAGGCGACTTTCCTCCTAACTCCAACGTCACCGATGAAAGATGCTTTGCTCCTGCTTTCATCACAATTTTACCCACTTTTGGTGAACCTGTAAAATGAATATGATCAAACTTTTTAGTTAACAAATAAGTCGTTTCCTCAACTTCTCCTTCGATAAGTGCGACATGATTTTGTTCAAAAACTTCTGAAATAATTTTGTCAAGAATTTTCGAAACATTTGGACAGAATTCTGAAGGTTTAAGAATTGCTGTATTCCCTGCCGAAATACAAGCAATCAAATGCACTAAACACAATTGAAAAGGATAATTCCAGGGCGAAATAATCAAACAATTTCCTAAAGCTTCCGGTTGAATTTTAGCTTTTGAACCGAAAAAAAGTAAGTTGTTACGAACAGCTTTTGTTTTTACCCAACGATTCAAATTCTTTTTAAATAATCGAATTTCAGTCAAAACAGGAAATATTTCGGTAGAATCTGCTTCAACTTTAGACTTTCGCAAGTCCAAAAATAATGCTTCTTCAATTTCATAACGATGTTGTAGAATTGCATTTTCTAAGTTTCTTAAATATTCTTTTCGCTGATTAACTGTTAGCTTACGCGTATTTATTTTATTCTCAACTTGTAAATGGTAAACCTGATCTATTGCTGTTTTAAAATCTGACACTTCAAATATGTTTTGAGTTGTTAATGTAGTCATTTTTTAAGTATTTTTGGTCAATCAAAATAATCGAAATGAAAAATAATCTTACATTAATTGATAAATTAAATCATATCAAAAATTTGTTTATTATTGGTAAAAGTGATGGTAATTTGAGTGAAGAAGAAATTCAAGTTATTTCAGATATTGCAAAACATCATCAACTTTCTGCAAAAGATGTAAGTTATATTCTGAACGACAAATCAAAGATAGAGTTTTCTTTACCTACTACATTTACAGATCGTTTGACATTATTGTATGATACTGTATTGTTAATGGTTGTTGATTTAAAAATTCATCAAAATGAAAAAAAGATTTGTTTTGATTTGGCTAAAAAATTTGAGTTTAACCCTCAAATTATTGATGAATTAACAGAAGATGTACTAAGTTACGTTTTAGAAGGAAAAGAATGTGATGAAGTGATGGAATATTTGGTTAAATATTCTCATCCAAAACCAAATTTGAATTAATTTTCTATTGAAAAAGTTGATAAATAGTTAGTACAGAAATCGCACTTGTTACTCCTCCAATTACATAATTAATATTCTTTAAAATAAAAGACTCTTCTTCTGATTTTGAGTTAAAAAATTTCAGATATAGACCAAAAATAATCATCGAACCTATAACAACTCCTAAAGCAAAAACAGAACTATTAGGTTGACCAAAAACGGTAACATTATACGAAACTAAAGTTGCGCTTAAAAACACATAAAATGGCAACGGAAAAACATTTAATGCAGATAACAATAATCCATAAACAAATTTATTTTTCTGCTTATCTTTACCTATTTCCAACTCTTTTCTTTTCTTTTTTTTCTGATCTTGATTCGATGCAAAAAACAGAAAATAAATTGTTATCATTACAAAAACTGCTAAACCAACTTCTCTGAAAATTTTGGTAACATCTTCATTAAAATCAATGAATTTCGCTAAAAAAATAGCTAAATACACCTGAATTGCAATCGTAACCGCTGTTCCAGACATAAAAGTGTATGCACTTTTTATTCCTTCTTGTTTCCCGATTTTAACCACCGTCATATTCAATAATCCAGGAATGGACGATCCAATAAAAGCTGTGAAAATTCCGATTAAAAGTAGTTCTAAATACTGCATTAATTCTTTTTAAAAAGATTTGCAAATTTAGACAAAGTTGTTGTAGAAACCTATTGAAGTAAGATGAATCATTCAAAAAAATATTACTCAAACGTCCATATTAAGGCTGATTCTATTGATGAATTAAAAATTGTGAAATGATTTTGAGAAGAATCATGTAAATAATTCCAATTGAATTTCAAGTTATCTTTTCCTTGTAATTTCTCTACAAATTGATCTGTAAACTTTGAAATTGAGACTGTTTTGGAACTTGTAATCCAAATCTTTTTATTTTCTAACAAATTAAAATCAAATTTTTCAAAATAAGAATCAAATAATTCGTGATTATTCCACCAAAGCGAAGGATCAATTGCGATATAAGAATCAAAATAATGAGGAAAATAAAACAATATATCCATTACCAATAATCCACCTAAAGACTCACCAACAATAGTTTTCGAGTTATTTGTCTTGTAATTTTTCGAAATATGAGGAAGTAAATCTAACACAATAAATTTCTCAAAATTCTCTGCATTTCCATATTCTGGAACCCATTTTTTATCTTTCGAAACATTTGTATTTCTTGTAAAATCAAAATTTCGATTGATATTTTCAATTCCTACAATCATCAATGGTTGAATACGATTTGATTTAATTAACTCATCAATTAGTTTTGCTATTGGTTTAAATTTCTCATCAATTCCGCCATCCAATAGATACAAAACAGGTAAACTTTCATTTTTAAAACGTTCTGGAATCCAAACAGAAATATTTCTCTCTTGATTTAAAAATTCAGAATCAACTTTTAGGTAATTTAACATATTAGTTAATTATTTTACATTTTTTTATGTATAAATCAAAAATATTGAATTAAAATAAAAAATAATTAACTATAGTTCTTAAATTTTTAATAAATATATAAGAATAATCATTAGAGATAATTAATAGTTTAGTCAAAATTCTAAAACATAAAAATGAAGAAAATTATTTACTCTTTAGGAGTTACAACAATTAGTTTGATCTTTATAGCTTGTAACAATGATGATGATTCTACAAATTCATCAGACAAAAAAAAATCTAAATTATTAAAAGAAATTATTAGTAGTTATAATAATTCACCTAACAATATTTATAAAGAATTATACACTTACACTATAATTGATTCTTTAGTAAACAAAGTTGAGTACTATAAAAATGATACTCTATTTTATACAAAAGAGTATAATTATTTAGATAAAAATAATATTATTGAAACAAATTATTCCATCAATAATTTTACTAAGAAGATTGAATCTACTATTACTCATCAATTGAAAGACAATTTTGTAAAATCTACTTATGAATATGCAAACTTTGATAGTATTATAAAAGAAAATTCATATGAATATATGATTGTTTCTATACCAATCGAAGTAACATCATATTTTGATAAATGTGGAGTTAACAGAATAGTAAATAAGGATTATAATTTTAGAGAGCCTTCTAATCCCAAAATTAATGATTTTAGCTATTGTAATCTTCCCCTTGTTAGGAACATTTAAAAGTATAGTTTTTATTTAATATTATTGTATTATTATTTTGATTAATTTGAAATGTAGGAAAATCATTAGGATTTTTGACCTTACCATATTT